>JBFWUM010000028.1:10013-12426 GCA_050247255.1 Vicinamibacterales bacterium | reverse complement strand
TGACGACGCTGCCGCTCGACACGACGTCGAGCTGCACCTACAACGCGAGCTACCCGCGCATTGCGCCGCACCTCTCGGTGACGGTCAGCGGCAGGCGGCTGAACGTGTTCTCGTCGCACCTCGACGTCAGCAGCGCGACGACGCGGCTGTCAGAGGTGAAGAACCTGCAGGGCTGCGCCAGCGCCTGGACCGAGGCACGGATCATCGCCGGCGACTACAACATGCAGGCCGGCAGCACCGAGTACAACCAGGCCGTGGTCGGCTATCAGGACGCGTGGAAGGTGGCCAAGTCGCTCGGCACGGCCATCAACTACTCCGGCAACTGCGACGGCTGCACGCGGAACAGCCGCATCGACTACGTCTTCACGTCGAGCGGCGCGACGATGCTCGCGCTCGAGTCGGCGCAGATCTTCGACACGCGCAACTCGTCAGGCGTCAGCCCGTCAGACCACAAGCCGATGCTGATCGTGTATCAGGTCAACTAGGCGTCGGAGCGCGGCTCCTCGGACCGGATCAGGTAACAGACGCCGGCGGGCGTCTGCCGGATCCGGTCGGGGATGCCGCGGCGCGACAGGAAGTCGTGCACGGCGCGCGCGCACCCCTCCCAGTAGAAATAGTCGTCGAGGATGATCAGGCCGCCGGGCACGACCTTCTCGTAGAGCGCTTCCAGGCAGACCATCGTCGAGTCGTACCAGTCGCCGTCGAGCCGCAGCAGCGCGATCGGCTCCTCGGGCGCCTGCATCGGCAGGGTCTGGTTGAACCATCCCTTGATGAAGTGCACGTTGCGGGCGCCGGCGAGCCGCATGGCCTTGTCGCTGAAGGCCATCTCCGCGCGGCAGTTGTCGTAGTAGGCGTGCCCGGTCGTGTTCTCCTGGTATTGCTTCGCCTTGACGCCGTCGAGCGGCTGCGCCGGCGGCAGCCCTTCGAAGCTGTCGAACAGGTAGTAGGTCCGACGGGCGCCGAGCACCTCGGCGAGCCCCGCGATCATCCCGCCGCGCCAGACCCCGCACTCGACGACGCAGCCCGGCCGATCGGCGACGAGCGCCGCCAGCCCGAGGTTCTCGCGATATCGCTTCCGCGAAATCATCGTGTAGCCGCGATACTTGCGCGCGATCGCCCGCGCCCGCAGGCGCAGCCATCCGCGAACGAGGGCGCGCTTGCCGAGATAGAGGCGCATGCGGAGCGTGGCAGCGGGGTCGCGTCGGGCGGCGCCACCGGGCACCAGGCGTGTCGTCTCGGCAATCATGTGAGCCTCTTGAGCAGATCGTCGGGAAGGGGAGCCTGGCGATGCCGCCTGCCGGTGAGCGCCAGCCCGAACCAGCGTCGCAGCCGTCCCGGCCGGGCGAACATCGTCGGCGCGGTCGCCAGGGCGGCGCGGGCCGCTGCGGCGGCGAGCGGCTTGTCGCCAGATGCGGCCAGGGTCTCGGCCGCGTCGAACTGGCGGTAGGCGACGCCCAGACGCTGATCGCGGTAGCGCGCCCAGCGCTCATGCGACCAGACGGCGGTCCGGTGCGCAGCGGCCGGCCGCCGGTAGATCTCCAGGTACCGCTGCGCCATCCCCGTCAGGCTGAACCGGCTGGCGACGAGCGCTGCCGCCAGGCGGCCACGCTCCGTCATTTCCTCGCGATCGCGCAGCGTCCTCGTGACGATCGCCGCCAGGTCGTCGCGCTCGAAGTTGAAGAGCGTGCCGCCATGGGCCGGCAGCACGCACTCGTCGACCCCTTCGGCGCGGGCGGCCACCACCGGCACGCCGCACGCCTGCGCTTCGATCAACGTGAGCGGCAGCCCTTCCATGGAGGCGGTGGAGATGAGCGCGCCGCCGCTCGCGGCGATGTCGCGATACACGTCGGGCATGCGCTCGTGGGGAATCCCCTCCCATCGCTCCGCGGCAGCGGACAGCTGCCGCGCCCCGTCGGGCGAGATCTCGGCAAACCGCGCCGGCCCCTGCTGGTCGATCACCCATACGCGAAACCCGGCCGCGGCGAGCGCGGGGGCGGCCGCCGCGAAACGATCGAGCCGCTTGCGCGGCGCCGACCCGCGTCCGACCCAGGCGACGATCGGGGCGCGGCCCGCCGCCGACATCGGCGCGCCCGCGGCGACCCGCGCCGGGTGAAACCGCGAGGTGTCGATGCCGTTGTGGACGGTCTCGATGGCCACGTCGGTGTGCGGCTGCAGGTCGCGTCCGATCCAGTGGGACACGCTGACGAAGGCATCGCAGTGTGATCGGTTCCAGCCGTAGGTCCAGCCCCCCTCACGCACCTTGTGCGCCGTGACGATCAGCCGCGCCCCCGCCTCCCGCACGGCGGAGATGCCGGTCGGCCAGTCGACGTTGTTCGCGTGGACCACGTCGATGCGGTGCCGCGACACCAGGCGCAGGCAATCGGCCAGCGTCCCGAAGTGCACCGGCACATCG
>JBFWUM010000028.1:4765-9913 GCA_050247255.1 Vicinamibacterales bacterium | reverse complement strand
GCCCGCGACAGCAGTTCCGGCACCTCCTGGCCCATCACGCGGCGCCCGCTGCTGCGCCCGAGATCGGCGCGAAAGCCGCCGACGCGCTCGATCAGCGAGCGGCGGACGCCCATGTTCGCGCCGAGCGGCACGCGCCGCCGATCCTCGAACGCGAACGCGTCGCGCCCGTAGTCGAGGATGGCGATCGTGCCCCAGAGGTCGCTCCGCGTCAGGTCGAGCCAGCGCGGCGGCGGCGATTCCCAGATGGGATTCACCGGACCGCCGACGTAGTCCCACCCGCCGGCCAGCGCTGCCGCGCCGGCTGCCAGCCACCCTGGCGCCACGCGCACGTCGTCATCCGTGAACAGCAGGTGCGGCGCGGCGGTCACCGCCATGGCCGTGTTCAGCGCCGACGACCGCCCCTGCTGCCGCTCGAACACGTAGCGCAGGCGCACCGGGTAGCCAGACTGCCGCGACAGCACGACCGACCGCGTCTGGTCGGTCGAGTTGTTGTCGACGACGACGACTTCCCAGGTGAGCCCCGGCGGCACGGCCGAGGCCGCCAGCAGGTCGAGCGTCTCGCCCAGCAGCGCCGCCCGGTTGTAGGTGGCGATGAGGACCGCGACGCGTGGAATGGGTCTCCCCTCCATCAGGGCACCGGGGTGATGGCGACGCTGTCGAACGTCGCCGTGGCCAGCGTGCCCGCCACGTGGCTCGACACGGCCAGACCGACGTTGATGGTGCTGCCCATGACGATCGTATCGCTGCCGACGACCGTCCAGGTGACGCCGTCCGGAGACACCGACGCGGTAAAGATGTCGCCGGCGCGCGCCAGCTTCACCCAGTAGGGAGGCGCCACCGCCGGTCCTGCGGTATGCGTCGACGCGCCGCCTGCCGTCACGCGCCGCTGGAACGCGGTGCCTTTCACCGTGCTCGGCGTGACGATGGCGAAGCCATGGGCGGCGCCGGTCGTCAGCCCGTCGCGGAACATCACGCCGACTTTCGTCCAGCTGCTGATGTTCTGCACCGTGGCGACACGCGCCACCATCTCGCCGTTGCCGGTGAGCGTCGTGTGGGCGAAGCCGAACGCATCAGCCGAGCCCCAGGTATCGGCGCCGGCGCCCTTCACGGTAAAGGTGCCGCCGCTTTCGGAGCCGCTGCCGGCGGCGCCGACGCTGCCGATGTCGGTGAACGCCCATCCGGTCGGGAGCCCCGGCGGGGGCGGCGGTGGCGGCGGCGGATCGCCGCCGCCGCTGACCGTCGTGATCGACACGGCGGCAAAGGTCGCGGTGGCCAGCGCCGAGTTGTTGTGGCTGGTGAGCGCGAGGCCGACATAGGCGGTTGCCGGCAGCGCGATCGTGTCGGTCCCGACGATGTGCCAGGTGGTGCCGTCGGTCGAGCGCGACGCGGTGATGGTTGAGCCGCTGCGCTCGATCTTCACCCAGTAGGGCGCCGTGCTCGACGGACCCGCGGTGTGGGTGCTGACGCCGCCGTCGGCCGCGCGCCGCTGGAAGGCGAGGCCCTTGCCTGCCGAGACGAACATGGCCGCGTGCGCCGACCCCGACGAGAGCGTCCCGCGGATCATGACCCCGGCCTTGGTCCACGCGTCGGTATTGCTCACCGAGCTGACGAGCGCCACGATCGAGCCGTCGCCATCGAGCGGGGTATAGGCGTAGCGGAACGCGTCCGCGGTGCCCCAGATGTCGGTGCCCGACCCCTGCAGGGTGAACTGCCCGGAGTTCTGGGTCGCGCTGCCGGCCACGCCGACCGACCCGATGTCGCTCGTGCTCCAGCCCTCGGGCAGGTTGCCGCCCGGCGGCGGCGGGGGCGGAGGCGGCAGGCTCGAGCCGCCCTGCTCGGGGTAGATCATCCCGTCAGACTTCGGCTGTCCGGGCGCGGTGTTCAGGAAGACATCGCGCGACAGGATGACCTGGTCGATCGACAGGCCGTCTTCGCGCACCTGCACGCGGATGGTCTTCGGACCGGTCTCGGCAAAGTAGACGACCGGGCCGAGATCACCGGCGCCGGAGCTGGCGGTGTCGTTCCATCCCCAGTCGGCAAGGCCGCAGTTCGCGCACTCCTCGATCTGCACACGCACCGCGTCGGTCGAGCCGGTGCGCCACTGCGGGCCGCCGCCGGCGGTGACGCTGTCGGAGAACTGCACCCACACCGAGTCGTTGGGCCAGGCGTTGCTCGTGGCCTTGCCGCGGATCCACAGGCGATAGGGGACGCCGGCCGCCGCCTCGAATCCGAGGTCGAAGTACGCCGCCGGCTCGGCGGCGGGGCTGGCGCTGGGCGCGTTCAGGTTCGGGTTCGACAGCCGCTTGCCGCCGGCGCCCGACGAGTCACTGACCACGCTCCACCCGGGCTTCGTCGTCGCCCGCCACGCCCAGAGCACCACGTCGTTGGCGCCGACCGCCGGCGGTGCGCCGCTCGTACGGAAGCTCCAGGTCGGGCCGGCCGCTTCCATGTTGGCCATCGTCCGGCTGACGACCCGCCAGTAGTAGGTGGTGCCTTCGGCGAGGTCGCTCACCGCCCAGCTCTTGTGGTCGGACGTCGTCTGGCTGGGGCCCAACTCCTGGTCGTCGACGATCTTCTCGAGGTTCGACGGATCGGTGCCGAAGTAGAGGTCGTACTTGTGAGCCCACGGGCCGGCGTTCCAGCGCAGCGTCACCGCCGTCGGCTGGTCCTGGGCGCCGTTGAGCGGGTTCTTGATGACCGGCGCATCCGGCGGCAGCGGCACGAACGGCTCGGTCTCCTCGATCCCGCCGGGCGCCGAGTTGTTCCACTTGCGGTTGAAGTGGTCGACGGCCCACAGGTACCAGCTCTGGCTGGTGGTGAACAGGTTGTGCTCGTGCTGGCCGGTGGCTGAAGCCGACGTCCAGTTCGACGACCCGAAGATCGTCATGTCCTGGCCGTGCAGGATGGTCAGCTTCTCATGATTGAGCCCGGCGTGCGAGCGGTGGCGCACCTGCGCCCCGGCCATGTAGAGCCGATCGACGTTCCACGAATGCCACAGCCGCGTCGGATCGCGGTACTGCAGCGGCTCGCTGATCAGCCGCACCGGAATGCCGCGGCCGATGGCGGCAATGAGCGAATCCGTGTGCCGCCGGTCGGTGATGCGGTACATGACGGCGTCGATCGCCGCGTCCGGATAGACGTCGAGCTTCTCGGCGTTATAGCGGCCGGTCGACCGGTTGGCGAAGTTCTGCCAGGGCACCCAGTTGATCTCGGGATCGAGCGTGGCCAGCGGCGGCCCGTAGTTGCGTACCAGCGGGCCGGTGATGTTCGCCCAGTTGGTGAACTTCACGGTATCGGTCCACGCATCGTCGTAGCGGCTCTTGAAGCTGGCGACGTACGACGGGTTGTCGGTGAAGTAGATCACCTCGTCGACGTAGTTCGCGTAGGGCGTGATCGGCACGAACGCTTCGTCGCTGTAGTTGGCGCCGCTGAACTGGACGGTGTTCTGCCCGGCGAAGAGCATGAGCTTCCAGTGGAGGATGCCTTCGCTCGAGGTTTTCTCCCGGATGGGAATACCGGCCGCCTTGAGCTGGTCGAGGATCTCGGCGTTGCCCGCGTAACAGCAGTTTGCCTGGGTGTCCATCAGCACGCGGACGGGGACCCCGGCGTTCCATCGCTGGATCAGGCGGCTCGAGTACCGCGAGTCCTGCATGAACCAGAAGGACACGTCGATGCCGACGGTCTCGTTTTCGATGAGCGTCAGCAGCGGCGCGCGGCAGTCTTCATGCGCCACGTCGCAGATGCGTTCGAGGGCATCGGCACGCGGCGCGGTGGCGACCAAGGCGACGACGAAGAGGGGGAGGAGCTTCAGGAACAATCGCATCAGTCGTTCATCTCTCCACATACGGTCGAGCATCCGACCGCCGGCGTAGTTGCGAGCGCGATGCCAGCCCGGCGCGAGTGGCACGCTCTGAAAACGGCAAGGAGTTACCACTCAAGCTGAGCCGTATCCGTTGGGACAGCCCGGCCGGAGGTATTTGCCTACCGTGAAACGGAAGCGGGTTCCTGACCGGCTGGCAGCGGCGCGGGGCCGCCGGGGACGACCCGAAGCGGTTCGAGCGGGCCGCGCATCCAGCAGGCGCGGACGTAGCCGGCGGCGTAGCAGCACGCCATCTCGTGGCGCGCGGCCGCCTGCTGGTCGCCGCGCACTGTCGCCGCCGCCCAGCGGGCGGCCGCGCGTGGCAATGACCCCCAGACGAAGCGCGGCACCCGGGCAATGCGGGGGACGCGCGACAGATCGAGGCCGAGCTCCGTGCGCCCGTGCATGGCATCCACACGCGCGCGCGCCAGCCCCTTCCAGAACCACCAGCGGCGGAAATAGCGCTTCGTCAGCCGCTCGCGCGGGACGTGATGGTGCAGTTCCATTGCCGGCACGTAGAGACCGCGGGCGCCCGCCGCCCTGGACCGCGCGAAGAATTCGGCCTGCTCCTGTCCCAGCAGCGATCCGCCGCGCCGCCCGAGCCCGGTGTGGAAACCGCCAATGCGATCGATCAGCGCGCGCCGCACGGCCATGTTGACGCCGAGTGGAATGCGCTGCCGCGCCTCGAACACAAACGGCTCAGCTCCGTAGTCGAGAATGGCCAGCGTGCCCCACAGGTCGCCGCGGGTCTGGTCGATCCAGCCGGGCGGCGGCGCGCCCCACATCGGCCGCACGGGGCCGCCGGTGTAGTCGATGTCGCCCTGCGCCGCGAGCGGCGCAATGGCGGCGTCGATCCAATGTGGTGAAACCTGGACATCGTCATCCGTGAAGAGCACGACGTCGCCGCGCGACTGCTCCAGGCCCGTGTTCAGCGCGAATGACTTCCCCTGGCGTCCCTCGAACAGGTAGCGGAGCGGCACCGGAAACGCGCGCTGATGACGTTCAATGACGGCGCGGGTCCCGTCGTTCGAGTTGTTGTCGATGATGACGACTTCCCACGGGTGCGCGGACTGCACGCGCCGGAGGGAGTCGAGCGTCGCGTCGAGCAGGGCGGCGCGATTGAACGTACAGATGAGTACGGAACTGCTCGACGGGACCACGGCGGCGACTGTGTGCAAACGTCGTGCGAGGCTCAGGGGTTCGGCGCGACGAGCTCAGCGATAAGCCCGCGATGGTCCGAGGGCGCGTCGCCACCAGGCATTGCCGCGGCGAACTGTGAGGTCGCGATC
>JBFWUM010000028.1:0-4665 GCA_050247255.1 Vicinamibacterales bacterium | reverse complement strand
GCGTTCGAAATCCGCGCACCCCCATGCCGGAGCGGATGTTCCAGGTGGCCACCTTGAAGGTCGGCGCGGTCGCGACGGCGACGGATCGCCGCAGTTGGGCGTCGGCCGCCCCAAAAAGGAGGATGCACGCGATGCCGAGCGACAGGCCATGCGCCACGCGGTCGGGCACGCCGGCCGAGGTGCATGGCGTATGCCCGGATACTGCTGGGCACTACCTTTGCTTCGCCAGCCGCCAACATGAAACGACGGTCGTTGGCCTTCCTCCACCCGGCAACGTGGCGTCCGGCCCTGCAAGCTGCCCGATCCCTGCTGTTCGATTATGCGCACCTGCGTTCCGTGCTCACGCAGAGCTGCATCGACAAGGAAGGACGGCCGATTCCCTGGTACACCTATCCCGCGGTCGAGTACGTGAAGCAGCTCGATCTGCGCGAGGCGCGGGTCTTCGAGTATGGGGCGGGGAACTCGACCCTGTTCTGGGCCAGTGCCGCGCGCGAAGTCGTCAGCGTCGACGATGACGAGGCGTGGTACGCGAAGCTCGAGCCGACGCTGCCGGCCAACTGCCAGCTCGAGCTGGAGACAGACCTCAACCGTTATACCGAGGTGATTCACCGCCACGCCGGCGGCTTCGACGTCATCGTGGTCGACGGGGCGGCCCGGGGCAGCACCCGGCTCCGGTGCGCGCGCAACGCGGTAGCGCACCTGCGGCCCGGCGGGATGATCATCCTCGACAACTCGGACTGGCTACCCGAATCCGCCCGCACGCTCCGCGATGCGGACCTCATCCAGGTCGACATGACCGGCTTCGTGCCGATCGGCGGCCATACGCAGACGACCAGCTTCTTCCTGCACCGCGACTTCCGCTGGCAGCCGCGCGGCGATCGCCAGCCACTGCCGGGCCCCGGCGCGCTGCCGAACGTCTGGGAGCATCCACGGCCGACGACCCCGCCGCTCATCGAGATCGGCGGCGAAACCTTCGGCGGGGTCATCAGCAACGAGCCGTTCACGTTTGCCACCCCTGAGGGGCCGCGCCGTTTCTCGCTGCTCGTCGCGCACGAAAGCCTGAACGGCCGCGGCGCCGTCGCCTTGCTCGATCAGGACCGGCAGCGCGTGCTCCTCGCCCTGACGCAGTCGTCGGAAACGAAGATTGCAACGGTCGAAGCGGAGTTCCGGTCGGTCATCGCCCGCGACTGGGACGCCTTCTGCGAGTACGTCGACAGCCACGACAAGAAACGCTACCGGCTGCGGCCCTACGTCGCCGTCGCCTAGAGCCAGATAGGGCACCCCTCTACGGGGTGCCAGGAACAGGAGCGTCGATGCCAAGCGTCCTCGAGAACCAGGCGCGATGGACCGAGCACCCCTGGGAGCGGGAGGGGCACGAATGGTCGCCGGGGCAGGCCGCCGCCGGCGGGGAGATGCTGTGGTGGCGCGGCCTGCTGCCGCGGATTGCCACGCACCTGCCCGCGGCCAGCATCCTCGAGATCGGCCCCGGGTTCGGCCGCTGGACGCAGCACCTGCTGCACCAGTGCGATCAGCTCACCGCCATCGACCTCACCGAGCGCTGCGTCGAGCACTGCCGGGTGAAGTTCGCCAGCCACCCCGGGTTCACCGCGTGGACCAACGACGGCGAGTCGCTCGATGTCGTGCCCGACGAGTCGGTGGACTTCGTCTTCAGCTTCGACTCGCTGGTGCACGCCGAGGCGCCGGTCCTCCGCAGTTACCTGCGGCAGCTCGCGCGAAAGCTGCGCCCCGGCGGCACCGGGTTCATCCATCACTCCAACCTGCGCGCGCTGACCGGCCCGACGGGAACGGTCCCGCCGTGGCTGACCCGCACGAACTGGCGCGGCCAGACGATGTCGGCGCGGCTGTTCCGGGAGTACTGCGCCGAGGCAGGCCTGCGCTGCCAGACGCAGGAGGTGATCAACTGGATCAGCCGCAGCCAGCGGGCGGACCGCCACCGGCCGAAGGCGGCCGGCCTGCCGCTCACGGACGTGATGTCGACGTTCGAGCGCCCCGGTTCCGCAGGGCGCCCCTTTGCGGGGTGCCGCGTCTATGTGAATCCTGGCTTCGCCGACGAATGGCGGCAGATCGTGTTGCTGACGTCCTTGTATGGACGCCAGGACGAAGCGCCGAGGACGCACAAGGTGCCGCCGCCGGCAGGCGCGCGTCCGTCGCTCGCCGCGCGCGTGAACGACAAGGCCACCTTCCTCGCCGACTACTGGGGCTCCTACGCGCGCGATCACGCGGCGGCGTGGCGCGCCAGCCGCCGCGAACCGATCGTCAACGCCCTGCGACGCGGCCGCTGCCCGGACTGTGGAGCCGCGATGAGCGCCAGAGTGTGTGACTCCTGCCGCGTCGAGTTCGTCACCGACCGTCGATAACAGACCAGGTTGAGATGCGGTGAGGCGGCTCGTAGACTGCCTCACCGTGATCAGCCACACCACTCGCCACGTATTCGCCGTCGTCATCCTCCTCATCACCAGCAATGCCGCCGCGCAGTCGCTGCCCTCAGGGTTTGCGTCGAGCGACATCGGCGCCGTCGGGGCAGCAGGCAGTGCAACTGGCAGCAGCACGTCATTCACCGTCACCGGCGCGGGCGCCGACATCTGGAACACGGCGGATGCGTTCCGCTTTGCCTATGTGCCGCTGACCGGCGACGGATCGATCGTCGCCCAGGTCACCAGCGTCGAGCCGGTGCACGCCTGGACGAAGGCGGGCGTCATGATGCGCGCATCGCTTGGGGCCGGCTCGCAGCACGCGATGATGATCGTCAGCGCCGGCAAGGGACTGGCGTTCCAGCGCCGCGTCGCGGCCAACGGCATCTCGACCCACACGGCCGGCGGCAGCGGCACGGCGCCGGAGTTCGTGCGGATGGTCCGCAGCGGCAACCAGTTCACGGCGTCGCATTCGCACGATGGCGTCAACTGGACGGTTGTCGGCAGCGAGACGATCAACATGCCGGCGACGATCTACATGGGGTTTGCCGTCGGCAGCCACGTCTACGGCAACCTGGCGACCGCCACCTTCGGTTCGTGGAGCGTCACCGGCAACACCCAGCCGGTCGTCGGCGAGCGCACGCTGGTCTTCTTCCGGCACGGCGAAAAGCCGGCGGGCGGCTACGGCCAGATCACCTGTCAGGGCTTGCGGCGGGCGCTGGCGCTGCCGCCGGTGCTGATCAACCGGTTCGGTACGCCGGATGCGCTGTTCGCGCCCAATCCGTCACCGCGCATCGGCGATCCGGCGGGCAGCTTCCACTACGTCCGGCCGCTGGCGACGATCGAGCCGACCGCCATCCGCCTCGGCATGCCGGTCAATGCGGAGTACGGCTGGAACGAGATCGCCGGCCTGCAGACCGAGCTGCTGAGCCCGGCGTACGCCTCGTCGCTGGTCTTCATCTCGTGGGAACACGCCAAGCTGGTGGAAGTCGTCCAGGACATCATGGACGCCTTCGACAGCGGCGTGACGGTGCCGGCGTGGACGTCAGGCGACTACGACAGCTTCTACATCGTGCGGCTGACGCCCGGGGCCGGCGGGCAGATCACCGCGCAGTTCGAACGGGACGTTCAAGGCCTGAATAACCTGCCGACCCAGTGCCCGTAGCCAGGCGCCGATCGCGCCAGCGCTGGCGGACGATGCCGGCAAACATCCAGAGCCAGAGCTCGTGCTCGAAGCGGGCGGGGCCGTCGCCGCGCAGCGCGGCGCGAACCATGGCCACACCCTGGCTGAGCGCCGTCCGCCACAGGTAGCGCGGCACGCCAAAGATGTGCGGAATGCGCGCGACGTCGACCGGCCCGCCCTGCGGGTTCTCCATGTCGAGCGCCCCCTGCTGGTAGAGCAGCGCGCGGCTGATGCCGCGCCAGTAGAACCAGCGCCGGAAATAGCGGCGGTTCAAGCGGTTGGCCGGCACGATGTGTCGGATCGTCAGGTTCGGCGCATAGCAGCCGCGCACGCCGGCGGCGCGCGCGCGCACGCACCACTCGCGCACCTCCTGGCCAAGCAGCGTTCCCGCCTTGCGGCCGATGCGCGGATCCCACCCGCCGACGCGGCTGAAGACCTCCCGTTTGAACGCCATGTTCACGCCGAGCGGCATGCGCGATACCAGCTCGAACGGATCCGGGCCGTAGTCGATCAGCGCCACCACCGCCCAGAGCCGGCCGCCGTGCGACGGCAGCCACGCGGGCTGCGGCCCGCCCCAGATCGGCGTGACCTTCCCGCCGATGTAGTCGCACCCCAACTGCTCGAGCGCCTGGCCCGCTTGTTCGAGCCAGTCCGGCTCCATCCGCACATCATCGTCGGTCGTCAGGATGATCTCGCCGCGCGCGTGGGCGATGGCGGTGTTGAGCGCAGCGCTGCGACCCGGGGTGGCCTCGAAGACGTAATGAAGCGGAACCGGGAACGTGGAAGCCGCAGCGCGTACCACGTCGGCCGTGGCGTCGGTCGAGTTGTTGTCGGCAACGACCACTTCCCACGGATGCGACGCCTGCAGCCCGGCCAGGCAGGCGAGCGTCTCGCGCAGGTCGGCGGCGCGGTTATGCGTAGCGATGACGACGGAGTACTTCATAAGCGGGAAGCGGCTCGAGGTCGAGCAGTTCGTAAACGGCAGCCAGCGCCCGCTCGGTGGCGGCGCCGGGATAGGCGAACAGGTCGCGCGCGCGGGCGCGGGCATCG
>JBFWUM010000027.1:0-52209 GCA_050247255.1 Vicinamibacterales bacterium | reverse complement strand
AGGTGGGCGATGCTCGCGACCATCCCGGTCAGCTCGATGTCCTGGACCTCGCGCGCCGTCCCCAGCACCTTCAGCCACTCATCGGCCTCGCGCCGCAAGCCGCGTCGAATCTCGTCCCAGGTGGCCGCGTCGACGGTGCCTGTTTCCCATGCGGCTTCCCACGTGGCGTCAGCAAAGGGGTTCCCGCCCTCGCGCGCCCAGCGGTTCATCAGCGACAGCCCATAGCGCACGTGCTGCGCGTGGGCGGCGATGGTCGCGCCGTCATTCGCCGACCGCGACGCCTCTTCGGCCGACAGCCTATCGAGCGACGCGTGCAGCCCCACGTCGCCGGAGTTCAGGACGAACCCTTCTTTGCCCGCCCCGGTACCATTGGCGAGCTCCGAATAAAGATGTGCGAGCGTGCGAGGCAGGTCGGCGGTATTCATGGCAGGATCTCGCTTTACATCGTAGACGACGGATACCCGCATGAAACAGCTCGAGGGAAAAGTGGCGCTCGTGGCCGGCGCGACCCGCGGTGCCGGACGAGGCATCGCGCGAGGGCTTGGCGAGCAGGGGGCGACGGTCTACTGCGTGGGACGCAGCGTCCCCGGCAGCCCGGGGATGAAGAACCGCCCGGAGACCATCAACGAAACGGCCGACCTCGTGACCGCTGCCGGTGGCCGCGGCATTCCGGTGCAGGCAGACTTCACCGATTCGGCGCAGGCAGCCCGCGCATTCGAGCAGGCCGGCGAGATCGACATCCTCGTGAACGACATCTGGGGCGGCGACGACCTCGTCGAATGGGGGAAGAAGCTCTGGGAGACGCGGCTCGAGGACGGCCTCACGCTGATCGATCGCGCCATCAAGACGCACATCGTCAGCAGCTATCACGGCCTGCCGCGCGTTCGGCGCGGTGGCATCGTCGTTGAAATCACTGACGGCGATGCCTACTTCTATCGCGGCCACTTCTTCTACGACCTCGTGAAGACTACGGTCATCAGGATGGCCTTCTCGCTGTCGCAGGAACTAAAGGGCCGGGGTGTCACAGCCGTAGCCGTGACGCCAGGCTTCCTGCGCTCGGAATGGATGCTCGCCAACTTCGGCGTCACCGAGGCCAGCTGGCGCGATGCGGTGGCGAAGGTCCCCTCGTTCGCCGCATCCGAAACGCCGCTTTACGTCGGCCGGTGCGTGGCGGCGCTGGCGGCCGACCCGAACGTGGCCGCAAAAAATGGACGCGTCTACGCATCGTGGGACCTTGCTGCCGAATACGGCATCGACGATGCGGACGGGACGCGGCCGCATTTCATCCACTGGCTGCGCGAGCACGAACCGAAGATGGCGGCCGCGTGGAAGAAGGCCGACGACACCTTCTATTCCTACTGGGGTCCGATGCCATACGGCATGCCCGACAGCCCGGAGGCCTAGCCGCGCCATGGCGGTCTACCTGGCGCTGCTGCGCGGCATCAACGTCGGCGGCAACAACATCATCCGGATGACCGACCTGAAGGCGTGCTTCGAGGGGGAAATGGGGTTTGCCGACGTCAGCACATTCATCCAGAGCGGCAACGTCATCTTTTGCGCGAATCGGACCAGCCTCCCGGCCCTGACCTCGTCGGTGGAGGAGGCATTGTCGGCGCGCTTCGGCTACAACGCCGTCGTGGTCGTGTTGTCGCACGACATGCTGCGGCAAGTGGTTAAGGATGCGCCCGGGGGCTTTGGCACCAGGCCGGCAACCTACCGCTACGATGTGATCTTCGTGAAGAAGCCGCTGAGGCCTGCGGCTGCGCTTCGCCATTTCGAGCCAAGGCCCGGTGTCGATCGCGTCGAAGCGGGGACACATGCTGTCTATGCGTCCCGGCTGGCGGCGCGCGCGGCACAGAGCCGGATATCGAAGATCGCCTCGACGCCGGCCTATGCGTCGATGACGATCCGCAACTGGAACACGACGACGAAGCTGCTGGCGATCATGGATCGCGCAGTATCATGACGCGCATGACATTGCGTGCGTGTGCCATCCTCCTGCTCGCCGCCTGTGTGAGCGGCTGCAACCCGACATCCGGCAATCCCAGGGTCCCGGCCGGCGCGACCAGCTCTGGCGGCCGTCACGCGGTCATCGAGACCAGCCAGGGTCCCATCGAGATCGAGTTCTTCGCGGAAGAGCAGCCGCGCGCCGTGGAGAACTTCCGGCTGCTCGCGGAGCACGGCTACTACGACGGCCTGACCTTCCACCGTATCGTCCGCGGCTTCATGATCCAGGGCGGCGACCCGAACGGCGACGGAACGGGCGGCGAGAGCGCGTGGGGGCCGGCGTTCGACGATGACATCAACCCGAACACGCCGCTGTACCAGGGGGGCTACCGCCGCGGGCTGGTCGCGTACGCCAACGCCGGGCCGAACACCAACGGCAGCCAGTTCTTCATCATGCACGCCGACTACGACCTGCCGCCGAACTACGTGATCTTCGCGCGGGTCATCGATGGCATGGACGTCGTCGACGCGATTGCCAATACCGAGACGACGATGGGGGCGGATGGGGCGATGAGCCAGCCGCTGACGCCGCCGGTCATCAAGACGGTAACGGTTCGTCCCTAGCCCTGTCGAAATCCGGCCCTGCCGAACGACTAACGGGTGCAGTCGGCCATGGCGGCCGCCGCACCCGGAGGATGCGATGAAGTATCTGTGCCTGATTTACGACGAGGAAGCGAAGCTGTCGGCAATGTCCGAGCAGGAGCTCGGCGCCCTGATGGCGGAATACGGCGCGTTTACCGAGGAGATCCGGAAGAGCGGCCACTTCATTGCCGGCCACGAGCTGCAGCCGACGCAGACGGCCACGACCGTGCGCCTGCGCGGCGGCCGGCTGTCGACGACCGACGGCCCCTTCGCCGAGACAAAGGAGCAGCTGGGTGGCTACTACCTGATCGAAGCGCTGGACTTGAACGAAGCCCTGCAGGTGGCCTCGCGGATTCCGTCCGCCAGAATCGGCAGCATCGAGGTCCGGCCGGTCGTGGAGTCGCGCCCGGTTTGACGTGGACGCCATCGAGGCGGTCTATCGCGACGAGTCGCGGCGGGTCCTGGCGACGCTGATTCGCCTCCTCGGCGATTTCGATCTCGCTGAGGAGGCGCTGCACGACGCGTTCGCCGCCGCCATGCAGCAGTGGCCGCGCGACGGCGTGCCGCCCAACCCGCGCGCCTGGCTCGTCTCGACCGGACGGTTCAAGGCCATCGACGCGCTGCGGCGACGCGCGCGCTTCGATCGCGCGCAGGCGGACCTCGCTGCGCACATCGAGGCGCGGGCATCGGCCACGCCCGAGGAACCGGAGCACCTCGAGGACGATCGCCTGCGCCTGATCTTCACCTGCTGCCACCCGGCGCTGCCGCCTGACGCGCAGGTGGCGATGACGCTGCGCGAGGTCTGCGGGTTGAAGACCGAAGACATCGCGGCGGCGTTCCTCACCACGCCGCCGACCATCGCCCAGCGTATTGTTCGCGCCAAGGCAAAGATCAAGTCGGCATGCATCCCCTACCAGGTACCGCCGCGCGAGCAATTGCCCGAGCGCCTCGCCCCGGTGCTGCACGTGCTCTATCTCGTCTTCAACGAGGGTTACTCCGCCTCGTCTGGACCGTCGGTCCTCCGGAGCGACCTGGGGGACGAAGCGATCCGGCTGGCGCGCCTGCTCGTCGAGCTGGTGGACGAACCCGAGGTCGAGGGACTGCTGGCGCTGATGCTGCTGCATGCTGCCCGTCGCGCCGCGCGCACGTCGCCCGATGGAGAGTTGATCCTGCTCGAGGATCAGGACCGCTCTCGGTGGGACAGCGCGGTGATCGCCGAAGGCGTGGCGCTGGTGGAACGCGCGCTGCGTTCGCGGCGCTTCGGGCCGTATACCATCCAGGCCGCTATCGCCGCCGTGCACGCCGAGGCGCCCAGCGCGGCGGCGACCGACTGGCGGCAGATCGCCGGGCTGTACGACGTCCTCATGCGCGTCGACCCATCACCCATCGTCGAGCTGAATCGCGCCGCGGCGATTGCCATGCGCGACGGAGCGGCTCAGGGGCTGGCGCTCGTCGACGCGCTGCTCGCGCGCGGCCAGCTGGCGGATTACCATGTGGCACACGCCGCGCGGGCCGATCTCTACCGGCGGCTTGGGCAACAGGCGGCGGCACGCGAGGCGTATCAACGGGCCCTCGCGCTGGCGAGGCAGGAACCGGAGCGGCGCTATCTGGAGCGGCGGCTGCGGGAGTTGTGAGAGGACGTGGAGGCGACATGCGAGCACGCGTGGGAGTGATGGCGATGATGATGGCGGTATCGATGCCGTTGATGGCGCAGCAGGGGCGTCCCGGTGGGCCACCGGCCCCGGCGATGGTGCTGACAGTGCAGGGCTTTGCGGACGGGACCGAGATTCCCGTGCGCTTCACGCAGGCGGCGCCGGGCGCCGAGCCTGGCACCGGCACGTCGCCGGCGATGACGTGGACCAACGTGCCTGCCGGCACGCAGTCGTTCGTCGTCCACTTCCGCGACCTCGACGTGGCGCGCCAGCGGACGACCGAGGACCAGGCGCACTGGGTCGTCTGGAACATCGCGGCGCGCGCCACCGGCCTGCCGGAAGGGGTGCCGCGCGGGTCGCAGCTCGCTGACGGCAGCTATCAGATCAGCGCCACCGGTCCCGTGTATCGCGGGCCCGGCGCGCCCGCCACCGGCCCGCGCCATCACTACATGTTCGAGGTCTACGCCCTCGACACGAAGATCGACGTCCAGCCGTCTGACGATGCGTTCGAGACTCGGCGGCGGGTGTTCGAGGCCATGCAGGGGCACGTGCTGGGCAAGGCGGTCTACGGCGGGCTGTTCCGTCGTCCTGCCGCGCAGTAGCCGTGGAGTTCGACCTCGCGTCGGGAATCGCCGTGCTCGAGCGGACGCCGCGCGTGCTGCGCGAGCTGCTCGACGGCCTTCCCGACTGCTGGACCAACGCCACCGAGGGGCCGGACACCTGGAGTCCGTACACGGTCGTCGGCCACCTCATTCACGGTGAGCGCACCGACTGGATTCCGCGCGCGCGGATCATCCTCGGCGATCAGGCCGACCGGCGCTTCACGCCGTACGACCGCTTCGCGCAGTTCCGCGAGAGCGAAGGGAAGTCGCTCGCCCAGTTGCTCGACGAGTTCGAAGATCTGCGCGGGGAGAACGTGGACGTGCTGCAGGGGTGGGAACTGTCCGCGGCCGACCTCGCGCGCACGGGCGAGCACCCGGAGTTCGGCAGCGTGACGCTGCGTCAGCTGCTGGCCACCTGGGTCGCGCACGATCTCGGGCACATCGTGCAGACCGCGCGGGTGATGGCGAAGCAATACCGCGACGCCATCGGCCCGTGGCGGGCCTACCTCTCCGTGATGGAGAAGTAGGGCCCGCTTTCCTGGAGTGCGTGCTTCCTATTTCGGCCGTCCGGCCACGCCCTCTGCCTGCATCGGCAGCGCGAAGATCTGCACGTCGCGGATGGCGACGCCGAACAGGGTCTTCCGATCCGGGCCACCGAACGTCACGCTGATCAGCGGGCGCGGCGTCGCGATCGTCCCGAGGACCTGCCCCTGCGGGCTGACGACGTAGATGGTGCCGTCGCCGGTCGTGTAGATGCGCCCCTGCGAATCGACGGCGCTGCCGTCGCCGCCGACCCACGCGAACTGGCGTTCGTTAGTCAGCGAACCGTCCGCCTGCACGTCGAACGCGACCAGGCCGCCGTTGCCCTGGACGCCGGCGGGCGGTGTCGCCCCCTGCAGGCGGCCGGTGACGTAGAGCGTCTTCTGGTCGGGGCTGAGGATGATGCCGTTGCCGCCAACGGTGCCAAAGCGTCCCATCACCACGCCCTGCGGGTTGGCGTAATACACGCCTCCCTTGGTGAAGTACACGCCCCCCTTGCCGTCGGCGGTCATGTCGTTCAGGACGCCGGGGCCGGTGCAGTCGAGCGGCTCACCGTTGAAGGTGTTGGTGAAGAGCCGCCGCTCCGGTTCGAGCAGCCAGATCGCCTGGTTGAGCGCGCGCTCGGCGATGAACACCTGGCCGCTGGCGTTGGCTGCGAGCGAGCCGCCGGTGAAGGTGTTGTTGTAGACGACCGTGGCCTGGCCGTTCATGTCGATCTTCTGCACCTGGCTGCGGTCGTTCTGCGCCACGTGCAGGCCGCCGTTGAAGTACACGGGGCCGTCCGCGTTGTTCCCCATGTCTGACCACAGCAGCCGCCAGCGCGCGCCCTGCGCGACGATTCCGGGGATGGCGTTGATGGTGTAGTTCTCGGTGGCGGTCACCGGCTGCGGCGGGCCGCCGGCGCGCGCGCCGCCACGTCCCGGACCCCCGCCACGCGGTGCGGGCGGCGGTGGCGGCGTCTTGCAGTTCGCCATCACGAACTCCCGGTACTTCGGATCCTGACCGGCCTGCACGCCGGGCGTCCGCTGCGGATCAGGCGGCTGGCCTTCCTGCGCCACGACCGTCAGCGCGCCGGCCGCGGCCAGCGCCACAGCCAGGCACATGCTCTTGGTGCTCATAAGTCCTCCAAGTTGCGCATTTTAGTGCGAAGCGCCGCCGGCGCGGCGCGCGAAGCAGACGATGTCGGAGGCGAGCGTGACCGTCATCGGCTGCAGTGCCTCGACCGCAGGGAGGCTCCGCCGCCGGGCACCGCGATAGGTCGAGGCCAGCAGGTCGCGCAACTGCGAGGGATCGAGCGCGTGCTGGGCCGATACGAGCCGTCGGCCGACGACCTCGAAGCCGGCATGCTCGGCGATCAGCGCCTCGGCCCGGTCGCGCGCTGCGGCTTCACCGTGCAGCCTCTCGCGTAACTCCGCCAGGTCGCCTGTGCCGGGGACGGCGATGATGAGCAGGCCGCCGGGCAGGAGCACGCGCGCGCATTCAGCGGGGTTCCGCCGGCCGTGCAGCGACAGGACAGCGGCGCAGCTCGCGTCCGGCAGCGGCAGACGGCGATCGGCGTTGGCGACCACCCAGGTGAGCGCGGGCGCGCGGCGGGCAGCGTGTTCCGCCGCTGCCGCGGAAAGATCGATCCCGACGCCGCGCACGTCCCGGTGCGCCGACAGGGCGGCCAGGAGGTGACCGGTACCCGAACCGAGGTCGGCCACCTGCGGCACCGGCCCGGCCGGCAGTGCGGGAACGTCTTCGACGATGGCTGTGATCGCGGCTGTGCCGATGCTGGCGTCGAGTAACCGGCCGCGCGCCGCCACCGCCTCGCGCGAGTCGCCGGCGGCGGCCGAGCGGCGGTCCTGCGGCTGCAGCAGGTTGATATAGCCGGCGCGGGCGATATCGTAGGAATGGCCGCGGGAGCAGACCAGCCTGCGGCCGTCACGCGCCAGCGGCGCGTGGCAGTCGCGAACGGTGCACGCCAGGGCCGCCAGCACGGCGAGCATCGTACCGCGTTCCTGGACTAGCATCGGTCAAGGAGGATCGAACCCGTGGCTGAACGTGACGTCGAGAAGGTCTACAACACGGCCGACGTCGTGGCCGAGCTCCGGCGGCTCGCCGACACGCTCGACGCGCTGCTTGCTGCGACGGCGCCGGCACTGCGCGCGCTCGACGAGCAGGTGGCCGGGCTGAAGCCGGACCCATCAACGTGGTCGATCAAGGAAGTGCTGGGGCATCTCGTCGACTCGGCTGCGAATAACCATCAGCGGTTCGTCCGCGCGCAGGAGATCGGGGAGCTGGTGCTGCCGGGATACGAGCAGGACCACTGGGTACGCGCGCAGGCGTACCAGGCGCGCCCGTGGGCCGAGATCGTGCAGTTGTGGGAGGTGTACAACCGCCACCTGGCGCATGTCATTCGTCACATCCCTGCACCGGCGCTCGAGACGCGCTGCCGGATCGCCGACTACGCGCCAGTCACCCTCGGCTTCATCGTCGAGGATTACGTCACTCACATGCGACATCACCTGCAGCAGATCGAGACGCGGAAGACCGCGCGCTGAGCCTCGACGACTGCTTTGTGTACCGTCTGTCACGGGCCGACTACGAGGCGAGCCGATGATGCAGACCTTCGACATTGCGCCGGCCACGTTCCGCTCCGGCTGGCTGTTCCTGTTGTTGCTCGTGCCGCTCGTCATCGTCGTCGCCGTGGTGGTGGTGACGCTGATCGGCGCCAGGTCGGCGCGGTTCGAGGTCGGCGCCGACGGCCTTCGCCTGCGCGGCGACTTCTACGGCCGCGTCATCCCGGCCGCGGAGCTGCGCCCCGAAGGAGCGCGGCGCGTCGATTTCGCGGCGTCGCCGGAGCTGGCGCCAGCCCGCCGCACGCTCGGCACCGGACTGCCCGGATACCAGTCGGGATGGTTCAGGCTGCGCAACGGCGAGCGGGCGCTGCTCTACCTCACCGATCGCGCGCGCGCCGTGTACGTGCCGACGTCTGCCGGCTACAGCGTGCTGGTGAGCCCCGCGGATCCCGACGCGTTCCTCGCGTCGCTGGATGCTCTATCGCGCGATCGCTGAACGGGCGTCGTCCGCAAGCTCGACCGTAATTATCTCCACGCGGTTCGCTCGCCCGCGTGTACGATTCGCCTTTCTCGAGGAGGAGATCGCCATGCCGAAGTACGTCATCGAACGCGAGCTGCCGGGAGCGGGATCGTTGTCGGCCGAGCAGCTCACCGCCATCTCGCAGAAATCCTGCGGTGTCCTGAGCGATCTCGGGCCGAGCATCCAGTGGATCCACAGTTACGTGACGGGCGACAAGATCTACTGCGTGTACATCGCCCCGAACGAGCAACTCGTTCGAGAACACGCCACGCGCGGCGGGTTCCCGGCGAACCGCATTTCGGAAGTCCGGGCCATCATCGACCCGACGACCTCGGAGGTCCCGGCTACCGCTTGACGCGGCGAAGGCGATGCGCATGCACGAGACCGTTGCGACGGAGTTCACCAAGTACTTCGAGGACTTTGCAGGGCGCGCGCGGCGGCTGGTCGAACCGCTCAGTGACGAACAGTTCTGGACGCGCCCATATCCCTACGGGAACAGCGCCGGTCACCTGCTGCTGCACATCACCGGCAACCTGAACTACTACATCGGCGCGCAGATCGCCGGCACCGGCTACGTCCGCGACCGCGACCGCGAGTTCACCGACCCGTCCCGCCGGCCAAAGGCCGAAGTGCTCGCAGCGCTTGACGATGCGGTGGCGACGGTCACGCGCACGTTGCGGGCCCAGACGGCTGAAGACTGGTCGCGGGAGTACTCCGCGGTCGGCGTTCCGGACAGGAACCGCTTCGGCATCGTGCTCCGTTGTGCGCAGCACTTCCACCACCACCTCGGCCAGATCATCTACATCGTCAAGGAACACACGCGGTGACACGGGTCGCGCTCGCGCTGTCGCTGGCCGCGGCGCTGGCGCAGGTTCGCGGGCCGGACATCCACTTCGCCGCCACCCGGCAGGCCGTGGCGGATGCCATGCTGCAGCTGGCCGGCGTCGGCCCGGACGACCTGGTGTACGACCTCGGGTCTGGCGATGGACGGATCGTGATTCTGGCGGCGCAGAAGTACGGCGCACGCGGCGTGGGGATCGAGATCGATCCGACGCTCGTGGCGCTGTCGCGGCAGAGCGCCAGCGAAGGAGGCGTCGAGACCCGCGCCACCTTCATCGAAGGCGACCTGTTCGCCGCCGACCTCACGGAGGCGACGGTGGTGACTCTCTACCTGTCGCCGACGATCAATCTCGACCTCGAGCCGAAGCTGCGCCGGGAGTTGAAGCCGGGCGCGAGGGTCGTGTCGCACCAGTTCGACATGGGCCGCTGGCAACCAGACAGGGTGATCCGTGCGTCTGACAATACAGACCTCTTTCTGTGGACAATCAGACAATGACTCGTGTGTGGCTGTTGCTACTCGTTCTCGTGGCCGGAGCCCCGGCCGCGTTCGCCCAGGAAAACCGGCCGTTCGAGGCCGGGGCCCAACTGACCATCGGCCGGATTGGCGAGCTCGACGCGACCGATGTCGGCGTTTCCGGCCGCCTTTCCTGGTTTCCGGCGGCCTCTCTCGGCGTCGAGGCTGAAGTCGGCTTTTCTCCGGGCGACGTGCCCGAGGGGACGGCGATCTCGTCGAATCGCGTCGAGGGGTTGTTCGGCGTGACGGCGGGACCTCGCCTTGGCCCCTGGCGGCCGTTTGCCCGGCTTCGTCCCGGCTTCCTGCGGATCGGTGAAGCACCGGAGCCGGTGGCCTGCATCCTGATCTTCCCGCCGCCGCTGTCGTGCACGCTCGCTGGCGGCCGTACGCTGTTCGCGCTGGACGTCGGCGGTGGCGTCAGTGTCGACGTGACGCCGGGGACGAGTCTGCGGATCGACATCGGCGACCGCATGACGCGCTACCCGGGTCCGGCGTTCGGACGCGGCCGCCGCGTGCACGACCGCGGCTTCTACGGCCACGACCTGCGCGTGGCCATAGGAGCCGCCTGGCGATTCTGACCCGAGAGAAGCGAACACACGGAGCAACGGAGATTCTTTGTTTTTCTTGGCCTCGCAAGGGCCGTCTCCGTTTCTTCGCTACTCCGTGTGATCTTTTGTGACGCCTAAGGCATCGTGGCGCGGTTGACCGCGGCGCCGCGCAGGTAGACGGCGTTGATGCGGCGCGTGTTGGTAATGTCGTCGAGCGGGTTGGCATCGAGCACGAGGAGATCGGCGCTCTTGCCGGCCTCGATCGTGCCGGTGTTCGGCAGTCGCATGAACGTCGCCGAGCTGCGCGTGGCGGCGACAATCACCTGCGCCGGCGTCATGCCGGTCGCGACCATGTCGGCCATTTCCTGGTGCGCGGCGTAGGGCGTGTTGCCGTCGGTGCCGAGCGCAATCGTCACGCCGGCGTCGCTCAGTTTCTTCAGGTTCCGCGCCTGGATGCCGAACGTCGCCTGCGCCTCGGGCCGGTCGACGGCCGCCGCCTGCAGCTTCTGCATCTCGCCGTCGGGCATCGTCCCGCGCAGCCAGCTGAGGTCCTCGGCGACGCCGCGGCCCGGCAGGTTCGGCACGAGCACAACGTTGCGGCGTGAACGAAACAGTGCCAGCCCTTCGTCATCGATGTCGCGGTCGCGCACGCCGTGCGCGAAGGCATCGAGTCCCGCCTTGAGCAGCCCCTTCGCATCCTCGAGGGTGAAGATGTGCGCGGTCACCCGGAGGTTCCGCTGGTGCGCTTCGTCGATGACTGCCGTGTAGAGCGCCGGCGACAGCTTCGTGTACATGCCGTTACGGTCGTCCACCCAGATTTTCACGATGTCGACGTTCTTTGCCGCCAGCTCCTGCACCGCCTTGCGCGCTTCCGCCTCGGTGCGGACCCAGTAGGGCACGTCGGACCGGCCCGGCTCGGGCGCCGTGATGCCGCGACCGGCGGAGCGGAAGAGCGCTGCGCCAGGGATGGCCTCGGCGCGCATGGCCAGCGGCACGTCGCCGTCCTGGCCCAGGCTCATCGCCCCAGCCACGCCCCAGTACGCGCGCCGGCGCAGGTCCCCGGTCAGCGCCTCGCGTGTCTGGCTCAGGTGCGTGTGGGTGTCGATGATGGCCGGCATGAGGGTCTTGCCGGCGGCGTTGACACGGGCCGCGCCCGCCGGCACCTGGACCGATGCGGCAGGGCCGACCTGGGCGATGGTCGTACCGGCCATGACGATCGTGGCGTTCTCGATCACGCGGCCGTCGCCGACGATGACGCGGGCGCCTTCGAGGACGGTGGCGGTCCCGCCGCCCTGGGCGGCGAGTGTCGCGGCAATCGCGGGGACGAGCAACAGCCCGAGCAGTCTGGTTCGCAGCATCGAATCCTCCAGTGGAGTCGAAATGCTAGGATCCGGCGGAGCCCAATGCAAGCCAAACGCGGATTCAGGGAGGACTTCATGATGCGTTTTCTAAGCTCGGCCGTGGCCCTCGTCCTGCTCGCCGGCGCCCCGCTGCTCGCGCAGCTGCCGCGCGGGTGGCAGGTGCGGGTGGACGGCAGCACGAACGCGGCAGACCCCGATCGCCCCGGTGCGGTGCAGCTGATGGCGATGGGCGGCGGCTTCCACGTCATCGCGCCGCAGGCCGGCGTGTTCTGGAACCCGGCGAATACCGCGACCGGCGCCTACACGCTGCGCGGGCGCTTTACGCAGTTGAAGCGGAGCAGCCACACGAATTTCCACGGACTGGTCCTCGGCGGCAGCGGCATCGAGGGGGCTCAGCAGCGCTACATCTACTTCCTCGTCGGCCAGGACGGGTCGTTCATGGTGAAGCAGCGCAACGGGAACGACGTCACCGACATCGCCCCTGAAGCGCGCAACGCTGCCGTCCGGCAGCTGGACGCGCAGGGACGCGCGGCCAACGATCTCGAGGTGCGGGTCACGGCGGACACGGTCGACTTCGTCGTCAACGGGACCTCGGTGCACAGCATGCCGAAGGGGAACCTCATGACCGACGGCCTGTATGGGTTCCGCGTCAACCACGACCTCGAAGTCATGGTCGAAAACCTCGCCAGGCAGTAGGCACGACATGCGAGGAGCGGTGCTGGCACTCGGCGGCCTGCTCCTCGCGTGCGCAGCCGCGCCCGGCCCGGCGCCAGCCGTCTGGACGGAGCCGGCAACGGGGATGGCCTTCATCAAGGTCGAGCCCGGCGCGTTCGTGATGGGCTCTCCTGCCTCGGAGCCCGGGCGCGAAGCGCAGGAAACCGAGCATGCCGTCCGCATCTCCCGCCCCTTCTGGCTTGGCGCGCACGAGGTCACCCAGGCCGAGTGGCGCGCGGTCATGGACAGTGCCCCCAGCCACTTCACTGGCAACGCGCGGCCGGTGGAGGAGATCACCTGGTTCGAAGCGCAGGACTTCGTGCGCCGCCTGGCCGAGCGTTCGCCCGGCAACCGTTTTCGCCTGCCGACCGAAGCCGAGTGGGAGTACGCGTGCCGCGCCGGCAGCGCCGCTCCGTACGCGACCGGCGCGACGCTGGTCGAAGGGCAGGCCAACGTGTCATGGGCCGGTCCCATTGCCGGCGCGACCGGGACGACGACGCCTGTCGGCGCCTTTGCGCCGAACGCGTGGGGTTTCTACGACATGCACGGCAACGTGTGGGAGTGGACGGAGGACGAGCATTGCCCCTACCCGGCTGGCGATGCGTCGGATCCCCTGGGCGCCTGCGGCGCGCCGCTAAAGGTCATTCGCGGTGGCAGCTGGTACTTCGCTGCTGACAGCGCGCGCTGCGCCCTCCGCTATACCCACCGGCCCCAGGACCGCGGCTTTAGCCTTGGGCTCCGGATCGTCCGCGAGGATCCGCTGTGAGCCGGGCGACGCGGGCAGGCGCCGCCGCGAGCCTGGTGGCGATCGTGGCACTTGGTGTCCTGGCATGGCGCGCGTCGCACAACGTTGTCGAGGTTGGCTTCTGGTTCGACCTCGAGCCCCATCACCTGCCGTCGTACGTCGTGGACGCGCTCGGCGAGCCGGCCACCGCCAGCGAACTGGGGAAGGTCGAGCAGGTCGCGCGCGCGGAGCTGGACCATGCCTTCGAGGGGCTCCGCCTGTCCTTCAACGATCGCCGTGGCAGCTTCTGGAAGATCGAGGTCCTCAACGACCTGGTCGTGAACACCGAGTCGCCGTACGCCGGCCGGCCGTCGGGAATCGCGGAATCGTTCATGGGCGGGCCGCTTGGCGGCAGGGCCACCATCAGCTTCTCGCGCGCCGCGCAGCTGGCCGCAGCACTGGCGCCGCCGGGCGCCTCGCGCGGCGAGCTGCTCGATGGCGTCGGCCGCGGCATCGGCCGTGCCGCGGCCCATGAACTGGTGCACCTGATTACCCGCCTCAACCTGCACGACCGCGACGACCCGGGGAGCTACGAGTATCCGTTCGCCGACCGCGCCGCGCAGTTCTACGGCGACCTGCACTGGGGCAGCTCGTGGCCATTGTTGGTCGGACAACTCGGGGAGTGACGGCCGCCGCGATACGATACGGAGCGTGCGCACTGCAGCCGAACTCGAAGCCGGACTCGACGAAATCCGCCACGCTCCCGCCGACCAGGGAACGCTCCTCCTGATCGCCCGCCGGCCGAAGCCCGGCGTGCGCGAGATCGTCACCGAGGCGTCGCTCAATCCGGATGAGGGGGTTGCCGGCGACAACTGGAAGAAGCGCGGCGATTTCCGGACGCGCGGCCCGGCCGACCCCGAGACGCAGGTGACCATCATGAACGCGCGAGCGGCGGCGCTGGTGGCGGAGAGCGAAGACCGTTGGGCGCTCGCCGGCGATCAGCTGTTCGTCGACTTCGACCTGAGCCTCGAGAACCTGCCGGCGGGCACGCTGCTGGCCATCGGCTCGGCCGTGGTCCGCGTGTCGGCCACGCCGCACACCGGCTGTAAGAAATTCGTCGAGCGCTTCGGCCTCGACGCCATGAAGTTCGTGAACTCCCCCGTTGGCCGCGCGCTGAACCTCCGCGGCATCAACGCCCGCGTCATCCAGGCGGGGAGCATTCGCGTCGGCGACACGGTCCGCAAGTGCGCATCTGGGACGTCGCCGCAGGCTACCTGACGCGGCAAAGCCTGCTCGGCGAGCACCGCGAACTGCACGGCCTCTATCGGATTCAGTGCCAGCGCCTCTCGGGCTACTCGCGCCATCCCGAAACCCTCCGCTGGGCAGGGTGTCTTTCGGGATTACGCGCGCGTCATCGCCAGCTCGTGGCCGAGATGGCGCTGCGCGGCTACGTCGATCGGACGCCGCTGCCGCGGCGGGGCGCCGACGTGCGCTGGCCAGACGTGTTCATCGACACCCCTGCGCGGCAGTTCGAGATTCTCCGGGGGAAGTACGCGCAGGGTAGTGGTGGGCGCATCCCGCTGCCGCGGCAGGCGCAGGAACTCTGGGCCCAGCACAAGTACTCGGTGCTGGCCAGAGATCCGGAGCGATACCGGGAGATCGGCCGGCGTGTGGCCCGCCTCCGGCGCAGCGCCGCGTTCGATGACCTGGCGCTCGAGCTCACCGTGATGCTTCGACAAGCGCCCGAGCCTGCGCGCGCGGTGAACGCCATCGAGCACATGTGGGGTTACGTGGCCGATTCGGCCAGTGCGAGCGAGCGGAGAAGGGCGCTGCGATCCGGGCGCGCGATGCTGGCGGTCACCCAGGCGATTGCCCTCCGCGAAGGCAACCCCTACCTGCTCTCGTCGACCGCACTCAGCGAGCTGATGACTGCGCTGCCCGCGGCGCCGTCGCGAGGTAGAGCAGGAAGCTGATCGCGAACGTCACGAACCAGGCGTAGGTATAGAGCGAGTCAAGGAACGTCGGATTCGCGACCTGGCCGCCGGGAGTGGTCGCCGCACGGAGGAAACCAGGCACCACCGGCGCGATCGCGATCGCGAGCACGACCACCGCCCGGATGTTCGTGCCGCCGCCGTAGCTGTAAGCGCCATCCAGCTTGAACAGGTCGGCCACCGAGAGCTCACGCCGCCGCAGCACCCAGTAGTCGGCAATGAGGATTCCGCCAATGGCCCCCATCAGGCTGGAGTAGCCGATCAGCCAGGTAAAGATGTACGCCGCTGCGTCGGCGTAGAGGCGCCACGGCATCATCAGGATACCGATGACCGCGGTGATCAGCCCGCCGGTCACGTAGCTCACGTGCCTCGGCGACAGGCTCGAGAAGTCGTTGGCCGGCGAGACCACGTTCGCCGCCATGTTCGTGGTGATCTGCGCCAGCAGCACGATCAACGCACCGAAGATCACCACCGGGGCGCTGCCGATGCGGGCGATGAGCGACACCGGATCCCAGATCGCCTCGCCGAAGATCACGATGGTCGCGCTCGTCACGGCGACCCCGACGAAGGCGAAGGCGGTCATCGTTGCCGGCAGGCCGAGCGCCTGGCCGAGCGCCTGCGACCGCTGGCTGCGCGCGTAGCGCGTGAAGTCGGGAATGTTCAGGCTGAGCGTCGCCCAGTAGCCGACGTTGGCGGTGAGCGCGGCGGGGAAGAGCTGCCAGAACGGCACCTGCGTGGCCTGCAGCCGTGTCGACTCGCCGAGGACGTAGCCGAGCCCGCCTCCGCGATTGATCGCCCAGAGCAGGAGCAGCGCGCCGCCGCCGAGCAGGAGCGGCGCCGACCAGCCTTCGAGCTTCTTGATGCCTTCGAGTCCGTTGAGGATGATCCAGACCTGGATGGCCCAGAACGCGGCGAAGGCGATCCAGATGTTGCCGGCAATGCCGGCCCACGCCGGCCACGCCGCCGTCAGCAGCGTGTTCAGCGCCAGGCCGCCGATCCACGTCTGAATGCCGAACCAGCCGCAGGCAACCAGCGCCCGCAGCACGGCCGGCACGTTCGCCCCCTTCACACCGAAGCTGGCGCGGCACAGCACCGGGAACGACACGCCGTACTTGGTGCCGGCGTGCGCGTTGAGGATCATCGGCAGCAGGACGATGGCGTTGCCGAGGAGGATGGTGAGCATCGCCTGCCACCACGTCATCCCCTGCTGCATCAGCCCGGACGCCAGCGTGTAGGTCGTGATCACCACGCTCATGCCGATCCAGAGCGCAGCGATGTGATACGTGGACCAGGTGCGCGCCGCCAGCGGCGTCGGCGCCAGGTCGGCGTTCCATAGCGGGCTGCCCGACAGGTCCTCGGTGGTCTCGACGATCTCGCGGACGATCATGGGGCGGCGTAGCCTTCGGCCTCGTAGCCGCCGTGATAGGCCTTGGCTTCCGGGCGGCGAATCTTCGAGTGCGTCACCACGTGACTGCGCCGGATGCCGCGGAAGTCCTCGAGCGTCCGCCACCCATGCCGATCCATGGTCTCGGCCATGCCGGCAAGAAGCTGCTTGATGACGTTCGGCCCGATCGCGTGGTCGAGCATCGCGGCGGTGCACACCTGCACCGTGCCGCATCCGAGCAGGAAGTAGTTGAGCGCGTGCGCGAACTCGGCGACGCCGCCGATCCCCGAAAACGCCTTGTCTGGAAACGCCTGCGTCATCTGCGCCATCTTGGCCATCGACAGCGGCAGGATGGCCGGTCCGCCAAGGCCGCCGCTCGACACGTAGCCGTCGACGTTCATTTCGAAGTCGAGCGTCTCGGGATCGATCGGCGGGAGCGACGGGAACGTGTTCGACGAGGAGATCGCGGCGGCGCCGCCCAGGAAGGCGCCACGTGCCTCGACGACGATGTCGGTAGTTGATGGCGTCAGCTTCGCCCAAATCGGAACGCGGGCCACTTCCTTCACCACCTCGGTGACGATGGAGATCTGCTCGGTGTCCTTGCCGATGTTCGACCCCATGTCCTTGCGGTCCATGTGCGGGCAGGAGAGGTTCAACTCCAGGGCATCGGCCCCTTCGTTCTGGCACGCCTCGGCGAGCGTCTGCCAGTGGCGCAGCTCCTCGTCGCTGCCGGAGCCGGCCATGATCGACGCGACCAGGATCCGGTTCGGGTGCGCCGCCTTGATCCGGGCAATCCGCGGCACCCACCAGTCCAGCGGCTTGTCGGAAATGAGCTCCCAGTTCCATGAGGAATGCAGCGCCGTACCCGGCCGCTTCTTCATCGAGAGGTGGGGTGAGTCGGGAGTCGCCCGCAGGAACTTGGTCTTGGGGCCATCGACGTTGACGACCGGGTGGAGGCCGATCGTCTTGGTCACGACCCCGCCCCACCCCGCATCGAAGGCGCGCAGGATGTTGGCGTCCGATTCGGTCGGCGGCGCCGAGGCCAGCAGGAACGGGTTTTCGAACCGGAGACCGGTGAACGTGACCCCAGGTTGAGCGGCCATAAGCTCCCTCGAAAAGAGGGCTAACTATACCCCTATAATGGGCGCCTTTTCGTTATTCGCCCGAAAGGCATCCGATGGCCGAAGCAGCGCTTCTCTCGAACTACATCAACGGGCGCTGGACCGCATCGTCCGGTACCGAGCACGTGACCGTCACCAACCCGGCACGTGGGGACGTCATTGCCCGGACGCCGCTCTCGCGCGGCGCCGACGTCGACGCCGCGGTGCGGGCTGCGGCCGCCGCATTTCCGGGCTGGAGCGAGACGCCGCCGGTCGTCCGCGCCCGCGCGATGTTCACGTTCCGCCAGCTGCTCGAGGACCACTTCGAGGAGATCGCGCGCATCGTCACCACCGAGCACGGCAAGACGCTCGATGAATCGCGCGGCAGCGTGCGGCGGGCGATCGAGTGCGTGGAGGTGGCGTGCGGCGCGCCGTCGATGCTGATGGGCTACGGGCTGGAGAACATCGCGTCGGGCATCGACTGTGTGGCCATGCGCCAGCCGATTGGCGTGTGCGCGGCGATTGCGCCGTTCAACTTCCCGGCGATGGTGCCGCTCTGGTTCCTGCCCTTTGCCGTCGTCTGCGGCAACACGTTCGTGCTGAAGCCGTCGGAGCAGGTGCCGTTGTCGCAGCAGCGGATCTGGGAATTGCTGGCGCAGTGCGATCTGCCACCCGGCGTCGTGAACATGGTGCACGGCGGTAAAGAGGTCGTCGAGGCAATCTGCGACCACCCCGATATCAAGGCGGTGTCGTTCGTCGGCTCGACCGCCGTGGCGCGCGCCGTGTATCAGCGCGCCGCGCATGCCGGCAAGCGGGTGCAGGCGCTCGGCGGCGCCAAGAACTTCATCGTGGTCATGCCCGACGCCGACCTCGACAAGGCGATCCCGATCATTGCCGAGTCGTTCTACGGCTGCGCAGGGGAGCGCTGCCTGGCCGGCAGCATCCTCGTGCCGGTCGGTTCGGCGCACGGCGAGGTGCGCGACCGCATGGTCGCGGTGGCCGAGTCGATGACCGTCGGCGATGGCCTCGAGCCGGGCGTGCAGATGGGGCCGGTGATCAGCGCCCGGCACAAGGAGCGCGTCGTTGGCTACGTCGAGCAGGGCGTGAAGGAAGGGGCGACGCTGGTGGCCGACGGCCGCGCGCGCACGCTGCCGTCCGAGGGCTACTTCATCGGCCCGTCGGTGTTCGACCAGGTGTCGCTGCAGATGCGCATTGGCCGCGAGGAGATCTTCGGGCCGGTGGCGACGCTGGCGCCGGTGAAGTCGGTGGACGAAGTGTTCCAGATGATGCAGATGCATCCCAACGCCAACGCCACGTCGATCTTCACGTCGAGTGGCAAGGCGGCGCGCGAGTTTGCCCACCGGGCGACCGCGTCGATGGTCGGCGTCAACATTGGCGTTGCCGCGCCGATGGCCTACTTCCCGTTCGGCGGCGCGCGCGACAGCTTCTTTGGTGATTTGAAGGTGCACGGCCGCGACGCGTTCGATTTCTACACGGACAAGAAGGTCACCATTTCGAGGTGGTTCTGATGCCGCGCAAGGTGCTCGGCGGCCTGATCCAGGTCGCATCGCCGCTGACCGACCCGTCGATCCCGATCGAGAAGATCCGGCAGGCGTCGATCGACGCGCACATCCCGTTCATCGAGGAGGCGGGAAAGCGCGGGGTGCAGATCCTCGGGCTGCAGGAAGTCTTCAACGGCCCCTACTTCTGCCCGTCGCAGGACGCGCACTGGTACGACATCGCCGAATCGGTGCCAGACGGCCCGACCTGCCCGCTGATGCAGGACTACGCGAAGCGCTTCAAGATGGCGATGGTCGTGCCGGTCTACGAGCGCGAGCAGGCGGGCGTCTATTACAACACCGCCGCGGTCTACGACAACGACGGCGCCTACCTCGGGAAGTACCGCAAGAACCACATTCCGCACACGTCGGGCTTCTGGGAGAAGTACTTTTTCAAGCCGGGCAACCTTGGCTACCCGGTGTTCCAGACGCGCTACGCGAAGGTCGGGGTCTACATCTGCTACGACCGGCATTTCCCCGAAGGCGCGCGGCTGCTCGGCCTGAACGGCGCCGAGATCGTCTTCAACCCGTCGGCGACAGTTGCCGGCCTGTCGCAGTATCTCTGGAAGCTGGAGCAGCCGGCGCACGCCGTGGCCAATGGCTATTTCATGGCGTGCAGCAACCGCGTCGGCACCGAAGCGCCCTGGAACATCGGCCGCTTCTACGGCACGTCGTACTTCGTCGACCCGCGCGGCAACTTCCTGTCGGTGGCCTCGGAAGACAGGGATGAACTCATCACCGCCGAAATGGACCTCGACATGATCGAGGAGGTACGGCGGGTGTGGCAGTTCTACCGGGACCGGCGCCCCGAAAGCTACGGCGCGATGGTGGAGCAGTTGCCCTAGGCGGCAATTCAAAATTCAAAATGCAAAATTCAAAATGGCTCTGCTGATAAGGGGCGGGACGGTGGTCACGGCCACCGATCAGTACGTCGGCGACGTGCTGATCGAAGGCGAGAAGGTGACGACCATCGGCTCGTCGCTGACGATGCAGGCCGACCGTGTGATCGATGCCACCGGCAAGTACCTGCTGCCTGGCGGCATCGACGTGCACACGCATCTCGACATGCCGTTCGGCGGATCGACGTCAGCCGACGACTTCGAGACCGGCACCCGCGCCGCCGCCTTCGGCGGCACGACCACGATCGTCGACTTCGCCATCCAGTACCGCGGTCAGGCGCTGCACGACGCGTGGGAAACCTGGATGACGAAGGCCCAGGGGAAGGCGGCCATCGACTACGGCTTCCACATGATCGTCACCGACCTGAACGACCAGGTGGAGCAGGAGATGGACGCGCTCGTGCGCCAGGGGGTGACCTCGTTCAAGCTGTTCATGGCCTACCCGGGCGTGTTCATGCTCGACGATGCGAGCATCTTCAAGGCGTTGCTGCGCACGGGAAAGAATGGCGGGACGATCTGCATGCACGCCGAGAATGGCGGCGTCATCGACGTGCTCGTGCAGCGGGCGCTCGCTGAAGGAAAGACCGCGCCGAAGTATCACGCGCTGACCCGGCCGGCGCGCGCGGAGGCCGAGGCGACCCATCGCGCGATCGCGCTGTCTGAGATCGCCGACGTCCCGATCTACATCGTCCACCTTTCAGCGGCCGAGGCGCTGGAGATGGTCACCGAGGCGCGTGACCGCGGCCTGCCGGCGCACGCTGAGACCTGCCCGCAGTACCTGTTTCTGTCGTACGACAACTACGAGGAGCCGGACTTCGAAGGGGCGAAGTACGTGATGAGCCCGCCGCTGCGGGCGAAGGAAACGCAGGACCGCCTCTGGCGCGGGCTGGCGTTCAACGACCTCCAGGTCATCTCGACCGACCATTGCCCGTTCTGCATGAAAGAGCAGAAGGAGCTCGGCGCCAACGACTTCTCCAGGATTCCCAACGGCGCGCCCGGCATCGAGACGCGCATGAGCCTCGTCTACGACGGTGGCGTACGCACCGGCCGCATCTCCCTCAACCGCTTCGTCGAGCTGACTTCCACATCGCCGGCGCGCATCTTCGGCCTGTTCCCGCGCAAGGGAACGATCGCCCCCGGATCCGACGCCGACATCGTCATTTTCGACCCTGAGAAAACCATGACCCTCGGCGTGAAGACGCTGCACATGAACGTCGACTACAACCCGTACGAAGGGCGCCAGGTCACCGGCGTGACCGACACCGTCATCTCGCGCGGCCGCGTCATCGTCGACGCCGGAACGTGGACTGGCAAGGCCGGCGCCGGGTCATTCCTGAAGCGAGCGACGCGATGACTGGCGCCGAGATGATCGCGCTCTCGAAGAAGCACACCATCTTCGAGTGGTCGGCGCAGGGGGCGTTCGAGCCGATCCCGGTGGCGAAGGCAAAGGGCGTCTACTTCTGGACGCCCGAAGGGAAGCGCTTCCTCGACTTCAACAGCCAGTTGATGTGCGTGAACATCGGCCACGGCGACCCGCGTGTCGTGAAGGCGATCCAGCAGCAGGCCGAGGTGCTGCCGTACGCCAACCCGTTCATGGCGACCGAGCCACGCGCGCGCCTGGGCGCGAAGCTGGCCGAGTTGACGCCGGGGGACATCGACGTCTTCTTCTTCACCAACGGCGGCGCCGAGGCCAATGAGAACGCGTTCAAGATTGCCCGCGTAGTCACCGGGCGGCAGAAGATCCTCGCTCGCTACCGCTCGTATCACGGCGCCACCGGCGGGGTCATCAACGCCACCGGCGATCCGCGCCGCTGGTCGCAGCCGCCGGCCGCCGGCATTGTCCACGTGCTCGATCCGTACCACGGCATCCAGCAGGGCTGGGACGGCGTCGAGCAATCGCTGCGTTATCTCGAGGAGGTCATCCAGCTCGAAGGACCGCAGACGATTGCGGCGTTCATCCTCGAGACCGTGACCGGCACCAACGGCATCCTCGTGCCACCCGATGGCTATCTGCAGGGCGTGCGCGCGCTGTGCGACAAGCACGGCATCCTGATGATTGCCGACGAGGTGATGGCGGGGTTCGGCCGGACGGGGAAGTGGTTCGCCGTCGAGCACTGGAACGTCGTGCCCGACCTGATGACCATCGCCAAGGGACTCACCAGCGCCTACGTGCAGCTTGGCGCGGTCGGCATGCGACGGAGCATCGCCGAGAAGTTCCGCGACGCGCCGTTCCCCGGCGGGCTCACCTACAACAGCCATCCGCTGGCTTGTCAGACGGCGCTGGCGACGATCGCGGTGATGGAGGAAGACCGGCTCGTCGAGCGCGCGGTGGAACGCGGCGCCCTGATGGCGTTGCTGCTTGCGGACCTGCAGGCGAGGCATCCGTGCGTCGGCGCCGTCCGCTCCATCGGCCTCTTCGGCATCGTCGAACTGGTGCGCAACCGCTCGACGATGGAGCCGATGGCGCCGTTCAACGGATCGTCGCCGGAGATGGCGGCGGTGAGCCGGTTCTTCCGTGACGAGGGTCTCTACACGTTCGTCCGGTGGAACTACTTCTTCACCAACCCGCCCCTGTCGATCACCGAAGAAGAGCTGCGGGAGGGCTTCGCGATCATCGACCGCGCGCTGGCGATCGCGGACAAGGCGGTGGCCTCGTAGCGGGCGTGTCGTGGTGTCCGCCTTCAGGTGGACCCGTCCCGCTATACTTTCCGCATGCCGGCGCCGGTTATCCAGCCGCAGGTCGTCGCCAAGTACCCGCATGACCGCCAGGCGTTTACGCAGGGGCTGATCTATCGCGGCGGGTTCCTGTACGAAAGCACCGGCCTCAACGGCCGGTCGAGCATCCGGCGAGTGCAGCTCGACACGGGCGAGGTGCTGCAGAAGAGGGACGTCGCCGACCGCTATTTTGCCGAGGGGATGACCGAGCTGGCCGGCGAACTGTATCAGCTCACCTGGGATTCGCAGCTCGGCTTCGTGTACGACATGGGCTCGCTGGAGCAGAAGCGGGTCTTCCGCTATCGCGGCGAGGGGTGGGGGCTGACGCACGATGGCACCCGCCTGATCCTGAGCGATGGCTCGCCAGTACTCCGGTTCTTCGACCCGGGGGACATGAAGGAAATCAGCCGGCTGCTGGTTACCGAGGATGGGAAGGGCGTCGAGGAACTGAACGAGCTCGAGTTCGTCCGAGGGCAGATCTGGGCCAATGTCTGGCTCACCGAGCGCATCGCGATCATCGACCCGATCTCCGGCCGCGTCACGGCGTGGGTCGACATGTCGAAGCTGGATTCCGGCGTTCGCCGCGACGGCAACGCCGTGCTCAACGGCATCGCCTGGGACCCGGTCGGCGATCGCCTGTTCGTGACCGGCAAGCTGTGGCCGACGCTCTTCGAGGTACGGGTACCTGCTTAGGGGCGACAGCCACTGATCACGGGCCACCGAGGCACCGAGACATGAACGTCTTTTCTATTGGGCTGGCGGTTCTTGCGGCGCTTGGGCCCACGGCAGCGGTTGCTCAGTCGAACCGTTCGGGCCGGCAAGCTGGCTGAATTCGAGTTCGTCATCCTTCGCGAGGATGGCGGCACCTTAGTTTATGAGGCGAGACCGTCGGCTCAGCCTTCCACAGCCTTTCGGTCGACGACCATCACAGAGTCATCGATAGTCTTCGAAAACCTCGAACACGATTTCCCCCAGCGGGTCGGATACGAACGGCGTGGCACGTCTCTCACCGCGTACATCGAGGGACCTGTGAATGGGGAAACACGCCGAATCGAGTTTTCGTACCAACGGATTTCCTGCGACCAGCCGTAAAGAAGGTCCTCGGTGTCTCGGTGCCTCGGTGGCCCCGTGATCAGTGTGAGCCGCCGCTATTGAAGCTTCCTGCCAATGACATCGACGACGCACGGCGAGATCAGCACTGAGCTGCGCCGCTTCGACATCTCGCGCCAGTAGGCGGCGAGGCGTCTCGCCTGCGCCGGCGTAAAGGGGGGCACGCGTCCGAGCCGCGGCATCACCCCGAGGAAATATGTCGTCAGCCACGTCCAGACCGGCGAGCCGGGATGCCCGGTCTTGATCGTCGGGTGGAGATCCGCCACCTCGAGTCCGGCAGCATCGTACAGCGCGGGTAACCGCGACGCGATGCTCGCGTCGCCGCCCTGCGTTGCGAAGAAGGCATGGTCGGCGGCGAGGAATGCCGGCCACTCGGCCGGCGTTGGCACCATGGCCAGCGTGTCGCGGTAATAGTCCTGGATGGCCAGGACGCCGCCGGGCTTGAGCGCGCGAACCAGCTGGCGCACGTGCGCGGCGGGATCCGGAAGGAACAGGAAGACCCAGCGCGCGAAGATCAGGTCGTAGTGCGCCCGGGGCAGCGCGGTCTCGCGCAGCGTCGTGTCCCAGAAACGCCCGTCGCCGAACCCGTCGCGCCGCGTGATGCGCGACAGCCGCGCGCGGAAGGCGGCCGACGGCTCGACGGCATCCACCGGGCGGCCGGTCCGGCGCCGCAGGTCGAGGTGCAGCGAGCCCTGTCCGGGGCCGATTTCGAGGACGCGCCAGCCGCGGCGGATGCGCAGACGGTCGAAGAGCGCGTGCGCCACCGGGTCCCACACGCGCGCCTGGAACCGCAGGCGGGCCGCTTCGTCGCCGGCATCGCCAAGCAGGTACCGGTAGCGTCGCGCGCCTTTCCTTGATTTGGTCACTATGGGAATATAGCGAGGCCCGCGCGGGTTTTCTGCGGCAGGTTCACTGACAGAGAGGATACCTATGAAGCGCTTTGCCCTGGCGGCCGTGTTGCTGGCCGCCGCTGTGTCCACGCTGACGCTCGCCGCCCAGCAGGGGGGCGCTCCCGCGCAGGCCCCGGCGGCCGCGGCGAACTTCGTACCGGTCACCGACCAGATGTTGCAGAACCCGGACCCGGCCGACTGGTTGATGTGGCGGCGGACCCTGAACCACTGGGGCTACAGCCCGCTCAACCAGATCAATCGCAACAACGTGCGCAACCTGACGCTCGCCTGGTCGCGCGGCCTTGCGCCCGGCCTGCAGGAGGGGACGCCGCTCGTCTGTCGCGGGACGATGTACTTCCCGAACCCGCTGGACGTGGTCCAGGCGTTCGATGCCAAGACGGGCGACCTGAAGTGGGAGTACCGCCGCCGCCTGCCGGAGGACCTGAACAAGTTCTTCCCGGTGCCGGCGATCAACCGCAACCTGGCGATCTACGACAACCTGATCATCGACACGAGCGCCGACGACTTCGTCTATGCCCTCAACGCCAACACCGGCGAGCTGGCGTGGGAGACGAAGATCATGGACTACCAGAAGGGGGCGCAGCAGACGTCGGGTCCGATCATCGCCAACGGCAAGATCATCTCGGGGCGCGGCTGCGAGCCCGAGGGCGGCCCCGAGGCGTGCGTGATCACGGCGCACGACGCGCGCAGCGGCAAGGAGCTGTGGCGATTCCACACGATCCCGCGCCAGGGTGAGCCGGGCTTCGAGACGTGGGGCAACATCCCGTACGAGGAGCGCAAGCACGTCGGCGCCTGGATGGTGCCGAGCTTCGACCCCGAGCTGAACCTGATCTTCATCGGCACGTCGGTGACCTCGCCGGCGCCGAAGTACCTGCTCGGCGGCAACGCCAACGAGCACCTGTACCACAACTCGACGCTCGCCATTAACGCCGACACCGGCCGGCTGGCGTGGCACTACCAGCACGCGGTCGATCACTGGGACCTCGATCATCCTTTCGAGCGGCTGATCGTCGAGACGGCCGTCGCGCCGAACGCGCAGGCCGTGCGCTGGATCAACCCGCGCCTCCGCGCCGGCGAGCGCCGCAAGGTCATCACCGGCGTGCCGGGCAAGACGGGCCTCGTCTACACGCTCGACGCGCGCACCGGCGAGTTCCTCTGGGCGACGCCGACCGTGCTGCAGACGGTCATCAGCGCCATCGACGGCGCCACCGGCAAGGTCACGATCAACCCCGAGATGCTGTTCCAGAAGCAGGGCGACAGCCGCTTCGTCTGCCCGAACGCCAACGGCGGCAAGAACTGGCAGGCGGCGGCGTACAGCCCGCAGACCAACATGATGTACGTGCCGCTGCAGAACACCTGCGCCGAGATGACGGCCACGCTCGAGAAGCCGGATCCGGCGTCGCTCTACGGCCTGAACATGAAGACGCAGATCGCCACCGGCACGAACAACGTCGGCACCATTCACGCCATCAACGCCGAGACCGGCCTGACGCCGTGGAAGTTCGAGCAGCGCGCCGGCACGTCGACGCTCATCGCGACCGGCGGCGGGCTGGTGTTCGCCGGTGACGTCAACGGCCGCTTCCGCGCGCTGGACGAAACGTCGGGCAAGGTGCTCTGGGAAACCAACCTCGGATCGGCGGTGACCGGGTTCCCGGCGACCTTCAGCGTTGACGGCAAGCAGTACGTGGCGATCAGCACCGGCACGTCGCTGGCCACGGGCGGCGTCTCGCGGCTCGCGCCAGAGCTGCGGCCGTCGAACTCGAACCAGCTCTTCGTGTTCGCACTGCCTTAACAGCCGCTTCATGAGGGGACTGAATACTGGGACGACCATGACGATCAGAGGACTCATCGCCATCGGCGCCGCGGCCTACGTGGCTGTCGTCGTCGCCGGCACAAACGCGAGCGGCCAGACGAAGACGGTATGGGACGGCGTTTATACCGCGGCCCAGGCCGAGCGCGGAAACACGCTGTACCAGGAGAACTGCGCCGCCTGCCATGGCGCCGAGTACACCGCCGGCGCCGGCGCGCCCAGCCTCGCCGGGCCGGAGTTCCAGTTCAGCTGGAACAAGAAGCCGGCGGGCGAGCTGTTCGACTACATGAAGTCGTTCATGCCGCCGGGGCAGCCTGGCGCGCTGACCGACCAGCAGTACTCCGAGATCGTCGCCGCGCTGCTGCGCGCCAACAAGTTCCCCGAGTCGCCGGCTGCGGAACTGCCGGCCACGAAAGCGGAACTCGACACGATTACGATTCTCACGACGAAGCCCTAGGGTCGGTGGTCGTTGGTCGGTGGTCGGCTCCTAGCTCGACCGTCCGACCACCGACCACCGACCACCGACCACCGCCCCCCGGCCCGGCCTTCTTTTTGAATGGCCGACCTTGCCGATGCCTGCGCCCGCCGTCTCGATCGTCATCCCCGCCTACAACTCCGCGCCGTTCATCGCCGGCACGCTCGAGTCGGTCTTCGCGCAGACCTTCACGGATTACGAAGTCCTCGTCGTCAACGACGGCTCCCCTGACACGCCGGCATTCGAAGCGGCCCTGGCGCCGTATCGCGAGCGCATCACCTATCTCGTCCAGCGCAACACCGGGCCCAGCGGCGCGCGCAACCTGGCCATTCGGGAGGCGCGCGGCGAGTTCATCGCGCTCCTCGACAGCGACGATGTGTGGCTGCCGACGTTCCTGGAAGAACAAATCCGGCGGATGCGCGAGCAGCCCTCGCTGGCGCTGCTGTACTCCGACGGGAGCATCGTCGGCGGGGCGCTCGACGGCAGGCGGCTGATGGAGGTGACGCCGTCGCATCCGGACGTGACGGTGGAACGCCTGATTGCCGAGGAGTGCACGGTGCTGACGTCGTGCACGGTCGCGCGGCGGCAGGCGCTGATCGACGCGGGTCTGTTTCCCGATCAGTTCCGCCGATCGGAGGATGCGCACCTCTGGCTGCGGGTGGCGCTCCGCGGCGGGCGGATCGCGTGGCACGCGACGCCGCTGGTGCGGCACCGGCGCCGCGAAGGGAGCCTCTCGCACGACACGCCGGCGATGGTGCGCGCCTACATCGACGTGCTGGCCGATCTCGAGCCGCGCCTGCCGTTCACGCCGCCCCAGCGCGCGTTGATTCGACGGCAGATCGCGCGGCGAAAGGCGCTCGTGGCCCTCGACGAAGGGAAGCAGCTGTTCATCGCCGGCCGCTATCCCGAGGCCGCCGAGGCGCTGGCGCGCGCCAGGGCCAACGAGCCGGCGCTGCCGCGCCAGTTGCGTTTCGGGCTGCTCGAAATGGGGCTGCGCGTCGCGCCTCGCCTGCTGCACCGGGCCTACGCTACGATCCGGGTGTGAGCCCGGCCACGCCTCCGCTCCTGCTCTACGACGGCGCCTGCGGCCTGTGCGCATCCAGCGTGCAGTTCATCCTGCGGCATGAACGGCGGCACGAGCTGCGTTTCGCGCCGCTGCAGGGGACCCTCGCCGCCGACATCCGCGCGCGCCATGCGCGGCTGCAGGGGGTCGACTCGATGGTCTGGGTGGAGCAGGGGCAGGCCGGTGAGCGGGTGTTCGTGCGTTCGGCGGCGGCGCTGCGCGCGGCCGTCTACATGGGCGGCGCGTGGCGGCTGCTCGGCCGGGCGGCGATGCTCGTGCCGCGGGCGCTGCGCGATGCCGTCTACGATTTCATCGCGCGGCACCGGCACCGCATGTTCGGTGAGGACGTCTGCTTCCTGCCGCCGCCGGACGTCCGTCAGCGTTTCGTCGAGTAGGGCACCCCTTCACGGGGTGCCACCCCGTAAAGGGGCGGCCTACAGCGCCGCCAGGACCTCGTCGGCGTGGCCGTTGACCTTCACCTTGTCCCAGCGCTGCTGCACCTTGCCGTCGGGGCCAATCAGGTAGGTCGTCCGGGCAATGCCCATGTACTTCTTCCCGTAGTTCGACTTCTCCTGCCAGACGCCGTATTTGTCTGCGACGGCGTGGTCGGCGTCGGCCAGCAGCGGGAACGTCAGGTCGTACTTGCCGGCGAACTTCGCCTTGCTCGCCTCGTCGAGGATGCTGACGCCCAGCACCACTGCTTTCGACGTCTTCAGCTTCGGCAACCGCGCCTGGAAGTCGCAGGACTCCTGCGTGCAGCCGGGCGTGTCGTCTTTGGGGTAAAAGTACAGGATGACCGGCCGGCCCTCGTAGTCCGAGAGGCGGTGGGTCTTGCCGTGCTGGTCCTTGAGCGCGAAAGCGGGCGCTTTCTTTCCGGGATCGATGAGCGGCATAGGGAAAAATTAAACCATGAAAATTGCGATCGCGGGCGGCGGCATCGGCGGCATGACGTTGGCGCTCTCGCTGTATGCCGCGGGTATCGACGACATCGACATCTACGAGTCCTCGCCGGCCATCAAGGAGCTTGGCGTCGGCATCAACATCCTGCCGCACGCGGCGCGGGAACTGACCGAGCTGGGCCTGCTCGACGACCTGGATGCGGTCGCCATTCCGACGGCGGAACTGGCGTACTACTCCAGGCGTGGGCAGCGGATCTGGTCGGAGCCGCGCGGGCTGGGCGCTGGCTACAAGTGGCCGCAGTTCTCGATTCACCGCGGTGAGCTGCTCGGGCTGCTGAGCCGGGCGGTCGCCACGCGGCTCGGCGCCGAGCGCATCCATACCGGCCATCAGCTGTCGGCGTTCGGCCAGTCGGACCGCGGCGTCTGGGCGGAGTTCGCCGGCCGACGCGGCGGTGCCGGCGTCGATCGCGTCGACGCCGACCTGCTGGTCGGCTGCGACGGCGTCCACTCAGTGGTCCGCCGGATGATCTATCCGGACGAGGGGCCGCCGAAGTGGAACGGCATCACAATGTGGCGCGGCACCACCATCGGCGCGCCGTTCCTCGGCGGCCGGACGATGATCATGGCCGGTCACTTCGCGCGGCGGGTCGTGGTCTACCCGATCTCGCGGCGGCTCGAACAGCAGGGGAAGGCGCTCATCAACTGGGTCGCGGAGTTCAAGAACGCCGAGGACCAGCCGATGCCGGTGCAGGACTGGGAGCACCGCGCCACCGCCGAGGAGGCTGTCGCCCCCTTCAGCAATTTCGTTTTCGATTTTCTCGACGTGCCGGCGATGATTCGCAGCGCCGAGGCCATCTATCGCTACCCGATGGTCGATCGCGCTCCGCTGCCGACCTGGGTCCACGGCCGCGTGACGATGCTCGGCGACGCCGCGCACCCGATGTATCCCGTCGGGTCGAACGGCGCGTCGCAGGCCATTCTCGACGCGCGGGTGCTGGCGCGTGAGCTGGCGCTGCAGCCGTCGATCGAGGCGGCCATCCTGGCCTATGACGCGGCGCGGCGCCCGGCGACCGCCGCCATCGTGCTCGCCAACCGCGGCGTCGGCCCGGAGAAGTGCATGGAGATCGTCGAAGAGCGCGCTCCTGACGGCTTCACCGATCTCGACACGATCATCAGCCGCGAGGAGCTCGAGGCGATCTCGCGCAGCTACAAGCAGACGGCCGGCTTCGATCCCAACGTCCTCAACGCGCGCCCGTCGCTGTCGGTGGTCCGTTGACCACCTCCAAGATCGCCATCGTCGATCGCGACGGCGCGCATACGTACGCGGATCTCGACGGCGCGTCCAGCCAGGTCGCGGGCGCGCTGCTGCAGGGTGCGGAAGACCTGGCGGAGGCACGGGTCGCGTACTTCGTCGCCCCGGGGTTTTCTTATGCGGCGGTGCAGCGGGGCATCTGGCGCGCCGGCGGCGTGGCCGTGCCGATGGCGCTCTCGCATCCGCGCGGCGAGCTCGAATACGTGATCGCCGATTCCGGCGCATCCATCGTTGTCGCTGACGAGAGCGCTGCCGCGATGCTGCGCCCGCTGGCCGAAGCCGCCGGCGCAAGGTTCCTGACAACGGCCGAAGCTCTGACATGGGGGCCGGCCGCCTTCGCGCCAGGCGCTTCGGCGGGCCGGACCAGCGGTCCATTCCTCGGCGCCAATCGGCGCGCGATGATCATCTACACCAGCGGCACCACCGGCCGGCCCAAGGGGGTGGTGACGTCGCACGCGAACATCGGGGCGCAGGTGTCGTCGCTGGTCGAGGCGTGGGGATGGCAGCCGAGCGATTGCCTGCTGCTCGTGCTGCCGCTGCACCACGTCCACGGGGTCATCAACGGCCTCTGCTCGGCGCTGGCCGTGCACGCGACGGTGGAGATGCCGCCTTCGGTCGATGCGACCGCCGTGTGGGAACGGCTGGCATCCGGCGAGGTGACCGTGTTTACTGCCGTGCCCACCATCTATCACCGGCTGATCGGCGCGTGGGACGGCGCCGATGCCGCCACGCGCGAGCGCTGGTCCGGCGGCGTGTGCGGTCTGCGGCTGATGATGTCCGGCTCAGCCGCGCTGCCGGTGCAGACGCTCGAGCGCTGGCGCCAGATCACCGGCCACACGCTGCTCGAGCGCTACGGGATGACGGAGATCGGCATGGCGCTGTCGAACCCGCTCGATGGGGAACGGCGCCCAGGTTTCGTCGGCCAGCCGCTGCCCGGCGTGGAGGTTCGGCTTGTCGACGGCGAGCTCGAGGTGCGCGGCCCCACGGTGTTCAAGGAGTACTGGCAGCGCCCCGAGGAAACGCAGGCAGCATTTCACGATGGCTGGTTCCGCACCGGCGACGTGGCCGTCGAGGAAGACGGCTCCTACCGACTGCTCGGACGGACGAGCGTCGACATCATCAAGACCGGCGGCTTCAAGGTGTCAGCGCTGGAGATCGAAGCCGTGCTGCGCGATCATCCCGCCATCGCCGAATGCGCGGTTGTCGGCGTGCCGGACGAGGAGTGGGGGGAGCGCGTGGCGGCGGCGGTCGAACTGCGGCCGGGCTCCGCGCTGCCGATCAACGAGCTGCAGGCGTGGGCCAGGGATCGACTCGCTCCCTATAAGCTGCCCCGAGCGCTCATGCCGGTCGGGTCCCTGCCTCGAAACGCCATGGGGAAGGTCGTGAAGCCCGACGTCAGACAGCTCTTTCAAAGATAGTGTCGGTGCTAGGGCAGGCTGCGCCTTGTGAGTGCTGGGAGGCTGCACCGGGTCGGTGCTAACGGGCTGCTTGTCAGTGCTAGCACCAATGCGCCGCAGCGATAGCACCGACCAGCATCACCTCTAGCACCGACCAGAATCGCCGATAGCACCGACAAGAATCGGTGCTAGCACCCCTAATGCGTCAGCGCGTATAGCACCGCATTGATCCCGAACGCATACCCGTCCGGGCCAAAGGCGTAGAAGTAGCGCGGGTCGTCGCCTTCGCGCTCCCAGGAGTCGCCGTAGTCGGTGTTGTGCGTCATCAGCACCATCAAGCGGCCGTTGCGGTCGGCGATGCCGCGCGCGTGCGGGACGGCGCTGTCGGCGCCGCGCTCGGACGTGCGGCCGTTGAACGCCCAGCCGATCGACGGGATCTGCACCACCTTCGTCACGAACTGGGCGTTCAGCAGCGGATGCTCGGGCGGCAGCTCGAAGATGGGGTAGTCGGCGATCGGCAGCGCCTTCCGCAGCTGCGCTTCCCAGTGGCGGAAGGCGTACTCGCCCCAGAAGTCGTCCGCCCAGAGGAACCCGCCCTTCAGCACGTAGGTCCGCAGCGCGTCGGCTTCGTCCTGGTCGAGGAAGGCGCCGCCCGGCTCGGTCATCATCACGAACGGGCACTGGAAAAGCTCGGGATCGGTGAAGCGCACCAGCGCATGGTTCGGCGCGTTGGCTGCGGCGAAGCTGACGGGCGTACGGGTCAGTTCGGCCAGGCGGATCGAGAGGTTCTCGTCGGCCTGCGGGTAGTCCACGCCCCAGCCGCCGCCATCTCCGGTCGGCGCGTTGCGAAAGACAATGCGGCAGAACTGGAAGCGGCCATCGAAATCGGCCGGGGTCGCAATGCGCGCAAACATGCGGCCGCGGCCGAACTGCGCGTGCACGGTCGCCGCCAGCGCCAGCGCAGCCAGCGCGACCGACGCGACGAGGAAAGGACGGCGCCGCACGCCCTCAGTCTAGATCAGAGTTTCCAGCTGCCGGCGCCGGAGGGCCGCCGCGGTGCCGGCGTCTCGGCTGCGCTGACCACCAGGCAGTTGCGGCCGCGCTGCTTCGCCACGAGCAGCCGGGCGTCGGCCGCCGAGACCAGCGCGTCGGTATCCTCACCGTCTCCCGGGTAGACCGCCACGCCGGCCGAGAGCGTGATGTCGACCCCGCTCCCGTCGCGCGTCGGGATGACCCGTGTCGCCACGGCCGAGCGAATCTCTTCCAGCTTCACCGCTGCGTCGGCGGCGCTGGTATCGACCAGCACCAGCGCGAACTCGTCGCCGCCGATGCGCGCCGACAGGTCGGTGCGCCGCACGGCCGCGCCCAGGCGGCTGCCGACCTCGCGCAGGACGATGTCGCCGGTCGGGTGGCCGTAGGTGTCGTTGATCTGCTTGAAGTAGTCGAGGTCGATGAGGGCCAGCGTCAGCGGCCGGCGGTGGCGCGCGCTGCGAATCAACTCGGTGGCCAGCCGCTCCTCGAAGTGCGCCCGCGTCAGCAGCCCGGTGAGGCTGTCGCGGACCGACGACAGCCGCAGCGCGCCGGCCCGCGCCACGATCATCCGCACGAGCAGGGTCGTCACGCCGATCATGACAATCTCTTCGGCCTGGCCGCCGATGCCGGTGTCGCCGTAGAAGCGCCCGCTGGCCGCCGCGGTGTCCATCAGGCCGGCGGCGCCCGCCCAGACGACCAGCGCCAGCCACTGCACCACAGCCAGCGCGCCGGCGAACGTCGCAATGCGGCGGTCCTGACGCAGGCTCGTCGCGGCGATCGCCAGCAGGTAGAGTGCGAACATCACGCGGCTGCCGAGCGCCATGGCCGCGTTGCCGCTCATGAACACGAACGCGTGATACACGCTGACGAAGCTGACGTCGGCGGCGGCCGTCATGAAGCCGAGCCAGGGACGCGGCTCGGGCCGCGCCGTCAACCGCACCAGCGCGACGCTCGCGGCAATGAAGAGCGTGTCCAGGCCGATGGCGAGCAGCGCCGGCAGATCGCCGGGCTCACGCAGCAGCGTCGCCGTCGGGCTCGCCAGGAGCAGCAGCAGGACGACGACGCGCGCCCGGGCGACGGCGGCTTCGCCTTCGCGTCCGGCATCGATGACCGCCGGGTCGGCAGGCGGCCACAGGTGTTTCAGCACGGATGGGGCCATGGGGCGGGGCAGGCGAATGTTAGCATCGGCGGCACCCATGGCTTCCGCCCCGCTGCTCGAACTCCGCGATGCGTCCCTCGTCCGCGGCGACTCCACCGTCCTGCACGGCATCACGCTGTCCATCGCCCGCGGCGAGCACACGGCCATCGTCGGGCCGAACGGGGCGGGAAAGTCGTCGTTCATCCGCCTGCTGACCGTCGACAGCTACGCGATCGCCCATGACGATGGGCGTCCGCCGGTCCGTGTCCTCGGGCGCGACCGCTGGGACGTGTCTGAGCTGCGACAACAACTGGGCGTCGTCTCCACCGACCTGCACGCGCGGTTTGCCGGCGGCGGCTGGACGTGGCGCGTCAACGGCTTCGAGGCGGTGCTCTCGGGATTCTTCGGCAGCCAGGCGGTGTTCGATCACCACCAGGTGACGCCGGCGATGGAGGCGCAGGCCTGGGATTCGCTCGACCGCGTCGCCGCCCGCCACCTGGCGCCGAAGCGCCTGGATGAGATGTCCACCGGCGAGGCGCGCCGGGTGCTGATCGCTCGGGCGCTGGTGACGACGCCGCTTGCGCTGGTGCTGGACGAGCCGACGCTGGGGCTCGACGTCGTCGCGCGGCACCGTTTCATGGAGCGCGTGCGCGCCATCGCCCGCGAGGGAACGACAATCATCCTGGTCACGCAGCACATCGACGAGATCTTCCCGGAGATCGGGCGGGTGATCCTGCTGCAGCGCGGCCGCGTCGCCGCCGACGGCCCGAAGGACGCGATCATTCGCGGGCCGATGCTCGCCGAGGTGTTTGGGGCGCCGTTGCAGGTGGAGGAGGCAGGCGGCTACTACCACGTACGGCCTCGGTAGGTCGTCGGTGGTCGGTCGTCGATGGTAGCGGTTCCGGGTTCGCGGTTGGCGAGTTCCTGCGGTGGCACACACCGACCACCGACCACCGACTGTCGACCAGCTACATCCGGAACAGCCGATTGATCTTCACCACGAATCCCCGTGTGTCCAGGTCCGGATACCCCGGGCCGATGGTGTTGCGTCCCTCGGTGAAGACGACGAACAGCTCGCTGCCGGGCTGATACTCCCAGCGGAAGCGGGCGTTGGAGCTGAAGGAGTTGTTGCTCGAGTTGTACTGGAGCAGCACGCTGGCGAACATGCGCGGGGTGAGCGGGGTGGTCACGCGCGTCCCCACCAGCTTCGTCGTGAACTTTCCCTGATCGAGATCCAGCCAGTTGATCGACACGCTCGGCTCGAGCGCGAGGCGCGTGGCGGCGGCGACGCGGCCGCGATAGCTCAGGGTGCGCTGCGTGCCGTTGTAGTAGGAGCCGGCGGTGAAGCTGGTCGTGCCCGAGACCCGGCGCTGCGTGCCCAGCTGGTACGAGACCGTGCCCTGCTGCCAGTCGTAGGCGCCGACCGGCAGGCGGACGCCGGTGACGATCTGGAACGGCGTATCCAGGTAGTCATAGCTGCGAATGACGTTGGCGTTGAGGTTGTCGCCGTTCTGGAACTCGGCGCGGAAGCCGGCGCCGGCGTTGCGCGACTCGAGCCGGCCGGTGGGGGTCTGGAAGTAGTCCCAGTTCACCTCGTAATAGAACTTCCGCACGCGCCGGCCGAAGAAGCCGTCGCGCGCGGGGCGCGGGCTGAAGCGGGCGCTGAGCGCGGTCTTGGTGAAGTCGTTCCGGCGCATGAAGCCGACTTCGGGGTTGAAGTCGTCGCCGATCTTCAGCCGCTCGATGTAGAACCCGTAGCGATCGGGCGCCCACTCGAACTGGCCGCGATAGCTCCACTCGTCGCCGGCGGCGCCCGGCGTGCGCGAGCGCGCCAGGTAGCTGTTGATGCGGATGTTCTGGAAGAACGTGAACAGCCCGTCGACCCCGAACAGGTCGTTGCGCCCGCCGGCGTTGATGTTCGACTTTGAACGATCGGTGAAGAGCGCGCCAATCGTGCTGCGCCCGAGAATGTCGCGGCGCACGCGCATGACCGTGAAGTTGGTCGCCGGGGCGCCGGTCGCGTCCTCCTCGCGCGTCTGGATGTTGATCAGGCCGAGCGTGTACTTGCCGGCGCGGCCGGTGACGCGGCCGCCGGCAAGGATGTCCTGCGGCCGGCCGCGGTTGATGCCGATGGAGCGCGAGAAGAACATGATCGGCGTGTCGCCGCCGCTGTTCGACGCCTGGCCGCCGAAGTTGAAGATGCCCTGCCCCTCGAGGAAGAACTCGCGCTTCTCGGGGAAGAACAGGCTGAAGCGGGTCAGGTTGACCTGCTGCTCGTCCTCCTCGACCTGGGCGAAGTCGGTGTTGATCGTCAGGTCGGCGGTGAGCCCGCGTGTCAGCCCGTACTTGATGTCGACGCCGGCGTCGCGATCGAGGTCGTTGCTGAGCGCGGGCGATGCCAGGCGATCGGTGGTGAGGCCGCCGATCGCGTATGGCTTGATCTCGAGGTTCTTGCCGAGCGGCGGCGTCTCGAGGCCGACCAGCGTCGCCCCCTGTGAGATGCGGAAGACGCCCGGACGGTAGGACGCCGGCATCGGCGCCAGCCATGTCTGCTCGTTCTTGTGCTTGATGACGCGGTTCATGTTGATGCCCCACGTCTGCCCCTGCCCGGGCCGGTAGCGCAGCGACTTGAACGGGATGGCCATCTCGACCGACCAGCCCCTGTCGAATCGCGCCGTCTTCGCGTCCCACACCGTGTTCCAGTCACGGCTGGCATTGCGCTCGTCGACGAAGGTTTCCTCGAGCAGGCCGCCGAGCGCGTTGACCAGGAACAGGAAGCCGTTGCGCCGATCGTGGAACGTGTCGAGGATGACGGCGATGTGCTCGTTCTGAATCAGGTTGCTCGAGTCCTTGCGCAGCTCGTTGAGCACCATGCGCGAGCTGTCGCTCTCCCAGTTCCGCACGCCGATGTACAGGTTCTCGTCGTCGAAGAAGATCCACGCCTCGCTCGGCTCGGTGGCCGGGGCCCCCTCGGTCGGCTCCTGCTGCGTGAAGCCGTCGATCGGCATGTTCTCCCGGTAGATGGCTTCGTCGAGCTGCCCGTCGAGCGTGAACGGCGTCGTCAGGCGGACGGCGCGGACGACGACGCGGTTGGGCTCGCGCAGCACCGTTTGCGGCGCAACCGGCGCCGCGGCATCGGCCGATGGCCCCTGGGCAAACGCGGCGGATGACGACGCGACGACAGAGACGAGCACGGCCGCGACGGCGTGTTTCATGGACCTCCCTGAGTGAGCCACCTATGGTATAACGCCCGCCGTACGTTCTCGCCGGCCTGCACGGGCCAAAAGGAGGTCGCATGCGGCGTCTCTGGATCCTGGCGGCGGTCATCGTCATGCTCGGGGCTGCCGGCCGGCCCCTTGCGCATCATTCCTTCGCAGCACAGTTCGACGGATCGAAGTCGGTGACGCTCGCCGGCGCCATCACCCGCGTCGAATGGCGCAACCCGCACATCTGGGTCTTCTTCGACGTGAAGAACCCGGACGGATCGACGACCAGCTGGGCGTGCGAGGGCGGCGCGCCGAACCAGCTGATCCGCCAGGGCTGGAGCCCCGATCTGCTGAAGGTCGGCGAATCGCTCGAGGTGTTGGGGTACCTGGCGCGCGACGGCAGCAAGACGTGCAACGGCCGGACGTGGAAGGTGGCGGGCAGGGGCATTCTGTCCGGCGCCAACAACGACGGCGGACCGGGCGGACGCTGAGCGTCGGAGGAGGCTGACATGTCGAGATACTTCGTGCCAGGGCTCGCGCTGATCGGCGCCGCCGCAGCGCTGCTCGTCTCTCCCTCGCCGATCGCGGCGCAGGGTGGCTCCCCCGTGCTGACCCAGATGCCGGCCGGCGACGGCACGCCGGCACCGCGGACCGCCGATGGACGCGCCGATCTGTCAGGCGTCTGGAACAAGGCGATTCACCGCGACATGGGGCAGCCGCTGACGCCGCTGCCGTTCACGCCCGCGGGGCTGGCGGCCTTCAACGAGGTGCCGAAGCTGATCGATCCGACCAGCCGCTGCGTCCTGCCGGGCGTGCCGCGCGTGAACAACTCGCCGTACCCGTTCCAGATCATGCAGATGCCGGATCGCGTGGTGTTCGTCTACGAATACATGCACAACTTCCGCGTGATCTACACCGACGGACGCGGGCATCGCGCGAACTGGGAGCCGTCGCTGATGGGCGACTCGATCGGCCGGTGGGAAGGGGACACGCTGGTGATCGACACGGTGAACCTCACCGATCGCACCTGGCTCGACGACCACGGCAACCGCCACAGCGATGCGCTGCATGTGACCGAGCGCTGGCGCCGGCTCAGCGCCAACCAGTTGTGGTACGAGGCGACGATCGATGATCCGAAGTTCTACACGAAGCCGTGGACGACCGGCTGGGTCGTGCCGCTGGCGCCGAAGGACTGGGAGATCATGGAATACGCCTGCACCGACTTCAACAAGGACCAGTACGACGGACACCTCCAGCCCGGATCGCTCGACGGCTCGGGACGCGACGGCACGGCCATCGCGACGCCGGCGCCGCCGAGGCAATAAGGGTCCGGAGGTCCGAGGGTCCGGGGGTCCGAAGGTCGAGGCACGGAGGTTGCGGAGAGTCCTCATCGTCGTTGCGCTGGCTTGGTACGCGGTTGTGTCTTTGACGGCGCAGTCGGCGGCGGGTCCGGCGTCGGCGGAAGCGCGGGCGGTGGCGTATCTCTCGCGCGAGGTGCCGCGGTGGCGGCAGGAGCACCCCTGTTACTCGTGCCATAACAATGGCGACGGCACGCGCGCGCTGGTGGCGGCGGCGCGCGCGGGTCTCGTCGAGGCAGAGGCTCTCCGAGACGAGGCGGCGTGGCTGCGCACGCCAGGGCGCTGGTCGCTCAACGCCGACGAGGGTGGCGTCAAGGATCTGGCCCTCGCGCGCATCCAGTTCGCCAGCGCGCTCGCGGCGCTCGTCGACGCGGGACGCGGCGAGCAGGACGAGCTCGCGCAGGCCGTCGCGCTGGTGGCGGCGGATCAACGCGCCGACGGCTCGTGGCCGATCAGCGCCGCCGCGGCGCTCGGCTCGCCGGCCGGATACGGCACGACCCTGGCGACCGCGGTCGCACGACGGTTGCTCGACCGGGTCGAGGAGCCGTCGCTGCGGGGATCCGCCGCGCGCACCGACGCGTGGCTCCGCGGCCACGACATCCAATCAGTCCTTGATGCATCGTCTGTGTTGCTGGGGCTCGGGTCCGCAGACGATGCGGCGGCGAGGGCGCAGACGTCACGCGCGCTCGAGATCATCGCGAAGGGACAGGCCCGCGAAGGCGGCTGGGGCCCCTACGTCACGTCACCGCCCGAGCCGTTCGACACCGCCCTCGTCCTGCTGGCGATCGCCTCACACCGCGATCGCGACCCCGCCATGGCGGCGTCGTTCACCCGCGGCCGGCAGTACCTGCTCTCGACCCAGCTCCCCGACGGCAGCTGGCCCGAGACCACACGACCAGCCGGCAACGAAAGCTACGCGCAGCGGATCTCGACGACGGCATGGGCGCTCGTCGCTCTGCTCGCGACGGCCAACTGAACCCGGAGCCCGAGACTTCAGTCTCGGCGGGCCGGCACTGAAGTGCCGGGCTCCTTACTTCACGGTGAAGGGCAGCGTGAGGGTTTGCGGGTCGGGGCTCTTGTCGACGGTGTCGAAGTTATCGACCTCGAACGCGCGGCCGATCTGGTTGCCGGCGAGGTCTTCGAGGATGTCGAGCACGAGCAGGTCGTAGCCGCCGGGCTGCCACGGATCGCGCGGCGTGAAGCGCCAGCGAGTTTCGTTGGCCTCGACGTCGGCCTCGCCGTCGATCGGCTCGCCGTTGCGGCGAACGCCGAGCGCGCGCATCAGCAGGCCGTGGTCGAGCGGCTCGGGAAAGGTGACCGTGAGCGGCGCGCGTCCCGCCGACGCCGGGCCGGCGATGGTCCAGTGCGCCGGGTCGAGCGGCGCCTCGTCGGCGGCGACCACACGGAACGTACGGCGGTACTCGTCCTTCAGCGGCTGCCCGTGCTCATCCAGCCAGTCGCGGCTGATCATCAGCGTTGCCGTCTGGCCCGGCGTGAACGCCCGCCCCATCTCGCGATTTGGCAGGATCCCCTGCTTGACCCGTCCCGGATCGAAGAACACCGTGAAGCGCCGATGGTCCGGGCTCCAGAACTCGTAGTCGAGCGGCAGGACGGCGCCCGGAATCTCGCGTCCCTCGTGATTCAGCAGCGAAATGTATTCGACGCCGCTCTTGCGCCCCATCGGCGCCGAGAACTCGACGTACATCCGCAGCACGTTCTCGGGAATCTCGTCACCGGTCGGGAAGACGCGCGTCACGACGGTGGTCGGCTCGCGCACGACCGCAGGCAGGCCAAGCGTCGCGTGGACGACGGCGGCCGCGCCCTCGCGGCCGGGAACACGCGAAGCGTCGAATGACGCCTGGTACTGCCGCCCTGCATCCAGCGGAAACGTCGGAGTGAAGCGCACGACGCCGCCATCGACAGCGTACGTGCCCAGCATCGCGGGGGCCGCGTCGCTCACGGCAACGCGGAAGATCGCCTGCCACCGTTCGTCGCCGGCCGGCAGAGCGCCGAGGGCATCGAGCGTTGCCGAGCCGAGGCCAGTGACTTCGAAGGTGCCGTCTTCGAGGCGGAGAGCAGGGGAGTCGGCGGTGCCGCGGCCGCACGCCGCGACGGCAGCCACGAGCAGGGCTGCCGTCACGAGACGTGCGACGCGATAGATCACGGAAGCGGGACGACCTGCAGGTTCACCGCGCCCGAACCGGCGCGCTGCAGGACGATCGAGTTCTGGTCGTCGAGCTTCTCGAGCTGCTCGATGCCGGTCATCGTCCGCACCGTCTCGAACGGCACCCCGCCGGTCTCGCTCAGCACCGGGGTCGTGATCGGCTTCGCGCTGGCGAAGGTGTTGGTCGGGATCTTCATCACGCCGCGGCTGTTGTTGGCCGTCAGCAGGAACTCCTGGCCGCCCTTCTGGTAGACGATCATGTCGAGCACGCGATTGCCGGCGCCGAACTCGGCGATGGTCGTGCCGCGCACCTTGCTTCCGGGCTTCAAATCCGAGATCGGGAACTTTACCAGCGGCGTGCAGGTGTAGCCGGCCAGCAGGTACGGCTGGTTGTTGAGCGTGTACGGCACGAACGCATTCACCGGCGAGCGCGTCTCGAGCTGCTGGTGGTTGCCGTGGTAGATCTCCACGCTGGTCCCGGGGGCGGCACCGCTGAACGGGTACGGGATCCCGCGCAACTTCGACGCGAACTCCTCGTTCGACAGCCCCGACACCCAGAGCCGCCCGTCGGCGAACGCCATGTCGGTGATGACGCTGGCGCGCGGGTTGCGGCGATCGCCCGGGTTGGCGGCCGGCGCGTCTGGCACCTCGACCTTCTGGAACTTCAGCGACGCGAGCGGCACCATGTCGATCTTGGCGTTGCCGTCGACACGGAAGAGGACCGGCGTGGCGCCCGCGCCCTGGCCGCGCATGACCGAGACAAACGCGTTGCGCGACCGCGGGTGGACGACGAGGTCGGTGATGGCGATCTCGCGCGCCTCGGTGCCGAGCATCGCAGCAAGCTTTTCGTTGATGGCGTCGGTCCCCTTCGCACCGGGGGCGGCGCCGGCGCCCTGGGCGCCGAGGTCGAGCGCAAAGATGGCGGCCGCCTGGTTGTCGGCGGCGAACAGCGTGCCGTCAGGGCCGAAGGTGAGCGGGCCGATGGACTGGAGCTGCGGCCCCTGACCGGCCTGCGAGACCGCCTTCGCCGCCGACGGTGCCCAGGATGTGACGACCACGAGGGCGACGAGCAGCCACAGTTTTACGAACGTTGCGCGCATGTGGGCGATCTCCTTTCAGGGCGGCAAGAATACGCCTTCTTCAGGGGGCTGTCATTACCCCGAGGACCGGATGGTGATCTGAACCGTAGCGGTCGTCGAGCACGCGGCGCTCGGCGGCCCAGCCGGCGGGGAGGTCGAACAGCACGTGGTCGAGCACCAGGCGGTCGCGGAACGTCACATCGCGCCGCGTGGGAGGCAGGTCGGGGAAGCGCCCGACCAGCAGCCGCCAGGCCGGTTCCGTCGGGCCGAGCCAGGTGTTGAGATCGCCGCCAAGCACGCCGGGACCGTCGGCCGGCAGCTCGTCGAGCAGGGCGCGCGCCTGCCGTTCACGCCCTGCCTCGCTGAGCAGGCCGGCCTGCCACCACGATCCCCGGTTCTCGAGGTGCACGCTGACGATCAGGAACGGCGTCCCGGCGACCCGGATCGTGGCGGCCGCCGCCGCGCGCGGCTGGCGCGCCTGGGGTAGGCGGATCGCATGGGCGTTCTCGAGCGGCAGGCTGGAGACGATGGCAGTGCCCAGGGATTCGCCGTCCTCCAGCTGGCGAACCGGCGCGACGAACGAATAGGCGAGCCCGCCGGGAAGCCGGGTCAGTTCCTGGAGGAGCAGGACCCATGCTCCCGGCACGGGGCGGACGATGCGACCGGCCGCCAGGTCGGCGAGCAGCGCCTCGATGTTGCCGTCGCCCTCGTCGAGGTTCCAGGAGATGACGGCGAGGGCAGGGGGCGCGGGGGTGAGATGAGGCGCGGGGGTGCGCGCGCAGGCGGCCGCCAGAGCTGCCACGAGTACTAAGGTGGCGATTTGCGTGAGCTTCATGCTTCGTTCATCGACCTCATCGCAAAATCAGCCATTCGTTGGCGTCCTGTCAGGACTCGCCGCTGTTGAGCGGGCTACCCTGCAGCAGGAATTGCGGAGGATTTGAGGGATATGTAAGAATCCTCCCCTCGCAACGCCAGCGACAGCGTTCGCAACGCCTGATCTCAAGGAGCACGCACGAGGTATGCCCACCCCAGGAGCCCGTCGGTTTTCTTCCGCATTCATAACGGCCGTCATCGTCGCCGTCCTTGCGCTGGTCACCGTTGGTGTCCGCGCGCAGACGCCCGGCGGGAACGCGGCTGCTGCCCGGGTCAAGAACCCGGTGGCCTCGTCGCCGGCCTCGATTCAGGCGGGCGCTGCGAGCTACAAGAAGTACTGTTCGTTCTGCCACGGTGACGCGGCCAAGGGCGACGGGCGGCTGGCCCCGAAGGGGACCACGCCGGCCAACCTGACCGACGCCACGTGGGATCGCGGCGCCACTGACGGCGAGATCTTCGCGGTCATCATGGAAGGCGCCGGCCCGAAGTTCGACATGAAGGGCTTCAAGGGGCGGATTCCCGACCAGGACGCCTGGAACATCGTGAACTACATCCGGAGCCTCGGCCCGGCCCGTCGCTGAGGCAGGGTTCCGCTCAGTGATCACGCGCATCATCGGCATTGTGGCGGTGTGCTTCGCCTGCACCGTCTTCGGCGTAGCCTGCCAGGCGCTCGATACCCGGCCGGCAGCGAAAGAGGTCGTGTCGCTGCCGGGCCAGGCAACCGGCGTGTTCACCACTGCGCGGCCGACGGTCGGCGATGCGTTCGCCGACTTCTTCCAGAGTCATCCGGAGCCGGTCCAGCCGATCGAGTTTCCGCACAACACGCACATCCAGCAGGGGCTGACCTGCACCGAGTACTGCCACGAGAACGTGACCAGGGGGCCGGTCGCCGGGCTGCCGAGCGTGCAGACCTGCATGATCTGCCACGTGGCAATCGCCACCGATCGGCCGCGCATCCAGGAGATCACGGCGCTCAGCGACAAGGGGCAGGACCTGGCCTGGCAGCGCGTCTACGGCTGGCCGAACGAATCGCACGTCAAGTTCAACCACGCGCCGCACATCCGCGCCGAAGTCGAGTGCGCGACCTGCCACGGTGACGTCGGCACCGGCACGGTCGCGACGCGCGCCGTCAGCCACACGATGGGCTTCTGCGTGAATTGCCATAACGAAAGGCAGGCATCGGTCGACTGCCTGACGTGCCACTTCTGATGGATCGTCGATCCTTCATCAAGCTCACGGCGGTCACCGGCACCAGCGCGACGCTGGCCGCCTGTGGCAGCCCCGAAAACCAGCTCATTCGCTTCGTTCCCGACGACCCGATCAACCCGGGGCTGGCGACCTACAAGCCGGGCGTCTGCCCGCTGTGCGCTACCGGGTGCGGCCTGACGGTCCGCGTCATGGATGCCGACGTCGACACCGTCCGCGACGGGCAGGCGGGCGTGGTCACCCTGGCGGTGGCGAAGAAGCTCGATGGCACGCCGGCGCACCCGGTGAACCGCGGCGGCCTGTGCGCCCGCGGCCAGGCGGCCATTCAGGTCACGTATCACCCGGATCGCATCACCCAGCCGCTCAAGCGCAGCGGCGAGCGCGGCACGGCGACCTACGAAGCGATCACCTGGGATGCGGCGATCGCGGAACTGACCGCGCAGCTGGATCAGCTGGCGGCGGCCGGCAACCAGCAGATGCTGGCGGCGTTGGTGCGCCCCGGGCTGAGCCATCGGCGGGTGCTGATGGACCGGTTCCTCGGCGCGTACGGCGCGCCGGCGGCGCTGTCGTTCGAGATCTTCTCCGACGATGTGCTGCGGCGGGCCAATGCGATGAGTTTCGGCCGCGAGCAGCTGCCGACCTACGACCTGGGGCGCGCGAACTTCGTGCTCGGGTTTGGCGCCGACTTCCTCGGTTCGTGGAACGCGCCCGTGGCGCACGCGGCCGGGTACGGCGAGATGCGCCAGGGGCGTCCCGGCCAGCGCGGCGGCTTCGTGCAGGTCGAATCGCGCATGTCGCAGACCGGTGCGAGCGCCGACGAGTGGGTGGCCATTCGCCCGGGCACCGATGGCGCGCTGGCGCTGGGGATTGCCCACGTCATCATGGCCGAGAACCTCCGGCCTGCCGCCGGTGCGGGTCGCGCCGGATCGCTCATCGAGGGATGGGGCGGCGGCCTGGCGGACTACACGCCGGACGCGGTGGAGCGGATCACCGGGGTGCCGGCCCGGCGCATCGAGGAATTGGCGCATGAATTCGCCGGGCGGCAGCCGGCGGTGGCGATTGTCGGCGGCGCGCCGCTGGGGCACACCAACGGCCTCTTCACGGCGCTGGCGGTGAACGCGCTCAACGCGCTGGTCGGGACCGTCGGGCAGCCGGGCGGCATCTTCTTCACGCCGCAGCTGCTCACGCCGGTCGCCACGGTGGCCAGTGGCTTCCGGCTTCAGGCGGAAGGTCCCGGCACGAGCATCGGCGACGCGCAGATCCTGTTCGTCGACGGCGCCAACCCGGTCTACGCCGCGCCGCGCGCGTGGAACGTGCGCGACGCGATCGCGCGCGTGCCGTACATCGTCAGCTTCGGATCCTTCCTCGACGAGACCTCGGCGCTGGCCGATCTGATCCTCCCGGACAGCACGTTCCTGGAGTCGTGGACCGACGCGACGCCCGAGTCGGGCTCGCTCGTCGCCGTCGCCAGCCTGGCGCCGCCGGCGATGCGCGCGCTCTACCAGACGCGGCCGACCGGCGACGTCCTGCTCGACCTGGGCCGGCGCGTGGCGACGCCGCTGAACCTGCCGTGGCAGACGTTCGACGAAATGCTGCGTGCCACCATCGAGCCGCTGCCGGCGCCGAGCGCCGACACGGATGCGTGGACGGCGGCACAGACCCAGGGCGGCTGGTGGGGCGACCTGCCGGCGGGGCGCGATGCGCAGCCCGCGGCGGCCGCTGCAGCCGGCGCGCCGGCCGCGTATGCGGCCCCGGCGTTCGCCGGCAACGCCGAACAGTACCCGTTCCACTTCCTGCCGTATGCGTCGACGCAGTTCGGCGACGGGACGACCGCGCATCTGCCGTGGCTGCAGGAAATGCCCGACCCGGTGACGTCGGCCATGTGGAGCAGCTGGGTCGAGATCAACCCCGCCACTGCGGCGCGCCTCGGCATCGGCCAGGGCGACATCGTCGAACTGGCGTCGCCGCAGGGGCGGCTGCAGACGGCGGCGATGATCACGCCGGGCATCGCGCCCGACCTGCTGGCCATGCCGGCCGGGCAGGGGCACACGACGTTCACGCGCTACGCCAGTGGCCGCGGCGAGAACCCGATCGATCTGCTGGCGGCGACGACCGAGCCGGCAACCGGCGCCGTGGCCTGGGCGGCCACCCGCGTCTCCATTGCGCGCATCGGCGACCCGGACGGCCGTCTCGTGATGTTTGCCGGCGGCCTGCGCGAGCACGAGCCGAACGAAGGGCTGGGTAGGGGATAACGATGGCACGTTGGGGACTTGCGGTCGATCTCGATCGCTGCACCGGGTGCGGCGCCTGTGTCACCGCCTGCCACGCCGAGAACAACATCTCGACGGTGGGCGATCAGCAGGCGGCCATGGGCCGCGCCAAGCACTGGATCCGCATCGAGCGTTACTGGGAGGGGGAATATCCCAACGTCCGGCTGAAGTTCCGGCCGGTCATGTGCCAGCACTGCAACAACGCGCCCTGCGAGCCGGTCTGCCCGACCTACGCCAGCCATCACACGAGCGACGGGCTGAACGCGCAGGTCTACAACCGCTGCATCGGCACCCGCTACTGCGCCAACGCGTGCCCGTACAACGCGCGGTTCTTCGACTTCTTCAACAACGAGTGGCCCAAGCCGCTGCACCTGCAGCTCAACCCGGACGTGTCGATCCGCGAGGTCGGCGTCATGGAGAAGTGCACGTTCTGCGTGCAGCGGATCCGCGGGGCGCAGATCCAGGCCCGGGCCGAGGACCGCGAGCTGCGTGACGGCGAGGTCAACACCGCCTGCGCGCAGGCGTGCCCGTCGAAGGCGCTGATCTTCGGCGACCTCGAGGATCCGAACAGCGAGGTGGCGCGCCTGGCCGAGTCGCCGCGCGGCGCGACGCTGCTCGAAGACCTCGGCACGCGGCCGAACGTCACCTATCTGGCGAAGGGGTAGCGATGTCGGAACACGTTCAGACGCACGCGCACCCCGCGCCCGACCGGATGAACGCGGACCTGCTGCGTCCGTTGCTCAACACGTCGTGGCGCTTCTACGCCGTCGTCGCCATTCTCGGCAGCGTCGTGCTGGCCGGCCTCGGCGCCTGGCTGACGCAGATGTACCTGGGCTTCGGCATCTCCGGCATCCGCTGGCCGGTGTACTGGGGCTTCTTCGTTACCAACTTCGTGTTCTGGATCGGCATCAGCCACGCCGGGACGCTGATCTCGGCGATCCTGCGCCTGGTCAACGCCGGGTGGCGGCGGCCGGTGACGCGCTGCGCCGAGGTAATCACCGCCTTCGCGCTGACGATCGGCGCCATGTTCCCGCTGATCCACCTCGGGCGCCCGTGGCTGGCCTTCTGGCTGGCGCCGTACCCCAGCGAGCGGCTGCTGTGGCCGAACTTCCGGTCGCCGCTGGTGTGGGACTTCTTCGCCATCAACACCTACCTCACCGGCAGCCTGCTGTTCCTCTTCCTGCCGATGATTCCCGACTTCGCGGTCGTCCGGGACAAGTCGACCGGGCTGCGGCACCGCATCTACAAGGCGCTGGCGCTCGGTTGGCGCGGCACGCCGAAGCAGTGGCACCGCCTGGAGACGGCGATGTCGATCATGGCGGTTGCCATCATCCCGGTGGCGGTCTCGGTGCACACCATCGTGTCGTACGACTTCTCGATGGCGCCGGTGCCGATGTGGCAGTCGACGATCTTCGGCCCGTACTTCGTCGCCGGCGCGATCTTCAGCGGCATCGCCGGCCTGATCATCGCCATGGCGATCCTGCGGCGGGTGCTGCACCTCGAGGAGTACCTGCTGCCGGTGCATTTCCACAACCTCGGCAAGCTGCTGCTGGTCATGGGGCTGCTCTGGGGCTACTTCGTCTTCAACGAGCGGCTCGTCACCTACTACGGCAACGGCCCCAGCGAGATGAACGTCTTCTGGCAGACGCAGCGCCTGGCCTACGCGCCGCTCTTCTGGACGATGGTGGTCTGCAACTTCGTGCTGCCGCTGATCGTCATGGGCATCCGCCGGTTCCGCACGATCACCGGCTGCGTCATCGCCTCGATCGGCGTCGTCATCGGCATGTGGCTCGAGCGGTACCTGATCATCGTGCCGTCGCTCGGCAACAAGTACCTGCCGTACAGCTTCGGCACCTACGCGCCGCAGCCGGTTGAAATCATCATCACCATCGCCACCTTTGCCGCCATGGCGCTGCTCTACGTGCTGTTCGCCAAGGTGGTGCCGATCATCTCGATCTGGGAGATGAAGGCGGGCGACCACCCGTCGCCGTCCATGGTGCCGCCGGCGACGGAGCGCCACGAACTCGGAGAGCTTCACCTGTGAGAGCTGTCTACGCGCTCTATCCGGACGGGCACGCGGCGCAGCAGGGGGTCAACCGCCTGCGGGCCGCCGGCGTCGACGACCGCGATATCACCATCATCTCGCCGCAGCCGATGGAGGACTTCGAGTTCGCCGAGCGCGACAGGTCCACCCACATGTGGTGGATTGCCTGCGGCGGCGCCCTCATCGGCATGGCCTCCGCCCTGGGCATGCTCTACGTTGGCGAGATGTCGTGGCCGATCAACGTCGGCGGGCTGCCGATCTTCGCCTGGTGGCCTAATCTCATCATCACGTTCGAGCTGACGATGCTCGGCGCCATCCTGGCGACGGTGATCACCCTGGTCGTGACTGCCGGGCTGGGGCGCGGCGGAGCCAGGCTGTACGATCCGGCCGTGTCGGACGGGAAGATCCTGGTCGGGGTCGAGAACCCGCCCGACGGGCGGGTCGAGGATCTGCGCAAGGCCCTGTCGGCCGCCCCCGGGGCCGAGCTGAAAACCGTTTAGGCGTTCCGCCCTGCACGGGCACGAAGATCGGGCGAAGGATGCCGATTGACGCACTCCCGCCACGGGGCCGGGAGGGGCTTGGTTGCATGCCCGTTCTGGCGCGTGCTATATTCGTCAGGTTCTCTTGGACCTAGGACACCCTATCTAGGCCCAACCACAAGGGAAGAAGCCGCAGGCTTCTCCAGAACAACCAACTCATAGGGTCAGTTGGTTCCAGGTGCCAGTGCCTTCCGGCGTGCCGGAAGACGCTTCAGGCCTGGAACAGCGTCGCAACCGCCTGGCTGGCGGCTGCGTGCGTTTTGTTTTTCGCTCAAGGAACGGCATGCCGACTATCAGTCAGCTCGTCCGCCAGGGACGGAAGAAGATCGTCACCAAGACGAAGAGTCCCGCGCTCCAGGTCAGCCCGCAGAAGCGCGGCGTCTGCGTGCGCGTGTTCACCCAGACCCCGAAGAAGCCGAACTCGGCGCTCCGCAAGGTGGCGCGTGTTCGCCTGACCAACGGCATCGAGGTGACGACCTACATTCCCGGCGTCGGCCACAACCTGCAGGAGCACTCGCTGGTGCTCATTCGCGGCGGCCGTGTGAAGGACCTCCCCGGCGTCCGCTATCACGTGGTCCGCGGCACCCTCGACGCCGTCGGCGTGCAGGGCCGCAAGCAGGGTCGTTCGAAGTACGGCGCCAAGCGCCCCAAGTCGTAACCACGAAGATCACGAAGGTCACGAAGAGTCATGCCACGCAGACGCGAAATTCCGAAGCGCGAACTCCCCGCTGATCCGGTGTACGGCAGCACGCTCGTCAGCAAGTTCATCAACACGGTGATGAGCGACGGCAAGAAGAGCACGGCGGAGCGCATCCTCTACAAGAGCTTCGACATCATCAAGGAGCGCACGGGCGACGATCCGCTCAAGGTGTTCAAGAAGGCGCTCGACAACGTCAAGCCGAGCCTCGAGGTGAAGTCGCGCCGCGTCGGCGGCAGCAACTACCAGGTGCCGGTCGAAGTGAACCCGAACCGCCGCCTCTCGCTGAGCATCCGCTGGCTGGTCAGCTACGCGCGGGCGCGTGGCGACGGCAAGACGATGCAGGAGAAGTTCGCCAACGAACTGCTCGACGCCGCCAACCTGCGCGGCGGGGCGGTGAAGAAGCGGGAAGACACGCACCGCATGGCCGAGGCCAACAAGGCCTTCGCCCATTACCGTTGGTAGTTGGTAGCCGGTAGTTCGTAGTCACGACGAATAGCGATTAGGGATTTCAGTAATGCCACGGCAGACACCGCTCGACCGGACACGCAACATCGGCATCATGGCGCACATCGATGCCGGCAAGACGACGACGACCGAGCGGATCCTTTTCTATACCGGCATCACCTACAAGATCGGTGAGGTCCATGAGGGCACCGCCGTCATGGACTGGATGGAGCAGGAGCAGGAGCGCGGGATCACCATCACGTCGGCCGCGACGACCTGTTTCTGGCGCGACATCCGCATCAACATCATCGACACGCCGGGCCACGTCGACTTCACCGCCGAAGTGGAGCGCTCGCTGCGCGTCCTCGACGGCGCCTGCGCCGTGTTCGACGCGGTGTCGGGCGTCGAGCCGCAGTCGGAGACGGTCTGGCGCCAGGCGGACAAGTACCGCGTGCCGCGCATCTGCTTCGTCAACAAGATGGACCGCATCGGCGCCGACTTCAAGATGACGCTCGGCCAGATCGAGACGAAGCTGGGCGCCAACCCGGTCGCCATCCAGCTGCCGATCGGCAGCGAGGACAAGTTCAAGGGCGTCATCGACCTGGTCAGGATGAAGGCGATCACCTATCGCGACGAGACGATGGGCGCCGACTACGACGTCTCGGAGATCCCCGCCGACATGCTCGACGAGGCGAAGGTCTACCGCGAGAAGCTGATCGAGAAGGTCGCCGAGCACGACGAGAAGCTGCTCGAGAAGTACCTGGGCGGCGAGGAGATCTCCGAGGCCGAGATCAAGGCGGCGCTGCGCAACCGCGTCATCAAGTCGGTGCGCGAGGAAGATACCGCCTTCGTCGTCGTCATCTGCGGCACCGCGTTCAAGAACAAGGGCGTGCAGCCGCTGCTCGATGCCGTGGTCGACTACCTGCCGTCGCCGCTCGACGTGCCGGCCATCGACGGCACCAACCCCGAGACGGGCGAGCCGGACACGCGCGAGGCCAGCGACGAGGCCCCGTTCTCGTCGCTCGCCTTCAAGCTGATGACCGACCCGTTCGTCGGGCAGCTGACGTTCATCCGCGTCTACTCGGGCGTGCTGACCTCGGGGTCGTCGGTCTACAACGCCACCAAGCAGAAGAGCGAGCGCGTCGGCCGGCTGCTGAAGATGCACGCCAACAAGCGTGAGGAGATCAAGGAGGTCTACGCCGGCGACATCGCCGCGGCGGTGGGCCTCAAGGCGGTCAGCACCGGTGACACGCTGTGCGACGAGAAGCAGACCATCGTCCTCGAGTCGATGGACTTCCCGGAGCCGGTCATCTCGCTGGCCATCGAGCCGAAGTCGAAGGGTGACCAGGAGAAGCTCGGCGTCGGGCTGTCGAAGCTGATGGGCGAGGACCCGACCTTCCGCGTCAAGACCGACGACCAGACCGGGCAGGTCGTCATCTCGGGGATGGGCGAGCTGCACCTGGAGATCATCGTCGACCGCCTGAAGCGCGAGTTCAAGGTCGAGGCGAGCGTCGGCAAGCCGCAGGTCGCCTACAAGGAGACGCTGACGCGCCCGGCCGACGGCGAGATGAAATACGCCAAGCAGACCGGCGGTCGCGGCCAGTACGGGCACGCCAAGATCCACCTGTTCCCGGGCGAGCCGGGCACCGGCTACGTGTTCGAGAACAAGGTCACGCAGGGCGCCATTCCGAAGGAATTCATCAAGCCGATCGACGAGGGCATCAAGGAAGCGCTCACCCGCGGCGTGCTCGCCGGCTACCCGATCGACGACGTGCGGATCGAGCTCTACGACGGGTCGTACCACGACGTCGACTCGTCGGAAATGGCCTTCAAGATTGCCGGCTCGATGGCGTTCCAGGACGCGGCGAAGAAGGCGAAGCCGGTGCTGCTCGAGCCGATCATGCGGGTCGAAGTGGTGGTGCCGAAGGAATACCTCGGCGACGTCATGGGTGACCTGTCGAGCCGGCGCGGCCGCATCCAGTCGCAGGAAGACCGCGGCGGCACGCAGATCATCAACGCGCGGGTGCCGCTGTCGGAGATGTTCGGCTACGCGACGGACCTGCGCTCGCGCACGCAGGGGCGCGCCACCTACTCGATGCACTTCGACCGCTACGAGCAGGCTCCCAACAACGTCAGTGAAGAAGTCGTGGCCCGCATTCAGGGCACCAAGTAGAGCGAGAGACGGAGACGCAGGATGGCCAAAGAGAAATTTGATCGTTCAAAGCCGCACGTGAACGTCGGCACCATCGGTCACATCGACCACGGCAAGACGACGCTGACGGCCGCGCTGACGAAGGTGGCTGCGGACAAGGGGTGGGCGAAGTTCGTGCCCTATGACGAAGTGGCCAAGGCCAGCGAGTCGCAGG
>JBFWUM010000026.1:35854-61074 GCA_050247255.1 Vicinamibacterales bacterium | reverse complement strand
CGCGGCTCGTCGACCCAACCTCCGCTAGTCCCATTCCTTCTCCCTCACATCCTGTAAGTCTTTTGCTGTAAACGATTTACAGTCACGAAAATTCTTTGGCTGAAACAATGCCTCTTTTGAGTACTCTATATGACATAAAAAGACTCTGAGCTAATTACATAGACATGAGACACCGCGCGTTCCGTTCTGTTTCCGTCACCCTCCTCACGCTCCTCACGCTGCACCTGAGCTTGGACGCCCAGCAGGCGCCTGGCATTTTCGAACGCGACAACGAGGGCCAGATTTGGCAGACCTTGCCGTCGTTCGGTCGGCCCGCTGCCCCCTGCGACTGGGCGGACATCGATCCGGGCGCGAACGACATTGGCCATCCGGTCTTCGATCCCGACGGGACGATCGACCCGACCGGCGAACTGGAACCGTTGCGTGAATCCGGCGCGCCGCTCCAGTGCCCCGGGGCGTCCGAGCCGGGACCGAACGCGGTGGACCAGTTGTACGACCCGCGTGGCGTGGCGGTCTTCGATCCGGGACCGACAACCCCCGCGCTCAGCGCGACGCCCGATCTCGACGCGACGCGCATGAGCCGGTACCGCGTCTACGCGGCGGACACCCTGAATCACCGCATCGTGTCGTGGGACTTCTTTGGCGGCGACCCGCGCGCGTTCGGCACCGGCGTCAACCCGGTCGGCCCGGACGGTTCGCTGAACTTTGGTCCGCGCGATGCGTATCCCGAGGACCAGCTGTTCTATCCGGAAGGCGTCGCCGTGGATGCGGCCGGCCATGTGCTCGTGGCCGATCAGTACAACGGCCGCGTGTCAGTGTTCCGGGAAGACGAATCCCACTGGTTCGTGAAGACCCTGCCGCCTGATGGCGCATTCCGTGGCCACCGCGCGATGCCGTCGCAGATCGCGGTTGTTCCCGGTGTGACCATCCAGGTCCCAGCCGAAGCGTGTGAGGTCGTTGGCGCCCCGGCGGTCGCCGTCACAACTTGGACACCCTGGTTCGTGTCCGACGACCCGGCCTACGACGGCACCGGCATGAGCCAGGTGCTCGTCTACGACGCGCAATTCTGCCTCGTGCGCGCGCTCGGCAACCCCGCGTCGATGGACTGGTTCGACCCGTCCTACGGCCTTGATGCCGAGTGGCCTTCGCCCCGCGGTTCCTTCTGGATGCCGAACCAGGTCGTCTTCGACTCGGCCGGCCGTCTGTTCGTTGCCGACTCGGCGAACTACAAGATCGAGATCTTCGATGCGGCGCTCGAGCCGCTGATGATGATCTGCAATCCCGATCCCGCCAACAGCCCGCACGCCGACTGCGCGCCGGGACCGGGCGTCATCGCGACGACCGACCTGACCGGCTCCTACGGTGTTGCCATCGACACCCGCCCGGTGATCGATCCTGTGACCCGGACGATCAAGGCGGGCTGGCAGCGGCTGGTGATCGCCAACCATCGCGAGCACGAGGTCTCGATGTTCGAGGTCAACCTCGATACGGCCGAGGCCGAGTTCGCGTTCCGGCTCCGATCCGACGGCGGCCTTGCGGGGTATCCACGTGCGGTCGCCACCGATCAGGCAGGGCGCTACTTCGTCGTCATCCCCGGGCTCGACAAGGTCCAGATGTTCGACGTGCCGGCGCTGGCCGTCTTCGACCAGGCGTGGGAACCGGCGGCCGGTGGCAGCGCGGCCAGCGTGCAGCCCGGACAGGACTTCTACGTCGCCTACAGCATCGTCGTCCCGCCGCTGAAGCCGACCGTGGTGTCGGTCACGCCCGCCATCAGCTGGACCGGCCCGGCGCAACCGGTTGACGGCGACTCGAACTCTGTCGCTGAACCGGTGGCCGAAGCCCTCGTCGGTCCCCAACCGCCAACGGATCTCGAGCACGCCCGCGTGCTGCGGTATCGCTTCCGCTTCCGCGCGCTCGACAGTTCCGCGGCTGAAATGGTGTTTACCGTCGGAGCATCCGGCAATCCGCAGGGAGGCGACTTCGTCACCACGGCGGTGCCAAAAACCGTCGTCGTACCGATCGTGTGCGCCGACTGCGAGCAGGACCCGCCGGTCATCTCGGCGTCGCCGCTGCAACCGGACCCGCGCCCGTTCTACAACGACACGGTGGTTTACCGGGACGGTCGCATCAACCTGATCGCCAACGATGTCATCGCCGCCTCCGGTGAGGCGTCCGGTATCAGCCGCATCAGCTACTGGTTCGCCGGACCGGAAGCGGCCGTGCAGCCTGGCGTGCGCGCCGTCCTGGTCGATTCTGGCGCGGCGGCCCCCACGGCCCCGGTCGATCTGATCGGCCGGACGCTGACGACGGGAGGGGACGCGCTGATTCACCTGACCCAGTCGGGCCAGCACACGATCCACTTCGAGGCCTGGGACGGCAATGGCAATCCGAGCGGAGAACAGACGCTGACGTTCTTCCTCGACCTGGATGTGCCCTTCGCCGCCTTCACCCGGCCGCCAGCCGCCGGAACGGACGTGAACGGCCGCCCGTGGTGGAACAGCAGCGTGTCGCTGTCGGCTTCGCGCACCGACAACATGACCCAGCCGGCGGACGTGACCATGACCCCGTCGACCCTGACCTTCAGCAGCGAAGGGATGGATCAGCGGATCGAGGTCACCCTCGAGGACAAGGCAGGCAACACCAGTACGCTTCAGACGCCGCTGGTCAGCATCGACATGACCGCGCCGCTGACCACGGTGTCGCCCGGCGAGGGCGCGTATCCGGCGGCGGTCACCGTGACGCTCTCGGCCGTCGATGCGGCCTCCGGCGTGCGCAGCCTGACCTACAGCCTGTCGGGCGCCGCGTGCCTCGTCTCGTCACCGCCGCCGGCCTGCGCGGGCGACGTGACGATTGACGGCAGCACAGCCAGCGTGACGTTCAGCGCTCCGGGATCCACGCTCGTGACCTATCGGGCCGTCGACTGGGCGACCAACAGCGAAGTCGTCCGCGCGGCGACGTACACGATCAACCAGGGGCCCGTTGCCGTCGATGATGCGGCCTCGCTGGCCGAGGATTCCTCGATCACGCTAACCGTGCTGGACAACGATCAGGACGAGGATGGCGGCACGATCGAGATCGTCACCATCGTCGAGGCACCGGCACACGGCTCGGCGGTGATCAACGGCCAGACGATCGTCTACACCCCGGCATCCAACTACGCCGGCAGCGACAGCTTCCGCTACCGGATCAGGGACAGCCAGGGAGCCACCGCCGAGGCGACGGTGCGCATTACCGTGACCGGCGAAGCCGACCCGCCGGACGCGTTCCATGACCAGGTCGAGACGCCGGAGGACGTGGCGATTGACGTCAACGTTCTTCTCAACGACACCAATCCGGACGGCGGCGCGCTGACGATCGTCTCCTTTACGCAGCCGGACGGCGGCACGGTCACCTTCGGGCCGAACGCGACGCTGCGCTATACGCCGCACGCCAATGTCAACGGCGGCGACACCTTTACCTATACGATCCGGAACGACGCCGGCGACACTGACGGTGCCACCGTGTTCGTAACGGTGCTGCCGCGCAATGACGGGCCCATCGCAACCGATGACGCCGTCACGACGCTCGAGGACACGCCGGTCGTCATCAATGCGCTCGGCAACGACACGCACCCGGACGGTGCGTCCACAACGCTGGTGTCGGTGTCGCCATCGGTCACCGCGCAAGGGGCGGCGTCCATCGTCAACCAGGCGGTGGTGTTCACGCCGGCAGCCAACTTCTTCGGCACGGTGACGCTGACCTACACCGTCGCGGATCCGGACGGTGATACCGACACGGCAATCATCACGATTGCCGTGACGCCGGTGAACGATCCGCCGATTGCGGCGGACGACGCGGCGACGACGACGTCGACGACGCCGGTCCTCATTCCGGTGCTCGCCAACGACAGCGACATCGACGGCGGCGCGCTGACGGTGGCCAGTTTCACGCCGCCGCTGAGCGGCGCGGTGACTGTCTCCGCGGGCGTCTTCACCTACACGGCGGCCAACGGCTACGTCGGGGTCGACACTTTCACGTATACGGTGAGCGATGGCAATGGCGGTACCGACGTCGCAACGGTGACGGTGACCGTCGATCCGGCGGGGCAGTCGTGCGAGGCGGACGCCACGCCGCTCGCGCTCGTGCGCCGGCAGGCGATGTTCAACGGCCGCACGGAAGGGTCGGTGCAGGTGATGACCGCGGTTGACGTCACCTTCAACAGCGGCTCCACGCTCACCGGCGACCTGTTCATCGTCGGCACGCCGTCGGTGCGCATCAACGGCACGCCGGCAGCCTACGGCGGCACCGTCGACGGGACGGGCGCCGCGACGCCGACGAACCACTGGGTGACCGTCAACAGCGGCGCGTCGGTTGGCCGCATCGTCCGCCGGACGGATGCGGTCACGATGCCGACCGTGGCGAATCCGCCCAACCCGACGGGAACGCGCAGCCTGGCGCTGAACCAGCCGAGCGAGAGCCCCGGCTCGTTCGCGACGATCCGCGACCTGACGCTCAACAGCAACTACGGCAACGTCGTCGTCCCGGAAGGCACCTACGGCACGTTCACCGCGAACAGCGGCACCTCGTTCACGCTGGGTGTGGCAGGCGCCGAGACGCCGGCGGTCTACAACTTCCAGTCGCTGAACCTGAACAGCCAGAGCGAGCTGCGGATGGTCGGCCCCGTCGTCATCACGCTGCAGAACCAGGCGGCGTTCAACGGCAACGTTGGCGCGTCGGCACACCCGGAGTGGCTGACGCTGCGCATCGCCAACGGCGGCCTGCAGCTGAACAACTCGATCAGCGTCTATGGCTACGTCGAGGCGCCGAACGGCGAGGTGACCGTCAACGGCGGCACCCGGCTGGTTGGCGGTCTCGCCGCCGACAAGCTGACGGTCAACAGCAACGGCACACTGACACTCCAGGCGCTGCCTGCGGACTGCGAGCCCGAGCCGACGCCGGTTACCGTCACGGTGGCGTCGGCGTCGAAGGTCTACGGATCGGCCGACCCGGTCTTCACCTACGCGGTCTTCGGCGCCGATCCCAGCGTCGTCACCGGCGCGCCGAGCCGCGTCACCGGTGAAGCCGTTGGCACCTACACGATCGGGCAGGGCACCCTGACGGTGACGGGCAACTACACGCTGACCGTGCAGCCGGGCACGTTGACGATCACGCCGGCCCCGCTGACCGTGAGGGCCGACGACGCGAGCCGCGTCTATGGCGCGCCCAACCCGTCGTTCACCGCGACCCTCGCCGGCTTCGTCAACGGTGACGATGAATACGACCTCGGAGGAACGCTGGCGTTCACGACACCGGCGACGCCGGCGAGCCCGATGGGCGGCTACGCGATCACGCCGTCGGGGCTGACGTCGGCGAACTACACCATCAGCTACCTCGATGGCACTTTGACGGTGACCAGGAAGCCGGTCAGCGTCGAGGTGATCCCGTCTGGCGGGCCCTACGATGGCGCGCCGAAGGTGGCGGCCTGCGTGATCACGGACGGCCTGGTCGGCACGCTCACATACGTGGGGACGGGCGCGACGACGTATGGGCCGAGTGCGACCGCGCCCGTGAACGCCGGGACGTACCTCGCCACCTGCGTGTCGCCGGAGAGCTCGAACTACGACGGCCCGGTGACCGAGGACGCACCGTTCACGATCAGCACGGTCGCGATCACGGTGGCTGCTGACCCGAAGGCCAAGGTCTACGGAGACAGCGACCCCGTCTTCACCTGGCAGATCGCCAGCGGTGCCCTCGTTGGCGCCGACACCATGACCGGTTCGCTGAGCCGCCTGCCAGGTGAGAACCTTGGTGTCTTCCCGATTGGCCAGAACACGCTGACGGCCGGGCCGAACTACGTGCTGACCTACGTCGGCGCCAACCTGACGATTACGGGACGGCCGGTCACCATCACGGTCGAACCGAAAACGAAGGTCTACGGCAGCGCAGATCCCGCGCTTACCTACGCCCTGGGTGGCAGCGGCCTTGTCGCGGGTGACACGCTGAGCGGTGCGCTGACGCGCGAGCCCGGCGATATCGTCGGCAGCTACGGAATCCTGCAGGGAACCCTGGCGGCCGGTTCGAACTATGACCTGACCTTTGTCGGCAGCGCGTTAACGATCACGCCGAAGGCGGCGACGGTGACCGCGGGCAGCGGCACGAAGGTCTACGGCGCGGCTGACCCCGCGCTCACGCCGACGGCGACCGGCTTCCTGTCCGCCGACGTTCCGGCCATCACGCTCGCCGGCAGCCGCACCGCCGGTGAGGGCGTGGGGACGTACGCGACGTCGGCGACCGCCGGCGGCGCGCCGCTCTCGAACTACACGGTGTCCTACGTTGCGGGAAGCCTGGTCATCACCAAGGCGACGCCGATCGCGACGGTGACCGGCGGCGAGTTCGAGTACGACGGGCAGCCGCACGCGGCCACCTGCACCGTGCTCGGGCCGAGCGGGCCGCTCGCGGGGACGCTGTCGTACTCGCCAGGCCCTGGCGTGCCCCTGAACGAGGGCACGTATACGGCGACCTGCTCCTTCGCCGGGGATGACAACCACAACGCGGCGATCGACACGGCGCTGATCATCATCTCGACGCCGACCTGCTCGGTGAATGGGACCGGCGCGGGTGCGCTGGTGCGCAAGGAGGCGATTTTCAACGGCGGCAGCCGCACGGAGGGCTCGGTGCAGGTCATGACCGGCTCGAACGTGACCTTCAACGGTGGCGCCGAACTGGTCGGTGACCTCTTCATCGTCGGCACGCCGAAGGTGACCCTCAAGGGCGCACCCTCATCGTATGCCGGCACCGTCGATGGTACCGGGTCGGCCACGCCGAATAACCACACGGTGACGATCAGCGGCGGCGCGTCGCTTGGCCGGGTCGTCCGACGGACGGCTGCGGTCGCCCTGCCGATCGTGTCGGCGCCACCTGCACCCACCGGCAGCCGCACGGTCACGCTCAATAGGGCCAACGACAATCCGGGCTCGTTCGCGACGATCAAGAACCTGACCCTGAACGGCAACGCCGGCACGGTGGCGGTGCCGCCGGGAACCTACGGCACGTTCAACGCCAACGCGCAGAGCGCCTTCAAGCTCGGCGTGACGGGCGCGACGACGCCGGTGGTCTATAACTTCCGGGCGCTGACGCTGAACGGCCAGAGCCGTCTCGAGATCGTCGGGCCGGTCGTCATCACGGTGAAGTCGCAGGTGAACTTCAACGCGCTGGCCGGCACGTCTGCGCATCCGGAGTGGCTGACGCTGCGGATTGCGACCGGCGGCGTCCACCTGAACGGCCAGGCGCAGTTCTACGGCTACATCGAGGCGCCGAACGGCTCGGTGATCGTCAACGGCGGCACGAAGCTGGTGGGCGGGCTTGCAGCCGACACGCTGACCGTCAACGGCCAGGGCCGGCTCATCCTCCGCCCCATCGACACCTGCGAACCGGTCAACGTGGCGCCGGTCGCCGTGAACGACACCTACACGACGCAGAAGGGGACGGTGCTGACCGTCACCGGCGACGGCGTGCTCGTCAACGACACCGATGAGGAGAACGACGACCTGACGGTGGAAGTCGTGACGCCGCCGGCCAGCGGCACGCTGACCCTCAACCCGGGGGGCTCGTTCACCTACACGCCGGCGGCAAACTTCACCGGCCAGGTGACCTTCACCTACAAGACGAAGGACGAGCACGGTGCCTACAGCGCGCCGGCGACCGCGACCATTACGGTCATCGCGCCGCCGGTCGCCGTAAACGACTCTTACTCGACGCCAAAGAGCACGACGCTGGACGTCGCGGCACCCGGGCTGCTCGGCAACGATTCGGATCCGAACGGCACGCAGCTCATCGTCGAGCTGGTCTCGGGTCCGGACAACGGCACCTTGACGCTCAACACCGACGGCAGCTTCCGCTACAAGCCGTCCAGGCACTGGTACGGCACCGATACCTTCACCTACAGCGTGAAGAACGCGGACGGCGTGCACAGCACCCCGGCGACCGTGACCATCAAAGTCACCAAGCCGAACGTGGCGCCTGATGCCGACAACGACAATTACTCGACGAAGAAGAATACCAAGCTGACCATCCAGGCGCCGGGCGTGCTGAAGAATGACTCCGACGCCAACGGCAACACCCTGACGGCGCAGCTGGTGACCGGCGTCGCGAAGGGGTCGTTGACGCTGAACGCCAACGGCAGCTTCACCTACACCCCGGCGAGCAACTGGACCGGCACCGTCACGTTCACTTATAAGGCGAAGGATGCCGACGGGCTGCTGAGCGAACCGGCGACGGTGACCATTACGGTGCACTCGCACTACGACGGCGACAACTGCGACCACGACCGGAAGCGCTGGGGACACTACGACGGAGACGGCGATGACCACGATCGCCACAGCCACAAGTACGATCGCGACGATCGTGACGACGACCACTCCAGCCATCATCGTGACGGTGATGGCGACGACCACGACCGGCGCCGCAACGGCCACTACAACGGCGACGGGTGCGAGCACGATCGGCAGTTCGGCCGCGATGACGACCGCGACGGAGGACGGGATGATCGCGGCTGGGATTGGGGCTGGTGGCGCGGCTGAGCGTCAGGCGGTAACAGCGATTTCGGCCCGCGTCCGGCGCAGCTCGACCCGGGCGCGGCGGAGAATGGCTACCGCCCCCTGCGTGGAGAGCACCGCCATCACGGTCGCGACGATCAGATCTGGCCACGCCGTCCCCGTTCCAAACACGCCGAGCGCCGCCAGCAGGACGGCGCCGTTCGCCAGCACGTCGTTCCGCGAGCAGATCCAGACCGATTGCATGTTGGCGTCGCCGTTTCTATAGGCGTAGAGCAGGAAGGCGCACACCAGGTTCGCGAGGAGCGCGAGCGTGCCGACCCAGCCCATGGTGATCGGTTCCGGGATCGTGCCGACCGCGGCATGCCAGACGACGGAACCGAGCACCCAGATCCCAAGCAACCCCATCGTCGCGCCCTTGATGAGCGCAGCCTTCGCGCGCGTCTGCAGCGCGGCACCGACGACGGCGAGGCTGATGAAGTAGTTGGCGGAGTCGCCAAGGAAGTCGAGCGCATCAGCCTGCAGTGCGGCCGAGCCGGCGAGGATGCCGGCGCCGATCTCCGTCACGCACATCGCGGCGTTGATCAGCAGCGCGATCCAGAGCACGCGGCGGAACTCAGCCGTGTTGTGACCCATCGACGTTGGCGCGTGACAGCACGAAGCCGACATCTGCCAATTATCACGCCAATGGCAGGCGGACGACGAACTCGGTACCTTCGCCAACTGTGCTGTGGCACTCGACGGTCCCGCCGTGGTCCTCCACGACCTTCTTGACGATGGCCAGGCCAAGCCCGGCGCCGCCGGCGTGGCGGTTGCGTGAGCGATCGGCGCGGTAGAAGCGCTCGAAGACGTGCGGCACGTCGGCCGCGTCGATGCCCATGCCGGTGTCGCGCACGCTGAGCACGGCGCGTGGTCCCTCGGTCACCAGCCTCACGAACACCTCGCCGCCGGCGCGGTTGTATTCGACGGCGTTCTTCACCAGGTTCGAGCAGGCGTCGAGCAGCAGGCTGCGATCGCCGCGCACCGGCGCCGGGTGCAGGTCGGCGTGGAGCGTGACCGATTGCGTGTCGGCGAGAGGGGTGATCAGGTCGAGGGTGGCGGCGACGACGTCCGCCAGGTCGAGCGGTTCCCGCGCGCCACGGGCGCCCGATTCTGATCGCACGAGCAGCAGCAGGCGGTCGGCAATCTCGGTCATGCGTGACACCGACTTCGTCGCCTTCTCGATCGCGCCGCGGTACTCCTCCGCCGCGCGCGGCCGCTTCAGCGCCCACTCGAACTCGGCGCGAAGGGTGGCCAGCGGCGTCCGGAACTCGTGCGACGCATCGGCGGTGAACTGGCGCTGCAGGTCCGCGGCGGTGCGCATGCGATCGAACGCTTCGTTCAACGCGCGCGCGACCTGTTCCAGCTCGCTGTCGGTGTCCTTGACGGGAATGCGGGCCGTGAGGTCGCCGTCGATCATCGCGCTGGCGGTGCGGCTGATGCGCGCGATCGGGGCCAGCGCGCGTCCGGCGAGTAACCAGCCGCCGGCCAGCGACAGCAGCAGCACGCCGGCGCCGGCGCCGGCCACCGTCAGCACCAACGACCGCACCGCGTCGTCGGTCGCCGCCAGGCTCTGGCCGACGAGAATGCGGGACGGCCCCGGCGCGTCGACGACGAGGTCGCGCCGGCTGCCGCGGGTCAGCAGGCCAGGCGGCGGCATGGCGGGAGGGTCGCCGGCGAAGCCGACCTGATCGACCAGTGCGCCCTCAGCGTCCCAGATGGCGTAGGCGCGCTCGCCGGGCGGCTGCTCGAGAAACACGCGCTCGCGGAACTCGGGGGGGAAGTTCAGGTCGAAGGTGCCCTCGGGATCGGGTACCACCGAGTCGACGATGATGTCGGCGCGGCCGGCGAGGTCGTTGTCGACCCCGTCGAGCAGCGTCTGGCGATAGACGGAGGTGACCGCCGCCGTGTAGATCGCGACCAGCAGCAGGAGGATGAGGCTGTACCAGAGAAGGAGTCGCGCGCGGAGCGACTCGAGCATCGGTGGCTAGTCCGCGATGCTCTCGATGGTGATGTCGTCGAACCAGCTGGTGGAGTTGCCGGCCGACCAGACGCCGGCGCGCCCGCCGTCGGTGAGCGTGCGGTCGCGGGCGCGCAGCAGGCCGATGCCATCAATGGTGGCAAGAATGTCGTCGCCCTTGTGTTCGACTGAGAGCGTGTGCCACGCCTCGGGGTCGAGCAGGACATCGCCGGCCGACGCCAGGCTGATCCGGTTGCCGCCCGTCACCCGGACAATGCGCGCATCGCGCTGCTGGTGGAAGATCGACATGAAATAGAAGTTGTTGGCGTCCTGGTAGCGCCAGATCACGCCGCCGGCGCGGTCGCCGTCGATCAGCCGCAGGCGCGTCCCGATCTCGATGTCGGCGGGCGCCGGCATGTCGACGGCTGCAATCGAGATACCGCGCAATCGCACAGAGGGGTCGGCGACGTGGACGAGATGCCGGCCCGTGACCCCGCGCACCTCCCAGATGCCCGGCGAGGCCTGGCGCGACGGCGCGAAGAAGAAGCCGTGGGGCGGAGCGCCGGCCATGTGCTCGTCGAACGAGACCGCGGCCAGCAATTCCGCGCGCGCCGCGACCGACGCGGCGGCGGCCAGCAGGGCCGCGAGCATCAGGGTCAGCGGAACACGGGAGATCGTCAGCACGGGCCCCAAGATATTAGCGCGATTTGATCGCGGAAACACTTCACGTTCTCTTCATCTTCGCCCCTGATTTACGGGCGAATTACGGCTCGGACGGCTCGATGATGTAGCCCTCGCCGCGGCGGGTCTTGATCAATTCCGGGCCGAGCTTTTTGCGCAGCGCGGCGATGTGCACATCGACGACGTTCGAGGCAATGTCGACGTCCTCGTTGTAGAGGTGCTCGCACAGCATCGCCCGTGAGACGAGGCGGCCCCGGGCTTGCGCGAGGATCTCGAGGATGGCGTATTCGCGCGCCGTCAGCTCGACGATCGCGCCGTTGCGCTGGACGCGCTTGGCGGCGGTGTCGATGACGACGTCGCCCAGCGTCAGCCGCGGCGCCGGGCTGCCGTATGCGCGCCGGATGATGGCGTGGACGCGCGCCACGAGCTCGGTCAGCGCGAACGGCTTCACGAGGTAGTCGTCGGCGCCCAGGTTGAGGCCGCGCACGCGGTCCTCGACCATGTCCCGGGCGGTCAGCATCAGCACCGGCGTCCGCACCCCGCGGGCCCGGACGTTCTCCAGCACCGTCCACCCGTCCATGCCCGGCAGCATCACGTCGAGGATGGCCGCGTCGTACGGGATGTCACTGAGCTTGAAGAGTCCCTCTTCACCGTCGCCGGCGACGTCCACGGCGAACGATTCCTCGGTCAGGGCCTTCTGCAGGGTGTCCGCGAGGTCGGCTTCGTCTTCGACCACTAAGAGGCGCATATCCTACAGTTTAGCCGGATTTGATGAGGCTGGAGCGGCTTCATGGAGGCTTCATTCAGGGCTGGTAGGTTCATGGTCCGTTGGACGGGGAGTCAGACGCATGCGACATGGACTGGTCTGGGTAGGAATGCTGGTGTTGGTGGGCGCGATGGGTACGACCGCGTCCATGCAGAGTGCCTCGGACGCCCGCGTGATCGCGGCCGCCCGGGCGGGTGACAACGCCGCGGTGCGCCGGCTGATTGCCGCGCGGGCCGACGTGAATGCCGCCGAACGCGACGGCTCCACGGCGCTGTTGTGGGCGGTGTACAACGCCGACCTCGAGATGACGCGCGCGCTCGTCGCCGCCGGCGCGAAGGTCGATACGGCCAACCGCTACGGCGTGACGCCGCTGCTGCAGGCGGCGCGCACGGGCGAGACGGCCATCGTCGAAGCGCTGCTGACCGCTGGCGCCAACCCGACGCTGGCCCACCCCGAGGGGGAGACGCCGCTGATGGCCGCCGCCCGGTCGGGCAAGGTCGAAGCGGTGCGCCTGCTGCTGGCCCGCGGCGCCGATGTCAACGAGACCGACGAATACCAGGAGCAGTCGGCACTGATGTGGGCGGCGAGTGAGGGCCACCTGAACGTCGTGCAGGCGTTGCTCGAGGCGGGCGCGAACCCGAACCTGAAGGCGAAGGAAACGGCGCTGACGCAGCGCCGGCACGGCGACCACCCGACCGGCGGCTTCACGCCGCTGATGTGGGCGGTCCGCAACGGCAACGAGGACGTGGTCGAGGCGCTGGTCAAGGGCGGTGCCGACATCAACGCGAAGAACGGTGACGGGGCGACCGCCACGATCATCGCCATCGTCAACGACCGGCTCGACCTGGCGGCGAAACTGCTCGACATGGGGGCCGACCCGAACGACGGGGCACTCTACTTCGCGGTCGACTGGCACGACGGCACCACCGACATGCGGCTGCGTGACGGCGGCCTGCTGCGTTGGGACTTCCCGAACACGCTGACCAGCATCGACCTGATCAACAAGCTGCTGGCCATGGGCGCCGACCCGAACAAGCCGTTCCGGGGCGCGCTGCACTCCTACTCGCTCGGCACCGGCGACAACCACAACTCCTCGCCGTTCTATCGCGCGGCCGTGGCATCGGATGTCGAAGTGCTCAAGATTCTCGCGTCGAAGGGCGACATGACCTGGTCGCCGCCCGCCGGCGCGCGCGGCGGCGCCCCGCGCCCGCCGCTGGTGGCTGCCTCGGTGGGTGGCCGTGGTTATCCGCTCGGCGGTGGCCCCGGGTTCACCCGCAACTGGAAGCCGGAGTGGCGCGAGCCGGGCAGCCGCGAGCCGATCGATGCGGTGAAGGTGCTGCTCGATGCGGGCGCCGACCCCAACGTCCAGAACGACGACGACGGCAACACCGTGCTGCACATGGCGGCGGAGCGCAACGACCTCGAGATGATCAAGGTCCTCGCCGCGGGCGGGGCGGATTTCGAGGTCTACAACTGGACCGGGCAGCTGCCGCTCGATATCGCCGAGGAGGCCGTGGCCAAGAAGAAGGCCGGCGAAGAGGTCTCGCGCGAGGAGCTGGCGGCCATGGCGGCGACTGGCGAGGTGCCTGTGTCGAAGGCCGAGCCCGAGGACACCGTGGCGCTGATCCGCGAGTTGATGGGAGGGAAGTAGGGGCATGAAGAAACTGATCATCACCGCCGCTATCGCCTGGGCCGCCGTCGGCGCCGGGATGATGGCGAGCCAGGCCCCGACCGCCCCGGCGCGTCCGGCCGCCGCGGCGGCGCAGGCGCCCGCCGCTCGGGCAGCTGCCCAGCCGGCGGCCGCGCGCACGGCGCAGGACCACACGCAGATGGTCCAGAAGTACTGTGTCGGCTGCCACAACGCGCGGTCGAACACCCCGGCGGCCAACCCGCTGCGGCTGGACGGCCTCGACGTGAACAACGTGGCGAAGGATGCCGCGGTCTGGGAGCGTGTCGTCCGCAAACTCGGGATTGGCGCGATGCCGCCGCAGGGCATGCCGCACCCGGGCGCCGAGGCGATTCGCGAGTTCACCGGCTACCTGATCGCCGAGCTCGATGAGGCGGCACAGCCCGCCCGGAATCCGGGCACCTTCGTCGCCCACCGGTTGAACCGCACCGAGTACGCCAACGCGGTGCGCGACCTGCTCGACGTCGAGTTCGACGCCACCGACATGCTGCCGAGCGACGGCGGCGAGTTCGGCTTCGACAACATCGCGACCTCGCTGAAGACCTCGCCGCTGCTGCTCGAGCGCTACCTGGCGGCAGCGTTGCGCGTGAGCACGATGGCCATCGGCGACCCGACCGTGGCGCCTGGTGCCGCGACGTTCCCGATCAGCCTGGAGCACTCGCAGAAGGAACGCGTCCCGGGCCTGCCGCTCGGCACCCGAGGCGGCGTGCTGATCCGGCACTACTTCCCGGCGGATGCCGAGTACGACCTCAAGGGCCGCCTGATCTGGGCGGTCATCGAAGGGCTGCACGGCGTCGAGGGCTGGGACGAGCCGAACGAGTTCGTCATCACGCTCGACGGCGAGCAGATCTACACGGCGCCAATCGGCGGGCCGCTCGATCACGAGGTCAACGGGCAGGACATCACCCGGACGCGCCCGGTGATTGACGGCCGCATGACGTACCGGCAGTTCATCACCGCCGGCGTGCACGAAGTGGGCTTTACCTGGGTCGAGAAGCCGCACCAGAACCAGTCGGTGTGGATGCCGACCCAGCGCGAGAGCCAGGAAGTGCACATGGTCACCGGCCTGCCGAAGCTGAAGTTCGTGGCGATCGAGGGGCCGTACAACGTGAAGGGGGTCAGCGACACCCCGAGCCGCGACCGCGTCTTCGTTTGCACGCCGGCGTCGGCGGCGGCCGAGACGCCGTGCGCGGAGCGGATCTTCTCGACGCTCAGCCGCCGCGCGTTCCGGCGTCCGGTGACCGCCGCGGACATCGCCGCGCCGATGGCGTTCTACAGCAACGCGCGCGAGGACGGCGGTGACTTCGACGCGGGCATCCGCGCCGGCGTCGCCCGCATCCTGGCGAGCCCGTCGTTCCTGTATCGCGTCGAGCGCAGCCCCGAGACGCTGGCCGCCGGTGCCGCGCACCGCATCAGCGACATCGAGCTGGCCTCGCGCCTGTCGTTCTTCCTGTGGAGTAGCATCCCGGACGACACGCTGCTGAACCTTGCCGCGCAGAACCGGCTGCGGCAGCCGGGCGTGCTGGCGGCGCAGGTGAAGCGGATGGTCGAGGATCCGAAGGCCGACGCCTTCATGAACTCATTCGCCGGCCAGTGGCTGCAGCTGCGCAGCCTCGAGGCCAAGGTGTCGCCCGACCTGCTGATGTTCCCGCACTTCGACGACAACGTACGCAAGGCGTTCCGCCGCGAGACGGAGCTGTTCTTCGCCAGCGTTGTCCGCGAGAACCGGCCGGTGACGGAGTTGCTGACCGCCAACTACACGTTCATGAACGAGCGGCTGGCGAAGCACTACGGCGTGACGGGCATCTACGGCGATCGCTTCCGCCGCGTCGAGGTGACCGAGGACTACCGCCGCGGCCTGCTCGGCCAGGGCAGCCTGCTGTCGGTCACGTCGGTCGCGACGCGCACGTCGCCCGTCATCCGCGGCAAGTTCATCCTGACCGCGCTGATGGGCCAGGCGGAACCGGTGCCGCCGCCGAACGTGCCGGCACTCGACGAGAGCGCGCCGGCCGCGACGCCGCGCTCCGTCCGGCAGCGCGTCGAGCAGCACCGCCGCAACCCGGTGTGCGCCTCGTGCCACCGCAGCATCGATCCGCTCGGGTTCTCGCTCGAGAACTTCAACGCGGTCGGGCAGTGGCGTGAGACCACCGAGGACGGCAACAAGGTGGACAGCGCGTCCGTGCTGGCCGATGGCACGCAGGTGAACGGTCCCGCCGATCTCCGCAACTGGCTCGTGGGCCCCGCTCGCGAGGCCTTCGTCGGCAACGTCACCGAGCGCATGCTGATCTACGCGCTCGGCCGCGGCCTCGAACCGTCGGACATGGCCGTTGTCCGCGGCATCCTTCGTAACGCCGCCCGCGATGACTTCCGGTTCCTGACCGTCATCCAGGGCATTGTTGAAAGCGCCCCGTTCCAGATGCGCACGAAACAGGGGCCGACCACCGGGGAATCGCTGCAAGCCTCAACGAGACTGGAGTAGCCGTCGCTATGTTCATTACGAAGAAGCACTTGTCCCGGCGCACGTTCCTGCTTGGCAGCTTCGGCGCCACGGTGGCGCTGCCGCTGCTCGATGCCATGGTGCCGGCGGCCACTGCGCAGGCGCGCACGGCCGCCAACCCGGCGTTCCGCTTCGGCGCGGTCTACGTGCCGAACGGGATCCATCCCGACTTCTGGGTGCCCGACACCCCCGGCTCGGACTTCGAGTTCAAGCAGGTGATGAAGCCGATGGAGCCGTTCCGCGACAACGTCGTCGTGGTCAGCAAGCTCCGCGCGCCCAACGGCTCGATTCACCTCGGCGCCAGCGCCGCGTGGCTGAACGGCGTCGGCCCGGCGGGCGAGGGCGGCGACTTCACCAAGCTGATCTCGAACAAGACGGTTGACCAGTACATCGCCGACAAGGTTGCCGGCGACACGCCGCTGCGGTCGCTCGAAGTCGGCACCGAGGACATGGGCACGACCGCCGGCGCCTGCGATGGCTACCCGTGCGCGTTCTTCAACGCCCTGTCGTGGCGCGATGACACGACGCCGCTGCCGGTGGCCGTGAACCCGCGCGTCACCTTCGAGCGCCTGTTCGGCGAGACCGGGACGGCGCAGCAGCGCATCGCCAACCTCAAGACCAAGCAGAGCATGCTCGACTCGGTCCTGCAGGAGACGCAGCAGCTGAAGGCCTCGCTCGGCCCGGCCGACAACCGGATCCTCGATGAGTACCTGTCGAACGTCCGCGCCGTGGAACAGCAGCTGGAGCGCATGGAGAGCCGGATGGCCAATCTCGCCGAGGCCGACGCCCCGATCGGGATCCCCGAGTTCTTCGACGACCACATGACGGTGACCTACAACCTGATGCACCTGGCGTATCAGGCCGACCTCAGCCGTGTGTTCACGTTCCTCACGGGACACGAGGCGAGCAGCCGCAGCTACGCCCACATCGGCGTGCCGGAAGCGCACCACACGATCTCGCACCACGCCAACAACCCGGAGACGATGGCGAAGTACGCGAAGATCGGCACCTACCAGATTGCCAAGATGGCGGAGTTCGTGGCCAAGCTGTCGGAGACCCCGGACGGCGACGGTACGCTGCTCGACCACACGCTCCTGTACTTCGGCGCGGGCATGAGCAACGGCAACGTCCACGAGCGGTCCAACGCGCCGGCCCTGCTCGTTGGCGGCGCCAACGGCCGGCTGAAGGGCAACCGTCACCTCGTCGGCGACGAGAAGAACGAGGAGCCGACGGCTAACCTGCTGCTCGGCATGGCCGGACTGGCTGGCGTCGAGATCAATCAGATCGGCTACAGCTGGGACATCTTCCGGCTGTGATGAGGGCCGGCTGAAGCCGGCCCCCACGTTCAACGAAAAAGGCGTACACGGAAAAGGCCGCGCTCCCTGGGGAGCGCGGCCTTTTCGTTTTGTGACGGAAGCTACCCGGCGGGGTCGATGTGCGCCGTGACCACCAGCGTCTTGGCGACCTTGATCAGCTGATCCGGAGGGACCGGCTTGGTCAGCACCCAGTCGAACCGGACGTCGGTGATCTCATCGAGGAGCTCGGGGAGCCCCGTCAACGCAACGGCTGCCACCGCCTGGGTGCGCGGGTCTGTACGAAGCTTCCGCAACACCTCGACGCCGTCCATTTCCGGCATGTGAAGGTCGATGAAGGCCACACCCGGGGGATCGCTCGCGGCGAGACGCAGGCCCTCGCGGCCGCTGCGCGCGGTACGGACCTCAAGCCCTGCCCACTCCAGTGTCTGACGGAAGATCTCGAGCGAGTCGTGATCGTCGTCGATCAGCAGGACGAAACCATGCTGATCGAAAGGTGGTGACGGCTTGTTCAAGACTGGCGGAAGGATAGAACGAAAATCTCCCGTAAAAGCTCGACCATTGCAAAAAAGTTCAGGACCGCGGGCCTTGCCCTTGCACCACTCGACGCGGACTCGAGTCAGTGATGGAGGGAAATCGCATGAGAGTCATGAGTGCAACGGCGGTCTGTGTCGCGGCCGCTGGAATGGTCGCGTTCGGGCAGGCAACTCCGCAGAACCCGACGACAACACAGCGGCCAACGACCCAGCAGGAGCCGCAGCAGCCGACGACCCGCGCGCAGGCGGGCGCCGCCGCTGAGCAGCAGGTCACGGTGAGTGGCTGCATCGTTCGTGAGGCGGATTTCCGGCGGACGCAGGATGCCGGCCGCGGCGGCGCAGCGAGCACCGGCGTCGGCACCGGCAACGAGTTCGTGCTGACCAACGCGATGATGGGCGGCGGCGCGGCCGGCGGGCGCGCGGTCGGCACGACGGGCGCGGCGGCGACGGCCTTTGAGCTGTCGGGCGACGCGGAAGGCGAAGCGGCCCGCTTCGTCGGCCGCCGGGTGGAGATCTCCGGCATGTTGAAGGCCCAGGACAGCGCCCAGGCCGGCGGTCCGACGGCGAATGCGCCGCTCAGCAACGACCTGGAATTGCGCGAGATCGACGTCATGTCGGTGCGCGCGTCGTCCAGCAGCGAACCGTGTAACTAACTACCGCGGCAGCGCCTGCATCACGGCGCGGTGCGCGAGCAGTACGGCCGGGTCGTTTTGAATGGCCCGGTCGTATCGCTGCTCGGCGGCGCTGCCGGACGCCGAGGGCACCAGCAGCGCACGGATCCGCTCGGCGATGAAGGCCACGTCCTGCTGATCCGGCAGGTCGTCGAGGGCGATGAGCTCGTCGATCCGCACGATGAGCTCCGAGATCGGATGCAGCCACGCGAATTGCGGGTCCTGCAACGCCAGGTTGAGGAGTTCGCCGGCTGAGACCCGTCCGTGGGCCAGTTCATACATCCTCCGCTCGGCGTCGAGCAGCCGCTTGTGGAGATCGAGCAGCGGCAGGCGCAGCGCGGCAAGCTGATCCCGTGGCGATGAGGGAGTGGGCGCGTCCATAGCAGGATGATTGCCGCGCGATCAGGCCGTCGGGTTGATAGCGGGGTAGCTGGTCCGCATTACCGCCTCGACGCGCGCGAACTCGGCTTCGATCGCGGTGACAGCCGCCGGGTCGGGCAGCTTCCCGTCGACGGCGAGCGATTCCACGGCCCGCGCCATGCCGCACAGGGTCATGGCGCCGGCGGTCCCGGCGCTGCCGCCCAGCGTGTGCGCGACCCGCCGCGTCTGCGCCACGTCGTGGGCCTCGACGGCGGAGCGAAGCGCGGCGACCCGCTCGCGGTTGTCGGCCAGGAACATGGCCAGCAGCTGCACGAGCAGGTCCTCGTCGAAACCCTCGCCGGTGCCGCAGATGCCGCGCAGCTTCGACAGGTCCATCCATCTGCATGATACGCTCGGTTGAGCCGCGTGAACCTGCTGCTTGCCCTCATTTCGGGCGCCCTGCTGGCGCTCAGTTTTCCTCGCTACGGCACCCCGGCGTTCGCCTGGATCGCGCTCGTACCGCTGCTGGTGGCCATCAGCGGCTGGCGGGGCCGGCCAGGCCCGCTGCCGGGCGTCGCGCCGTCACGCGCGTTCGGCTACGGCCTGGCCGCCGGGCTGGTCTACTTCATCGGGACCATCTACTGGACGGGGACGGTCGTCGCGACCTTCGGCGGGCTTGCCACGCCGATTGCGGTGTTCGCGATGCTCCTCCTGGCCCTCTACATGGCGCTCTACCCGGCGCTCACCGCGGTGCTGACGGCGCGCATGGTGGCGCGCCTGGGGGCCGCCGGCCTGCTCGTGGCGCCGGCGGCCTGGATGGGCACCGAGTACCTGCGCGGCGTCCTGTTTGGCGGCTTCCCATGGGTGCCACTCGGCAACAGCCAGGTGACGATGCTGCCGGTCGCGCAGCTGGCGAGCCTGCTGGGCGTCTATGGTCTGTCTGCGCTCGTGGCCACCATCAACGCGCTGATCGCCTACGCCGTGCTGGTGCGCGGGCGCGGCCAGGTCACCGCCATCGCCAGCGGAGTCGTCCTCCTCGCGGCGATCGCCGGCTGGGGAACCTGGCGAATCGCGGGCGGTGAGCTGCTGCGCTCGGGCACGCCGGTGCGGGTCGGCCTGCTGCAGGGCAACATCGCCCAGGAGGACAAGTGGAACCCGGCCGAGGCGCGCCGGATCTTCACCACCTACATCGCGATGACGCGCGACGCCGCCCGCCGCGGCGCCGAGTTCGTGCTGTGGCCCGAGTCGTCGACGCCGTTCATGTTCGAGGAGCATGCCGAGGGGGGCGAGACCATACGCGCGCTGACGCGCGAGACCGGCGTGCCGCTGCTGTTCGGCAGCGACCAGATCGAGCGCCAGCCGCCGCGGATGTTCAACTCGGCATTCCTCGTCTCGCCCGACGGCGAGACGGCTGGCGTGTATCGCAAGATTCACCTCGTGCCGTTCGGCGAGTACATCCCGGGCAAGGCGCTGATCTCGTTCGTCTCGCCGCTCGTGCAGAGCCTGGCCGAGTTCGCCCCCGGCACGTCGATGGTGCTGTTGCCGGTGGACGGGCACCCGGTGAGCACCGCGATCTGCTACGAAGTCGTGTATCCCTCGCTGGTGCGCGACGCGGTGCTGCAGGGCAGCGAGCTGCTGACGACCATTACCAACGACGCCTGGTACGGCCAGTCCTCGGCGCCGTACCAGCACTTCGCCATGGCGTCGATGCGCGCCATCGAGCAGGGGCGCTACCTGGCGCGCGCCGCCAACACCGGCATCAGCGGCATCGTCGACCCGTACGGGCGGGCGGTGGAGCGGTCCGAGCTGTTCGAGCAGGTGGGGCTCGTCGGCGAAGCCCGCTTCCTGACGGTGCGGACGCTCTACTCCCGCATCGGCGACCTGATCGCGTATGTCGCCATTGCCGTAACGCTATTCATGTACGTAGTTGCGGAACGTCAGTTCCGCCCTCGGAGATAACGTGGCCCTCGACGACGAACTGGTCAGACGACACGAAGACTTGAGCCGGCGCGCGGCGGAACTGCGGAGGTATCTTTGAGGGCGCCCGCCTCGACGAACAGCTCGCGGAAATCGAGCAGCAGATAGCCGACCCGGCGTTCTGGAACCGGCAGGCCGAGGCGCAGCAGGTCATGCAGAAGCGCCGGCGCCTCGACGACGACCGGACGCTGCGCGACTCGCTGCGCCGCCGGCTCGACGACCTGGCGGTGCTGGTCGAGTGGGCCGGGGCCGGCGAAGCGGTCGACGGCGATGTCGCGCGCGGCCTCGACGAACTGCAGCAGGAAGTCGAAGCCGCCGAGACCAAGAAGATGCTCGGCGGCGAATACGACGCCGCCAACGCCATCGTCACCATCCACCCCGGCGCCGGCGGTACCGAATCGCAGGACTGGGCCGAGATGCTGCTGCGCATGTACCTGCGGTGGTCCGAGCGCCGCGGCTTCCGCCGCGAGGTGATGGACTACCAGCCGGGCGACGAGGCCGGCATCAAGAGCGCGACCGTCCTCTTCAGCGGCGAGTATGCGTACGGGCTGATGTCGGCTGAGGCCGGCGTGCACCGGCTGGTGCGGATCTCGCCCTTCGACTCCGCGGCGCGCCGCCACACGTCGTTCGCGTCGGTGTATGTCTGGCCCGAGCTGCCGGAGGATGCCGACGTCGAGATCGACGAGAAGGACCTGCGGGTCGACACCTACCGCTCGAGCGGCGCCGGCGGCCAGCACGTGAACGTCACCGATTCGGCGATCCGCATCACCCACATCCCGACCGGGATCGTCGTGTCGTGCCAGAACGAGCGGTCGCAGCACAAGAACCGCGCCTCGGCGATGAAGGTCCTGCGCTCACGGCTGTTCGATCTGAAGATGAAAGAGCAGGCGGCGAAGCTGGATCAGATCGGCGGCGAGAAGCGCGACATCGCGTTCGGCAGCCAGATCCGCAGCTACGTGCTGCAGCCGTACCAGATGGTGAAGGACCTGCGGACGCGCTACCAGGTGGGCGATCCGGATCGCGTGCTGGACGGGGACGTCGACCCGTTCATCAAGGAATACCTGATGCAGAAGGCCGCCGGGACGCTCAAGTCGGCCGCTGCCCCAGACGACGAGTAGGTACCTGGTAGGGCGCCCCTTTACGGGGCGCCATTCGCCACGGCCCAGCTTCCTTTTTGGCCCTCGCGGGCGTCTAATACGACAACCGCATCCCCAAGGAGGGTCGCCATGGTTCTGGGCATGCACGACATGTTCGACTGCTGTCGGGATTACCTCACCAGCCGGTTCAGTTCGGAAGGCGCGCTCTGGATCCTGATGATGGACGCGCTGTTCCTGATCCCGGTGATCTTCGCGGCGTTCTTCTACCCCTGGGAAATGCTGATTGCCGTCGGCGTGGCACTGGTGGCGACGCTGGTGCTGGTCGAGGCGGTCCACGTCGCGCGGACGCATAGGGTCGGATGGCGCTGACCCGTTGGTAGGTGGTCGATGGTCGATGGTCGGGGAGGCACGGAGATGGCCTCCTGCGACCACCGACTACCGACCACCGACCACCGACCACCGACCACCCAGTGAACCCCCGTCGACCCGGCGGCGTCCTGTCTACGAACGCACCTGCGATGCATGAGTGGACCGACCGCCTGGCCGGCGGCGTCATGAACGCCGAAGACGAGGCGCTCGAACGCGAGTTCGAGCAGCGGCTGCTCGACACCTCCACCCTGGCCTTTCGCGTGGCGTTCTCGGTGCTCCGGCACCGGGAAGATGCTGAGGACGTCGCGCAGGAGGCGTTCACGCGGGCCCACGCCCGGTTCCGTCAATTGCGCGACCGCGAGAAGTTTCGAAGCTGGCTGGTGCGGCTCGCCTGGCGGCTCGCGCTGGATCGCCGGCGTGCCGACCGCCGGCGTGCCGCGCGTGAGATGGCGCACGGCGCGCTGCAGCCGTCCGATACTGGCGACGCAGCCGGGACCGAGCGTGCCACGGCAATGTGGGCGGCCATCGACGCACTCCCTGAGAAGCTGCGCGCGGTGATCGTCCTGGCGAGCATCGACGGTCACGAGGTCGCCGAGGTGGCCGCGCTGCTGGGTATCCCGGAAGGTACGGTCAAGTCGCGCCTCTTCCTGGCGAGGCAGCGACTCCGAGAGCACCTGTCATGGATGACAACCGATTCGACCACCCGCTGACCGACGCGGCGCTCGACCGCGAGCTCGCGGCGCTGCTCGACGTCGCGCCGTCGCCCGAGTTCCGCGCCCGTGTGCGGATGCACGTGGAACGCTCCCCGATGCGCGCATCGCGATGGGGCTTGGTGGTGCCGATCACCGCGGGTGCATCGACCGTCGCGCTCGCATTGTATGTAGGGGCCGGCCTCAGCCGACCCGACGTGACGCACGTGCAGACCGACTCGAGTCGGCGAGAGGACATCAGGCTCGTTGGCGAGCCTGTGGAACGCATGTCTCCGCGGGTCATGGCGATTCCGCCGGTGCCGGCCAGCGGCGATTCGATGCCACGGGTCGTTGTGTCGCCGGCGGACGCGGAAGGACTGCGCGCCCTGATGCGGGCGGCCGCCGCAGGAACGGTTACGGCGGAATCGTTCCCGACGGTGCCGCCGGCCGAATTGATGGCCCTTGATGCGATTGCAATCGAGCCGCTCGAGCCGATTGCGCCTCTTTCAGGAGTAATGCAATGACAACCAGCCTGGTCGCCGTCATCCTGGTCATGGCGCTGAGCGCCGGCCTCTCGGCGCAGAACCCACCCGCCCCAGAGGATCCCAACGCTCAAGTCCGCGTGGTTCAGGAGGCGATCCAGGCGGGACAGCGTGCGGCGCGAGAAGCCGCAGAACGGGACCAGCGGTCCATCGTCCCGTTGAAGGTGCAAGTGGTGCTGTCGAAGTTCAAGGACGGGAAGCTCTTGAGCAGCCTTCCCTACGAGCTGACGCTCGCCAGCGACAACCAATCATCCAGTGTGCGGATGGGCGCAAAGGTGCCCGTTGTCAATGCGAGCGATCCTGCCGGTGGGGTGACCTATCAGGAGGCCGGGACGAACATCGACGGCCGTGTGCGGCCGCTCGACAGCGGTCGCTTCGCGGTGTGGCTCGCCATCGAGGACACGTCGGTCATCCCAGGCGAGGTCAGAACCGCACGGCAGGGGCCGGAAGGGACGCCGCTTGCGCGACTAGAAGGCCCACCGAGCTTCCGAACCTACCGATCTGCCAACTCGGTGATCCTCCGCGACGGCCAGTCGACGCAGTTCACCGCAGCCTCCGACAAGGTCACCGGCGAGGAACTTCGCGCGCAGGTCACGCTGACCGTCGTCAAGTGAGCCCGACGATGGTATCGTCGTCGCACTCCTGTTTCTCAGGAGGCAGCGATGGCGGACGCATCACTCGATCGGCGGGTCGAGATCCTGGAACAAAAGGTTGAAGTGTTGGAGAAATTGCCAGCCGAAGTCGCGGCGCTGAGGGCGGAGTTTCTGCAATTTCGGGAAGAGAATCGGCTGGAGCATTCTGCCACCCGGGACTTGCTCCGGGCCGAAATGCGGGCAGGCGACGAGGCGTTGCGCGCCGAGATGAGGGCGGGCGACGAGGCATTGCGCGCGGAGTTGCGGGCGGTCGACGAGGCGCTGCGCGCGGAGATGCGGGCCGGCTTCGAAGAAGTGCGGCGGCATGCGCGCGTGCTCTACGAAGACCTGAAAGACACCATCAAGACGATCCGGAACGGTTAGGGATCAGCGGGGCGCAGCGATGGCGGTGGCGTCGGGCGTTCGCCGGTCGCTGCCGCCCTCCAGCACACCTTCATCAGCGTTCACGACGATCACCTGCGCCGAGCCCTGGCTGCGGACTTCGAGCAGCGTGTGCCCGCGCCGCCGCAGGTCGGCGAGTGTGTCCGGCGACAGCCCGTTGCGCTCGTGCTGGATGCGATCGGGCAGCCACTGGTGGTGGAAGCGGCCGAAGTCCACCGCCTCCTGCGCGTTCATGCCGAAATCGACGACGTTGACGAGCGTCTGCAGCACGGTGTTGATGATCGTCCGGCCGCCGGGGCTGCCGGTCACCATGAACAGCTCGCCGCCGCGCGTGACGATGGTCGGCGCCATGCTCGACAGCATCCGCTTGCCCGGCGCGGCGAGGTTCGGCGGCGTGCCGATGAGACCCGTCGCATCGGTCAGCCCCGGGCCGGCATTGAAGTCGCCCATCTCGTTGTTCAGCAGGATCCC
>JBFWUM010000026.1:0-35754 GCA_050247255.1 Vicinamibacterales bacterium | reverse complement strand
TCATCTCGTCGAGCACGCCGGCGAGCGAACGCGCCAGGCCGTCGCTGACGACGAAGCCGTCGCGGGCCAGGGTGATGGCCGGCCGCACGAGCCGCTGCCACGGCAGCGTCCCGTGGGCCCGCCAGGCCAGGTGCAGGCCGGCGACGGTCCCGGGGACACCGACGGCCAGGTGGCTGTCGTGGTGGAGGCGCGCGTCGTACCGCCCCTCGCGCATGAACATCGTCGGCGACGAGCCCGCCGGCGCCGTCTCGCGGAAGTCGTAGGCGGCGGTCTCCCCGCCGGCGGTCCTCACGATCATGAAGCCGCCGCCGCCGATGTTGCCGGCGAACGGAAACGTGACGGCGAGCGCGAACGCGGTGGCGACGGTCGCGTCGATGGCGTTGCCGCCGTCGCGGAGGATGTCGGCGCCGACCTGGGCGGCCAGGCGCTCCTGCGCCACCACCATGCCGCCTCGTGCACGGACCGGTTCGGATGCCGCCCTGGGGAAGCTCCCGGCGAGCAGCGTGACGATGACGACCAGGGGCAGCGACGCGCGTCGCAAGCCGCGCATGTTATGGCGTGGCGGGGAGCGACTGTGAGGCCGGCAGGACCGCCGTGTTGGCCGGCTGGGTGCCGTTAATAAACACCTCCGTGCGGCCGTTCGGCAGCGTGGCCAGGACGATGTTGCCCGGCGCCTCGAACATCGGCGGGTTCTCGCGATCGGCGCGCGCCTCGATGTAGTCGCGCATGAAGTCGATCCAGATCGGCAGCGCCGCCTGGGCGCCGGTTTCGCCGCGGCCGAGCGGCTTCTTCTCGTCATAGCCGACCCACACGCCGACGGTGATGTTGGGGTCGAAGCCGACGAACCAGGCGTCGGTGTACTCGTCCATCGTCCCGGTCTTGCCGGCGAGCGGCCAGTTGAGCGATCGCGCCGCGGCGGCCGTGCCGCTCTGGACGACCCCTTCCATCAGGTTGGTGATGACGTAGGCGGTGTCGGCGCGGATGGCCTCGCGCGGATCGGGGCGGTTCTCCTCGAGCACGTTGCTTTCGCGGTCGGAGATGCTGATCACCGAGTAGGGCACCATCCGCACGCCGTGGTTGGGGAAGGCGGAATAGGCGCTCGTCACCTCGAGCAGCGACGCCTCCGCGGAGCCGAGCGCCAGAGAGAGGTACGGCGGCAGGCTTCCGGGGAAACCGAAGCGCGTGGCGTATTCGATGACCGATCGCGGTCCGAGTTCATCGACCGCCTTGACGGCCGGAATGTTGCGCGAGTCTTCGAGCGCGTGGCGCAGCGTGATCGGCCCGAGATACCTGCGGTCGTAGTTCTGCGGCCGGTACGGCGGCTGGTTCGGCCCTGCCTCGTACGACACCGGTTCGTCGATGAAGATCGACACCGGCGTGTAGCCGCGATCGATTGCGGCGGTGAAGATGATCGGCTTGAACACCGATCCCATCTGCCGCCGCGCCTGCACCGCGCGGTTGAACTTGCTGCGGAGGAAGCTGAAGCCGCCGACCATCGCCCGGATCTGCCCGGAGCGGTTGTCGATGGCCAACAGCGCGCCCTCGACGAGCGGCGCCTGCTCGAGGGCGATCGTCTGCGGCACGCCGTCCTCGATGCTCCGCACCTCGACGTCGATCAGGTCGCCAGGCTTGAACAGGTCTGACGCCCGGCCCCGCCGCGTCCAGGCCCACGCGGCCCGCGGCATCTCGACGATGTGGTCGCCGATACGGACCCGCGCCGGCGCGCCGCCGCCGGGCGCCTCGATGACGACCGCGGGAACGATGTCGCCGTCGAGAATCGCTTCGCTCCACCGCGGAGCGGTGAAACCCTCCAGCGTGTGCTTTTCTTCGAGCACGTTGCGGGCGGGCGCGCGGTAGCCGCCGCGCCGCTTGTCGAGGCGCCGCAGCCCGCGATCGACTGCACGGTTGGCCGACTCCTGCAGGAGCGGATCGAGCGTCGTCTGCACCGTGAGTCCCGCCTCATACAGCGCCTTCGCGCCGTACTTGGCCTCGAGGAGCTGCCGCACCTCCTCGACGAAGTAGGGGGCAATCGAGCGGTCGCCGGCCGGCTGTCCCTGCACGACGAGCGGATGGTCCGACGCCTGCTGCGCCTCCTCGGCCGAGATCAGCCCTTCCTCGTGCATGCGCCCGATCACGTAGTTGCGGCGGGCCAGTGCGCGCTGCGGGTTGACGAACGGGCTCAGGCGCTCGGGCGCCTGGATGATGGCGGCAATCGTCGCCGCTTCCTCGATCGAGAGCTCGCTCGCCGGCTTGTCGAAGTAGAGGCGCGAAGCAGCCTCGACGCCATAGGCGCCGTGCCCCATGTAGATCTGGTTGGCGTAGAGGGCGAAGATCTCGCGCTTGGTGTAGCGCTTTTCCAGCTGGATGGCGATCAGCGCTTCCTTGATCTTGCGTTCCGCGGTCTTCTCGAACCCGATTGGGAACAGGTTGCGGGCCAGCTGCTGGGTCAACGTGCTCGCGCCGGCGCGCTGGCCGGTGAGAATGTCCTTGGCCAGCGTGACCAGGATGCGCGAGACGCTCAGGCCGAAGTGCTGGTTGAAGCCGGCATCCTCGGTCGCGATGATGGCGTTGCGAAGCGCCGGCGCCAGGTCGTCGTAGCCGACGACGACGCGGCGTTCGGTGGCGTACTCGCCAATCACCCGCCCGTCGCGGGCGACCACCCGGGTAATCGTGTTCGGCTGGTAGTCGTCGAGCGCGGTGATCTGCGGGAGGTCGTCGGAAAACGCGAACAGGACCCCGCTCAGGCTGCCGGCGATCGCCGTGACCGCAAAAACCGCCACCAGGATGGCAAGCCGCGCGAGCGTCATTCCCCTCAGTATAAGCCTCGCTGCGGCAAAGGGTTAGCTTTCCCTGACGGCTGAAGTTGACTGCAAATCACTCAGATTTCATAATAACGGCATGAGCAAAATCATCGGCATCGACCTGGGCACCACCAACTCCGTCGTCGCGGTCATGGAAGGCGGCGAGCCCGTCGTGATCACCAACCCCGAAGGGAGCCGCATCACTCCTTCGGTGGTGGCGTTCGCGAAGACGGGCGAGCGCCTGGTCGGCCAGGTGGCCAAGCGCCAGGCCGTGACCAACCCGGAGAACACCATCTTCTCGATCAAGCGCTTCATGGGGCGGCGCTTCGATGAAGTGAACGAAGAGATGAAGATGGTGCCCTACTCGGTGACGGCGGCGGGCAACGACGTGCGCGTCAAGATCATGAACGACGAGTACGCGCCGCCGCAGATCTCCGCGATGATCCTGCAGAAGCTGAAGCAGGCGGCGGAGGAATACCTGGGCCAGTCGGTCACCAAGGCGGTGATCACCGTGCCCGCCTACTTCAACGACGCGCAACGCCAGGCGACCAAGGAGGCGGGCAAGATTGCCGGCCTCGAGGTCATGCGCATCGTCAACGAGCCGACGGCGGCAGCGCTGGCCTACGGGCTCGACAAGAAGAAGGACGAGACGATTGCCGTGTACGACTTCGGCGGCGGCACGTTCGACATCTCGATCCTGGAAGTCGGCGAAGGGGTCGTCGAGGTCAAGGCCACCAACGGCGACACGCACCTCGGCGGCGACAACCTCGACCAGCGCGTCATCGACTGGATTGCCTCGGAGTTCAAGAAGAGCGACGGCATCGACCTGAGCAAGGACCGGATGGCGCTGCAGCGCCTCAAGGAAGCGGCGGAGAAGGCCAAGATGGAGCTCTCCACGGTGATGGAGACCGACATCAACCTGCCGTTCATCACCGCCGACGCCAGCGGGCCGAAACACCTGCAGATGAAGCTGACGCGGGCCAGGTTCGAGCAGCTCGTCGAGGACCTGCTGCAGAAGACGGTCGGGCCGACCAAGCAGGCGCTCGCCGACGCCGGCCTCGACGCCTCGAAGATCGACGAGGTCGTGCTCGTCGGCGGCTCGACGCGCATTCCGCGCGTGCAGCAGATCGTCAAGGACCTGTTCGGCAAGGAGCCGCACAAGGGGGTCAACCCCGACGAAGTCGTCGCCGTCGGCGCCGCGATCCAGGCCGGCGTCCTCGCCGGCGAGGTCAAGGACCTGCTGCTGCTCGACGTGACGCCGCTCTCGCTCGGCATCGAGACGCTCGGCGGCGTGATGACGACGCTGATCCCGCGCAACACGACGATTCCGACGCGCAAGAGCGAGACGTTCTCGACGGCCGCGGACAGCCAGACCAGCGTCGAGGTGCACGTGCTGCAGGGCGAGCGGCCGCTGGCCCGCGACAACCGCACGCTCGGGCGGTTCCAGCTGGTCGGCATTCCGCCGGCGCCGCGCGGCGTGCCGCAGATCGAGGTGACGTTCGACATCGACGCCAACGGCATGGTCAACGTGTCGGCCAAGGACCTCGGCACCGGCAAGGAGCAGAAGATCACCATTACCGCGTCGAGCGGCCTCAGCAAGGACGAGGTCGACCGGATGATGAAGGACGCCGAGGCGCACGCCGAGGAAGACCGCAAGCGCAAGGAAGAGATCGAGACGCGCAACCGCGCCGACCAGGCGGTCTATGCCGGCGAGAAGATGCTGCAGGACATGGGCGGCAAGCTGGCGCCGGAAGACAAGGCGGCGGTGGAAACGGCGATCGAGTCGCTCAAGTCGGCGGTCAACGCCAACGATGCCGCGGCGATGGCGCGGGCGATGGAGCAGCTGACGCAGGCGCAGCACAAGGCGGCAGAAGCGCTTTACAAGGGTGCTGGTGCTAGCGGTGCTACGGGTGCTACGGGTGCGGAGGGTGCTCCGGGCGGCGGGGCAACGGGGGCGCCCGGTGGTGAGGCGCAGGGCGACGTCATCGACGCCGAAGTGGTGGACGAGGAGAAGAAATAGAGCATTCATGAATAGCGATTAACGATTCGTGAATGGAAGGCATCACCAATCGTTAATCCAACATCACTAATGGATCTGTACGTCGTCCTGGGTTTGCAACATGGCGCCAGTGAGTCCGACATCAAGCGGGCTTACCGGCGGCTGGCACGCCGCTACCACCCGGATATCAATCCGGGGGACCGGCTGGCGGAGCACCGCTTCCGGCAGATCCTCGAGGCGTACGAGACGCTGATCGACCCCGAGCGCCGTTCACGCTACGACTCGGGGCTGGGGCCGGCGCGGGACGACCGGCGCGCGGGCGGCTTCGAGGGGTTCGACTTCTCGTCGCGCGGCGTCGATTACTCGGCGACCTTTGGCGACCTGTTCGCCGAGGTGCTGCGCGAGCGCGGCGCGCGGCAGCCGGCCCCCGAGCGCGGCGCCGATCTCCACCAGGAGATCCGGCTGTCGTTCGAGGAGGCGCTGGCCGGCGTGCAGCGGCCGCTGGTCGTGACACGGCGGGAGACGTGCCGGACCTGCGCCGGCAGCGGGCTGACGCGGACGACGGCGGGGCCCTGCCTGGTCTGCCACGGGGCGGGCACCGTGCGATCGGTGCGCGGCCACATGGTGTTCTCACGCAGTTGTCCGTCGTGCGGCGGCACCGGGCAGGTGCGGCCGCGCGCCTGCGACGCGTGCGCGGGGGCGGGGCAGGAGGCGCGCGCCGACACCGTGCCGGTGCGGATTCCGCCGGGCATCGCCGACGGCGACCGCGTCCGCATCCCCGGCAAAGGCAACGCCGGGCTGCGCGGCGGCGCCCCGGGCGACCTGTTCATCACCGTCCACGTCGCGCCCCATGCCTCGTTCCGCCGCGAAGGGGACGACCTGTACACGGTCGTGGCCGTGGCGATTCACGAGGCGGCGCTCGGCGCGCGCATCGAGATCGCGACGCCGGACGGCACGGCGCGGCTGCGTGTGCCGCCGGGTACCCAGTCGGGACAGCGGTTCCGCCTCCGCGAGAAGGGGGCGACCTCGACCCGCGACGGGCGGCGGGGGGACCTGGTCGTGGAAGCGCGGTTGATGCTGCCACGCATCCTCGACGAGCGCTCCAAGGAGCTGCTGCGCGAGTTCGGCCGCATCAACGGCGAAAACGTCCGGGAGCAACACTGACATGGCTGCTGTGAAACGGGCGGAGCGGGGCAAGGCGTACTACATGATCAGCGCCGTCTCGCAGAAGTACAACATCCACCCGCAGACACTCCGCCTCTACGAGCGTGAGGGGCTGCTGACGCCGTCGCGGACCGAGGGGAACACGCGGCTCTATTCCGAGGAGGACCTCGAGCAGCTCGAGACCATCCTGACGCTGACGCGCGATCTCGGCGTCAACCTGGCCGGCGTCGAGATCATCCTCAACATGCGGCGCAAGATCGAGCAGATGCAGGGCGAAGTCAACGAGTTCATGGACTACGTCAAGCGCGAGCTCGCCCGCGGCATCGACGACTGGGAGCAGCGGTTGAGCACGGCACTGGTCAAGTCGTCGCCGACGGATCTTGTGAGGCATTCGCCCCAGACGAAGTCGAGCGATGAAAGTCAAAAGTCAAAGGTCAAAGGTCAAAAGTAATTCTGCATTTTGCATTTTGCATTTTGAATTGGTTTATCATCCCGTGTGGCCTGCCAGATCTGCGACGACACGACCTGGAAAACAATCGAGGTCGACGGTGTCTCGCGGGTCACACGCTGCGACTGCGTCCGTGAGCAGTCCTCGGCGCGCCTGCTTGCCGAGGCGCGGATTCCCCGCCGCTACCAGCACTGCGATTTCGACAACTACATCGCCTACAACGAGCAGCTGACGAGCGCGCTGCAGTATGCGCGGCGGCTGGCGGAGCGCTTCCCGGTCGTCGACAAGGGGATGTTCCTGCAGGGCCCGCCCGGGGTGGGGAAGACCCACCTGGCCGTTGCCGTACTGCGCGAGGTGATTCGCAGCCGCGGCGCCCGCGGGGTCTTCTACGACACGCGTGACCTGTTGAAGGTCATTCGCAGTACCTACGACCCGGTCAACCGCACGCAGGAGATGGACGTGCTGCGGCCGGTGATCGAGGCGGACCTGCTGGTGCTCGACGATCTCGGCGCCGAAAAGACCTCGGAGTGGGTCGAGGAAACGCTGAATCTCATCGTCAACGCCCGTTACAGCGAGAAACGGGCGACGCTGTTCACGTCGAACTACGACGACAATCCCGACAGCACCGACCCGGACTCGCTCCTGTTCCGCATCGGCTTCCGGATGCGGTCGCGGCTGCACGAGATGTGCGAGTTCTTCTATCTCGACGGCGCCGACTACCGCGAGCTGCCGCCCAACGGCGGGGTCGAGGAGCTGATGACGCTCTGGAAGATGCGCAGCAAGGCCGCCCGCAAGCCCTCCCTGCCGTCGCGCACGGCCGGCCAGGCGCGCGCCCAGCTCAAGCCGTCGACCATCGCCCGCGGCGGCGACGGCAAGGGCGACCTCAAATGGCCAGGAGGCCGGGCTGGATCGTAGAATTCAGAATGCAGAATGCAGAATGCAGAATGGAATTGTGAATTCTGAATTCTGAATTGTGAATCCTGAATTGCTCGGTCTTTACGTCCACATCCCGTTCTGCTCCGCCATCTGCAACTACTGCAACTTCAACCGCGGCCTGTTCGAGGCCGGGCTCAAGGACCGCTATGTCGCGGCGCTGGTCGAGGAGATCGAGCGGGCCGGTGACCCCTCGGCTCCGCTCGGGGCGGGCGGGGCAGCCGCGGACACCATCTTCTTTGGCGGCGGTACTCCCTCGCTGCTCGACCCGGCTGACGTCGACCGGATCCTGAAGGCCTGCCGCGCCGCGTTCGCCCTGGCGCCGGACGCCGAAATCACCCTCGAGGCCAACCCGGAGACGATCACCCCGGAGAAGCTCGAAGGGTTCCGTGAGGCGGGGGTCAACCGCCTCAGTTACGGGGTCCAGTCGTTTCGCGACGACGAGCTGCAGCGGCTGACGCGGCTGCACAACGCCGAGCGCGCGGCCACGGCGTTCCAGGCGGCCCGCACCGCGGGCTACGACAACATCTCCCTCGACCTGATGATGTGGCTGCCGCAGCAGACGACGCCGCAGTGGCTGGAGTCGGTCGAGGCGCTGGTCGCCCTCGGTCCCGAGCATGCCTCGATGTACATGCTCGAGATCTACCCGAATGCCCCGCTGCGCGACGCGATGGCGCGGGGGAAGTGGTCGGTGGCCCCCGACGACGACGTGGCCGACATGTACATGGCGGCGCTGGAACGGACCGACCGCGCCGGGTACTCGCACTACGAAATTTCAAACGTCGCCCGTCCCGGGCGCGAGTCGCGGCACAATCTGAAATACTGGACCGACGGCGAGTGGCTCGGCTTCGGCTGCGGCGCGCACTCGACCCGTGCCGGGGTCCGCTGGAAGAACCGCGCCTCGACCGAGGACTACATCGCGACCGTCCGGTCACGAGGGCCGCTCAGCGTCGAGGAGCGCCGGCTGACGCCCCGGGAGCGGGTCGAAGAGGCCATTGTGACCCGCCTGCGCCTCCTGTCAGGACTGGATGTCGCCGAGTTCAAAACGCGATATGGTGTTGCGATCATTGACGAGTATTGGCGGGACCTGGCGCCGTTCGCCGAGGCGGGGTTGCTGCTATATGATGGCGGCCGTCTGCGCTTGACCCGGGCAGGAATGCTTCTTGCTCACGAAATCATGGCCGTTTTCATCAACGCGGACGTACGATAGATTATCGGCCTTTCCGAGGAGGCGAGAAGATGCGACGACTGTCCGGAGTCCTACTGGCTGGCGCGGTTCTGCTGCTGCCGGCGTTTTCGCAGAACGCGTCTGCACAGGGAGCCGAACAGGCGGCACCCGCCCAGCAGCAAACGGCCCAGGCCAACAAGCTGACCTTTACCGGCGACACCGTGGTGTGGATGTTCACCATCAACGCCGGCAAGGAAGCCGATTTCGAGGAAGTGGTGCAGGCGCTGAAGATGGCGCTGGCCTCGGGCGCCACGCCGGAAGCCGCGCAGCAGGCGCCGGGCTGGAAGATTCTCAAGGGGCCTGCGCAGCCGGACGGCTCGATCGTCTACACGCACCTGATCAGCCCCGTCGTGCCCAACGCCGACTACGGCGTGATGGCCAACATCTACGCGGCCGTCAAGGACCCGACGCAGCAGAAGGCGCTCTACGACAAGTACGCGGGCGCGTTCAAGGCGAACCTGGCGCAGGTGCAGCTCACGACCGTCGCCACGATGGGCCAGTAAGTCCCGCAAGTACCGGGGTGGCTGCGGGCGGGTCCGCCCGCAGCTACACTCTAGGCATGATCCCGCAGGCCGCTCCGCCACCCCCCGCAGTCCAGGCTCCCGCTCCGACAACCCAGGTTCCGACGCCAGCTCCGGCAACGCCCGGCACGGTGGCCCCGGCGCCGACGCCCGCGCCCGTGACCCCGCGGGTATTCGGCACGGAGGCGGGGATGATCTTCAACGCCATCCGGCCGGATGCGGTGAAGGACTTCGAGATGGTGATCGGCCGGTTGCGGCAGGCGCTCGAGCAGTCGACCGACCCGGTGCGCCGGCAGCAGGCGGCGAGCTGGAAGATCTTCAAGGCGGTCGAGCCGGGGCCGGCCAACAGCGTCCTCTACGTCTTCGTGATGGATCCGGCCGTGAAAGGCGCCGAGTACGGGGTCGCGAAGATCCTGGCGGAAGCGTTCCCGGCCGAAGCCCAGGAACTGTATCGTCTCTACATCGGGGCGTTTTCTGGCGGCCAGACGATGCTGAGTCTCCAGCCCCAGCCCTAGAAAGCCAGGTTCACCCCCGCGTAGACGCGGTGCACGGTGCCGTGCAGCGGCGTCCCCCGCAGGTTGAAGACGCGGTAGTCGAGGCGCGCGCGGATCGGCCCGAGCAGCGATACCTTCACGCCGCCGCCGGTGTTGATGCCGACGTGGGTTTCCTGGCGGGTGCCAAGCGACTCGCGGTAGATCCCCCCGCCGGTCGTCGCGTAGAACTGCATGCCGGCAATCGGGATGGGCGTCTGCAGCAGGATGTTGCCCATGCCGGTCCGCAGCTGCGGCGCCCCCTCCAGTTCGTCGGGCTTGCTGTCGGAGTATTCGAACTCGAAACCGACCACCAGCAGGCCGACCCCAATGGCGAAGCCGCGTGCCGGACGGCTGGCCGGCGTGGTCGTGCTGCCGATGAAGGCGGTGGCATCGGCGAGCGCCGGGGCCGCCGCGGTCGTCAGCAGGGCCAGCGTCAGCAGCAGCGTGCGGATCGGATGCATGACCGAATGATACGATCGCGCCCGATGGACGTGCGGCTGACCGAGGATCAGCAGCTGCTGCGGCGCAGTGTCCGCGAGTTCGCGGAGGCGGAGATCCGTCCGCACGTGCAGGAGTGGGACGAAGCCCAGCATTTCCCGGCCGAACTGGTCCCCCGGCTGGCCGAGCTCGGGCTGATGGGCATCCAGATTCCCGAGGAACTCGGCGGCGCGGCGATGTCGTCGGTCGACTACTGCGTCTGCATCGAGGAACTGGCCAGGGTCGATCCGTCGGTCTGCCTGTCGGTCGCGGCGCACAACGGTCTCGGCACCGCGCACATCGCGATGTTCGGCACTGAGGCCCAGAAGCAGCGCTACGTCGTGCCGCTCGCGCGCGGCGAGAAGCTGGCGGCGTGGGGGCTCACCGAAGCGTCGTCGGGCAGCGATGCCGCCGCCATGCGCACGACCGCGGTGCGCGACGGCGATGGTTGGGTCCTCAACGGCACCAAGCAGTTCATCACCCACGGGCGGTCCGGCGATCTGATCGTCGTCATGGCGCTCACCAGTCGCGCCAAGGGGACCCGCGGCATCTCGGCCTTCATCGTCGAGAAGGGGACGCCGGGGTTCCGCCCGGGCAAGAAGGAAGACAAGCTCGGGATGCGGGCCAGCGAGACGAGCGAGGTGATCTTCGAGCAGTGCCGCGTCCCGGCGGACAGCCTGCTCGGCGCCGAGGACCAGGGGTTCGTCAACGCGCTGCAGGTGCTGGATGCCGGACGCATCGGCATTGCGGCGCTGGCGGTCGGCCTGGCCCAGGGCGCCTATGAGGCAGCGCGCCGCTACGCCTTCGAGCGGCGCCAGTTCGGCCAGCCGATCGGCGCGTTCCAAAGCATCCGCGCGAAGCTGGTGGACACCGCCACGCGCATCGAGGCGGCGCGGCTGCTCACGTACCGCGCCGCGGCCATGAAGGACGCCGGCGAGCGGACGACGCTGGAAGCGGCGATGGCCAAGCTGTATTCGAGCGAGATTGCCGTGCGCGCCGCCGAGGACGGCGTGCAGATCCACGGCGGCTACGGCTTCGTGAAGGACTACCCGGCCGAGAAGTATTTCCGCGACGTGAAGCTGACGACCATCGGCGAAGGCACCAGCGAAATCCAGAGACTGGTGATCGCCCGCCAACTCCTGCTTACAACTTTGTAATGGGGTCGGGAGTCATTTCTTGAGGACACCCGATCTGGCCGCCGCCGTGCGGGCCGGCGACGCCAGAGCCCTCGCGCGCGCCATTTCGCTCATCGAGGATGAGGCGGCCGAGGGGGTGGAGCTCGTACGGGCCCTCTATCCCCATACGGGCGAGGCGTACCTCGTCGGGGTGACCGGGCCGCCCGGCGCCGGGAAAAGCACGCTGGTCGATCGCCTGATCGCGGAGATCCGCCGCGCCGGGCAGACGGTCGGCGTCATTGCCGTCGATCCGACGAGCCCCTTCACGGGGGGCGCGGTCCTCGGGGATCGCGTCCGCATGGGAGCGCACGCGGCCGATGCCGGCGTCTTCATCCGCAGCATGGCCACCCGCGGACACCTTGGCGGCCTGGCGCGCGCCACCGGCGACGTCGCCACCGTACTCGACGCGGCCGGCCGGAACGTCATCGTCATCGAGACGGTCGGCGTCGGCCAGGGAGAGGTCGACATCGTCCGCACCGCCGACCTGTCGATCGTCACGCTGGTGCCGGGCACCGGCGACGATGTGCAGGCGCTCAAGGCGGGGATCATGGAGATCGCCGACATCTTCGTCGTGAACAAGGCCGATCGCGACGGGGCCGATCGCCTGGTGCAGGCGATCACGGCGGCCCTCACGCTGCAGCCGTTTGCCGAAGGCGCGTGGCGGCCGCCCGTCCTGAAGACGGTGGCGACCGAGGGGAAGGGGATCAGCGAGGTGTGGGAGGCGATCCAGCGCTTCCGCGATCGCGCGCCATCAGAGCGCGCCGCCCGCGAGCGGCAGCGGCAGGAGCACCGGCTGCGCGAGGTCGTCGGCCAGACCTTCCTGCGGCAGTTCCAGGAACGGGTCGGCGCGGAGGCCTGGGCGCGGACGGTTGATGCCGTCGTCGCGCGCGACACCGATCCCTACTCGGCGGCGGCCTCGCTGATGGCGCAGTCATGAGAGCGGTCCTCGATCACGTCGGCATTGCCGTCAAGGATCTTGCCGCGGCGCTCGCGTTCTACCGGGACGCGCTCGGCCTCGAGGTCGAGGCGCCCGAAGAGGTGGTGACGCAGCGCGTACGCGCCCACTTCATCCCGACCGGCCAGGCGGCGCTCGAGTTGCTCGAGGCGACGGCCGGCGATTCGGCGATCGCGAAGTACATCGACAGACGCGGTCCCGGGCTGCATCACATCACCCTGCGCGTGGAGGATATTCACGCGGCGCTGGCGCAGCTCTCGGCGCGCGGCGTGCGCCTGGTTGACGAGCACCCGCGGCCTGGCGCCGAAGGGGCGCTCGTGGCGTTCATCCACCCCGCCGCGGCCCATGGGGTCCTGGTCGAACTGAAGCAGGCGCCGGCCCAGGCCAACCTCTCGATTCGACGCGTGGCCATCGGCAATCTCCAGGTGACGGTGCTGCACGACGGACTCTTCCGCCTGGATGGCGGCGCGATGTTCGGCGTGGTCCCCCGTCCGCTCTGGGAGAGGAAGACGCGGCCGGACGATCGCAACCGCATCCAGCTCGCCATGCGCCCCGTGCTGGTGGAAGGGGATTGGGGACGCCTGCTGATCGACTGCGGTGCTGGCGACAAGTGGAGCGAGAAGGAGCGCGGCATCTACGCGTTCGATCGCGCGAGGCACCTCGATCACGCGCTGGCCGATGCGGGACTGCACGCCGATGACCTCGACACGGTGCTCGCCAGCCACCTGCACTTCGATCACTTTGGCGGGGCGACGATGGCACCCCGTAAAGGGGTGCCCTACGGGGCCGCGATTCCGCGGTTTCGCAACGCGCGGTACCTGATTCGGGCTGCGGAATGGGCGGACGCGACCCATCCCCACGAACGCAACCGAGCCAGCTACCTGCCGGACGACTTCGTGCCACTGCGCGAAGCGGGGGTGGCCGACTTCTACGAGTCCGATCACGAGGTGCGGCCCGGCGTTCGGGTCGTCCGTACCGGCGGGCATACCGGCCAGCACCAGATCGTCTACATCGAATCGGCCGGGGCGACCGCTGTCTTCTGCGCCGATCTCATTCCCACAGCCGCCCACATCAACGACGCCTGGATCATGGGCTACGACCTGTTCCCGATGGAGACGCTCGCCGTCAAGAAGCGGGTGATTCGGGAGGCCATCGACGGCGGACACCTGATCCTGTTCGAGCACGATCCGCTGATTGCGGCCGGCTATATCCGCGAGCGCGATGGCAAGCGGTTCGTCGAGCCGGTAGAATAAGCATCTTCATGGACACCGCACAGATTGGCATCATCGGCGGCAGCGGCCTGTACGACATGGCCGACGTCACCGACCGCAGGGAAGTCACGCTCACGACGCCGTTCGGCGATCCGTCGGGCCCGTACGTGCTCGGCACGCTGCGTGGGAAGCGCGTGGCGTTTCTGGCGCGGCACGGCGCCGGCCACCGGATCAGCCCGTCGGAGCTGAACTTCCGCGCCAACATCTACGGGATGAAGCTGCTCGGCGTCGAGTACATCCTCTCGGCGAGCGCCGTCGGCAGCCTGAAAGAGGAGTACAAGCCGCTCGACATCGTCATCCCCGATCAATTCATCGATCGCACGCGGGGGCGGGTGAGCACGTTCTTCGGCCGCGGCCTCGTCGCGCACGTCGGCTTCGCGCACCCGTTCTGCAAGCTGCTGAGCGGCGTCGCGCACGAAAGCGGGAAGGCGTCTGGCGCCACCGTGCACCAGGGCGGGACCTACGTCTGCATGGAGGGGCCGCAGTTCTCGACGCTGGCCGAGTCGAAGCTTTATCGGTCGTGGGGCGCCGACATCATCGGCATGACCAACCTGCAGGAAGCGAAGCTCGCGCGCGAAGCGGAGATCTGCTACACGACCATCGCGCTCGTCACCGACTACGACTGCTGGCACCCCGACCACGACTCGGTCACGGTCGATATGGTCATCGCCAACCTGGTGCAGAACGCGCAGACGGCGCAGCGCATCATCGCCGGGGCGGTGGAGAAGCTGCCGTTCGAGCGCACCTGCGAGTGCGCGTCGGCCCTGAAATTTGCGCTGATCACGCGGCCGGAGGCGATCCCGCCGCAGGTGCGAAAAGACCTCGCGCCGCTCGTCGGCAAGTACCTCAACGCGGAGGCGGTCTAGTGGCGGCGCGGCGCTTCGACGTCACGGCCATCGGCAACGCCATCGTCGACGTCATTGCCCAGGCCGAGGACTCGCTGCTCGTCGAGCACAAGCTGGCCAAGGGGGCGATGTCGCTCATCGAGGCGGCGGACGCCGAGCGTCTCTACGCGATCATGGGCCCCGGCATGGAGCTGTCTGGCGGCTCCGCCGGCAACACGGCGGCCTGCATTGCGCTGCTCGGCGGGTCGGTTGCCTACATCGGCAAGGTCGCCGACGATCAGCTCGGCGACGTCTTCACGCACGACATCCGTGCGGTTGGCGTGACCTACGACACGCCGCGGCTGAGCGAAGGGCTGTCCACCGCGCGCTCGCTGATCTTCGTGACGCCCGATGCGCAGCGGACGATGAACACGTTCCTCGGTGCGACCACCCAGTTGGGGCCTGAAGACCTCAACATGGACTACATCGAGTCGTCGAAGGTGCTCTACCTCGAGGGCTACCTGTGGGACCAGCCTCGCGCCAAGAAGGCAATGCGCGACGCGGCCCTCCGCGCCAAGGCGTCCGGGGTCAAGGTGTCGCTGACGCTCTCCGACGCCTTCTGCGTGGCGCGCTTCCGCGATGAATTCCTCGAACTCGCCGAGCATCACGTCGACATCCTGTTCGCCAACGAGGCCGAGGTCACCTCGCTGTACGAGGTCGGGACCTTCGACGAGGCGCTGCAACGGGTGCGGCAGCATTGCGAAGTCGCCGCGCTGACCCGCAGCGAGAAGGGGTCGGTCGTCGTCAACGGCAACGAGGTGCACGTGATCGACGCCGAGCCTGGCGTCACGGTTGTCGATACGACCGGGGCTGGCGATGCCTACGCGGCCGGCTTCCTGTATGCCTACACCCAGGGGCGCGAGCTCGCGACCTGCGGCAGGCTGGGCAGCGTCATGGCCGCCGAGGTGATCAGCCACTACGGCGCGCGGCCCGTGGCGGACGTCAAGGCACTCGCCGCCGGCGTGCTGGCCGCAGCAACCCGATGAGGATGCGGATGGCTCGAGTGTTCCTGGCAGCGTTCGCGCTCGTCGCGCTCGCCACGACCGCGGGCGCCGAGGTCGTCGACAAGTCGGCGGGCGGGTTCACCACGAAGACGACGGTGACGATTACCGCCACGCCGGCGCAGGTCTACGCGGCGCTCGGGCGTGTCGGTGAGTGGTGGGACCCGGCGCACACCTACTCAGGGGATGCGCGCAACATGACGATCGAGTCCACGGCGGGCGCCTGCTTCTGCGAGCGCCTGGCCAACGGCGGCAGCATCCAGCACGGCGTGGTGGCCTACGCGAATCCGAACGAGACGCTGCGTGTGCTCGGGGCGCTCGGCCCGTTGCAGGAGCTGGGGGTGAGCGGCAGCCTGACGTGGGCGCTGCAGGCCGCCGGCAGCGGCACGACGGCGACGGTCACCTACGTGGTCGGCGGCTACGCGCCAGGCGGACTGGATACGCTGGCGGCGGTCGTCGACCAGGTGATCGGCACGCAGCTGACGCGACTGAAAGCGGCGATCGAGAAATAGCGAGAAGGCCGGCTGAAGCCGGCCCGTCTCAAATTCCCGCCGCGTGGCGGGTGCGGGCGGCGGCGACGATCTGCGCGTATTTTGCCTGCATCAGTTCCCACTCGGTCTGCAGCAGCGACAGCCGCGCGTCGTTGAGCTCGGTCGCCGTGATCACGCCGTTCTCGTACGACACCTCGGCAATCGACAACCCTTCGCGCGCCAGTTCGAGCGCCTTCTGCTGCGTCGCGACGATCTCACGCGCGGCGTCGAGGTCGGTCGAGGCCGACGCCAGCTCGAGGTGCGCCGCATCCCGCATGGCGCGCGCGCCGAACTCGGCCTGGTTCACCCGCGCGGCCGCGGCGGCCCTTCTGGCCGCCACCGCCGGCGCGCTGAACAGCGGCACGCTGACGGCGAGGCCGAACTGGTAGCTGCGGTTGTCGCCGATCAGCAGGTTCGACAGCCCGTCTTCCTGGTACTGCAGGTTCCCGGCAAACGCCACCGTCGGCTTGAGGTCGGCCAGCGCGAGCGAGACCATCCGCTCGGCCGCCTCCTTCTGCTCGCCGAACGCCCGGATGTCGGCGCGCGCATCGACGGCCTGCTGCAGCGTCTCGGCCGCCGGCAGCGCCGGCACGTCGTCCAGGTTGCCGCTGATCGAGATCGGCTCGCCCTCGGGCAGCGACAGCACCGTGCGCAGCGCCTGCACCGCCACGGCGGCGGCGCTGCGGGCGCGAATCAGCCTCGCCCGCGCGTTGGCCAGCTCCACTTCGGCGCGGAGCACGTCGAGCCGGGCCGCCGACCCGGCGTCGAACCGCGCCCGCGCCAGCTCGAGATGGCGCCCGGCAATCGCGACGCCCTCCTGGTTCACCGCGATCCCTTCGCGGTTGAGCAGCGCGCTGTAGAACGTTTCGTAGACACGCAGCTGCAGCGACTGCCGGGCGCGCTCGACCGACAGCCGGGTCGCCTCCTGCGCCGCCGCCTGCGCGCCGAACGCGTGGGCCAGCCGGCCGCCGGTGTAGAGCGGCTGCTGGATGTCGAGGCGCACGACGTTCTCGCGAATGAAATTGGCCCGGAACGTCTGCTCGGTCGGGCCGAACGCTCCGGCCGGGATCCGCAGCAGCGGCGAGGCCTGCGTCGGCGTGAACTGGTAGTTCAGGTTGAACTGCGGCAGGAACGCCGCGCGCGCTTCCGAAACAGACGCCTGGCTTTCGCGAAGCCGTTCCTGCTCGACCTTCAGCCCTTGGTTGCGCTCCAAGGCAAGGGAAAGCGCGCGATCGATGGTCAGGGGCGCCTGGCTGGTCGACGCCGGCACTGAAGTGCCGGACTCCGAGCTCGAAGGCGCCTGGGCGAACGCGCGCGTGACATTCCAGAAGGCGCCAATCAGCACCAGCAGCAGCACCACGCCGGTCACGCGCGCCGCCGTCCGCATGGCGGGGGAGAGCGGCGCCGTCCGCCAGGCCTTGACCCGCTCCACCAGCCGATCCAGCACCAGGTAGGCTGCCGGCACGACGACGAGGGTGAGCAGCGTTGACGTGATCAGCCCGCCGATCGTGGCAATCGAGATCGGCGACCTGAAGGCGCTGCCTTCGCCGGTGCCGAACGCCGACGGCATCATGCCGAGGATCATCGCCAGCGTCGTCATCAGGATCGGGCGCAGCCGCACCGGGCCTGCCTTCAGCAAGGCGTCGAGCGTGGACAGCCCTTCCTGCCGCATCTGGTTGGTGTAGTCGACCAGCAGGATGGCGTTCTTGGTGACGAGCCCCATCAGCATGACGATGCCGATCATCGCCGGCATGCCGATGTTCTTGCCGGTGATCAGCAGGAGCAGCAGCGCGCCGACGATGGCGAGCGGCAGCGACAGCATGATCAGCAGCGGCTCGAGGAATGACTCGAACTGCGACGCCAGCACGATGTAGATGAACGCCACCGCGAGGAGAAGGGCCAGGCCCAGCGCCGCCGCCGATTCCTGCATCATCTCGACATCGCCGGCAAAACCCCAGGTGAAGTTCGGCGGCATCTCGATGTCGGCCATGACCGCTTCGACGGCCGTGGTGACGCCGCCGAGGGCGTAGCCTTCCTGCAGGTCGACGCCGATGCGCGCCTGCCGCCGCCGCTGCTCGCGGTCGATGTTGCTCGGGCCGACCGCGGGCGCGAACTGTACGACGTCGCCGGTGCGCACCAGCGATCCGCCGGGGGAGTGCAGCGGGGTCCGCAGGATCGCGGCCGTGTCGTTGCGGTAGTCCGGCGCGAGCCGGACCCGGATGTCGTACTCCCGATCGCCGTCGCGCAGGCGCGTCGGCACGATCCCTTCGACCATGCCGCGCAGCTGGGTGGCGACGCTGGCGACGCTGAAGCCGAGATCCGCGGCGAGCTCGCGATTGACGCGCGCCACCACCTCGGGCTGGCCGCTCTCGAGGTCGCTGTCGACGTCGGTGGTCCCGGGGATGGCGGCAACGCGCCGCTCGATCTCGGCGCTCAACCGCTGCAGCGCCGCCAGGTCGTCGCCGCGCACGTAGAGCATGATCGGCGGCTGGTACGGGGTGCCCTGCATGAACTCGGGGTCGGCCACCTTGGCCTCGACAAAGGGCATGGCCGCCAGCCGCTGCCGCGCGTCTTCCTTCAGCGCGCCGATGCCGCGCGTGCGCTCCTCCGGCGGCACGGTCTTCACGCGCAGCACGGACGAACGAACCTGCCCGTCGACGCCGACGGTGCTGAACACCTGCCGGACCTCGGGCATCTGGCGCAGGTCGCGCTCGATGCGGCCGACGGCAGCCACGCTCTCGTCGAACGACGTGCCCGGCGGCAGATCGGCGATGACCTGGAACTCGCTCTGGTCCTCCACCGGCACGAACTCGGTGCCCATCACCGCCAGCGAGCTGAGGCTGGCGACGAAGACCACCCCCGCCGCCGCGAGGGTCAGCCACGGCCGGTGGAGCGCCGCCGCCAGCACGCGGTGGTACTGCCGGTCGAGCGCGTCATACGCCTCGCCCCAGCGCTCGAACAGCCGCCCCATCCGCGTGCGCGTCCGCTCCTCCGGCGGGACGTAGCGGACGAAGCGCGACGACAGCATCGGGTCGAGCGTGAACGCGACGAGCAATGACATCGCCACCGCGAAGGCGATCGTCAGCGCGAACTGCGTGAAGAACTGGCCGACCAGGCCGGTCATGAACCCGACCGGCAGGAAGACCGCCAGGATCGTGAAGGTGGTCGCCATGACCGCCAGGCCGATCTCCGCCGTGCCCTTCTCGGCCGCGGTCATCGCGTCCTCGCCGTGCTCCATGTGGCGGTAGATGTTCTCGCGCACCACCACCGCATCGTCGATGAGGATGCCGATGACCAGCGACAGCGCCATCAGGCTCATCATGTTGAACGTGAAGCCGGCCACGTACATGAAGAAGAAGGTGGAGATGACCGAGGTCGGCAGCGCCAGCGCGCTGATCAGCGTCGAGCGCCAGTCGCGCATGAACAGGAAGATCACCAGCACCGCCATGATGCCGCCGAAGATGATGTGTTCACGGACCTGGTCGACGTTCTGGCGGATGTAGATCGAGTCGTCGTGGACCTCCCGGATCTGCAGCTGCGGGAAGTCGCCGGCGACGCGCGCCAGCGTCTGCTTGACGCGCGCGGCAATCGCCGCGGTATTGGCCCCGGACTGCTTGCGAATCGAGAACGAGACCGCGTCCACGCCGTCCAGCCGCGTCGTCGACGTGCGTTCCTCGAAGCCGTCGACCACGCGTCCCACGTCGCGCAGCCGCACCGTGGAGCCCCCTTCCGACCGCAGGATCACGTTCTCGATCTCCTCGGCGGTGGCGAACTCGCCCTTCGTCCGCAGCGCAATCGTCTGCCCGCCCCGGGTCATCTGCCCGCCGGGGAGGTCGAGGTTGTCCGCCGCCAGCTGCTGGGCGACGACGGCCACCGGCAGGCCGAGCGCTTCGAGGCGCCCGGGGTCGAGGTCGACCTGGATTTCGCGCACGTCGCCGCCGTTCACCTCGACCGCCGCCACGCCGTCGATCTGCTCGATGAGCGGCTTCAGGTCGTCTTCCACCTGCTGCCGGGTGATGTCGGAGCGCTGCGCCGAGCCGACCGCGTAGGTCATGATCGGCAGCGCTGCAACGTCGAACCGGACGATGGTCGGGTCCTCGACGTCGTCGGGGAGCCGATCGCGGATCGCCGCGACCTTCTCGCGAATCTCGGCCGCCGCGTTCTGCGCGTCGACCTCGAGCTGGAACTCGACGCCCACGCGCGAGAACGAGTCGGTGGAGCGCGATTCGACGCGCTTGACGCCGTTGACGCCGGCCACCGCATCCTCGATCGGCCTGGTCACCAGCGTCTCGACCTCCTCGGGCGATGCCCCGGGATAGACGACGGTGATGTTGACGAAGGGGAAGCTGACGTCCGGGAAGAGGTCGATGCCCAGCCGGCCCATCGACACGAGACCGAGCACCATGAAGCTCACGATGAACATCGTGGCGAAGACGGGACGGCGGATGGAGACGCTCGAAATCCACATGGCGGTGGTTCCTTGTTCCTCGTTCCTGGTGCCTAGTTCCTGGCGGCGACGACCGCGTTGACCCGGGTGCCATCCGCGACGTCCCGGCGGGCGTCGGCGACCACGACGTCGCCGGCGGCAAGGCCCGAGACGATCTGGACGACGGTGCCGCTGGTCAGCCCTTCGCTGACCGGCACGGCCTGGACGACGTCGCCGTCGACCTTCAGCACGACGCGGCGGCCCTCGCGCGACGTGACGGCTTCGCGCGGTACGGTGATGGCGCGTTCGGCGCGCTCGAGCGGGATCGTGGCCACGCCGTACATCCCCGAGAGCAGCGTCATGCCCGGGTTGAGCGTGCGGACCTCGATGGAGAAGTGGCGGTTCCGGGCGTCGACCTCCGGCGCGATGGCGGCCACACGCCCTTCGAAGACGTCGCCGGGACGGGCCTGGACGGTAACGCGTGCCGGCAGGCCGACGGTCAGGCGTCCGGCCTCGAGCTCCGACACGCCGGCGACCAGCTTGAGCGTCCGCAGGTCGGCGACGGCGACCACCGGCATGTCCCCGGGCGACACCAGGCTGCCGGCGTCGTAGTTGCGCTCGACGACAACCCCGTCAATCGGTGACGTGAGCGTGGCGTCGCGCTGGACTTCGCGGGCGCGGCGCGCGGCGGCTTCCGCCTGGGCCAGCGTGGCGCGCGCCAGGTCGCGCTGCGCCACCGACGCGCGGTGCGTGGTGTCGGCGGCGTCGAGCCGCTGCCTCGGCAGCGCCCCCTTCTCGAACAGGTTGCTCGCACGATCGCGTTCGAGCTCGGCGTTGGCGAGCGCGGCCTCGGCGGATTCGAGTGCCGCCTTGGCGACGTTGACCGCGGCTTCGGCGGCGTCAACCTGGGCGTCGATCTCCCGCCGGTCGAGGGTCGCGACAACCTGGCCGCTGCGGACGCGATCGCCGATCTGCACTGACACGCGCGACAGCGTGCCCGGCATCTTCGCCATGATGGCGACGCGCGTCTGCGGCACGAGGCTGCCGGAGATCTGCAGCGTTGCCTCGACGTCGGCGAGTGCGGCTTCGACAGCGGGGACATCCACGCGGGCCACGGCAACAGCCGGCGCCGCGCTTTCAGCGGCGGCGGTCGGCTCGGCGGTGCTGCAGCCGGCGGCGGCAACGGTCAATGCGAGGAGGAAGAGCAGGGACGCACGGTTATGACGCATGTTCAGTCGCCTCGATCTCGTGAGTGAGGAAGCACTCGGTCGCTACGAACGTGGTGTGAAGCGTGGTCGTGAAGCCGGCCATCAGCGTGGCCAGGGTGTCGTGCGCCAGCGCGTCGGGGTCCTCGCCCGGACCCAGGCGGTTGGCGAAGTTGATGGTGGCGACGCCGAGCATGCCGGCCCAGAGCACGTGCATGGCGGCGCTGGCGTCCAGGCCCGCCGAGAAGATCCCGCGTTCGCTGCACGTCCGGATGTCGGTCTCGACGCGGGCCAGCACTTCGTGGAAGAACTCGAACCGGTGCCAGTCCTGGTTCAGGCTCGGCACCGAACGGTCGACGAACATCAGCTCGAAGTACTGCGGCTGCTGCTTCGAGAACTCGTAGAACGCCCAGACAGCGTGCCGCACGCGCTCGGCGGGGTCGCTGAGCTCGGCCGGGGCGGCGCCCGCCGCGGCGGCGAGCAGCCGGAACCCCTCTTCGGCCAGCGCGAAGAAGATGGCGTCCTTGTTCGGAAAGTAGCTGTAGATGGCGGCAGGGCTGTACTCGATGCGCTCGGCGATCTTGCGCATCGACACGTTGCGATAGCCCTCGGTCACGAACAGGTCGCGCGCGGCGCTCAGAATGGCGTCGCGAACGGCCTGACGCTCCCGTTCCTGGCGTTCCTTGATTCCCATGTGTGGTGTCGCTGAAGAAAGGTGGACCGCTGTTGTGCTGAACAGTGTTCACTATTCTATCGACGTTCGTGGCACCGACATTGGCAAATATCAGCCCACCGTTGAGCCTGACGCCGGCGTCAACGCTAAGTCTTTGCTTAATCTGTTCTTAATGGAGAGGGGCGGTGCGGAGGGTGAGCGCGGCGGACGCGTAAACTAGCGCGTCCAGCGACAAAGTGGCGGAAAATCCCCAATTCATCGCGACAGACACCGCCAGCGTCGCCCCCACCACCGAAAACGCGCCGTTGATGCCCAGCCCCACGGGACGATTTCGCCCCGCGCCGGCGCCAGCAGGCGCATGCCGCCCGGCAGCGGCATCCCGAGGACGGTCCCGGTCGGGACCAGCAGCAGCGCCGCCAGGCCGATCCGCACCGGCAACGGCCAGACGATCGCCGCGTCGATGACCGTCGGCAGCACGACAACCGCGCCGACCCCGATGGCCGTGGCGACGCCGAGGGCGCCCAGCGTGCCGGCGCGCACGCGATCGGCTGGAATACGCCGGCTCAGGACGCTGCCGATGCCGGTGCCCAGCAGCAGCGAGAACAAGGTGACGGCCGGGAGAAGGCCAGGGCGCTCACCGCGCCGCCGCTCAGGAACGGGAGCGCGGCGAGCGTGTAGATGGCGAGCATCAGCGCCAGGTTCTCGGGCGAGTAATTCAGGCCGACGCGAATGCGCACGAGGCACGCCAGCGCCACCAGGGTGGCTGCCGCGTGCAGCAGCGAGGCGCGCGACAGCAGCGCGCGCGTATCGTGGCGGGCCAGCCGGCGGCGGAGCACGAACACGAGCACGGCGCTGGCGCTCAGGCCGAACAACGCGATCGAGATCGCCAGGAACGCGAAGTGGTAATACATCGTGACCGAGAAGATCCTGGTCAGGGCCAGCTCAGTCATGAGGAGGGCCGCCGATACCGCTGCGATGCCGCCGATCACCGCAGAGACTGTATCCGGCCCGTTGCATGGCGGGGAAGTTGCACCCACCCGCGGCGTGAGACGAGTAGCCGGGCTGGCAGCGTGCGCGGTGGTCGCGGCCGGCGCCCTGACCGTGAGCGCGCAGGCCCCGCGGTTCCAGGGCGGCGTCGAGCTGGTGGCGCTCAACGTCGTCGTGACAGACGGCCATGACAAGCCCGTCCTTGGCCTGCACCAGGACAACTTCGTGGTGTTCGAGGACGGCGTGCGGCAGGACGTCTCGTTCTTCGCCGCCAGCCGCGTGCCGCTCGACCTCGCGCTGCTGCTCGACACGTCGGCGAGCATGTCCGACAAGATGCGCACCATGCAGGAGGCGGCGGTCGGGTTCGTGTCGTCGCTCGGCGCCGGCGACCGCGTCACCATCGTCGACATCAAGGACACCGTCACGGTGATGCACCCGCTGGATGCGGACATCGCCGCCGCCACGGCAGCCGTGCGCGCGACCACCGCCCGGGGCGGCACGGCGCTGTACAACGGCATCTACCTCACGCTGAAGGAACTGGCGCAGCGGCGCGGCACGCCCACCGACCGCCGCCAGGCGATCGCCGTGCTGTCCGACGGCGAGGACACCGCAAGCCTGGTGACCCTCGACGATGTGATGGAGACGGCGCGCCGGGCGGGCGTGGCGGTCTACACGATTGCGCTGCGGTCAGCCGTGGACATCCGCGAGTCGGCGCGCGCCGGCGCCTCGACGGCCGAATACGGCATGCGCGCCCTGGCGCGCGAAACCGGGGCGCGGGCGTTCTTTCCCGGCCAGATCACCGAGCTGGCGGGTGTCTACGGCACCATCGCCGACGAACTCGCCGCCCAGTACGCGCTCGGCTACACCTCGACGAACCAGGCGCAGGACGGCGCGTATCGCCGCGTGCAGGTGCAGGTCGCCCACGTGCCCGGGGTGAAGGTGCGCGCGCGCGGCGGATACATCGCGCCGGAGTCCCGCCGCATCGCACAGCGCTGATACACTACGGGAAGATGCTCCCGTATTTGATCTGCGCCGCCGCCTGGCTCGTGCCCGGCGCGGGTCACCTGTGGCTCGGCCGCGTCCAGAAGGGGCTCGTCTTCCTCGTCACGCTCCCGGTGATGTATGGCATCGGCCTCCTGCTCGACGGCCAGATTTTTCCGTTCCTCTGGTCGCAGCCGCTCGTGGCCCTCGCGGCCGTCGCCAACGTCGGCATCGGCGCGGCCTACGGCGTGGCGAAGCTCGCCGGCGTCGACGCCGGCAACCCGATCGCCATCACCTACGAGTACGGGAACTCCTTCCTGATCGTCGCCGGCCTGCTCAACATGCTGGTCGTGCTCGACGCCTTCGACATCACCCAGGGGCGCAAGTGACCACGCACCTCGGGTTGATGGTCCTGTTCGCGCTGCTCGTCTCCACGGTGTTCGCGACGCTGCTGCGGGAGCGCCCGGCGGAGCAGGTCCGCTTCGGGCTGCGGTTGTTCGCGGCCTTCATCGTCGGCGGCCTGCTGCTCGGCTGGCTGCTCTATCCGCTGCCGCTGTAGTGCGCGCCCTCCGGCTCTGGCTGCCGGTGATCGGCTACATGGCGGTGATCTTCTACGTCTCATCGCTGAGCGACGCGCCGCTGCCGCAGGGCGTGACGGATATCTCGGCCCACATGCTCGGCTACGTCGGCCTGGGCGTCGTCTGCGCGCGCGCGTTCGCCGGCGGCCTGCCGGCCCGCATGACGCCGGGGATCGCCGCCGCCGCGTTGGCGTTGGCGGTCGGCTACGGCGTGACCGATGAACTCCACCAGATGTTCGTGCCCGGCCGCTCGGCCGAACTCAAGGACCTCGGCTCCGACGCGGTCGGCGCGGCCGCCGGCATCGTCGCCTGCTGGGCGTGGGGTATAATCTGGCTCCGCGCCGGGCGTCATGACTTTTGAAAATCTCTCGGTCGATCGCGACGCCCGGGTTGCCGTCCTCACCCTCAACCGGCCTTCCGTTCTCAACGCGCTGAACTCCGCCACGCTCGACGAGCTGCACCGTGCCGTGCTCGACTGCGGGCACGATGCGTCGGTCGGTGCGGTGGTCATTACCGGCGCCGGGGAGAAAGCGTTTGCGGTCGGCGCCGACATCCGTGAGCTGGCGGCAAAGTCGGCCGCCGAGATGGCGGCGCACGCGCGGCAGGGGCAGCACGTCTTCGACCTGATCGCGCATCTCGGCAAGCCGGTCATCGCGGCCATCAACGGGTTCGCGCTCGGCGGCGGCTGCGAGCTGGCGCTGGCGTGCACGCTGCGGATCGCCGCAGACACCGCGGTGCTGGGACAGCCGGAGATCAACCTCGGGCTGATCCCGGGGTTTGGCGGCACGCAGCGGCTGTCACGGCTCGTCGGCACCGGCGTCGCCCTCGACCTGCTGTTGACCGGGCGCCAGATCACGGCGGACGAAGCGCACCGGATCGGCCTCGTCAACCGCGTCGTGCCTGCGGCGGCGTTGATGACCGAGGCGCGGGCGCTGGCGGCCGACGTTGCCGGCAAGGCGCCGCTCGCCGCGCGCTACATCCTCGAGGCCGTCACCACCGGCGCCGGCATGCCGCTCGACCAGGGGCAGGTCCTCGAAGCGTCGCTCTTCGGCCTCGTCTCCGCGAGCGAGGACATGCGCGAAGGCACCACCGCGTTTCTCGAGAAGCGCGCACCGCGGTTCAAGGGCCGATGATGGAGTTGCGCGGGCTCGCCGACGCCGCCGGACGCCGGTTCGCCATCGTCGTCTCCGAGTTCAACGCCGAGGTCACGTCGGGCCTGCTCGAGGGCGCGCGGCAGACGCTGGCCGCGGCGCGCGTGTCAGAGGCGGACGTCACCGTGGTGCACGTGCCCGGGGCGTTCGAGATTCCGCTGGCGGCCATGCGCCTCGCCGAGACCGGACGGTTCGCCGCCGTCATCTGCCTCGGCTGCCTGATCAAGGGCGAGACCATGCACTTCGAGTACATCGCCGAGGCCGCGGCGCACGGCATCATGGAAGCATCGGCGGTGACCGGGGTGCCGATCACCTTCGGCGTGCTGACGACGCTCACCGACGAACAGGCGCTGGCGCGGGCCGGCAGCGGGCCGGACAACAAGGGGCGTGACGCGGCGCTGGCGGCGATCGCCATGGCCACGCTGCTGCCGCAGATCGACGAGCGTCCCGGCGGAGACGGCGCGGTATGACAGCCAAAGCCGAGCGGCGCGCTACCGCGCGCCCCGCGCGCGAGGAGCGCCATCGCGCGCGCGCGGCCGCCGTCCAGATGCTCTATCAGTGGGAGGTCGGCAAGCTCTCGATGCACGAGATCCGCCAGACCTTCTGGGTGCACGACACCGACGACGAGCCGCTGCCGGAGGAGCTGCGGCCGTTCGCGCAGCGCCTGGCCGCCGGCGTGGTCGAGCATGTCGGCGCGATCGATCCGCTGATCGGCGAGGCGGCGCAGCACTGGCGCGTCGAGCGGATGAACGTGCTCGACCGGCTGATCCTGCGGCTGGCGATCTACGAATTTCTCCACGAGCGCGGCACGCCGCCGCGGGTGGTCATCAACGAGGCGCTGGAACTGGCGCGCACCTACAGCACCGACGAGGCGGTGCGGTTCATCAACGGCATCCTCGACGCGATCCGCAAGCGTCTCGAACTGAACGCATGAGCAGCGACCACGAGTCCGACCAGGTTCGCCAGCGCCGCGCCAACCTGGACGAGTTGCGCGCGCTCGGCATCGACGTCTACCCGCGGGGCTTCGATCCGCAGGCGACGGTGGAGGCCGTCGTCCTCGCCCATGGCGACAAGGACGGCCAGGCGCTCGAGCAGGAGCAGCCGGCGGCGCGCCTTGCCGGCCGCATCCTGGCGATTCGCAGCTTCGGCAAGGCCAACTTCCTGGTCATCTCCGACGGCAAGGCGAAGATCCAGGCCTACATCCGCCAGGACGCGCTGTCAGAGCGAGACTTCAGGATCTTCAAGCTGCTCGACTTCGGCGACTGGGTCGGCGTCGCGGGGCGGGTATTCCGCACGAAGACGAACGAGCTGACGATCTGGGCGTCGCAGCTCGAGTTCCTGGCCAAGTGCCTGCTGCCGCTCCCCGAGAAGTGGCACGGGCTGCAGGACGTGGAGATCCGTTACCGGCAGCGCTACCTCGACCTGATCGTCAACCCCGACTCGCGCCGCGTGTTCGAGGTCCGCAGCCGCGTGGTCACCGCCATCCGCGAGTTCCTGATCGCGCGCGGCTTCCTCGAAGTCGAGACGCCGATGATGCAGCCGATTGCCGGCGGGGCGCTGGCGCGGCCGTTCGTCACGCATCACAACGCGCTCGACATGCGGCTCTACATGCGCATTGCGCCGGAGCTCTACCTCAAGCGGCTGACGGTCGGCGGCATCGAGCGCGTGTTCGAGATCAACCGCAACTTCCGCAATGAAGGGATCTCGACGCAGCACAACCCCGAGTTCACCATGCTGGAGTTCTACGAGGCCTACGCCGACTACCAGCACCTGATGAACCTGACCGAGGAGATGCTGTCGTTCGTGGCGCAGAAGGCGGTCGGCACGACCGACCTCACGTTCGGCGAGCGGACGATCTCGCTGGCGGCGCCGTTCCGGCGGCTGTCGCTGCGCGAAGGGGCGCGCGCCGCGGCGTCGACGCGGCTCGGGCGCGAGGTGGAGGCGGCCGAACTGCGCGATCGCGACCGCGCGCGGGCGCTGGCAGCCGCCGTCCACGTGGAGATCACGCCGGCCATGGGCGCCGGAAAGATCGCCGCCGAAATCTTCGAGCGGCTCTGCGAGGACGACCTCGTCCAGCCGACCTTCGTCTACGATTTCCCGACCGAAGTCTCGCCGCTCTCCAAGCAGAAGCCCGACGACCCGGACACGGTCGAGCGCTTCGAGCTGTACGTCGGCGGCTTCGAAGTGGCCAACGCGTTCAGCGAGCTGAACGATCCGGCGGAGCAGCGCCGCCGCTTCGAGGACCAGCTGAAGAGCCGCGCCGGCGGCGACGAAGAGGCCCACGCGATGGACGAGGACTACATCCGCGCGCTCGAGTACGGCATGCCCCCGGCCGGCGGCGAAGGGGTCGGCATCGACCGGCTGGTCATGCTGCTGACCAACAGCCCGTCGATCAGGGACGTCATCCTCTTCCCGCTGATGCGGCCGAAATAGTTGGTAGATGGTGGGTGGTAGATGGTAGAGAGACGCTGAGATGTCGCTGGAGCTCTACGTCGCCCTCCGGTATCTGCTCGCTCGCCGGAAGCAGGCGTTCATCTCGCTCATCTCCCTCATCTCCACGCTCGGCGTCGCCGTCGGCGTCATGGCGCTCATCATCGCCCTCGGCCTGATGACCGGCCTCCAGGGCGAGCTGCGCGACCGGATCCTCGGCTCCACCGCGCACATCTACGTCTGGAAGACCGGCGGCATCGCCGATTACCCGGCGGAAGTCGGCAGGCTCCAGACGGTTGCCGGCGTGACCGGCGCGGCGCCGGCGATCATCGGCCGGGCGCTGGTCACCGTCGGCGAGGCGCAGGCCTTCATCAGCTTCAAGGGCATCGATCCGGCGCTCGAGGTGAACGTCACCGATATCCAGCGCTCCATGCTCGAGGGGAGCGTGCAGGCGCTGGCCGACGATGCGAACCGTGACGTGCCGGGCATCCTGATCGGCCGCGGCCTGGCGCAGCAGCTGGGTGTACGCGTCAACGACTCGATCACGCTGACCACGCCGCAGGGCACCCTGTCGCCGATGGGGATGCTGCCGCGCGTCCGCCGCCTCACCGTGGTCGGCATCTACGCGCTCGGCCTCTACGAGTTCGACTCGCAGTACGGCTTCATCTCGCTCGACCTGGCGCAGCGGCTGGCGAACACGACCGAGCCGAGCCTGATCGAGCTGCGCGTCGCCGACATCTACCAGGCGCCGCAGATTGCCGATCGCATCCCCGAGGAGCTCGGCCCCGAGTACACCGCCGAGGACTGGGCGGACCTCAACCAGTCGCTGTTCTCCGCGCTCTGGCTCGAGAAGATGGCCATCTCGATCACCATCGGCCTGATCGTCATGGTCGCCGCGCTCAACATCGTCGCGTCGCTGATCCTGCTGGTGATGGAGAAAAGCCGCGACATCGCCATCCTCAAGACGATGGGGCTCGGGGCGAAGCGGGTGATGACGATCTTCATGCTGCAGGGGCTGATCATCGGCGTCGTCGGCACCACCGTCGGCAGCGTCCTCGGACTCGGGCTCTGCGAGATCCTCGACCGCTACCGGCTGATCCAGATCCCGATGGACGTCTACCAGGTGTCGTACGTGCCGTTTGTCGTCGAACCGTTCGATTTCGTCGTCGTCGTCGTCTCGGCGATCGTCATCTGCTTCCTGGCGACGATCTACCCGTCCCGACAAGCCTCGCGCCTGGATCCCGTGCAAGCGCTTCGCTTCGAATGAATGCCAAATGCGCAATGCCCAGTGCTCAAATCCAAACGGTGTGGTTGTTGGGCCCTCGGCCTTGGGCATTGAGCCTTTGGCATTGAGCCTTGGGCATTGACATGTCTTTCGTCAGCGTCAGGGCTCTCAACAAGTTCTACACCGTCGGCACGCAGCGCATTCACGTGCTGCGCGACCTCGACCTCGAGGTGGCGGAAGGGGAGATGGTGGCGATCGTCGGCGCCTCGGGCGTCGGCAAGAGCACCATGCTGCACCTGCTCGGCGGGCTGGACCGGGCGGATTCGGGGACCATCGAGGTGGCCGGGCGGCAGCTGGCGGCGATGTCGGATGCCGAGCTGGTCGAGTTCCGCAACCGCAACGTCGGGTTCGTGTTCCAGTTCCACCACCTGCTGCCGGAATTCGACGCCGCGGAGAACGTCGAGATGCCGATGCGTATTGCCCGCGACGCGAAGGGGACGGCGCGGCAGCGCGCGACCGAGCTGCTGTCGCGCGTCGGGCTGGCGGAGCGGCTGACGCACCGTCCCGGCATGCTGTCGGGCGGCGAGCAGCAGCGCGTCGCGGTGGCGCGGGCGCTGGTGATGCAGCCGGCCCTGCTGCTGGCCGACGAGCCGACCGGCGACCTCGACGAGACGACCGCCGATTCGCTGCACGCGCTGCTGCGCGACATGCACGCCGAGCACCGGCTGACGTCGGTCATCGCCACGCACAACCCGCGCCTGGCCGCCGCCTGCGACCGGGTGCTGCGGCTCGAGAGAGGCCAACTCGTCGCCGCCTGAGTTCACGGAGGGCGCGGAGCAGATCTCACACGGAGCAACGGAGGAACGGAGTTTTTCAAAGTAATCGTTCGATCTCCGTTGCTCCGTTTCTCCGTGTGAAAACCCGTGCCTCCGTACCCTCCGGAGCCTCGCTAAACCGCGAATACGGTTGCCCTTAGCGGGCGGCTGGGATATTCTCCGCCCCACAATTCCGGCCCGTTATTTCGGAGGGGAGAGAACGATGGCCATGTACGTCACGCAGGCATTGCGAGCACTGGTGTCCTGCGCATTTGCGGGAGCACTCATACTGGCGGCGGCACCGGCCTACGCCCAGGTCGACATCGCGGGCGAGTGGGCGTCCCGGGTGAACGAGGACCAGCCGCACCGCGCCCCGGGCGCCGAGCTCGGCGATTACACCGGGCTGCCGATCAACGCGGCAGCGCGGCAGAAGGCGACGCACTGGGACGCATCCATCCTGTCGCTGCCGGAGCAGATGGCCAAGCCGCACCCGGCGCAGTACTTCATGCGCGGCCCCGGCCCGAACATGCGCGTGCAGAAGGTCACCGACCCGGTCACGCAGACCGTCGTCGCCTACACGATCGAAGGCGTGTTCGGGCGCGACGACCGCGTGATCTGGATGGACGGCCGTCCGCACCCGTCCGACTACGCCGAGCACACGTGGGACGGCTTCTCGACCGGCACGGTCGAGGGCAACCGCCTCACCATCACGACCACCCACATGAAGTACGGCGTCATCCAGCGCAACGGCGTCCCCGCCAGCGCCAAGTCGGTGATGACCGAGCACTTCATCCGCAGCGGCGACTGGCTGACCCTCGTCACGATCGTCGACGACCCGGTCTACCTGGAGGAGCCGTTCATCCGCACCTCGCACTGGGTGCGCAGCTCGAACATCACGCCTGACGGCCGCTTCATCTTCGAAGTGGTGGATGAAGTCGCCGGCCACGAGCAGGGCTACGTGCCGCACTATCCGTTCGGCACCAAGCAGGACGGGTTCGCCAGGAACCACGGGCTGCCGTTCGACGCGACGCAGGGCGGCAAGGCGACGATCTATCCCGAGTACGAGGCGGAGATCCGCAGGATGCTTGCGGCCCAGCCCTCGTCGCGCTCGGCGACGAACTAGGACCAGGGGGAATCCATGAAGCAGAGCACGATGCTGCGCACGGCGCAGGTGTCGCTGGTGGCATGCGCGATTGCTGCCGGCGTGGCGACCGTCAGCGCACAGGTGGTCCCGACCATGCGGGCGCTCACCGAGCCGTGGCCGGACACGATCACGGTGGACGGAATCGAGATCCTGCCGGTCCTCAAGAACGTCTACATGCTCGTCGGCGGCGGCGCCAACGTCACCGTGGCCTACGGCGACGAGGGCGTGGTGATGGTGGACACCGGCGCTCCAGGGAACGCGGCGAAGATCCAGGCGGCCGTGCGCCGGCTGACCCGCAAGCCGCTGCGCTACCTGATCAACACCGGTCCCGATGCCGACCACGTCGGCGGCAATGGCGACATGGTGACCTGGGCCGGTGGCGTGACCGGGCCGCAGGCGGGCCAGGGCGGCGGGCGTCCGCCGAACGTCGGCACGGCCTTCACCGCGCATGAGAACGCCTTCAACCGGATGATCAACGGCTCGGCCGAGCTGCCGGCGCTGACCGGGCCGGCGCTGCCGGACTCGACCTTCTTCACCCCGCGCAAGGACATCTACGCCAACGGCGAGCCGGTGCAGCTGCTGCACCAGCCGGCCGCGCACACCGATGGCGACATCATGGTGTTCTTCCGCGGGTCGGACGTCATCCACGCCGGCGACGTCTTCCTGACCAATCAGTACCCGGTGATCGACATGGCCCGCGGCGGCTCGATCAGCGGCGTCATCGGCGCGCTGAATACCCTGCTCGATCTGGCGGTGCCCGAGCGCAACCAGATGGGCGGCACGCGCGTGGTGCCGGGCCACGGCCGGATCTCGAACGAGGCCGACGTGCTCGAGTATCGCGACATGCTGACGATCATCCGCGACCGCGTCCAGGAGATGCAGGGGAAGGGGATGACGCTGGCGCAGGTGCGCGCGGCGAAGCCGGCGCTCGAGTACGACGGCTACTACGGCACGCCGGCGTGGACGGCCGACCAGTTCCTGGAAGCCGTCTACAACAGCCTGGCGAAGAAGTAGCAGGGCAAAGGTCAAAGGTCAAAGGGCAAAGGGCAAAGGGCAAAGGTCAAAGGTAGGAGAACCAGGTGCACAACTTCGCAAAGACTTTGATCCTCACCGGTGCGTGCGCGGCGCTGCTGTCGTTCGCGGTGAGCGACGCGGCCGCGCAGGGCCGCGGGCGCGGCGCCGGGCCCGCGGGGCAGGGGCCGGCGACGCCGCAGGCGGCGGCTCCGGCCGACTACACCGGCACGTGGGTCGCCGTGATCACCGAGGACTGGCGCTTCCGCATGGTGACGCCGCCGAAGGGCGACGCGGCCAGCATCCCGGCCAACCAGGCGGCCATCCAGGCGTCGCAGAACTGGGACCCGGCGGCCGACATCGCCGCCGGCGAGCAGTGCAAGGCGTTCGGCGCGCCGGGCATCATGCGCATGCCGACGCGCATCCGCATTTCGTGGCAGGACGCGCAGACGCTGAAGATGGAGTTCGACAACGGCACGCAGACGCGGCTGCTGCACTTCGATGACAACGCGCAGCCGCCGGCGCAGCCCGACTACCAGGGCTTCTCCCGCGCCAGATGGGAAACGATGCCGGAGAGCCAGGGCCAGGTGGGCGGCGGCGGCCGCGGGCGCGGCGGCGCTCCGGCGCTGAGCGGCGGCCTGCGCGCCGTGACCACGCGGCTCAAGACGGGCTACATGCGCCGCAACGGCATTCCGTACAGCGGCAACGCCACCTACACCGAGGCGATGGCGATTGTCCCCGGTCCGCAGGACGCGACGTGGCTCATCGTCACGTCGCAACTGGACGATCCGCAGTTTCTCAACCAGCCGTACATGCTGAGTACGCACTTCAAGAAGGAACCGAACGACGCCAACTTCCGGCCGCGGCCGTGCGAGCTGACGCCGCCGGTCGTCGGGACGCAGGCGAACAACTAGCTAGTTGGTGGCGCGCGAACGCGTGGCAAATTGCCAATGCGCGTTCGCGCGCTCGACCGCGCGCTCCACGTCCTCTTCCAGCAAGTAGCGTTCACGGACCAGCGCCGTGGCCGCCTCCCGAATCTTCCCGACATAGTCGTCGCGCCCGGCGTAGCGTTCCTCGAGCGAGGGACGCGGATCGCGAGACGACGCCTGCGCCGCGCGCGTCGTGGCAAACGGGATGTACGAGCCGAGCAGCGAGAAGATCGTGCCGGGGTTGCCGACGCGCGGCGAACGGAAGTTCCACCCGGTGGTCGTCGCCAGCGGCACCGATTGATCGGGCACGCGGATGCCGGCCACCTCGTTGCCGTCGGCATCGACGCGCGGCACCAGGAACGGCAGGCCGACGGGCCCCTCGACGGTCTTCGGGTCCGTCACCCCGGGAAGAGCCGGGAAGCGCAGCGCCGAGATGTCGACGAGCGTGCCGTCGGCAAGTCTCGGGTGGCGGCTGGCCGGCGGCTCGACGCCGCGGCTGACCCACTCGTGCGCCGCGCGCATCAGCGCGCGCAGCGCCGCGCCCTGCGGGGTCGGGTTCGCCGGCTGCTGGCCGTTGGCGAGTGCCGGCGGGAACGCCGCCTCGCCGTGCTGCGTCCCGGCGAGCAGGTAGATGCGCACGTGCCGCGGCAGCTCGACGTCGCGCCGCCCGTCCGGCGTCGTGTGGACCATGGCCGCCGCCCGCCCCTGGCCCCAGTATTCGACCGACGTATTGGTGGAGATGATCCGCGGCATCGTCTGCGCGTCGTAGCGCGCCAGGAGGTCGGCGTACTGGTGCGGCGCCCGCGTGGCGGGGAACGATGAATAGCCCGGCATGGCGAAGCGCTCGTTGAACGAGCCGAGGCCGGCGCCGGCGATGTGCGGCCAGGCCAGCGCGAACACGCGGCGGTTCTGCTCGTCGACGTTGAAGCCGTCGAGCAGGAACTGGCGCAGGAATCGACCGCTCTGCGAGGCGCCGAAGATGTAGGCGGCACGGCCGGTGATCCCGAGGTCCTGGCGGTGCTGGAACGCCGACGCGGCGTCGCGCAGCGCGGCCATGCCGACGCCGGCAACCACGGCGCCGCGCGCGCGGTAGGTCACTTCGTAGACGCGGCCAGGCTCGAAGCCGCCGTCCAGCACCACGCGCGGCCGTCCGCCGCCCGGGGCGAACTGCCACCGCCCGCGCGCGATCGGCGATGGCCGGTCCTGCCAGCGGTCGCGCACCGTCAGCGCGGCCGACGCGTCGTTCGGGTCGGCGGGCGCGTACTGCTCCGGCCAGTCGCCCGGTGACGCCTCGTTGGTCGACTCGTTGAGGATGAAGGAGATCGAGATCGGGTCGGGCGCCGGGGAGGCGGGCAGCATGGCCGGCGGCGCCTGCACGCTCACGCCGTTGGCATCGAACTGCCAGCCGACCCAGACGAGGGTGTAGCCCTCGCGCAGCAGGAACGCGTTGCCGAAGTCGGCCGCGGCCGTCGGGTCGTTGTTGCGGTTGCCCGGGCCGCGGCTGTCGTGGAAGTAGCCGAAGATCAGCTTGTTGCCGCGGTTGGCGACCTCGAAGAGGAGCGTCCCGTTGCCGCGCGCCGCCTCGACCGGCCGCAGCACGTAGAGGTCCGACGTGAAGCGGACCTTGCCCTCGGCATCGCGCGGCGCGAACTGGATGTCGGCGATGCGCGCGTTCTGCGGGAGGGAGGGATCGAGGGCGAACTCGATCGTCCCGGTGAGTTTCTCGTACGGCCCGGCGCTGCCGAACGATTGCCCGTCAGCCACCACCGTCCGGCTGGCGATGGTCACCTTCGTGACCTCGGCCGACGCCGCCGGCGAGAGCGCCACCAGCGCCGCCACGAACAGAACAGCGATTCTCACGACAGCCTCCTCTAGAAGGTGACGGAGCACGCAGGTTAACCACAGAGGCACCGGGACACGGTGACGCACGGAGCTGCAGCCGTTCGACGGCCGCCGAAGGCGGCCAACAGGTGTGACGCCGTCGCGGCTCATGCCACTGCGCGTCTCTGTGTCTTCGTGGCTCTGTGGTGAGCCTGCGCCTCCGTCTACTCCAATCCCGCGAGTTCCGCGATCAGCCTGCCCATCTCCGAATAGTCGTTCCTGCCGCGCCCCCCGGCGACGAGCGCGTTGACGATCTGCGCGGCGGCGAGCGAGATCGTCGCCGGCACCGCATGATCCCCGAGCGCGGCGCTGACGTTGCGCAGGTCCTTCGCGAACAGCTCCGTGCGAAAGCCCGGGACGTAGTTGCCGGTGAGCATCCGCTCGCCGTGGACCTCCAG
>JBFWUM010000025.1:20987-61549 GCA_050247255.1 Vicinamibacterales bacterium | reverse complement strand
CTAGAGCGCCGGGAACACGTTCATCGCCGCGCAGGACGACGAGGCCGACGTCGACGCCCCGTTGACGATGGCGAGCAGCCGCTGGGTCAGATATTCGTAGCCGGCGTCGTTCGGATGGAAGCCGTCCGAGGCCACCCGTGAGGCGTCATACGCGGACGCATCGCACATCAAGTCCAGCACGACGATGCCGCTGCCGGCCTGGCTGTTGGCCTCCCGCGTGAATCCCACCGCCAGGTGCTGCAACACCTGCTTCTCCTGCGGCGTGTAGCCGGAGGCGTAGGGCATGGTCGCCAGGTTCGGCAGGTTGATGACGATGATGAACGCGTTGGGCGCTCGCTCGCGGATGCCGCGCACCAGCCGGTCGTAGTCGCGCCCGAACGCCTGGATCTGTTCGTCGGCGAACGCCTTCAGGTTCGAGCTGCCCGCCCCCTTCCGCATCGCATCCCCGACCGCGTTGGCATCGTTGGCGCCGCCGAAGACGGTAACCAGCGTGGCGCTGGCCGGCACGAACGTCAGGGCGTGATCGATGAAGTTGGCGGGCACGTCGCGGTTGTGCGTCCGCGCCAGGTCGTGGATGGCCGGGCTCAGCACCGCCGCCGGGATGCCGAGGTTCACCAGTGTCGTCTCGTGATTCCGTGCGCGCAGCTCGCGCGTGAGCCGCTGCACGTACCCCGTCCCTCCCTCGCACGCGGTGAACAGCTGGCACGGCGCCGAACCGCCGATGCCGAGCGCGTCGCTGGCGCCAATGGCGGCGTAGGAGATCGCCGCGCCGGCCGCGGGGGGACCGATCGCCGGCGACGACGGCGATGGCGTGAAGGCGTCGCGAATCGTCTCGCAGCCGCTGGCCAGGGTGGCCAGCACCAGCATCACAAGCCAGGCGGGTCTGTTCACTTGATAATGATGCCGCATGGACAACCTGTGTCACACCCTGGTCGGTGCCGCGCTCGGCGAGGCGGGCCTGAAGCGCCGCTCACGGCTGGGCTCGGCGACATTAATGGTCGCGTCCAACCTGCCGGACCTCGATGTCCTGGTTTTCGCGACGAGCGTGCCGTCGATCGCTTTCCGCCGCGGCTGGACGCACGGCACGCTCGCCCAGGCCATGCTGCCACTGGCGCTCGCCGCCGGGATGTACCTCGCGGCGCGCCGCCTGGCACCGCGCCCCGGGGCCGCCCCGGCCAGGTTCGGCAGCCTGCTGTTGATGGCGTACCTCGGCCTCCTGCTGCACGTCTTCATGGATTTCCTCAACAACTACGGCATCCGGCTGCTGTTTCCGTTCGACCGGCGCTGGTTCTATGGAGACACGCTGTTCATCATCGACCCGTGGCTCTGGCTGGCGCTCGGCGCCGGCGTCTGGATGGCCCGCCGGCAACGATCGGTTCGCCCGGCGCGGACGGCGCTCGCGGTTGCCGGCCTCTACGTCGCCGTGATGCTGATGAGCGCCCGCGCTGCGCGCGACATCGTCAGCGACGCCTGGACCGCCGCCAACGGCGCGCCGCCGCGCGCCCTGATGGTTGGCCCGCAGCCGGTCACGCCGCTGCAGCGGACCGTCGTGCTCGACGCCGGCGAACGCTACGTGACCGGCACCTTCAACTGGCTGCCGCCGGAAGTGCGGTTCGACCCCGAGATGGTGGAGAAGCGTGAGGCCGACAGTCGCGTGGCCGCGGCCAGGGCGACCGGCGCCATGGACGGGTTCCTCGTCTGGTCGCGCTTCCCGTTCTGGACGATCGAGCCTGCCGACGGCGGCACGCGCGTGTCCGTCGGCGACATGCGCTTCCTCCCGCAGCGCCCGATCCCGCGGGGCGCGAATTTCAGCGCGTCTGTCGTCCTCAAGGATTAACCACGAAAAACACGAAGAGCACGAAGGTTCCCAGGTGTTTTCTTCCTTCGTGTCCTTCGTGGCCGTCGTGGTTAACCATCTCTGAGTCTCCGTAAGGTCTCCAGATTCCTCTTATCCAAGGGATCTTCGACGATCGCCCCCGCGCGCTCGACGCCGCGGGACTTCTGCGTCTCGATCAGCATCGGCAGACCGGCGAAGCGCGGGTCGTGGAGGATGCGGCGGAACGGCTCCAGGCCCAGGCAGCCCTCGCCGATGTGCTCGTGGCGATCGACGCGGCTGCCGCACGGTTTCTTCGAGTCGTTGCCGTGAAAGACCCGCAGCCGGTCGAGCCCCACGAGCTGTTCGAAGCGGTCGAAGGTCCCGGCATAGCCGTCGGCCGACACGATGTCGTAGCCGGATGCCACCAGGTGGCAGGTGTCGAGGCAGACCCCCACGCGAGGCGAGCCGTCGAGGTGTTCGAGGATGGCCGCGAGGTGCTCGAACGTATACGCCAGCGTGCGTCCCTGGCCGGCCGTGTGTTCCAGCAGCACCATGGTCTTGCGGCGCGGCCTCGCCGTCAGCGTCGCGCGGATCGCGTCCGCGATCAGCGCCAGCGCGTCCTCGTCGCTCCCGGCGGTGCAGGTGCCCGGGTGGATGACGACGCCGAGCAGCCCGAGGGTCTCGGCGCGATCGAGTTCGTCGGCGAAGGCCGCCAGCGACTGCTCGCGGAGCGCCGGGACGGTCGTCGCCAGGTTGATCAAATAGCTGGCGTGGGAGACGACCGGGGCAATCCCGGTTTCCTCGATGCGGCGGCGGAACAGCCGGATCTCCGCCGGGTCGAGCGGCTTGCCGCGCCACTGGCTGCCGTTCTTGGTGAATATCTGCAGCGCCTCGCAGCCGTGGACCACGGCCCGGTCGATGGCTTTGGTGACCCCTCCCGCCACCGACATGTGCGCGCCGATTCGCATTCCGTTGATAATTCTCCTATGCCGAGATTGCTCACGCTTGCCGCCGTGGCCCTGGCGGTCGTGCTGGCGCCACGCCCCGCCTTCGCCTGGGGCTCCGAGGCGCACTACTTCATCATGGACCGCGCCATCGACCTCCTGCCGGCGGAGATCCGGCCGCTGTTCGATCGCTACCGGGCGCGCGTCGTCGAACGGATGATCGATCCCGATACCTGGCGCGTCGCCGGCTTCGGGCAGGAAGATCCGAATCACTTCCTCGACTTCGACGTGCCGATCTACGGTCCGTACCCGTTTACGGCGCTGCCGCGCGACTACGACGTGGCGGTGCAGAAATTCGGCGTCGAGGTGGTGCGCGACAACGGCCTGATTCCGTGGCGCACGGCCGAGATGTGGGGCAACCTGCGGCGGGCGTTCGAGGCGTATCCGCAGAATGCCTTCGGCCGCGCCAACATCCTCAATTACGCGGCATGGATGTCGCATTACGTCTCGGACGCCCACCAGCCATTCCACGGCGTCGCCAACTACAACGGGCAGCTGTCGGGGCAGACGGGCGTGCACGCCCGGTTCGAGGCGACGCTGTTCGAGCGCTACCGGAACCAGCTGCGGATTGCGCCGGCCGCCATTCCGCCGGTCATGAACCCGCGCGATTTCATCTTTGATGCGGCGCTCGAGGACACGCGGCTTGCCCCGACGATTCTCGACGCCGACAAGAAAGCGATCGGCGACCGCGACGTCTACGACGATGCGTACTATGAGGCGTTCTTTGCCGGCGCCCGCGGCGTCATGGAGCGGCGGCTGAACGATTCGATTGCCGCCGTGGCCGCGATGATCGCCGGCGCGTGGGAAGCGGCGGGGAAGCCGGCCGTGCCGGTTGAGCCGCAGGCGCCAGTCCAGCGCCGTCGCCGCTAGCTGGTACACCGATTGCCGTCTATCCAGGGCAGGAGGACTACGCATGCTCTGGACGCTCATCGTGCTGTTGGTGCTGTTCTGGGTGCTCGGCTTCGCGTTCGACGTCGCCGGCGGCATCATCCACGTGCTGCTCGTGATCGCGCTGGTGCTGTTCCTGGTGAATCTCATCAGCGGCCGGCGCACCGTCATCTGAGTCTGCAGTCGGCGGTCGGCAGTGGGCAGTCGGCGGTCGGCAGTCGGCAGTAAAGTACCTGGATAATCCGATCGCCTCTGCCGACTGCCCACTGCCCACTGCCGACTGCCCACTGCCGACTGCCGACTGAATGGACGTCTTCGTTATCCCGACCGGGCACGATCGCTACGAGCTCTACTGTGAAACGGTGATCGTGCCCGCCGACGCCGCTGCCCCGGGCGGCGGCCTCGTTGCCCGCTGGCGTGACAAGGTCAACGCGTATCTGCGTTCGGCGGAGGAGCGGCGCCAGCGGGGCGCGCCGATCGGCACCACCGGCACCTGGCGCGAGCGGCTGCAGGACCGCATTCTTGCCTGGGTCGCCGAACGTATCGCCGAGCAGCGGCTGCTCTGGAACCTGCAGCGCGAGACGGCAGTCACGCTGGCCCATCCCGACGACATCACCGCGGAGCAGGCGCAGACGCTCGTGCGTCGTATCCTGCAGCGCGACTACGAACGACATCGGCGCTGGGTGGTGATCGACGGCATCGCCCTCGTGCTGTCGGTCGTCGTGCTCGGCCCGCTCTTCCTGATCATTCCCGGCGTCGCCAACCTGCCGGCGCTCTACTTCGGCTTTCGGGTTGCCGGCCACTGGTTCTCGCTGCGCGGCGCGACCGCCGGCCTGCGCCGTGTCACCTGGCGCAGCGAGCCGTCGCCGCGGCTGACCGAGCTGCGCGCGCTGCTCGGCGTCACCCCGCGGGCCCGCGATGCCCGGCTGCACGAAATCGCCGGGCACCTGCGGCTGCAGCACCTGGCCACGTTCTTCGACCGCGTCGCGGTGCGTCACGCGTGAGACGGTCCGCCTGAAGGCGGACACCACGGGAGGGTGGTATTCTGCAGTCCCGTTGACCTTACGCGAGCTGGCCGCCCGCCTCGACTGCCGCCTGGACGGTGATGGCGACCTGGAGATCACCGGCGTGGCCGGCATCCAGGACGCAGGGCCGTCCGACCTGACGTTCCTGGCCAATCCGAAGTACGCGGCCGCGCTCGGCGCGACACGCGCCGCGGCCGTGATCCTGCGCGAGGATGCGCCGGCGGCTCCCTGCGCCATGCTGCGCGCCCGCGATCCCTACCTGGCGTTCGCCCGGGCGGTTGGGCTGTTCGCGCCGGACTGGCGTCCCGCGCCGGGCGTCCACCGGCTGGCGGCGGTCGCCGCTGATGCCACGCTCGGCGACGGCGTGTCAGTCGGCGCCTTCGTGGCGATCGGCGAAGGGGTGGTGATCGGCCCGCGCACGGTGATCTTTCCCAACGTGACGATCGGCCCGGGCACGCGCATCGGCGCCGACTGCGTGATCCACTCGAACGTGTCGATTCGCGAGCGCATCCAGCTTGGCGACCGCGTTGTCCTGCAGAACGGGGTCGTGGTCGGCGGCGACGGCTACGGCTTCGTCCGTCGCGGTGACGGCTCGCACGAAAAGATTCCCCAGGTCGCCAGGGTCGTCATCGAGGACGATGTGGAGCTGGGGGCGAACACGACCGTCGACCGGCCGGCGGTGGGCGAGACGCGGATCAAGGCAGGGACGAAAATCGACAACCTCGTGATGCTTGGCCACGGCGTCTCCGTCGGACGCAACGTGCTGATGGCGGCGCAGGTCGGCGTGGCCGGCAGCACCGAGATTGGCGACGACGTGATCTTCGGCGGCCAGGTCGGCGTCGGCGGCCACCTGACGATCGGCCGCGGCACCGTGGCCGTCGGCCAGACCGGCATTACCAACTCGGTGGAGCCGGGGTCGAGAATTGCCGGCTATCCTGCGATCGACAACCGCGACTGGCGCCGCTCCTCAGCGGTGTTTCGGCGGCTGCCGGAATTGAAGAAACGGCTCGAAGAGCTCGAGGCCCGCGTTGCCGCGCTGGATGCGCGCGCCGGGCGACCCTCCGGAGACCAAGACTCGTGACCCGATGTGTGCTGATGGTGGCCGCGCTGCTGGCGGGCGCGGCGCCGCTCGCGGCGCAGACCGCGCCTCCGTTCCCGGCGTCTCAAGAGCAGGCGCCGAGCCCCGGCGACCCGGCGTTCCTCTCGCGGTTCGCCTTTCACCTCAACGCCGAGCACCTGTCGGGCGACGACGACCGTTTCGTCTGGGACACGCAGTTCGGCGGCGAGATCGACCTGGTCGACTTCGGCGCGGGGCGCGGCACGTTCTACGCGAACTACCAGGCGATTCTCGGCGAGCAGTTCCGCCGGTTCGACCCGAGCCACGGCAACTACCTGCTTGGCGGCGTCCTCGTCGGGCGCGCCGCGGGACTGGAGATCGGCGGCGTGTTCCATCACGAGTCGCGTCACCTGAGCGACCGGCCCAAGCGCTTTGCCATCGACTGGAACATGCTGGGTGCCCGCGTGCGGCGCATCGGGACGGCGGGCGACCTCGGCTACGATGCGCGCGCCGAGGTCCGCAAAGTCATCTTCAAGTCCTACGTCGACTACACGTGGGATGCCGAGGGCGAGGTGAGGCTTCGTCAGCCGTTGACTCGCGTGATGAGCGCCATCGCCGGCGGGACGGTGCGCCTGGTCGGCACCGACGGCAGCCGGGATCGCGGGATGCAGACAGGCGCGCGGGGGGAAGGCGGCATCCGGCTCGACGGCCGCGGCGCCGCAGCTGAGCTGTTCGTCGCCGTCGAGCGTCGCACCGACCCGGATCCCCTCGAGTTCTTCACGGCGAACTGGTTCACCGTTGGTTTCAGGCTCGTCAGCAAGTGAGAATACGCCCATGACCCGACTGCTCCTGGCCTGCATCACCGCGGCGGCCACCCTCCTCGCCACCAGTCCGCTGTCGGCGGCGGTGCGCCCGCCCAAGCTGCAGTACCAGATGACGACGCTGCCGAACGGCCTGCGCGTCATCCTCTCCGAGGATCACTCGACGCCGATCGTCCACGTGAACCTCACCTATCACGTCGGGTCGAAGAACGAGCGGCCGGGGCGCACCGGGTTCGCGCATCTCTTCGAGCACATGATGTTCAAGGGGTCGCGCAACGTCGAGCCCGACTCTCACACCTCGATCATTGCCGGCGTCGGCGGCCGCAGCAACGCCTACACGACCGACGACGAGACGGTGTTCTGGGAGACGGTGCCGTCGCATTACCTGCCGCTGGCGCTCTGGATGGAAGCCGATCGCATGGCGACGCTGCGCATCGACTTCGAGGCCTTCAACCGCGAGCGCGAGGTGGTGAAGGAAGAGCGGCGGATGCGCGTCGACAACCAGCCGTACGGCCGGCTGGCCGAGATCATCTACGACAAGACATTTACCGCGCACCCTTACAAGCACCAGACGATCGGCAGCATGGCCGACCTCGAGGCCGCCAGCCTCGGCGACGTGCGCGAGTTCCACCAGACCTATTACGTGCCCGAGAACGCCGTGCTGACCGTCGTCGGCGACTTCGACTCGGCGCAGGTGCTGCAGATGGTGACGCAGTACTTCGGCCGCGTGCCAAAGGCGCGCCGCCCGGTCCCGCGCGACATCCCGCGCGAGCCGCCGCAGGCGCAGGAGGAGCGCTACGTCGTCGAGGAGGAGTGGCCGCTGCCGGCGGTGATCGTGGCGTATCACATCACCTACGACGGCCATCCTGACTCCTACCCGCTGCACATCACGTCGAAGGTGCTCTCGGACGGGCAGAGCGCGCGCATTCCGCGCAAGCTGATCTACGAGAAGCGGCTGGCGCTCAGCGCCTTCGGCAGCGGCAACATCCTCGAGGATCCCAACCTGTTCTACGCCGTGGCCATCGTCCAGCCGGGACGCACCGTGCAGGAGGTCGAGCAGGCGCTCATCGCCGAGTTCGACCTGCTCCGCAACGAGGCGATCAGCGAGCGCGAGCTGCAGCAGGCGAAGAACCAGTTCGCCCGCGACTACATCGTCAGCCGCGAGTCGAACGAGGAGAAGGCCACCCACCTGTCGCACGCGGCGGTCATCCACAACGACATCACGACCGCCGACGGCGAGTTCGACATCTTCGTGAACACCACTACCGCCGACGTCCAGCGCGTGGCGCGGACTTACTTCACGGAGCAGAACCGCACCGTGATCCACATCGTGCCGCGCGGCGCGAACGGAGCACGCCGATGACACGTTGGGCATTGAGCATTGGGCCCTGGGCATTGAGCCTTTCCCTGCTCGCGGCGGGCGCCGCGAGCGCCCAGGTGAGCGTCCCCTGGCCCAGCGAACGTCCCCCGGCCCCGCTGGCGCCGCGCGAGGTGCAGTTTCCGCCCTACGAGCTGAAGACGCTCGCCAACGGCATGCAGGTGATCGCCGTCGCACACCACGAGCAGCCGATCGTCAGCCTGCGGCTCCTGGTCAAGACCGGGGCGGTCAACGATCCGGAGGGGAAGACCGGCGTCTCGTCGCTCGCCTCCGTGCTCCTCGACCAGGGCACGACCACACGATCGGCGCAGGACATCGCCAACCAGATCGACTTCATCGGCGGCGCGCTCGGCACCGGCTCGGGCAGCGACCTGACGTTCGTCAACGCGCTCGTGATGAAGGACTCGTTCGACTTCGGCCTCGAGCTGCTCAACGACGTCGTCCGCAACCCGGCGTTCGCTGACGAAGAGCTCGACCGGCAGAAGCAGCAGATCATCTCGTCGCTCCAGGTCAACGAACAGGATCCCGACTACATCGCCGCCACGGTCTTCGACCGGCTCGTGTGGGGCTTCCATCCGTATGGCGTCCCGGCGAGCGGCACGGCCGAGACGCTGGCCGCGATCACGCGCGCTGATCTGCAGGCCTACCACCGCGCCTACTTCGTGCCGAACAACATGATCCTCGCCGTCGTCGGCGACATCCAGCCGGCCGAGGCGTTCGCGGCGGTGGAGAAGGTGTTCGGGGGATGGGCGCGCGCGGAGGTGCCGGCCATCCGCGCGGCGGAGCCGCCGCCGCCGACCCGCCGCATTGTCATCATCGATCGGCCGGACGCGGTGCAGACCGAGATCCGAGTCGGGCAGCTGGCCATTCCGCGCAGGCATCCCGACTACATGGCGTGGGACCTGGCGGTGAAGGTGCTGGGCGGCGAAGGCGGCAACCGCCTCCACCAGGTGCTCCGCTCGGCGCGCGGCCTGACCTACGGCGCCTCGGCCGATACCGAGGCGCGCAAGTACGGCGGCAGCTTCGTGGCCGAAACCGACACGCGCACGGAAACCACGGCCGAGGCGCTGCGGCTGATGGTGGACGAGTTCTCGCGGCTGCAGCGCGAGCGCGTGCGGCAGATCGAGCTGTCGGGCGCGCAGGACTATCTCTCCGGCAGCTTCCCGCTGACGATCGAGACGCCCAACGAGATCGCCACGCAGATCCTGAACGTGCTGTTCTACGAGCTGCCGGTCGGCGAGATCGGGACGTTCCGCGAGCGCGTGACCGCCGTCACGCCCGACGACATCCAGCGCGTGGCGCGCGAGTACATCCGCCCCGACCGCCTGTCGATCGTGCTCGTCGGCAACGCGCGCTTCTTCGTGCAGCAGTTGTCGCAGATGGGGTTCAGCGGGATGGAGATCATCCCGGTCAACGAGCTCGACCTGACCTCGCCGACCCTGCGCGGTGAAACCAGGCGGGCGGGCCTTCCGCCTGAAGGCGGAAGCCACGTCGCTGCCGGAGGCGTCAATGTGGCTGTTGCCAGTGTGGCTTCCGGCTTCAGCCGGAAGGTTGCCTTCGCCCCGCAAGCGGCGACTGCCGCGGCGCGGCTGACCGACCCGGCCCTCGAGCTGATCAATCGCGTGATCCGGGTGAAGGGGGGCCTTGGGCCCCTCAAGAACGTCCGCTCGGTCGTTGCCGACGCGCAGACGACGCTGCGGCTCGAGCAGCCGCTGGTGTCCACCACACGCACCTACGTGGTCTATCCCGGCAAGTTCCGCGTCGATGCCACCGTCAACGGCGCCGAGGTCGTCCAGGTGTTCAACGCCGGCGCGGCCTGGGTCCGCGACCCCGGTGGTGTCCACGATGCCCCGACGGCCATGCGCGACGACTTCGCGGCCGCCGTGGAGCGCGACATCATCCCCCTCCTCATCGCCGCGGCGGAGGGGCGGGTGACCGCGCGGTTGCTCCCCGACGAGGGGCGCGGCGATGCCGCGTTGAAGGTGCTGGAGCTGCGCGGACCGCAGCTGCCGCCAACGCGCCTCTACATCAACCAGCAGATGCTCGTTGCGCGCCAGGCCTACTCGACCCCTGGCCCCGACGGGACGCCGGTCCAGGTCGAGGAGCTCTTCTCGGACTATCGCCCGGTTGAAGGAATCCGGGTCCCGTTCGAGGCCTCGGTGCGCCGCGACGGCCGCCCGCTGCTCGATCGCACGCTGACCCGCATGGTCATCAACGGGCCGGTCGACGACACACTGTTCGCGAGACCGCAACAGTAGAACTGGAGCGGTTCCGCTTCCTGGTTCCTCCTTCCGAGTTCGTGTTCACGTTCGCTCGCTTCATCCATCACGGAGCCGGTGCCAGGCGCAGAGGCGTACTCCTGCGCAGTCATCGACGAGCGCTGGAGGCGCGTAAGAACCGAACGTGAACACGAACCTGGAAGTGGGAACCGGGAACCCGGAACAGCAGGTGCCTCTTCGCGTCATGATGTCGTGCGGAGAAGCGTCCGGCGATCTGTACGCCGGGGCGCTGGCCGCCGAGATGATCGCCCGGCGTCCCGGCACCGAGGTGTTCGGCTTCGGCGGCGCGCAGCTCCGCGCTGCGGGAGCCCGGTTGGTTGGCGATTTCGCCGGGTTCTCGGTGACGGGCCTGACCGAAGCGCTGCGCGTGGTGCCGCGGTCGTTCGCCATGCTGCGCCGACTCACGGCGGCGGCGCGCGACGAACGGCCCGACGTCTTCGTCGCGGTCGATTTCCCGGACTTCAATTTCCGCCTGATGCGCGCGGTCCACGCGCTCGGCATTCCCGTCGTCTACTACATCAGCCCGCAGCTCTGGGCCTGGCGCGCCGGCCGCATGCAGACGATGAAGCGGTACGTCGACCAGGTGCTGGTGATCTTTCCTTTCGAGGAGGCGATCTACCGCGACGCCGGGGTGCCGGTCGCCTTCGTCGGCCACCCGCTCGTCGACATGGCGCGCGCCAGCCGCCCGCGCGAGGCGGTGCTCGCGGGGCTCGGGCTCGACGCCGCGCGGCCGACGGTCGCCCTGTTGCCGGGCAGCCGACCCAACGAAGTCCGCCGGATTGCCCCCGGCATCGCCGCCGCGCTGCCGCTGATTCGCGGGCGCGTCCCGAACGTGCAGTTCGTCGTGGCCCGGGCGCCGAACCTCGATGACAGCCTGTTCGAGCCGTTCGCCGGCGCGCCGTGGCTGGTCGACCAGACCGACGATGTCCTGGCGGCGAGCGATGTCGTCGTCACCGCCTCGGGGACCGCGACCGTGCAGACGGCGCTGCACGAGCGCCCGATGGTGGTGGTCTACCGGCTGTCGCCGCTGACCTATCGGTTGGGAAAGCCCTTCGTGCGCGTGGACACCTATGCGATGGCCAACCTGGTGGCGGGCTCGCGCGTCGTCCCGGAGCTGATCCAGGAGTCCTTCACGCCGGATCGGGTGGCGGCGGAGGTGACGGCGCTGCTCACCGACAGCGCGCTCCACGCGCGCACCGCGGCCGCGCTGCGCGAGGTGCGGCGCCGGCTCGGCGCTAGCGGCGCCAGTGGCCGCGCCGCCGACGAGGTGCTGCGCGTCGCCGGGAGGCGGCGCGGTCGTCCAGCGGGTCGATGAGCAGCGGCGCACCGCTGTCGTCCGCCAGGTCGATGAACTGTGCGAGCGTCTCCACCTGTCGCCTCCTCGATCACGCCCGGGATCGCGCGCATCCCGGGCGGTGACCTGCGTCAGATCCGCGTCTTCAACGTCGCAAGGCTGCCGCCGCCGCTGGTCCGGCCGACATCGGTCGGCTTGCCGTTGGCCACGTCAGCGATCCGATTCGCGGTTGCGACCGCGGCTCGGAACGTCCTGCTGCTCCTCGGAGCGTCCCATGCCGCGATTCGAGATTCCGCCCTGGCGGTCTCCCTGGTCGCTGCGGTTCTTTTCGCCCTGCTGACCCGAGCCGCGCTCCTGCTGCCGGTTCGCGTCGTGCTGCTGGCCGGTGCCGGTGTTCACGTGCTCACGCGATCCTTCGGCCGGGTCACGCTGGGACTGCTGGTTCGCGCCGTGGCTCTGCTGACCCTGGTCCTTCTTGTGCTGGTCCATAAATGGGAACCTCCATGCACGAATTGGCAAAGCAGATGCCGGCTGCAGTAGAGTCGCGCCGGTGATCGCCTTCGACGATGTCTCGTTCGCGCGCGGCGCCGCGCCTGTGCTCCGCAGCGTCTCGTTCGCGGTCGAGCCCGGGGGCACGCTGGCACTCGTCGGCCGCAGCGGAGCAGGGAAGAGTACGGTTCTCAAACTGATCAACCGCATGCTGGTCCCCGCCAGCGGCCGCGTGATCGTCGATGGCCGCGACACGGGCGCGTGGGATCCGATTGCGCTGCGGCGCCAGACCGGCTACGTGCTCCAGGAGGTCGGCCTCTTTCCACATATGAGCGTCCGCCGCAACGTCGCCGCCGTGCCGATGCTGCTGGGCTGGGAGCAGGGCCGGATCGACGACCGCGTCGACGCACTGCTCGAGCTCGTCGGCCTGCCGCCGGCCGACTACGGCGACCGGTGGCCCGACCAGCTCTCGGGCGGCCAGCGGCAGCGGGTGGGCGTCGCCCGCGCGCTCGCGGCGGCGCCGCCGATCGTGCTGATGGACGAACCGTTCGGCGCGCTCGATCCGATCACGCGCCGCGAGTTGCACCATGAGTTTCGCCGCATCCGCGCGCAGGTGCAGACGACGATTGTCCTGGTCACGCACGACATGTCAGAGGCGCTGGCATTGGCCGATCGCGTCGGCGTGCTCGAGGGCGGGCGGCTCGCGGCCATCGGCAACGCAGAAGAACTGCGGCACTCGTCCGAGCCGGCCGTGCGCGCGATCCTCGACGGGGCCTGCGCATGACGGTCGTCGAGTTCTGGCGCACGCACGCGGCCGAAGTGCTGCAGTTGCTTGGCGAGCACGTCGGGCTGGTGGTCGTCTCGACGATCGTCGCGGTCGCCGCCGGTGTACCGATTGGCATTGCCGCCGCCCGGCGGCCCCGGATCGGCGGGCCGCTGGCGACGCTGGCCAGCATCGTCCAGACGGTGCCGAGCCTGGCGCTGTTCGGCTTCCTGCTGCCGCTGCCGCTGGTCGGCGGCATCGGCGCGCGGACGGCGCTCGTGGCGCTCATCCTCTACGCGCTGCTGCCCGTGATCCGGACGACGGCAGCCGGGCTGCGCGGGCTCGATCCGGCGATTCTCGAGGCCGCGGACGCGATCGGGATGACGCCGCGTCAGCGGCTCCGGCAGGTGGAACTGCCGCTGGCGCTGCCGGCCATCGTCGCCGGCATTCGCGTGTCCGCGGTTGTCGGCGTCGGCACGGTGACGATTGCCGCCGCCATCGGCGCCGGCGGGCTCGGTGTCTACATCTACCGCGGCCTGTCGATGGTCGATGCGACCGTCATCCTGGCCGGCGCGATCCCGGCGGCGATGCTGGCGTTGGTGGCCGATGGCCTCCTGCTGGGCGTCGAGCGCCTGCTGCGCGCGCGACACCGCGCCGGCGCCAGAGGGTGGGCCGCGGTGGCCGCCGCCGTTGTCCTGCTTGCCGGCGGCGCAGCGGCCGCCACCGCACCGCGCGGCGGCGATCGGATTGTCGTCGGCTCGAAGAATTTCACGGAGCAGGTGATTCTCGGCGAGCTGGTCGCCCAGGCCATCGAGCGCTACACGGATCTGCCCGTCGAGCGCCGGCAGAATCTTGGCGGTACCTTTATCTGCGACACGGCGCTGCAGTCGGGCGACATCGACGTCTACGTCGAGTACAGCGGCACGGCGCTGACCGCCCTGTTCAAGCAGCCGGTGCGCAACGATCCGGCCGTGGTCCTCGAGGACATCCGTACCCGCTACGCCGACAGCGGACGGACGATGCTCGCGCCGCTCGGCTTCAACAACACCTTCGCGGTGCTCGTCCGCGGCGCCGACGCGCGGGTCGTCGGGCTGCGCACGGTGTCGGACCTCATCCCCCACGCCCCGCGTTGGCGCGCCGGGTTCGGCTTCGAGTTCATGGCCCGCGAGGACGGCTACCCGGGGCTGGCCGCCGCCTATGGGCTGCAGTTCGCGACGGCGCCGCGGCCGATGGATGTCTCGCTCATCTACCTGGCGCTCTCCTCTCGCCAGGTCGACGTCATCGTCGGCGACGCGACCGCCGGCCTGATCGACGCCCTCGACCTGGTCGCGCTCGAGGACGACCGCCGCTACTTCCCGCCCTACGATGCCGTGCCCGTGGTGCACGCGGCGACGCTGCTGCGCCACCCGGAGATCCGCGCCGCCCTCGATCGCCTCGCCGGCCGCATCGACGAAGCGACCATGCGGCGGATGAACAACGCCGTCGACGCCGGCAAGCGTGATCCCGCCGTCGTGGTCAGGGAGTTTCTCGACTCACTCGGATAGCGCGGATATACTCACCGCCGGGAGTGTTCAATCGCTACACCATCGGGGCGTACGTCCTCGCCTCGATCTTCATCATCTCGTTCGCCGGCGATCTCTACCGCATGCCGATTCAGGTCGGCGACAGCATGGAAGAGATTCTCGGGGCCGAGCAGACGCCGTCCGTGACGGCGATGTTCGTCCAGAACCTTGTCCAGGTGGCGTACCTGCGGCCCCTGCGCCGGGCGCAGATCAAGGCGGTCTTCGACCTTTCGGGAGGGCGGTATCACCTCGCGTATCGCGGCGTGCACGTCGTGCTGTTTGCGATCACGGTGTGGCTCTTTGTGCGCGCGTTGAAGGTTGCCGGTCCCCTGGATTTTGCCGCCGGCGCCTTCGCGCTCACCGTCTTGCTCGGCTCGCACACGTTCTCCCCGGCGATGGGCGCGGCGTACCCGATCAATCACTTCCTGCAGATCACCTGTTACGCGCTTGCCGCGCTCAACCTCGCGCAGGCGCGGCCGGGGTGGACCCGCGACCTGTTCGCCTGCGTGCTGTTCGTCGCCGCGGCGCTCACGCTCGAGTCCGGTCTGCTGGTGTGGGTGGTCCTGGCGGCGGCATGGGTCATCGGGTTCCGGGGTGTCTCATCGCGCGGGGTGGCGGCCGTGACCGTCCTGCTCGCCGGCTACATGCTGCTGCGTTTTGCCGTCCTGGACGTCGGCGCGCCGGCGCTCACAGAGCGCGCGTCGGGCTTCCTCTTCGAGATGCTGGAGTCCGATGAGCTCCAGGCGCGGTTCGGGAGCACCCCATTCGGCTTCTACGCGTATAACGTCGTCAGCTCGGCGGCGTCCGTCCTGTTCGCGGAGCCGCGGGCAGGTGTCTTCGTCGCCACGCGGGCGCTGCTCGAGGATACGCTGCTGCCACGGGAAGTGGTTCCCGTTGTGACGTCGACGTTGACCACGAGCCTGATCGCCGCCGCAGCCTGGCTGTGGCTCCGGCGGCGGGCCCCTGTCGACGACAATGCGCGGCTGATAGCGGTGTTCGCCGCCGTGCTGGCCGCCAACAGCGTGATCTCATACGGCTATACGAAAAGCGACATCGTCGGCGTCGCCGGCGCTTTCTACGCCGTGGCTGCTTTCGCGGCGCTGCGCGCCCTTGTTGCCGCGGCGCCGGCGCGCCGGCCCGCGGTGAACGCGGTGTGTGGCCTCATGATCGCGATCGCGGCCGCAGGGTGGGCGATCCGTACTGCAGGCCTGCACTATCTGCTGGTGGATCAGGCGTTCAAGCAACGTCTCGACTGGGTGAGCCCGCCGCTCAAGGACGCGACAACGCCGGCGCGTCTGGCGATCGTGCAGGCCCTCCGCGCCGACGCGCTCGAACGGCGCCCGGCGATTGCACCGGCGTTCCGGCCCGGCTGGGTGGACCGCTGGTTTGAGAGCCTGTACTAGTGACGAACCGCATTCCGACCCGATGGTGTGCCGTGGTTGCCGTCCCGGCGCTGCTGCTGGCCGGCCTCGAGGCGGCCTTCCTCGCCGGCAGCGTGATTGCTCCACAGCTTCGCTGGCCTCGGTACACCATGAACCTGGCCGAAGCGGCGGCCGTCCGCGACACCGCGGAGGTCGTGCGGCAACTCGAGGCCGGTGCCGACCCGAATCAACGCCGGACGGTTCGCGCCGGCCTGCTCGCGGACGAGCCGATCGCCGTGACCCCGCTCGAGGCCGCCGTCGTGATCCGGAGAAGCGAGCTGGTTCGCGTGCTCCATCAGCACGGTGCCCGGCTCGAACCCGACACCTGGCGTCGTGGGATCTGCGGCGCCGAGCGGGAAGGGCTGGACGAGATTGCGGCGGCCCTTGCCCTGTTCGCACCGCCCGATGCGCAGCGCTCATGCACCGGCGACGAGGAGCCGTGGCCCCCACCCTTGTGACGTTTCCTTCGCCGCTGACGCCGCTCGTCATCGTCGCGGCATGGGTGGCGGCAGGCCAGTGGAGCCTGGCCAGCAACAACGTGCGGGCGTGGGTGCTGCTTGCCGCCGCGCTCTCGGCGGCCATCCTGGTGCCGCTGCCCGGCCAGCGACCGCCTGCCGGAAGTCACCTGCGCCTGGCTGCCTGGCTGGCCTGGGCCGCCCTCTTCGGCCTGATCGCCGGATCATGACGCCGGTGCGCCCGAGGCGCTTCCGCCTGCACTGGCTCGTGCTGATCCCGGTCGGCATGCTCGTGCTCTGCCACGCAGCCGGCTGGGTCGCGTTGGCCTCGGTCGCGCGCGACGCCGCGTTGTTCGTGCCGCGTACGCAGTCGGCGATTCTCCTGGCGCTGGCGATTGTGGTCGGCCGCGCCGCCGCGGCGCCGCGGTCGCTCCGCCGGCGGATCACCGTGCTGGTCATCGTTGCGGCCGCGTTTGCATTCATCGCGGTGCCTTTGCCGCGGCAGGTCGCCGGGAACTCCATCATGCCGGGCGGATCCGACATCTCGAGCACGCGCGAGACGTTCGAGGATCGGTTCGCCGTTGCGGCCGGCCGCGTCTCTTTCCACTCGCACCTCGGCGACGTCGTCATGGTCGCCATCGACCGGGTGCTCGGTGCGTCCGACACGACGCCGGCGCGCGCGTACGCCGTCCTTTCGCGCCTGGCCGGATTGCTCTTCCTGCTCGAACTGCTCGTGGCGGGCGCCTGGCATCGGTGGTCCCGGCGTGTCTGCCGGTATGCCGCGTTGTGCCTGGCGGCGCCAGTGTCGCTGCTGTTCTTTGGCTACTGGGAGCTGGGTTACCTGTCGTTGTCGGCCGGGGCGGTGCCGCTTCTTGCGCTGGGTCGGCGGCGGCCGAGCCTGGGCACGCAGGCGTCGCAGCTGGTTGCCGGTGGGCTTCAGGGGCTGCACACCGCGCTCCATGGGTTCGGCATGCTCGGGGTCGCCGGCGGCGCGCTGGCCGCGCTCACCGGGGGCCGGACTCTCGGCCAGCGCCTGATGAACGCTGCGACGTTCACGGCGGCGAGCGTCGCGCTCTACCTGGGGTGGATCTTTCTGTACGTGACGCTGGGCGAACTGTCGCTGACCTGGTCGCGCGAGCTCGGGTCGCGCCCCTGGCTCGAGACGACGATCATCGACCGGCGTTTTGCGGCGCCGCTGCTGTCGGCTGCCGGGTTCGCCGAGTTCGGCTTCTTCAGCGCGCTCGCCGGCGTGCCGTTGCTGGCGCTGGCGCTGGCGACCGTGCGGCCCGCTCTCGTCCTCCCGGCCGCGGCCTTCGGCGTGCCCAGCCTGCTGTTCCTGTTTCGGTGGTGGCCTGTCAGCGCCCCGTTCAATCTCGATCTGCTGCTGGTCGTGTTTCCCGGCGTCCTGGCGGCGTGCTGGGCGCTGGCTTCGTCCCGCCGCCAGTCGATGCTTGGCATCGGCACGCTCGGCCTCCTGCACGTGCTTCTCTGGTCGGCACTGGGGAGCGCGCTGTTCGACCGGGTCTGGGTCGGAGGGGCGCCATGAGGTGGCTGCACCGCGCGACAGCAGTCGGGCACGCGCTGCTGCTCCTGCTCGGGCTGGCGTGGGCGGCCTTCGAACGGCCGGCGCCGGTCATCTACATCGCCTGGCAGCCGGGCCTCGCGGCCGACGCACGCGAACGGGCCGAGCGGGAGCTCCGGCTCGGCGGGCGACGGCCGTTGGAGGACAACACCGAGTACGAGCTCTGGTCGCCGCGCCGCGACGACATCCGCGCCATCATCGACCATCCCGCCGTACGGGACACGCAGCATCTCGACCGCCAGCAGGCGGCGATCAGCCCGGATGCGGGGCGCGGCGTGCGCCGCGTCTGGTGGGCCGGGCCGTTCCGCGGCGGATCGAGTGCCGCGCAGTTCCGGTTCGTCTTCGCCGCGATCTTCACGGCGACGTTCGGGTGCTGGTGGCTCGCCCGCCGCCGCAGATGGCAGCCACCCGGCGCGGCGAAGTAAGATGGGGGATTGTGATGCCCACATTGAACACTTTCGGTACCCGGACCGAGCTGCGCGTCGGCGGAGAGTCGGTTCAGATCTACAGCCTGCCCGCGCTCGAGAAGGCCGGGTTCCCCGGCGTCTCGCGCCTGCCGTACTCGATGAAGATCCTGCTCGAGAACCTGCTGCGCCGCGAGGACAACGCCTTCGTCAAGGCCGACGACATCCGCGCCGTCGCCCAGTGGGACGCCGCTGCCAGCGTCGAGAAGGAAATCTCCTTCATGCCGGCGCGCGTGCTGCTGCAGGACTTCACCGGCGTCCCCTGCGTCGTCGACCTGGCGGCCATGCGCGACGCCATCATCGCCCTCGGCGGCAATCCTGACCGGGTCAATCCGCTGCAGCCGGTGGAGCTGGTCATCGACCATTCGGTGCAGGTCGACTACTTCGGCCGCGCCGACGCCTTCTCGCTGAACGCGGAACTCGAGTTCTCGCGCAACAAGGAGCGCTACGCGTTCCTGCGCTGGGGCCAGCGCGCGTTCCGCAACTTCGACGTCGTGCCGCCGGACACGGGCATCGTCCACCAGGTCAACATCGAGTACCTGGCGCGGGTCGTCTTCTCTGAAACGGTCGACGGCGTCACCGTGGCCTACCCGGACACGCTCGTCGGCACCGACTCGCACACGACGATGGTCAACGGGCTCGGCGTCGTCGGCTGGGGCGTCGGCGGCATCGAGGCCGAGGCGGCCATGCTCGGCCAGCCGATCTCCATGCTCATCCCGAAGGTGCTCGGCTTCAAGCTGACCGGCACCATGCCGCAGGGGGCGACGGCCACCGACCTGGTGCTCACCGTCACCGAGCAGCTGCGCAAGCACGGCGTCGTCGGCAAGTTCGTCGAGTTCTATGGCGACGGGCTGCGCCACCTCACCATTGCCGACCGCGCGACCCTCGGCAACATGTGCCCGGAATACGGCGCGACGGTGGCCATCTTCCCGATCGACGACATGACGCTCGACTACCTGCGGCTCACCGGCCGCGACGAGGCGCGCGTCAAGCTGGTCGAGGAGTACGCGAAGGCGCAGGGGCTGTTCCGCACCGAGGGATCGCCCGACGCGATCTATTCGGAAACCATCGAACTCGATCTGTCGACGGTCGAGCCGAGCCTGGCGGGGCCAAAGCGGCCGCAGGATCGTGTCGCGCTCAACCGCGCCAAGCCGGCCTTTGCTGCCGCGCTTCCGTCGATGCAGGGGCCGGCCAAGGCCAAGCCCGCGGCAGCGGCGACGGCGGTTGCGGTCGCCGATCCGGTGCTCGAGCAGCTCGATCACGGCGCCATCGTCATCGCCGCCATCACCAGCTGCACCAACACGTCGAACCCCAGCGTCATGATCGGCGCCGGCCTGCTGGCGAAGAAGGCGGTGGAGAAGGGGCTGACCCGCAAGCCGTGGGTCAAGAGCAGCCTCGCGCCGGGCTCGAAGGTGGTGACGGAGTATCTCAATGCCGCCGGCCTGACGCCGTACCTCGATCAGCTCGGCTTCAACCTGGTCGGCTACGGCTGCACGACCTGCATCGGCAACAGCGGGCCGCTGCCCGAGGATATCGCCGCCGTCATCCGCGAGAAGAACCTCGTGGTCGCCTCGGTGCTGAGCGGCAACAGGAACTTCGAGGGGCGCATCCAGCAGGACGTGCGAGCCAACTACCTGGCCTCGCCGCCGCTGGTCGTCGCCTACGCCATCGCCGGCTGGATGACGACCGACATCACCACCGAGCCGCTCGGCCACGATGCAGCCGGGAAGCCGGTGTACCTCAAGGACATCTGGCCGACGGAGCAGGAGCTGCAGGACACCATGCTCAAGGCGGTCACCGCCGACATGTTCCGCCGCAGCTACAAGGACGTCTTTGCCGGCGACTCGCGTTGGCAGGGGCTGCAGGTGCCCGAGGGGAGCCGCTACGTATGGGATACCTCGTCCACCTACATCCAGAAGCCGACGTTCCTCGAGGGGATGACGATGACGCCGCCGGCGGCGTCGGAGATCGCCGGGGCGCGCGTGCTGGCGCTGCTCGGCGATAGCGTGACCACCGACCACATCTCCCCGGCGGGATCGATCAAGGCCGACAGCCCGGCGGGCAAGTACCTGATCGAGAAGGGCGTGAAGCCGGCCGACTTCAACTCCTACGGCGCGCGCCGCGGCAATCACGAGGTGATGATGCGCGGCACGTTCGCCAACATCCGCCTGCGCAACCAGCTGGCCCCCGGCACCGAGGGCGGCTGGACGCTCTACCAGCCCGGCGGCGAGTTGATGACCATCTACGACGCGTCGGTGATGTACCGCGCCGCGGGGGTGCCGCTCGTCGTGATTGCGGGCAAGGAGTACGGCTCGGGTTCGTCGCGCGACTGGGCGGCCAAGGGCACGCAGCTGCTGGGCGTGAAGGTGGTCATCGCCGAGTCGTTCGAGCGTATCCATCGCAGCAACCTGGTGAACATGGGCGTGCTGCCGCTGCAGTTCAAGGCAGGGGAGACGCCGGCGTCGCTCGGCCTGACCGGCACCGAGGCGTTCAGCTTCGCGGGCGCGGCCGACGGGCTGAAGGCGCGCGGCGACGTCCAGGTGACGGCGAAGGCCGCCGACGGCAGCGCGAAGACGTTCACGGTCACCGCCCGTATCGACACGCCCGAGGAGGTCGTGGCGTTCCGCCACGGCGGCATCCTCCCGTACGTCGTGCGCCAGCTGGTGTCGCGCAACTAGATGACGGGCGTCACGCTGCGGATCGCGGAGCCGCGTGACGCCGCGCTCATCCTGACCTTCATCCGCGAGCTCGCCGACTACGAGCGGCTGCGGCACGAGGTGGTGGCGACCGAGGAGCGCGTCCGCGACACGCTCTTCGGCGACCGGCCGCGCGCCGAGGTGCTGATCGCCGACGTGGACGGCAATCCCGCCGGGTTTGCGCTGTTCCTGCACAACTACTCGACCTTCCTGGCCAGGCCGGGGCTCTTCCTCGAGGATCTCTACGTCCGCCCGGCGTTCCGCCGCCGCGGCATCGGGCGGCGGCTGCTGACACGGCTGGCCGCGGTGGCCGTGGAACGCGGCTGCGGCCGGTTCGAGTGGAACGTCCTCGACTGGAACGAGAGCGCCCAGCGCTTCTACGAAAGCCTCGGCGCGCGGCCGATGACCGAGTGGACGACCTACCGGCTGACCGGCGAGGCGCTTGCAGCGCTGGCGGGCACCGATGCTGACCGCGGCCCGCGTTAAGCAGCGCGCCCTCGACCTCGGCTTCGACCTCTGCGGCATCGCCGCGGCCGACACCTACCCGGAACTGCGGTTTCTCGACGAGTGGCTCGGGCGCGGCTACGGCGCGGGCATGGACTGGCTGAGGCAGACCGCCGACCGCCGCGCCGACGTGCGCGCCGTGCTCCCGGGCGCCCGCAGCGTCGTCGTGACGGGCGCGCTGTACAACTCGCGTTCGAGCGACTCACGTAGCTGCGGACCTTCAGTTCCGCCCTCCGATCCTCCCGCCACCGCGACGATTGCCCGCTACGCCTGGGGCGACGACTACCACCTGGTGCTGCAGCGCCGGCTCGACGCGCTGGTCGGGTGGATGCAGGATGAATCGCCGCAGCCCTTCGAGGCCCGGGCGTATGTCGACGGCGGACCGGTGCAGGAGCGCGTCTACGCGCAGTACGCCGGCCTCGGGTGGATCGGCAAGAACACCTGCCTGATCAACCGCGACCTCGGGTCGCTGTTCTTCCTCAGCGAGATCATCTGCACGCTGCCGCTCGAAGCGGATACGCAGGCCCTGGAGCAGTGCGGCTCGTGCACCCGCTGCCTCGACGCCTGCCCGACGGGCGCCCTGGTCGAAGCGGGGGTCCTCGACGCCGGGCGTTGCATCTCCTACCTGACGATCGAGAACCGCGGGGCGATCGACGAAGCGCTCCGCCCGGCGCTCGGCAGCCATGTCTACGGCTGCGACATCTGCCAGACGGTCTGCCCGTACAACGAGGCCGCGCCCCGTTCCGCCGACCCCGCCTGGCAGCCGCGCCCGGGGCTTCACCTGCCGCGGCTGATCGACCTCTGGGCGCGATCGGACGAGGAACTGGCGGCCATGACGCGGCCGACGGCAATGACCCGGGCCAAGCTCACCGGCCTGCGCCGCAACCTGGCGGTGGCCATCGGCAACAGCGGCGATGCCGACGCCGTGGCCGCGCTGGTCGTGCCGTTTGCCGACCGGCCATCGGTGGAAGACCCGATGGTGCAGGAGCACGTCGAATGGGCCGTCGCGAGGAACCGCGAGCTGCCGTAAGATTTCTCCATGTCGTCCGGCGGAACCGCCCCCCTCCTGCTGCTCTCGATGCCGCAGATGAACGATCCGAACTTTGCGCGCACGGTCATCCTGCTGTGCGACTACACCGATCAGGGCGCGTTCGGCCTGGTGGTGAACCGCCAGATGAGCGAGCCGGCGTGGACGCTGGTCAACACGGAACCGCCCATCCGCGTGCACCCGGAGCTGCGGCTCTGGATCGGCGGCCCGGTTGATCCGCAGCAGACGTGGGTGCTGTCCACCGACGCCGACGGGGAGGAAGACGACCACCGCCAGGTGGCGCCCGGCGTCGTGCTCCAGGCGTCGCAGGAGGCGACGCTGCAGGCGCTGCAGGCGGCGCCGTCGAACCGCCGCCGCGTCCTCGTCGGCTACGCCGGCTGGGGCGCGGGACAACTGGACAAGGAGATCGCCGCCTCCGGCTGGCTGACCATGGACGTCGACCCGTCGCTGATCTTTGAAGTCCCGGCTGACCGCATGTGGGAAACCGCCATCAGGCGCCTGGGCGCGGACCCGGCCGCGTTCCAGACCAGCCCCGGAGTGCATTGATGAGGAAGATATGGAGCCCGGGACTTCAGTCCCGGCGGGTGCTTGTCGTTGCCCTCCTCGCCACCGCCATCGTCGCGTGCCGAGGACAACAGGAGCCGGCTCCTGCCGTCGATGCCAGCCCTGAAACGAGTGGAGACGTGCAGAACCTCGAACGGATGACGGCGCGCTTCGCGCCGGTCGATCTCACCGCCGACATCTCGGCGCTGCCCGAGAACGAGCGCCAGGCGCTGGCGAAGCTGATTGAGGCGTCGAAGGTCATCGACGCGCTGTTCCTCAGGCAGGCCTGGTCGGGCAACGAGGCCCTCCTGCTCGACCTGGTGCGCGACACCTCCGACCTCGGACGCGCGCGTCTCCACTACTTCCTTGTCAACAAGGGACCGTGGTCGGCGCTCGACGAGAACGAGCCGTTCGTTCCGGGCGTGCCCGCCAAGCCGGAGTCGGCGAACTTCTACCCGGCCGGCGCGACGAAGGCGGAGGTTGAAGCGTGGATCAACGGCCTCTCGCCGGCGGAGCGGCAGCGCGCGACGGGGTTCTTCACGACCATCCGCCGCGGCGCCGATGGGCGGTTCGTGGCCGTGCCCTACAGCCTCGAGTACCAGGGCGAGGTCGCGCGCATTGCCGAGCTGCTGCGCGACGCGGCGGCGCTGACGGCCCAGCCGACGCTGAAGGACTTCCTCGAGAAGCGGGCCGCGGCGTTCCTCAGCAACGACTACTACGACAGCGACGTCGCCTGGATGCGCCTCGACGCCTCGATCGAGCCGACCATCGGCCCCTACGAGGTCTACGAGGACGGGTGGTTCAACTACAAGGCCGCCTTCGAGTCGTTCATCACCCTGCGCGACAACGCCGAGACCGAGCGGCTGGCCACCTTCAGCAACGAGCTGCAGGAGATCGAAAACAACCTGCCGATCGACCCGCAGTATCGCAACCCGAAGATCGGCGCGCTCGCCCCGATTCGTGTCGTCAACACGGTCTTTTCCGCCGGCGACGCCAACCACGGGGTGCAGACCGCCGCCTTCAACCTGCCGAACGACGAGCGCGTCGTCACCGAGATGGGCAGTAAGCGGGTGATGCTGAAGAACAACCAGGAAGCCAAGTTCCGCATGGTGCTGCAGCCAATCTCGCAGGTGGCGCTGGCGGCGGCCGACCAGGGGAACGTGGAGTTCGACGCGTTCTTCACGCACATCCTGATGCACGAGCTGATGCACGGCCTCGGCCCGCACAACATCTCCGTCAACGGGCGCGCCACCACCGTCCGCCAGGAGCTGCGCGAGCTGTACAGCGCCGTCGAGGAGGCCAAGGCCGATGTCTCGGGGCTGTTCGCGCTGCAGTTCCTGGTCGATCGCGGCAAGCTCGATCGCCGCTTCGAGCAGACGATGTACACGACCTACCTGGCGTCGATGTTCCGGTCGATCCGCTTCGGCCTGAACGAGGCGCACGGGCGCGGCGTGGCGCTGCAGCTCAATTACTTCCTCGACAACGGCGGGGTGACCGTGGCCGGCGACGGCACGTTCGCCGTCAACCCTGCCCGGATCAAGGAGAACGTCATCGGCCTGACCAGGGACCTGATGACCCTCCAGGCGGTGGGCGACTATGCGGCCGCCCGGGATCTGCTGGCCAGGCTGGTGATCAACCGGCCCGAGACCCGGGCGATCCTGGACAAGCTGGTGGGGGTGCCGGTGGACATCGAACCGCGCTTCCGGACCGCCGGGGAGCTGCTGAATTCTGACAAATAATTCAGGTACTCTTCAGCGCCCGGTTTGACGGTTTCCCGTTACTATCTCGGCAGACGTCAGTCGGTTTCTCCATGGAGGAAACCTCAATGAAGCGTAGTTTGGCCGTTCTGTTCGTGGCCGCGGCGTTCGCAGTGGGCGCTCAGGCCTTCGCGCACCACTCGTTCGCGGCGACCTACCTGGAAGACCAGGAAATGTCGATCGAGGGCGACCTGGTGCAGTTCCTGTATCGCAACCCGCACTCCTTCGTGCACGTCATGGCTCCGGATCCGCAGTCGAAGGAGATGGTCCGCTGGGCCGTGGAGTGGGGTGGTGGTGGCCAGCTCGGCCAGCAGGGTGTGACCCGCGAGACGCTGAAGCCGGGTGACCACGTGGTCATCACCGGCAGCCCGGGCCGCAACCCGGCGGATCACCGCCTCCGCATGCGCACGATCTTCCGTCCGAAGGACGGCTGGCGCTGGGGCGGCGTGGTCGACTAAACCAATTCTGAATTCAGAATTCTGAATTCAGAATTCGTTACCTAACGGCGGTCGCGCGCGGTACCCGCGCGACCGCCGTTTTTATTTGCTGCAGCGTTTCGGCCCCCGCCTCGGCTCCGGTCGTCTCGGTCCACGCCACCACGACCTCCTCACCGCTCAGCGCAACGCGCGGGATCCCGGACGCCCGCCCCTCGCCGGTCCCTGCCACGGTCATCGGCTGCGAGCGCATGCCTGACGGCTCGATGCGCCGGGCCCGCACCTGCGCGCGCTGATCCGCAAACTCCACCCAGAGCGCCAGCGCCGACCCGTCCTCGAGCAGCTCGATGTCGACGTGCCCCAGCGACACCGCATCGTCGAGGCGGATCGGGTCGCCCCACGTGTTGCCGGCATCGGTCGAGAACGCGGCGTAGGCGTGCCCTTCGTCGTTCTGCACGGTGAACCAGGCGGCGGCCACCAGGCGGTCGCGCGCGCTGAGCGCCGGCCCGTTGACGGGGCAGGCCGGAATCGTCCAGCCGTCGGCGTGGAGCAGCGGACCTGCCCGCCAGGCGCCGCCTTGCAGGCGCGACACGCGGATGTCGCGCACCTCGGCGTCGCTGCGGTCGCGATACGCGGTGAGCACGCCATCGCTCGTGACGGCAACCGTGGTGGGGCAGCACTCGCAGACCCTCGCGTCCACGGCCGTATCGCTCGTCTGCGTCCACGAGGCGTCGAACGTCGCCGCGCGGAGGCTCATCGCGCCCCCTTCGGGCGACGTGGTGTCGAGCTCCTGCTGGCGGCCGTCGAGCCAGACCAGGCCCAGCGCGTTGTCCGGCAGCTCGAAGAACGACGCGAAGCCGTGCTGCGTCGTCGTGCCGTCGGCGTGCGGCATGAACGGCGTCGCCCATGTCCGGCCGTTGTCGCGCGAGTAGGACAGCAGCAGGTTGTAGGCCTCGATGGAGGCGTCGGTCTCGACCAGCCAGTTCGCCACGAGGGTGCCGTCGCGCTTGCGCACGACGGACGGGACATCGGCATAGCTGACGAACCAGTTGTTGCCTGCGGCGACGGTTGCCGGGGCGCTCCATCCGCTGGCGGTACGCTCCGCGAACTTCAGCGTGGCGGTGTCGCCGGCCTGTTCAATCCAGCTGAGGATCGTTCCGGTGGACGACGTGGTCAGCTGTGGAGCGAGGGACACGCCGGCGGCGGGGGATGCAACCGGCTCGAACGCCAGCATCCAGTCGGCCGCAGACGCGGGGGGCTGGCGGCGGCAGGCAGTTCCCGCGGCCAGCACGAGGGCGACAACGAGCCAGGCGGCGCGTCGCAGGCCGTGTTGGGGCATGAACGAATTCTAGCGAATACCCTGCGGACCGGATAGCTTGGGGCCGTCCCAGCCCCATAAATTGGGTAAACCCGTGCTGCGCTGGACGCTGACTCCCCGCGAACACTACGATCCGCCCGTGGGTCGCGATCCCTCCACGTCGGCGCGGCACGCTCATCCGACCTCGACCATCCGGGGGGCGCTGATCGCCGGGTTCGCCGTCGTCTTCGGGCTCTGGGTCCTCTCCGGCTACGAGCTGGTGCGCCGGTTGAACGACGTGGAGGCGCGGACGGCCGCCGAGCAGCAGGCCGCGCTTCGCGGCGAGCGGGTGCTGTCGCTGGTGCGCACCAATGTGCTGCTCGGCTCGATCTACCTGCGCGACGCGTTGATCGACAACCGGAGGACGACGCGCGAGGCGTATGAGCGCGAGTTGAACGAGCTGCGCGGCGACATCGATACCGCGCTGCCCGCCTACCTCGATGAGGTCGGGTCCGAGGACGAGCGCGTGCAATGGGCGCAGCTCCAGACCGAGCTCGACGCCTACTGGCAATCACGCGAGCTCGCATTCTCGCCCAACGCGCCGCTCAACACCGCCGCTGCGGCGGCGGTGCTGCGGCAGCGCGTGGTCCCGACGCGCGAGACGATCCTGCAGATCATCGATCGGCTCTCGGAGCTGCAGACGCTGTCGCAGCGGCGGTACGACGCCGAGATCTCGCTCCTCTACGCGGAACTGCGCAACCGGCTGCTGCTCATCGGCGCGCTGGCGATCATCATCGGCGTCGGGGTGGCGTTCGTCGCCACCCGGCACGTGAGCGTGCTCGAGCACGAGATCGAGTACCAGCGCCTGGGTGAACGCCATACGCGCGAGGAGCTGGAGCGGCTGTCGGCGCGCCTGGTCACCGTGCAGGAGCAGGAGCGGCGCAGCCTCGCCCGCGAGCTGCACGACGAAGTCGGGCAGGCGCTGACGGCCATCAAGATGGACGTGGCGGTGGCGCTGCGCGGCATGCCGGCCGGTGCGCGCGAGATCAGCTCGCTCGAGGACGCGCGCTCGCTGGCCGAGAACACGCTCCAGGGCGTGCGCGATCTGTCGCAGCTGCTGCACCCGTCGATGCTCGACGACTTCGGACTGCCCGAGGCGGTCGGCGCCTACCTGCGCAGCTTCTCGAAGCGCACCGGCATCCGCACCGAGCTGGTGCAGTACGGCATGGAGCAGCGGCTGTCGCCGGAGGCGGAGGTCTGCGTCTACCGGATCGTTCAGGAGGCGCTGACCAACGTCGCGCGCCACAGCGGCGCGCGCAGCGCCACGGTGACGCTGGCCCGGTCGAGCGACCACCTGCAGATGACGGTGGAAGACGACGGCCGCGGCGTGATCATGCGCGGCCCGCGCGGGCCTGCCTCTCGCGGGCTCGGCATCATCGGCATGCGCGAACGGGCCCAGGCGCTCGGCGGCGCCTTCGCCATCGAGCCGCGCCCCGGCGGCGGCACGCGCGTGTCGGCCCGCATTCCGGTCACCGGCGGGGATGCGGTCCTGGAGTCCAACTCGGAACTGCTGGCGGGGTGAATGGCACGCTTACGAATACTGCTCGCTGACGACCACACGGTAGTGCGGCAGGGCCTGCGGAAGGTCCTCGAGGAACGACCCGAATGGGAAGTCGTGGCCGAAGCTGGCGACGGCCGCGAAGCCGTGCGGCAGGCCGAACTGCACAAGCCCGACGTCGCCATCCTCGACGTCGCCATGCCGCTGCTCAATGGCATCGAGGCGACGCGCCAGATCAACCGGCGGGCGCCGACGACGCGCATCCTCGTCCTCAGCATGCACGCCGACGAAGCCTACGTGACGCAGATTCTCCAGGCCGGCGCCACCGGCTACCTGCTGAAGGACTCCGCCGATGTCGACCTGATCCAGGCCGTGTCGGCCGTCTCGCAGGGCAAGTCCTTCTTCAGCCCGGCGATCGCCCGCGTCATGCTCGACGACTACGTCCGGCAGCGCGGCGACAGGGGGGCCGTCGATCGCTACGAGTCGCTGTCGGAGCGCGAGCGCGAGATCTTCCAGCTGGTGGCCGAGGCGAAGACCAACAAGGAGATTGCGGCGCTCCTCAACGTCAGCCCCAGCACCGTCGAAACCCACCGCGCGCACATCATGGAGAAGCTCGATCTCCACAGCGCCGCCGAAATCGTCCTCTACGCGGTTCGGCGGGGCGTGATTCGCTAGGCCGCTGGCTCGCTCGCGGCATTGGCGAGCACCTGGCCGAGCGTGGCGGCCATCTCCGGGTCGAACTGGCGGCCGCTGCAGCGCTCGATCTCGCAGATGGCCAGGGCCGGCGGCAGCGCCGGACGCTGGGTGTGCGGGTGGGTCATCGAGTCGTACGAGTCGGCGACGGCCAGGATTCTCGCCTCGATGGGAATTTCCGTTCCCTGAAGTGCCCGCGGATAGCCGCTGCCATCGAACGCCTCGTGGTGCGACAGCACGATGTCGGCGGCGCGGTCGAACCCTGACAGCCGGCGCACCAGGTCGTAGCCGACCTGCGGGTGCGTTCGCATCACCTCCCACTCCCGATCGGTCAGCGGTGCCGGCTTCGACAGGATGGCGGCCGGCATGTCGAGCTTGCCGATATCGTGCAGCAGCGCCCCCCGTCCGAGGTGGATCATCGACTCGCCATCGAGCCCCATCTCGTCGGCGATGGCTGTTGCCAGCCGCGCCACCCGCACCGAATGTGCCCCCGCGTCGCGATCGTGGAGCTCGAGCATCGAGAGCAGCCCCTCCAGCGCCGCGTCGGCCGATGACTGCGCTTCGGCCAGCGCGCCTGCCACGGTAGCGCGGCGCGACCGCAGTCGATCCTGCAGCGCAGTCTGCAGGTCGTTCGCGCCGGCGCTGGCGCGATGCCAGTCGAGGCCGAGCGCGAGCGCTTCGCGCAGTCGCGCGCCGTCAAACGGCTTCAACAGGTAGTCGACGACGTCGTTCTTGAGGCTGGCGACGGCGATGTCCACCTCGCGGCCCGAGGTGGCCATGATGATCGCCGTCGACGGATGGGACTCGCGGATGCGTGAGGCCAGCCAGACGCCGTTCTCGCCGGGCATGCTGACGTCGCAGACGGCGATATCGGCGGACTCATCGGCGAGCTGGTCGAGCGCGTCTTCGGCTGACGTGGCCTGGCGCACGGCGAAGCCTGATGAGTGCACCCAGTGCGACAGGATGTCGCGTGCCGACGCGTCGTCGTCAACGACCAGGACCGAGGGTTCCATCGCGTCGATGGTAGGAAGTGCAAAAACGATGATCAACGCAGATCGACCGTATTGCTGAGGCGTCGTGAAATCGAACTCAGCCGCAGGCGCGGCTGTGCGATACTGGTTGGATGTCTTCAGGCCAGAAATCGCGCCAGGTCGCCAACCCGCTCCGCCGGAACGTCGCCATCATCGCCCACGTCGACCACGGCAAGACCACCCTCGTCGACGCGCTGCTGCAGCAGAGCGGCTCGTTCCGCGCCAACCAGCAGGTGGCCGAGCGGGTGATGGACAGCATGGATCTGGAGCGCGAGCGCGGCATCACCATCCTGGCCAAGAACACCGCGGTCCACTACAAGGACCTCCTGATCAACATCTGCGACACGCCGGGTCACGCCGATTTCGGCGGCGAGGTGGAGCGGACGCTGTCGATGGTCGACGGCGTCATGCTGCTCGTCGACGCCTCGGAGGGGCCGCTGCCGCAGACGCGGTTCGTGCTGCGCAAGGCGCTCGAGCGCGGCCTGCCGCCGATCGTCGTCCTCAACAAGATCGACCGGCCCGATGCGCGCGCGAAGGAAGTGCTGAACGAGGTCTACGACCTGTTCATCGACCTCGACGCCACCGAGGAGCAGATCGAGTTTCCGGTGCTCTACACGAATGCCCGCGACGGCTACGCCAGCGACGACCCGGATGCGCGCGACGGCGACCTGCGGCCGCTGTTCGAGGCGATCGTCGAGCACGTGCCGCCGCCGCGCGGCAACGCCGCGGCGCCCCTGCAGATGCTGGTGGCCAACCTCGACTCGAGCGATTACCTGGGGCGAATTGCCATCGGCCGCGTCTTCAACGGCACCGTGCGGCTGAACGACCAGGTCGCGGTGATGAAGCTGGGCGGCGCGGTGCAGCAGACGAAGGTCACCAAGCTGTTCGCCTTCGACGGGCTGAAGCGCGTGGAGATCGAGCAGGCGGCTGCCGGCGACATCATCTGCCTGGCCGGGATCGAGGACATCACCATCGGCGAGACCATCGCCGACCCGAACGACCCCGTTGCCGTGCCGCACATCGCCGTCGACGAGCCGACCGTCTCGATGATCTTCGGCGTCAACACCTCGCCGATGGCCGGCCGGGAAGGGCAGTACGTCACCTCGCGCAACCTGCGGGATCGGCTGCAGAAGGAGCTGCTCGGCAACGTCTCGCTGCGCGTCGAGGACACCGACACGCCCGAGCAGATGCGGGTCATCGGCCGCGGCGAGCTGCAGCTGTCGATCCTGATCGAGATGATGCGGCGGGAGGGCTACGAGCTGCAGGTGTCGCGTCCCGACATCGTGACCCGGGACGTCAACGGCAGGAAGATGGAGCCGGTGGAGGACCTGGTCATCGACGTTCCCGAGGACTTCCAGGGAGTCGTCATCGCCATGACCGGCAACCGCCGTGGCGTGATGACGAAGATGAGCAACCACGGCAGCGGCCGGGTGCGTCTCGAGTTCCGGATCCCGACCCGCGGGCTGATCGGCTTCCGCTCGCAGTTCCTCACCGACACCAAGGGCACCGGCATCATGAACCACCTGTTTGCCGGGTGGGAGCCGTGGCACGGCGCCATCCCGGCGCGCCCGACCGGGGCCCTGGTGGCCGATCGCGCCGGCGTGGCAACGCCCTACGCCATCTGGAACCTGCAGGAGCGCGGCGAGATCCTGATCGATCCCGGCGCCACCGTCTACGAAGGCATGATCATCGGCGAGAACTCACGGACCAACGACATGGACGTGAACGTCACCAAGGAAAAGAAGCAGACGAACATGCGCGCCTCGACCGCCGACGAGGCCATCCGCATCGTCCCTGCCCGCAAGTTGAGCCTCGAGCAGGCCATCGAGTTCATCAACGACGACGAGCTGGTGGAGATCACGCCCGCGAGCATCCGCCTGCGGAAGCGGATCCTCGCGGGCAATATGCGCCCGAAGAAATCGGACGACTAGCGCGACGGCTTGATGTCGGTGCCTTCTCCCCCGTAGCCCATGTCGGTGCCGGCGGCGCCGTCGAGGTCGGTGTTGATGTCGCCGAGGCCGGTGCTGTGGCGCTCCTCGACCTTCGGGCCGAGCGCCCGCTCGCGGCGGCGCTTGCGCGACGCTTCGTCATCGTCGGCGTGAATCAGCGGGTCGTGCGGCACCGGTTCGCCCGAGATGCCGAGCGGGTTCTCCAGATCGCGGTCGTCGTCTTTCATGAGTCCTCCTCGCAGCACATCGGTCGCAACGACGGTGCCAGAACTGTGAGGCGGTTACAGACCTGCAATCGCAGGAGCCCGGCTGTATTACAGATTCGGCGCTTTCACGCGCAATTCTGAAGGCATAGCTCTTGCGCAACCCTCGTGCGCGGCATGCCGCCGCTCACGAACCACGAATCTCCAATCACCAATGTTCTTCCGGAACGACCTCGCTATCGATCTCGGCACCGCCAACACGTGCGTCTTCGCCCGCGGCCGCGGCATTGTCGTCGACGAACCCTCGATTGTCGCCATGAACACCGTCAGCGCCCAGGTCGAAGCCGTCGGCGCCGACGCCAAGGAGATGCTCGGCCGCACGCCGGGCAACATCACCGCCATCAAGCCGATGCGCGACGGCGTCATCGCCGACTTCGACGCCGCCGAGAAGATGCTCGGCTACTTCATTCGCAAGGCGCGCGGCCGCGCCTTCGTCCGCCCGCGGCTGGTCATCGGTGTTCCCTCAGAGATCACCCAGGTCGAGCGGCGCGCGGTCAAGGACAGCGCCTACCGCGCCAAGGCCGGCGAGGTGCACCTGGTCGAGGAGGCGATGGCGGCGGCGATCGGCGCCGGGCTGCCGATCACCGAAGCGGCGGGGAACATGATCGTCGACATCGGCGGCGGCACGACGGACATCGCCGTCATCTCGCTGGCAGGGATTGTCTACAGCCGTTCGGTGCGGGTGGCCGGGAACGCGATGGACGAGGCGATCACCCAGTTTGCCAAGCGTGAGCGCAACCTGCTGATCGGCGAGCGCACCGCCGAGCAGATCAAGATCGAGCTCGGGTCGGCGGCGCCGCTCGACCAGCCGCGGACGCTGGACGTGAAGGGACGGCACGTGCTCGAGGGGAAGCCGACGACGGTGAGGCTGACCGACGGCGAAGTCCGCGAGGCCCTCGCCGAACCGGTGCGTCAGATTGTGCAGGCCGTCCGCGACGCCCTCGAGCGGATTCCGCCGGAACTCTCGGCCGACGTCTGCGATCGGGGCATCGTCCTGAGCGGCGGCGGGGCGCTGCTGCAGAAACTCGACGACCGTATTCGCCGCGAAACGGGGCTGCCGGTGCAGGTCGCCGAAGATCCGCTGTCGGCGGTCGTCCTCGGCGCCGGCCGGATGCTCTCGGACTTCAACCTGCTGCGGAAGGTGAGCGGGGACTAGCGGCCGGCTGTCAGCTGCCGGCTGGCCGCTAGGCGCTCCACTCAGGCGGCGGCTGAATCGCCGGCTCGGGCGTGCGGCCCGGGTCGGGGCGGCCGCTGCCGGCCAGGCGGCTGATGGCGCGGACGGTCATGTCCTGGGTGCACTGGATCTGGCAGGACAGGCGGATGCCGCTGAGCCCCTTCTCCTCGAGCTTCGTCTTCTCGGCCATCGTCATCCGCGACGGCTCGCCGGCCACGAACTCGACGCGGCACGTCGTGCAGCGCGCGTTCCCGCCGCAGGCGTGCAGCACGTCGACGCCGGCATCCTGCTCGATGGCCAGCACCAGCCGCTTGCCATCCTCCACGTCCACTGGTGCAAACCCTTCCACCGTCAGCTTTGGCATAGGGTCGCTATGTTAACGTATCGGGCTGACCATGGCCGACGCTCCCGACCTGCCGCGCCCCTCGCAACTCTGGAAACAACTGCCGTCCGAGAAGAAGGCGCTGGCCGCCGACGCGTTCTGGCGCGATGAGAACGGCGCGGCCGAACAGGCGGAGGCGATTGCCGCGATCGCCCAGCGGCTGAAGTTCCGGCCGAAGAGCGTGATCGCGCTGCCGATCGAGAAGAAAGCGCGCTACCTGCTGTCGATTGCCGGCATCTCCGAGCTGCTGGCCGCGCGGCTGCTCGTCGCCTACCACCTGCACCACCAGCGGCCGATGATGGGGAGCTTCCTCGATGCCGTCGGCATCCGGCACGAGGAAGGACTGATCGACGACGAGGATCTGCAGCCTCCCTCGGCGGAGACGCTCGAGGCAGCGGCGAAAACGCTGCGCGCTTCCTACCCGGACGACGACGTCACGCTGTATTTCTCGACCCTCGTCTGGCAGGACCCTGAGACCTGGGGCGGGCTGACGAAGGTGCTGGAGGCGCGCTAGATGGAGTGGATGTCGACGCCCGAGGGCTGGATCGCGCTGCTGACGCTCACGGTCCTCGAAATCGTCCTCGGCATCGACAACATCATCTTCATCTCGATCCTTGCCGGGAAGCTCCCGGTCGCACAGCGCGAGAAAGCGCGGCGCCTGGGCCTGTCGCTGGCGATGCTCATCCGCATCGGCCTGCTGCTCTCGATCACCTGGGTGATGGGGCTGACGCGGCCGCTGTTCTCGCTGCTCGAGCACCCGTTCACCGGCCGCGACCTGATCCTGGCCCTCGGCGGCCTGTTCCTCATCGGCAAGAGCACCCTCGAGATTCACGACAAGCTCGAAGGGGAGGATCACCACGCGACCGGCAAGGCGGTCAACGGGTTCGCCAGCGTCATCGTGCAGATCCTCCTGCTCGATATCGTCTTCTCACTCGACTCGGTGATCACCGCGGTCGGCATGGCCGACGACGTCGCCGTGATGATTACGGCGGTGGTCATTGCCGTGGGCGTGATGCTGTTCTCGGCGGCGGCCGTCAGCGAGTTCGTCGAGCGGCATCCCACCGTGAAGATGCTGGCGCTCAGCTTCCTGCTCCTCATCGGCGTCTCGCTGACCGCCGAGGGCGTCGGCACGCACATTCCCAAGGGCTACATCTACTTCGCCATGGCCTTCTCGGTGTTCGTCGAGATGATCAACCTGCGCGTGCGCGCGAAATCGGCGCCGGTGCAGCTGCACCACTCCCGGCTGCCGGAATGACGGCGTACTCCGCGGCGGCCCGGCCGCTCGGAGTCCTCCTGGTCTTCGCGCACGGGGCCGGCGCCGGCGAGAAGCACCCGTTCATGACCGGCTACGCGCGCGCCCTGGCGGCGCGCGGCGTCGACGTCGTCACCTTCGAGTTCCCTTACATGGCCCAGAAGCGGCGGGCGCCGGATCGCCCGCCGGTGCTCGAACAGGCGTTCCGCGACGCGGTGGCGGCCGCGCGCCAGGGGCGCGAGCGCCACCGGCTGTTCGTTGGCGGCAAGTCGATGGGGGGGCGTATCGCGACCCACCTGGCGACCGAGCCGGGCCTCGGCCTGTCCGGCGTGTTCTCGCTTGGGTATCCGTTGCACCCACCCGGGAAGGCGGAGCAGAAGCGCATCGCCCACTTCCCACGGATCGCCGTGCCCTGGCTCATCGTGCAGGGCGAGCGCGACGCCTTCGGCACGCCGGCGGAACTCGAGCCGGAACTTGCCGCGGTGACCTCGCCGGTGCACCTGCACGTCGTGGCTGGCGGCGATCACTCGCTGGTGGTCAAGGGACGCGCCGCCGAGGACGTCCGGGCCGACGTGATCGATGCGATCGTGAATTGGCTGGCGGGTTTGCCCTGGTAGGGCGCCCCTTTACGGGGCGCCGGCCTACTGGAGATTCGCCAGGAACTCCCTGATCCGCGCCGCGTTCGCGCCGAGGTCGCCGCGGCCGACGCGTGACACCGAGCGGACGTCCACCCGCGTTCCGCCGTCGCTGGCCGGCGTCAGCCGCACCACGACATCATCCCGAAACCCAAACCAGCGCGTCGTCGCGGTTGCCTCGATGCGGCCCGAGGTCCGATCGGCGGTGACGATTTCCCAGTCCATGTCACGGGCGACGTCGAGCGCGCGGGCAAACACGGCGTCGGCTGGTTCGGCGAGCGTCAACGGCCTGATGTCGGGATAGGCGCGCCGCTGCTCGTCGGCGGTTTCGGGCCGGACGATCACGTCGTTGACCCCCTCGCGCAGCGGCAGGACGGCCTGGAAGGCCGGCGGGTCCTGCAGATCGGTGGAAATGTCGTGAATGGCCGGCAGGCCGCGGGCGGCCCAGACCCGCTGGAGGGGGACGGCAAAGGCGAGCAGCCCGAGGACGAGTCCCGCAGCCACCGGGATGGAGACCGGCTGCCCGCGCCGCCATCCACCGACCAGGGCGACGATGCCCGCGAGGGCAGCCACGGCCCCCAGCAGCGCACCCAGCCCGAGGCCGCCAAATGCCACCAGCAGCGGCGCCCCTGCCCGGTACAGCGGCCCGGCCGCGACAACCAGGGCGAGGCCAAGGACTCCGCCTGCAATCGCCACAAGGGGGAGAGACACGGGCGCTATTCTAGGGCCAATGGGCCTTGCAGACCTCGGTTGGGACGATCGATGGGCGGCGGCGTTTGCCGCGCTTGCCGTGCCGGCCGACGTCCAGCCGGCGCGCGTCGGTGTCGAGTTCAACCACATCTACCGGCTGCTGACGGCGGACGGCGAGCTGGAGGCGGTTGCCTCCGGGCGGCTCAAGCATCACGCTGCGAGCCGCAGCCAGATGCCGGCCGTGGGCGACTGGGTCGCGGTGCGGAAGCGTCCGGACGAGGACCGCGGCGCCATCACCGCGGTGCTCCCGCGTCGGAGCCGGTTTTCACGGGGAAGCGCCGGCCAGGTGGCCGATGAACAGGTGGTCGCCGCCAACGTCGACACCATCTTCATCGTGATGGGGCTCGACCGCGACTTCAACCTGCGCCGGCTCGAGCGCTACCTGCTGCTGGCGCGTGAGAGCGGCGCTGCCCCGGCCATCCTGCTCACGAAGCCGGACCTGTCACAGGACGTCGACGCGCAGGCCGCCGCGGTTGCCGCCCTCGCCGGCAGCGCGCCGGTACACGTGATCAGCCCGCGTCTGAATCAGGGCCTGGACCAGGTCCTGGCGTACCTGGGGCCCGGACGCACGACGGCGCTCCTCGGGTCGTCGGGTGTCGGCAAGAGCACCATCATCAACCGTCTCGCCGGCGACGAGGTGCAGCGCACCCGCGAGGTCAGGGAAGCCGATCGCCGCGGCCGCCATACGACCACGCACCGCGAGCTGGTGGTCCTGCCCGGCGGCGGGCTGATCATCGACACGCCCGGCATGCGCGAACTGCAGCTCTGGGACGTGGAAGGCTCGGTACGCGAGACCTTCGACGACATCGAGGCGCTGGCTCCCGCGTGCCACTTCACCAACTGCCGGCATCGCAACGAGCCGCGCTGCGCCGTGAAGGCAGCGGTTGCCGAAGGCGCCCTCGACGCGTCGCGGCTCGAGAGCTACCTCAAGCTGCACGACGAGATGAAGACCCTGAAGGATCAGTTGAAGGGATACCGGAACAGGTAGACGGCCGCTGCCGCCGCGGCGCCGGCGAGTGCCAGCCCCAGCACCACCCAGCGCCGCCGCAGCCGCCACCGGCGCGGCGGCGGCTGGAGAATGCGCAGGCCCAGGCTGTTGGCCGCCTCCTCGATGATCGTCGGCGTGATGCGGTTGACGCGCATTTCAGCGCCGTGCATCAGCGCGCGGTCGCACAGCAGGTTGATGATGCGCGGCACGCCGCCGGTGAAGGCGTGCGCGAGATCGAGCGCCGCCGGTTCGAAGGTCACCGCCGTCGATCCGCGCGCCACCCACAGCCGGTGGGCGATGTAGGCCTCGAGCTCCTGGCGGTTGAGCGGCTTCAGCGTGGCGCGAATCGAGATCCGCTGATCGAGCTGGCGCATCTCCGCGTCGGCCAGCGAGTCGAGCAGGTTCAACTGGCCGACCAGCACGATCTGCAGCAGCTTCGACTCGTTCGTCTCCAGGTTCGAGATGATCCGGATCTGCTCGAGCACCTGCGGCGACAGGTGCTGCGCCTCGTCGATGATCAGCACCGCGCTGCCGCGAATCGGCATCAGCGACAGCAGGAACTCGTGCAGCGTGCTGATCAGCTCGTGCTTGCTGGCCGTGGCGATGCGGCCGCTGCGCACCGCTTCGCGCGAGACGACGCCAAAGTCGAGCAGCACCTCGCGCAGCAATTCCTCGACCGACAGGAACGGGTTCAGGATGAGCGACGTGAACGTGCTGGCGTCGAGCTGCTCCAGCAGCGCGCGGCAGGTCGTCGTCTTGCCCGTCCCGATGTCCCCGGTCAGGACGATGAAGCCTTCCTTGCGGCGGATCGCCTGCAGCAGCAGCGTGATGGCCTCTTCGTGGGCCTCGCTGCGGTACAGAAACCGAGGGTCCGGCGTCAGCGTGAACGGCGGCTGGACGAAGCCGTAGTACTGCTCGTACATCGACGCTTCGCGCGACGCGGAGGCGGAACTGCTCAAGATTGAAGGAAATATAGCAGGTAGCCGCTGGCGAGGTCACACCTATAATGCCCGCCATGTCCTTCCTGCTTGCCCTCCTCCTCCAGCAGGCCTTCTTCACCTCGCCGCTGCCGGCCGCGGAACTGCAGAACAAGCAGGCGGTGCTCGAGACGACCTACGGAACCATCGTCATCGACCTGCTGGCGGACGCCGCCCCCAATCACGTGGCCCACTTCATCGTGCGCGCGCGCGAAGGGGCCTATGACGGCACGACCTTCCATCGCGTGATCGCGCTCGGCATCATCCAGGGCGGCGACCCGATCTCGAAGGACCCGACGCAGGCGGACAAGTACGGGACCGGCGGCCTCAAGGAGCTGCGCTTCGAGCCGAACGCCGAGAAGCACACACGCGGCGCCGTCTCCGCGGTCCTCGTGCCCGGCGATCGCGACAGCGCCGGCAGCCAGTTCTTCATCTGCATCACCGACCAGCCGGCCATCGACGGGCAGTACACGGTGTTTGGCCGCGTCGCCGAAGGGATCAGCGTGGCGCAGAAGATCTCGCAGGTGCCTGCCGACGCTCGCAACGTGCCGTCGGAGCGGATCGTGATCACGAAGGTGACGATCCGCGAGAAACCGGCGCCCGAGCCGGTGCCGTTCACCACCGAGACGCCCGAGGAGTTGTCGCGCTACCGGGCGGCCATCGAGACCTCGCTCGGCCGCATCGTCGTCGAGTTCTTTCCCGACAAGGCGCCGAACCACGTGCGCAACTTCCTGCGCCTGGCGCAGCTCGGCGTCTACGACGGCACCGCGTTCCATCGCGTCGTCCGCGGCTTCGTGATCCAGGGCGGCTTCCTGCCGTCGCGGCGCGAGGAGCTGAACGACCGTCAGCAGATGCACGTCGGCAACCTGCAGCCGGAGTTCAACGACACCATTCACGACAAGGGCATCCTGTCGATGGCCCGCCTCGCCGACCCGGCCAGCGCCAGCACGTCGTTCTTCATCGTCACCGCCCGCGCCCCGTCACTCGACGGCCAATATTCCGCCTTCGGCCGCGTGGTGGAGGGGATCGAGGTGGTGGAGCAGATCGAGGCGGCGCCGGTAAATGGCGAGGAGCCCGTCACGCGCGTAGAGGTGAGCACCGTCCGCGTCCTGCCACCGCAGTAGAGGCCGTCTGTGGCCGGCTTCGGCGGCCGTCGAACGACCTGTATCTCTGCGCGTCCTCCGTGCCTCCGTGGCTCCGTTGTGAACCCGTGCCCTCCGCCTCCTCCTAGACCTCAAACGGCAGCCGCGGCTGCTCGTCGTCTTCCACCGTGAGCTCTTCGACGAGGTTGTGCACGCTCACCCCAAGCAGGCGCACAGGGCGTGAGCCAGCCTCGGTCTTGTCGAGCAGCGCGACGGCCCGGGCAACGATGGCGTCTTCGTCACGCGTGGGCGGCTCGCTGTGGCTGCGGGTGATGGTCGTGAAGTCGCTGTAGCGCACCTTGATGGTGACCGTGCGCGCGTACAGCTCCTTGCGCGCCAGCCAGGCGGCGGCATCGCGCGCCATCCCCGCGACCTCGGTGCGGATTTCGGCGATGTCGGCGAGGTCCTGCGCGAACGTGTTCTCGCTGCCCGACGACTTTGGTTCCCACTCGGCGACGACCGGGCGGTCGTCGATGCCGCGCGCGAGCTGCTGCAGCCAGTCGGCGAGCGACCCGACGGCCTCATGGAGCTTCGCCGGGTCGGCGGCGCGGACGTCGACGAGCTTCTCGATGCCGTGCGCGCGCAGCCGGCGCGCGGTGACCGGGCCGACGCCCCACAAGGCATCGACCGGCAGCCCCTGGAGGAACGACTCGACCCGCCCGGGCGCGATGACGGTGAGGCCATCGGGCTTCTTCCAGCCGGAGGCGATCTTCGCCAGGAACTTGTTCGGCGCCACTCCGGCGGAGGCGGTCAGCCCGGTGGCCGCCTTGATCTCGTCCTTCAGCCGCTGCGCGACCTTCTGGCCCAGCGTTTCGCCCCAGCTGTTGTCGGTGACATCCAGGTAGGCCTCGTCGAGCGACAGCGGCTCGACCAGCGGCGTGATCGACCGGAAGAGGGCGAACACCTGCTGCGAGACCGCCCGGTACTTCTGGAAATCCGGCCGGACGATGACCAGGTCGGGGCAGAGACGCACGGCGCGGGACATCGGGATGGCCGAGCGCACGCCGTAGGTGCGCGCCTCGTAGCTGGCGGCGGCGACGACCCCGCGCTGGTCGGGCTGGCCGCCGACTGCCACCGGCCGTCCGCGCAGTTCCGGCCGGTCACGCTGCTCGACAGACGCGTAGAACGCGTCCATGTCGACGTGAAGGATCCTTCGGAGGGTCAAAGGTCAAAGGTCAAAGGTCAAAGGTC
>JBFWUM010000025.1:16557-20887 GCA_050247255.1 Vicinamibacterales bacterium | reverse complement strand
GGGCGTCTTAGTTACCAGTTGCGCCGAACCCGCCCCGGGTGACGCTGCGAATGGCCGCCACCTCATTCCAGGTCACCCGGGGAGCGGGTAAGACGATGCCCTGGGCCAGCCGGTCGCCACGTTTCACGATCACAGGCGCATCCGTGAAGTTCAGCACCTGGATCATCACCTCGTCCTCCGGGCCTGAATAGTCGGGATCGATGACGCCGACCCCGTTGGCTACCAGCAGGCCGCGCTTGAGCGGGGTGCTGCTTCGGGCGAAAATCCCCAGGAAATGTCCGGACGGGACCTCGATGACGAGGCCGGTCCGAATGAGCGCCACCTGGCGCGGCGGCACCGTGGTGTCGTGCGCCGCCGCCAAATCGAAGCCGGCAGCCTCGTCGGTGCCGTAGCCAGGGAGAGGGACCGTGGAATCGAGCCGTGTGATCTTGAGCCGCATCACGGGAGCATACCGCGCCGTGCTCGTGGTGATGGTGCTCCTTGCCGGCGCTGCCGCCGCCCTGGCCCAGGCGCCGCCGGCGCCTGACCTGGCGGCGCCGCTGGCCAATGACCCCGCCATCCGGACCGGCCAGCTGCCGAACGGCATCACCTTCTATATCCGCCGGAACGGGCGCCCCGAGAACCGGGCGCTGCTGCGGCTGGCGGTCAAGGCCGGGTCGATCGACGAGGACGACGACCAGCGTGGGCTGGCGCACGTGCTCGAGCACATGGCGTTCAACGGCACGACGAATTTCAAGCCGGGCGAGCTGGTGGCCTACATGGAGTCGATCGGCGCCCGCTTCGGGGCCCACGTCAACGCCTATACCAGCTATGACGAGACGGTCTACATGCTGGAGGTGCCGACCGACCGCGACGGGCTGCTCGCGCGCGGCATGCAGGTGCTCAGCGACTTCGGCGGCGGCATGACGCTCGATCCGGTCGAAATCGAGAAGGAGCGCGGCGTCGTGCTGGAGGAATGGCGCGGCCGCCTCGGCGTCGGCTCGCGCATCCAGACGATCCAGGAGCCGGCGATCTACGGCGATTCGCGCTATGCGCGCCGGCTGCCCATCGGCACGCCGGACGTGCTGCGCGGCTTCACGCCGCAGCGCCTGCGCGACTTCTACGACGAGCATTACCGTCCCGAACGCATGGGTGTGGTGGTCGTCGGCGACATCGATCCGGCGGCGGCGGAGCGGTTGGTCCGGCAGGCCTTCGGCGGGCTTCGCGGCCGTGGCGAGGCCGAGCCGCGGCCGATGTATCCGATTCCGCCGCACGAGGAGACGCGCTTTGCGCTCGCCACCGATCGCGAGGCGCAGGCCTCGACGGTCACCGTTCTGCACAAGCGGCCGCTCGAGTCGCTGCGCACGGTTGGCGACTACCGCGATCTCCTGGTGCAGTCGCTCGCCTACCAGATGCTGAACGCGCGGCTCTCGGAAATCGCGCGGCGGGCCGACGCGCCGTTCCTGGCGGCGTCCACCGGCGGCGACTCCCTCGGCCGCACCCTCGAGGCGTTCACGGCGTTTGCGCGCGTGAACGATGGCGGCATCGCCGAGGGGCTGGCCGCGCTGACGCAGGAGATCGAGCGGGTGGAGCAGTTCGGCTTCGGCGCGGCGGAGCTCGATCGGGCGAAGCGGGCGCTGCTGGCCGGCTACGAACGGAGCTACAACGAGCGCGACAAGGCGGAAAGCGGTGGCCTGACCAACGAGCTGGTGTCGCTCTTCCTCCAGGGAGAACCGGCGCCCGGTATCGAGGTCGAGTACCGGCTGGCGCAGCAGTTCATCCCGTCAATCACCGCCGCCGAGGCCGCAGGCCTCCTCCGCCAGTGGACGGCGGGCACGAACCAGGTCGTCCTTACCGTTGCGCCCGAGAAGGAGGGGCTGGCCCCGGTCACGGAGGTCGCACTGCGGGAGGCGCTCCGCCGCGGCGAGACGGCGACACTCACCCCGTGGGAGGACGGCATCGCCGGCCGCGACCTGCTGGCCAGGGCCCCGGAAGCAGGCACCGTCCGCTCGCGGCGCGAGATCCCCGAGATCGGCGTGACCGTGCTGACGCTGTCCAACGGGGTCGAGGTCTACCTCAAGCCGACCGACTTCAAGAACGACCAGGTCCTCTTTACCGGTTACTCGAAGGGGGGTACCTCGCTGGTTGGCGAGGCCGGCTACCGCGACGCCTCGCTGAGCGCGTCGCTGGTCGGCCTGTCCGGGCTGGGTGGCTTTACGCCGGTGGACCTCGGTAAGCTGCTGGCGGGGAAGATCGCCAGCGCGTCGGCGTTCATCGGCAGCAACACCCACGGCGTCTCCGGGTCGGCCTCGCCGCGCGACCTCGAGACGGCGTTCCAGCTGCTCTACCTCAATTTCACGTCGCCCGACATGACCCCCGAGGGGTTCGAGCTGATGCAGCGCCGTCTCCGCGCGGCGGTGGCCAACCAGGCGCAGAACCCCGGATCGGTCTTCGGCGAGCGGGCCCGCTGCATCAACACGATGGACCACTACTCCTGCCGCCCACTGACGCTCGCAGACATCGATCGTCTCGACGCGGGGCGGATGGCGGAGTTCTACAAGGCGCGGTTCGCCAACGCCGCCGACTTCACGTTCTTCATTGCCGGGGCGTTCGAGATCGAGCGGATCACCCCGCTGCTGACGACCTACGTCGCGTCGCTCCCCTCGACCGGCCAGTCCACGGCGAAGATTGGGGAGGTCCGGCTGCAGTTCCCGCGCGACGTCATCCGCGAACAGGTCCGCAAGGGGCAGGAGCCGCGCGCCTCGACGATCATGAGCTTCTTCGCCGACCCCGGCCTGGAGGAGCTGGAAATTCATCGCCTCAACGCCGCGACCACGCTGGTGCAGGTGAAGCTGCGCGACATCCTGCGCGAGGAACTCGGCGGGACGTACAGCGTCGGCGTCGGCTTCTCCAGCACCCTGCCGCAGCCCGGCTACGGCACGACGACCGTGCAGTTCGGCAGCGCGCCGGAGAACGTCGACAAGCTGGTCAGCAGCGTGCTGGCCGAGCTCGATCGCCTTCGCAAGGAGGGCCCGACCGCCGCCGATGTCCAGCGGGTGAAGGAGACCGAGAAGCGCGACATCGAAACGGCCATGCGCCAGAACAACTACTGGCTCGGCTCGATGCAGACGCTTCACCTGTATGGCTGGGACCTGCGCCGGATCGCCGAGCGCCCGGCGCGGACCGAGTCGCTGTCGGCGGAGAACATCCACGCCGCGCTGCAGAAATACTTCCCGGCCGACCGCTATACCGTGATCACGCTGCTGCCAGAGTGAGGGAGTGCGCGGAGGCCGCAGCTTAACCACAGGGACGCAGAGCCGCAGAGACGCACAGGGCCGCGGGCCGTTCGACGGCCGCCGGAGGCGGCCACAGACGACAAGAGGACTACGGCTCAACAAGCCACGAGATCGTGGCAGGGCTTGTTGAATCCGCAGTCCTCTTGTCGTCTGCGTTGGCTGCTGCGCAGCCAACGTCGAACGGCCCCTCTGCGCGTCCCCGTGTCTCCGCGTCTCTGTGGTTAGGCTGCGTGCTCCGGAACCTCCAATATTTCCGTACGTAGAAAGGGCCGGCTGACGCCGGCCCCTCTACTCTGACGGTAGGTCGCTCGCCTAGCGGGGGAGCCGCTCGCGGGCGGTCCACCAGTCCTCGTCGAGGATCGACCACATGTTCTGGTCCTGGTAGCGGCCGTTGCGGAGGAACGACTTCCGCAGCACGCCTTCGTGCACGGCGCCCAGCTTGAGGATGGCCGAGTTGCCGCGGCCGTTCCCGAGCGCCGAGCGCGCCTCCAGGCGGTGCACGTTCAGCGTGCCGAAGACGAAGTCGAGGACCATCCGCGCCGCATCGACGAACACGCCGGTGCCCCAGTATTCGGCGCCGAGCGCGAAGCCCCATTCCCCCGTCTCGAAGTTGAAGTCGAGCTGGCGGATCTGGAAGATGCCGATCGCATGGTCGCTGCCGTGCGGCACGACCGCGAAGCAGGCATACCGCCCCTCGGCGCGCTCCCGGTGCGTCCAGACGATGAACCGCTCGAACCCTTCGAGGGTCGTCGGCGGCGGCGAGATGAACTTCTGCACTTCCTCGGTCGTCAGCATCGCGAACAGCGCGTGCGCGTCGCTGAGCCGCAGCTCGCGGATGCTGACCTTGGAGCCGACCTTGACCGGCAGGCCCGACTGCCAGTCGGTTTCCTGCAGTGACGTGGTGATGTGCGAGGGCTGAGTCATCGTCGTGTCAGCAAGCAGTCCGTCTTGGTAGGGCATCTTTTCCATGATCAGTTGCCCCACACGATGTTGTCGTCGTAGGAGTTGCCCCAGACGATGTTGTCGTCGTCGTAATTGCCCCAGACGATGTTGTC
>JBFWUM010000025.1:0-16457 GCA_050247255.1 Vicinamibacterales bacterium | reverse complement strand
TTGCCCCAGACTATGTTCTCGCCGTCGTTGTAGTTGCCCCAGACGATGTTGTCGTCGTCGTAGTTGCCCCAGACGATGTTGTCGTCGGAGTAGTTGCCCCAGACGATGTTGTCGTCGTCGTAATTACCCCAGACGATGTTCTCGTCGGCGTGGTTGTTGCCCCAGACGATGTTGTCATCGTCGTAGTTGCCCCAGACGATGTTGTCCTCGTAGGAGTTGCCCCAGACGATGTTGTCCTCGTAGGTGTTGCCCCAGACGATGTTGTCGTCGTAGTAGTTGCCCCACACGATGTTGTCATCGTAGGAGTTGCCCCAGACGATGTTGTCGTCCCAGTAATTGCCCCAGACGATGTTGTCGTCGTCGTAATTACCCCAGACGATGTTGTCGTCGTCGTCGTCGTGGTTGCCCCAGACGATGTTGTCGTCGTCGTAGCTGCCGCGCACCGTGCGCCAGATGCTGCTGTCGCCGCGGGTGGCGCCCATGCAGAGGCTGTTGGGGCAGTTGTCGCCCCAGATCACCTTGCCCCCGAGCGGCGTCTTCGAGGAGCCCCAGAGTACGTCCCAGGCCCAGGCATTGGCGTTGGGCGCCAGCAGGCCGCCCGAGACCCGCAGGTTGCCCCAGATGACTGTCTTCGACCACGTCGTCTCCGACGGGTAGACCGAACCGGGCGCGCCCGTCAGCAGGTACTCGGCCAGCGTCACCGCGCCCCTGGCGTCGACGAAGCCGGCGCCCTGCTCGAGGGCGTGGAACTGTGGCCGGAATTCCGCGGTGTACTGCAGCGTCGCCTTGACCAGGTTCGGCGTCATCACCGGGTTCGCCTGCAGCATCAGCGCAACCGCGCCGCTGACCTCCGCTGCCGCCTGGCTGGTGCCGCTGAGCGCCAGGTACGGCTTGAAGAACGTGCGGACCGTTCCGTCGAAGAGCGCCGACGACTTCTCGCGATACAGCCGGCTGAGCGGGGCGATCGGCGCCACCACGCCGGTGGCCGGTGCCGCGACGTCCGGCTTGGCCAGGATGTCGAAACGCGTCGGGCCGCGCGAGCTGAACGACGCCATGATGTCGTTCACGCGATCCGTGTCGCCTTCGGAACTCGAGGCACCGACGGTGAGCGCGGCAGGGCAGTTGCCCGGCGCGCCGACGCCGCCCCAGACCTTCTTGCCGTCAGCCGTCTTACCCAGGTTGCCGGCCGACGCCACCACCACGATGCCGGCGTTGACGGCATCCTCGACGGCCTCGCACAGCGGGTCCTCGCGGAACGATTCGAGCACCGGCGCGCTCGCCGAGATGTTGATGATCCGCGCGTTGTAGCGCTGGCGATGCTCGATGGTCCACTCGATGGCCTCGATGATGTCGCTGACGTAGCCAACGCCGCGGCTGTTGAGGACCTTCAGCGCCAGGATCTTCGCGTCGGGCGCCACGCCGGCGTGCCGGCCGTTCGAGTCATAGCCGTCGCCGCTGATGATCCCCGCCAGGTGGGTGCCGTGGCCCCAGTCGTCGTAGGGAAATGGCGCGCCGTTCACGAAGTCCTTCCAGGCGGCCAGCGAGTTGTGCCGCTTGTTGAGGTCATCGTGGTAGGTGTAGCCCGAATCGATGAGTGCGACGCCGACGCCCTTGCCGGTGTAGTGCATCGCCTGGTTGACGACGTCGCTGCCGATCGTGCCGGTCGAGCGATACAGGTTGCCCGAGGCCAGGCGGTCGAGCGTGACGTCGCCTTGCGCCGCCAGCCGTTCGAGCTGGTTGTTGTCAACCTCGATCACGTGCGCGCGGCGCAGACGCTTGACACGCCGGCCGCGAACCGAGCGGACGGCGTTGTCCGCCGTCGACTCGCGATCGAAGCGGACAATGACTCGCGACTTGCCGGATCGGCCAGCGCGCTCCCGCAATTCCCTGGTCAGCCGTCCCTGCGCGTCGGCGGTGCCTGGTATGAACATGAGCACCGCGGCGAGCAGTAGACAGGCTCGGCCCCATCGTGACTGCATAATGGCTGAGATCTAATCAAAGAGCTCAGCCGCACGCAAGGGAAATCTCTGCTGGATCAACGATTTAACAGGTGTGCGCAGTGCCCGTTCCGCACAAGCGCACACTCCCGTCAGCGCAGCACTGACACCCGTCCAGGAGGCCCGCCGTTGCTATACTGGCGGCTTTTCCAGAGGCACCGTGCAGTACATCTACACGATGAAGGGGCTCGGGAAGGTACATCCTCCTGATTCCCAAGTACTTAAGGACATCTGGCTGTCGTTCCTGCCGGGCGCCAAAATCGGCGTCCTCGGCTTGAATGGCGCTGGCAAGAGCTCCCTCCTCCGGATCATGGCCGGCGAAGACCAGGAATTCATCGGCGAGGCCTATGCCGCCGACGGGGTTTCTGTAGGGTTTTTGCCCCAGGAGCCCCGGCTGGATCCGGGAAAAAGTGTGAAGGGGAATGTCGAGGAAGGCGTCTCCGAAACCAAGGCCCTCCTCGATCGCTACGACGAGCTGAACGCGAAACTCGGCGAGGAGCTCTCGCCCGAGGAGATGGACAAGGTGCTCGAGGAGCAGGGGCGCCTGCAGGACCGCATCGACGCGGTCAATGCGTGGGACATCGACTCCCAGCTCGAACTGGCGATGGATGCGCTTCGCTGCCCGCCGCCGGATGCCGACGTCACCACGCTCTCCGGCGGTGAGCGGCGCCGCGTCGCGCTCTGCCGGCTGCTCCTGAAGTCACCGGATCTGCTGCTGCTCGACGAGCCGACCAACCATCTCGACGCCGAATCGGTGGCCTGGCTCGAGCGGTTCCTCAAGGAATACAAGGGCACGGTCGTCGCCGTGACCCACGACCGCTACTTCCTCGACAACGTCGCCGAGTGGATCCTCGAGCTCGATCGCGGCTCCGGCATCCCGTGGAAGGGGAACTACTCGTCCTGGCTCGATCAGAAGCAGCAGCGGCTGGCGCAGGAGGAGAAAGCGGAGACCAAGCGGCAGAAGACGCTCGAGCGCGAGCTTGAGTTCATCCGCATGTCGCCGCGCGCCCGGCAGGCCAAGGGCAAGGCGCGCCTCAACGCCTACGAGGACCTGCTCAACCAGGACACCGCGAAGAAGCTGGAGCAGGTCGAGATCTACATTCCGCCGGGCCCGCGGCTCGGCGACGTCGTCGTCGAGGCGCGCGGGCTGCGCAAGGCGTACGGCGACATGCTGCTCATCGACGACCTCAACTTCACGCTGCCGCGCGGCGGCATCGTCGGCGTGATCGGCCCGAACGGCGCCGGCAAGACGACGTTGTTCCGGATGATCACCGGCCAGGAGCAGCCGGATGCGGGAACGCTCCGCCTCGGCGAGACGGTGCAGCCCGGGTACGTGGATCAGAGCCGCGACGCCCTCGACCCGAACAAGAGCGTGTGGGAGGAGATTACCCGCGGCGAGGACGAGCTGGTCATCGGCCGGCGGCCGGTCGCGTCGCGCGCCTACGTCTCCTGGTTCAACTTCAAGGGGGCGCAACAGCAGCGCAAGGTCGGCACGCTGTCCGGCGGCGAGCGCAACCGCGTGCACCTGGCCAAGCTGCTGCAGCGCGGTTCGAACCTGCTGCTGCTCGACGAGCCGACCAACGACCTCGACGTCGACACGCTGCGCGCGCTCGAGGAGGCGCTGCTCAACTACGCCGGCTGTGCCGTGGTCATCAGCCACGACCGCTGGTTCCTCGACCGCATCGCCACGCACATGCTCGCCTTCGAGGGCGAGTCGCAGGTCGTCTGGTTCGAGGGGAACTACCAGGACTACGAAGCGGATCGGAAGCGCCGCCTCGGCGCCGAGGCCGACACCCCGCATCGCATCAAGTACCGGAAGCTCACACGCTGAAGGAGCCCGGGACTTCAGTCCCGGTATTGAGGAGGACCGATATGAATCCTGAGGGTGCAAAGGCCGCCGCCGACGTGCTGTGCAATGCCTGGCAGGGGGAATCCGCCGCGACGACGCAGGTGCTCGCCGCCGTGAAGGACGACAACCGCGACTATAAGCCGGATCCGAAGTCGCGCTCGGCGTGGGAACTGGCGGTGCACATCGCCACCGCGGACATGTGGTTCATCGACAGCATCGCCAAGGGCGCCTTCGCGTGGGATCCCGATGCCGTCAAGAAGGCCGAGTCGCAGTTCGGCAACGCCAAGGCGGTGGCCGATTTCTACGCGCAGACGCTGCCGGCCAAGCTGGCGAGCCTGACGTCGCTCGATGGCGAAACGCTCGTGCAGCCGCTCGACTTCTTCGGGATGATGAAGATGCCGCGCGTGCAGTTCATCGCCATGGCCAGCAACCATAGCATCCACCACCGCGGCCAGCTTGCCGCCTATCTGCGGGCGATGGGCTCGAAGGTGCCGAACATCTACGGCCCCAGCGCCGACGCCGAGCCGGCGACGACGTAGTTGTCGTTTCCCGACCTCCGCAGCTTTCTCGACCGCCTTCGCCGTGACGGTGACCTCGTCACGGTGGAGGCCCCGGTCAGCGCCCGCCTCGAAGCCGCCGAGATCCACCGGCGCGTGATCGCGGCGGGCGGGCCGGCGTTGCTCTTCACCAACGTGGAGGGGGCCGGGTTTCCGCTCGTCACCAACCTGTTCGGCACCGCGCGCCGCGCGGAGCTAGCGTTCGGCGCGCGGCCGCTGCGGCTGATCCGCCGCCTCGTCGAGCTGGCCGAAACGCTGCTGCCGCCGACCCCGGCCAAGCTGTGGGGCGCCCGCGACATCGCGCTCGAAGCGCTGCGCATCGGCGCGCGCAACCTGCCGCGCGGCCCGGTCACCGACCGCGTGACCGGCGATGTGCGGCTCGATCGCCTGCCGGCGCTGACCTGCTGGCCCGAGGACGGCGGCCCGTTCGTGACGCTGCCGCTCGTCTACACCACGCACCCCGACCACCGCGGCGGCCCGAACCTGGCGATGTACCGGATGCAGGTCTACGACCAGCGGACGACCGGCATGCACTGGCAGATCGGCAAGGGCGGCGGCTACCACTACCAGGTCGCGGAAGCGCGCGGCGAGCAGCTGCCGGTCACCGTGTTTCTCGGCGGTCCGCCGGCACTGATCCTCTCGGCGATCGCGCCGCTGCCGGAGAACGTCCCGGAGATGCTGCTGGCCTCGCTCATCGCCGGCCAGAAGCTGCCGCAGGTGAAGGGCATTGGCGCGCACCCGCTCGTGGCGGACGCAGAGTTCGCGCTCATCGGCGAAGTGGCGCCGCGCGTGCGCCGTCCCGAAGGGCCGTTCGGCGACCACTACGGCTACTACTCGCTGCAGCACGACTACCCGGTCTTCGAGGTGAAGCGGCTGGCGCACCGCAACGACGCCATCTACCCGGCGACGGTCGTCGGCAAGCCGCGGCAGGAGGACTTCTATATCGGCGACCTGCTCCAGGACCTGCTGTCGCCGCTGTTCCCGCTGGTGATGCCGGCCGTCGAGCAGCTCTGGTCGTACGGCGAGACCGGCTACCACTCGCTGGCCGGCGCCGTCGTCAAGCAGCGCTACGCGCGCGAGGCGATGGCCAGCGCGTTCCGCATCCTCGGCGAGGGCCAGCTGTCGCTGACCAAGTTCCTGCTCGTCACCGACCGGCACGTGGACCTGCGGAACTTCCGCGCCACGCTCGAGCACGTGCTCGCGCGCACGCACGCCGAAACGGATCTCTACGTATTCTCGAACCTGTCGATGGACACGCTCGATTACACCGGGCCCGAGGTCAATCTCGGGTCGAAGGGCGTGTGGCTCGGCCTCGGCGACGCGTGGCGCGAGCTGCCGCGCGAGTTCCCGGGAAACGTCCCGCAGGGCGCCTTCGAGCCGCGCGTGTTCTGCGGCGGCTGCCTGGTCGTCGGCGCGCCGCGCTACGCCGACGAGCCGGGCGCGGCGGCCCGCTTTGCCGCGCACGCCGGGTTCGCGAACTGGCCGCTGGTCGTCATGACCGACGAACCCGCGCGCGCCGCGGCGAGCCCGATGAACTTCCTCTGGACGACGTTCACCCGCTTCGAGCCCGCCGCCGACATCCACGCCGCCGACCGGCGCATCGTCCGCAACCACATCGCCTATACCGGCCCCATCGTGATCGATGCGCGCCTGAAGCCGAACTTCCCGAAGGAGCTGTCGTGCGACGAGGAAACGGCAGCCCTCGTCACCCGACGGTGGTCAGAATACTTTCCGGGCGCCCGGGTGGAGATGGGTGACTCGGAGAAAGGGCACTTGGACTGAGGGGGAAGGTGTTAGGGGGAAGGGGGAAGGGGGAAGGGGGAAGGGGGAAGGGCTGTCTCAGGAACTAGTCCCTTGCCCAGCCCGTCCCCCTTCCCCCCAACACCTTCCCCCTTCAGTTCAAGGAATTCGGGACAGCGAGCGTGAACGGCGAGATGACCGCATCGAACTTCTCACCCCCCGTCGTCACCATCTGGTAGCTGCCGTGCATCGAGCCGACTGACGTCTTCAGCGGGCAGAAGCTGGTGTACTCGAAGCCGCCGCCCGGTGGCAGCACCGGCTGCTCGCCGACCACGCCCGGCCCCTTCACCCGCTCGACCTCGCCTTCGGCGTCGGTGATCACCCATTCGCGCGAGACCAGCTGCGCCGTCTCGCCGCCAACGTTCGTGATGCGCACGTGATACACGAAGAAATACGAGCTTTCCTTCGGATTGCTCCGGTCAGGCACGTAGGCGCTTTCGACCTGGATGCGGATGCCGCGGGTCGTGGTGTCGGAGATGCGGATGCCCTGGGAGCCCTGCCGCAATGGCTGCGCGTGGATTTCGCTCACGCCGATCATTCTAGTAACGTGTGCGGAGGGACGCTATAGGTGTTCGGCAGGGTGCGAGGGATGCGCGGCGGATCGGAAGCGGCAAAAAAGAAGGTCTCGGCCTCCGCGGCGTGGCGCGAAGCGCGCGAGCTCGTGTGGACGCACCGCCGCCGGCTGGCCCTCGGCCTGCTCCTCATGCTCGTCAGCCGCCTCGCCGGCCTGGTCCTGCCGGCGACCTCGAAATACCTGATTGACGAGGTCATCGGCAACCAGCGCACCGACCTGCTGATGCCCCTGGCCCTCGCCGCCGGCGCCGCCACGCTGGTGCAGGCGGTCACGATGTTCGCCAACTCGCAGATCCTGGGCGTGGCCGCGCAGCGCGCGATTACCGACATGCGCAAGCGCGTCCAGGCCCACGTCATGCGGCTGCCGGTGCGCTACTTCGACACGACACAGACCGGCGTGCTGCTGTCGCGCATCATGAGCGACGCCGAAGGCATCCGCAACCTCGTCGGCAGCGGCCTCGTGCAGCTGCTCGGCGGCATCCTGACGGCCGTGCTCGGGATGGGCGTGCTGTTCTGGCTGAACTGGCGGATGACGGCGATCACGCTCGTCGTCCTGGGCGCCTTCGGCGCCGGCATGGCCTACGCGTTCAGCACGCTGCGGCCGATCTTCCGCGAGCGCGGCAAGATCAACGCCGAGGTCAGCGGCCGCCTGACGGAAGCGCTCGGCGGCATCCGGGTGGTCAAGTCGTACACCGCCGAGAAGCGCGAAGAGATCGTCTTCGCCAAGGGCGCCCACCGGTTGTTCCGCAACGTCGCGAAGTCGATGACCGGGGTGTCGACGACCACCGCCGCCGGCACGGTCATCGTCGGCATTGTCGGCGTGCTGATGATCGCGCTCGGCGGCCGCGCCATCCTGAACGGTGAGATGACGCTCGGCGACCTCATCATGTACATGCTGTTCATCGGCATCGTCGGCGCGCCGGTGATCTCGATTGCCTCGATTGGGACGCAGATTACCGAGGCGTTCGCCGGCCTCGACCGCATCCGCGAGCTGCTGCAGACGCCGACCGAGGTCGACGAGGACGCCGCCCGCGCCCCGCTCGATCGGCTGATCGGCGACGTGGTCTTCGACGACGTCTGGTTCGAGTACCACCCCGGGCAGCCGGTGCTGCGGGGCGTGTCGTTCCACGCGCCGGCGGCCAGCACCACGGCGCTGGTCGGCTCCAGCGGTTCGGGCAAGAGCACGCTCATCAGCCTCGTGATGGCCTTCAATCGCCCGACCAGAGGGCGGATCGTCATCGACGGCCGCGACCTGGCCGGCATCCGGCTGCTGGAGTACCGGTCACAGCTGGCGTCGGTGCTGCAGGAGAACTTCCTGTTCGACGGGACGATTGCCGACAACGTCGGCTACGCCAACCCGGCGGCGACGCGCGACGACATCGTCGAGGCCTGCCGCGTGGCGCACTGCGACGAGTTCATCAGCCAGTTCCCGAACGGCTACGATACGGTGGTCGGCGAGCGCGGTATCCGGCTCTCGGGCGGGCAGCGGCAGCGGGTGTCGATCGCGCGCGCCATCCTCGCCGACCCGCGCATCCTCATTCTGGACGAGGCGACGTCGAGCCTCGACAGCGAGAGCGAGCAGATGATCCAGGACGGCCTGCGGCGGCTGCGCAGCGGCCGCACCACGTTCGTCATCGCGCACCGGCTGTCGACCATCCGCAGCGCCGACCAGATCCTGGTGCTCGAGGCCGGAGAAATCGTCGAGCGCGGGACCCACGCGGAACTTCTGGCGCTGAACGGTCGTTATCGTCAGTTGTACGACAAGCAGTACCGGTTCGAGACGGATCGCTTCATCAACCCGGGTGAGGACTTCACGCCCGAGCCGCCGGCGCCGGTGGCGCTGCCGCGGGCGGGGACGACGCTATGAGCATCGACAGGCTGGTTGACGACGTGCTGAGGGGAGTGCTGGGCGGCCGCCGCAAGCGTGCGCGGGGGGCCATGCGGTTCCTGACCCGCGACGTCACCCGCGGCGTCACGCGCGGGATGTTCCGGAACCCGACGACGCTGCTCGGCATTGCCGGCGTGGCGTGGGGCATCTACGAAACCATGCAGAACCATGGGACATCGCCAGCCGCCGCGTCATCGCCGCAGCCCGCCGCCGGGCCGCCGCCGCCGCTGCCGATCGACGAGGAGCGCCTGCGGCTCGTCCGCCTGGCGGTGTCGGCCGCCCACGCCGACGGCGCGATGAACGAGAAGGAGCGCGCCGCGGTCGTGCAGCAGGTCACCGAGGCCGGCGCCGCCCACCTGCTCGAGCGCGAGCTCGCCGCGCCGCTGCCGCTGCGCGACGTCGTCGCCGGCATCACGTATACCGAGGACCGGGCGACGCTCTACGTGCTTGCGTATACGATCCTGCGTGCCGACGAACAGATCACCGGCGCAGAACGTATTTATCTGGCGCAGCTGGCAAACCTACTCGGCCTCGAGCCGTCGCTCGTGCAGGCGCTCGAGAAGGACACCGGCGAGCGCATCGACGCGCTCGGCGATCAAGGACAGCTGGGTGGATAGAAGATTGACGGATTGACGAATTGACGAATTGACGGATTGCGTCGCTGCAATCCAATCCGTCAATCCGTCATTTCGTCATTTCGTCATTTGGAGAGGCCTAATGCAGCAGTGGTACATGGCAATCGGCGGGCACCAGGTCGGGCCCGTCTCGCAGGACGATGTCGTCACCAACCTGCGCAACGGCACCATCGACGGCAATACGCTGGTCTTCCGCGCGGGACTGTCGAACTGGACGGCGCTGAAGGACGTGCCGGAACTGGCGGCGTTCCTCACCGACACCCGTCCCGGCGCCACGCCGCCGCCCCCGCCGCCCATCGCCGGCCGCCGCGCCCACGACATCGACTTCAAGATCGTCGGGTCGGAGATGCAGTTCGTCGAGGTCGAGCTCGATCCCGGTGAGAGCGCCGTCGCCGAGGCCGGCTCGATGATGTACATGACGCCCGGCATTGCCATGGAAACCGTGTTTGGCGACGGCAGCCAGCAGGGACGTCCCGGCGTGATGGGCGCGCTGCTCGGCGCCGGCAAGCGGCTGGTCACGGGTGAGAGCCTGTTCATGACGGTCTTCACCAATCAGGGCGCCGGCAAGCAGCAGGTGTCGTTTGGCGCGCCGTATCCCGGGAAGATCCTCGCGATGGACCTGCATCAGCTCGGCGGCGAGCTGATCTGCCAGAAGGACTCGTTCCTCTGCGCGGCGCGCGGCGTGTCGATCGGCATCGCCTTCCAGCGCAAGATCGGCGTCGGCCTGTTCGGCGGCGAAGGGTTCATCATGCAGCGCCTGCAGGGCGATGGCCTCGCCTTCGTCCACGCCGGCGGCACCGTGCATCCGGTCGATTTGCAGGCGGGGCAGACGCTGCGCGTTGACACCGGGTGTCTCGTGGCGCTGCAGCCGACCGTGGCCTACGACATCCAGTTCGTCGGGAAGGTCAAGACGGCGCTGTTCGGCGGCGAAGGGCTGTTCTACGCCGCGCTGACCGGCCCGGGCCGCGTGTGGCTGCAGTCGCTGCCGCTCAGCCGCATGGCCGACCGCATCTACAAGGCTGCGCCAGCCGCCGGCGGCGCCCGCAAGGGCGAGGGGTCAATCCTTGGCGGCCTCGGCGGCCTCCTCGACGGCGACAACTAGAGCTTCTGGAACACGAACTCGTTGCAGCCGAGGCCGACGCCCTTGCACTTCAAGTTCGTGAGGGTGAAGCCGCGGGCCTGGCAGAACTCGAAGATCTCCTCCGGGGCGGCGACCTCATAGGGGTAGCCGCCCACCCAGTCGATGATGTCGCGCCAGTGGTTCATGCCGCGCGCATTGTTGGCGCGCCAGCGTGACACGAACTCGCCGGGACGGCCGTGCAGCACCGCGCGCGCCAGCGCCTTGGCTTCGTCGGGCGCGCTCGTCGCCAGCGCCAGCGCCGGGCGCAGCGACGCCGGCAGCCGGTTGTAGATCCGCTTGATCGCGCGCCACCGGTCGCTGCGGCTCCCCAGGTCGTTGTAGATCGCGATGAACAGCGTGCCGCCGGGGGCCACGGCCCGCGTCGCGGCGTTGATCGCATCCCACATCCGTCCCGTGTGGTGCAGCACCCCCCACGAGTAGACGATGTCGAAGGTCCCGAGCGACCGCATGTAGACGTCGTCGAGCACCGAGCCCTGCTCGATCGTCCATTCCGTCGCCGCCGGGTCGTAGCGGCGGCGGAGCTCGCGGCCGCAATTCACGCTGTGGGTGTCGAAATCGAGCGAGTGGACGCGGGCGCCGAGGCGTCTCGCCGCCAAGCTGAACAGGCCGCTGCCCGAGCCAATGTCGAGAAAGGTTTTACCCTCGAGCGTCGTGACGCGGAGCATCGCGGCAAGCGATTGCTCAGCCTGCGCAATGCGCGACTCATCGACCAGTTCCAGGAACCGCGTCCAGTTGCGGCCGAATTCGAACCGTTCTCCCGCCTGAACTTCCCGTTCGTGCGCGGCGCGCGTCACCACTTCCGACGTTGCGGTCATCAATACCTCACCGATGGCACGAGCCCTGCCATACGCGTGCCATTGAGGGTCCGAAGGTCCGGAGGTCCGAGGGTCCGATGGCTTATTGATGGGCATCGGGCTTGCTTGAATGGCGGGTCGTGCACGATCCCAAGGCCGATCCCTTTCACGCTCACGACCATTCGCTGAAGCTCGTCGCCTGGAACGTTTCGTCACGCTACGCCGCCATCATCGTGGAGATGGTGATCGGCCTGCTGATGCTGCCGTTCAACATCGGTCACCTCGGGCAGTCAGCCTACGGGCTCTGGCTGCTCTCGGCGTCGCTGACGACGCACTTCAACATCCTCGACCTCGGGTTCGGCGGCTCGCTGCTCAAGTTCACCGCCCAGTTCCGCGCCCGGCGCGATGTGCTGGCCCTCAACGAAGCGGTCAGCACGATGTTCGTCCTGTTTGCCGGTGTCGGCCTGCTGGCCTACAGCGGCGCGCTCATCGTGGCGCATCACCTTGATTTCTTCTTCGCGCTCACGCCGGACCAGGCGGAGACGGGGAAGTGGGTCGTGATGATCGTCGCCATCCCGGTGGCGCTCAACTTCCCGTTCAGCGTCTACGGCGGCGTGGTCGGCGGCTTCCAGCGGTACCACATCAACAGCACCGTCGCGATTGCGACCAGCCTGTGTGTGGCCGCCGCCAACGTCGCCGTGCTGCAGGCCGGCTACGGGCTGATCGAGCTGGTGATGGCGACGACGAGCGTGCGGGTCGTGAGCTACTTCGCCTACCGGCTGAACGCGCACCGCATCTTCCCGGCGCTGCACGTCCGCCCGTCGCTGTTCCGGCGCCATCGCATCCGCGAGCTCACCAGCTTCGGGATCTACTGGGCGATGATCGACTGGGCGAACCGGTTGAACTATTCGCTCGACGCGCTGGTGGCGGGCGCCTTCCTCGGCCCGGCGGCGGTGGCGGTCTGGGCGGTGGCCGAGCGGCTGATCCACGGCACCCAGGTCCTCACCAACCAGTTGAACGGGGTGCTCTTTCCTGTCGTCGTGGACAGCGACGCGCTGGAGCGGCGCGAGCGCCTGCAGCGGGTGCTCATCGAGGGCACGCGGTTCTCGCTGGCCATGGTGCTGCCGGTGGCCATGGGACTGGTCACTCTCTCGGGCCCGCTGATCTACGCGTGGGTCGGCCGCAAGGAGCCGAACCTGATGGGCAGCGTGATCGTGGTGCAGATCCTGGCGTTCTCCGTCGCCACCCGCGTCGGCAACGCGACGGCGTCGGTCATCCTCAAGGGCGCCGGGGAGCACAAGATGCTCGCCTGGACGAACATCCTCACCGGCGTGGTGAACATCGGCCTGAGCATGCTGCTGGTGCAGTGGTACGGGCTGGCGGGCATCGCCATCGGCACGCTGATCCCCGTGGCGACGTCGGCGACGCTCGTCATCTTCCCGGCGGCGTGCCGCCGCGTGGGACTCCCCGTGCGGCACCTGGTGGCCAGGGCGGTGTGGCCGGCTGCCTGGCCGGCGCTCGTCGTCTTTGGCCTGCTGGCGGTGGCGCGCGGGGTGATCGAGCAGACGCTCCTCAGCGTCGCCATCACCGGGGCCCTCGCGGCGCTGCTGTACGTGGCGCTGTTCTTTGGTCTCGCGCTCCAGCGCCGCGACCGCGAGCTCTACACGACCAAGGCGCTGGAAATCCTCGGCCGCCGCCCGTTGCCTTCGGCGGTGTAGGTCAGGTGCGCAGGTTGTCGGGCTGCCAGTCCGTGACTGCGCGCTTGATCTGATCGGGCGTCAGCTGTTCGCTCAGCGTTCGCGCCACGAGCGGCGGCATCTCCGCATCCGAGGCAAACCGTAGCGCGGTGATCTGCTTGATTGTCAACCGATCCAGGTCACCCGCCAGCCCCAACCGCGCCAGGCGCAGCGCCATCTCCGTGCGGATGATCCGATCCTGCAGCTTCGTGGTGTAGACGCGGCTGATGAGCGTGAGCGTCAGGACCGCGACCGCCAGCAGGATGAGGGCCACCCCGGCGAGCGACGGCGCGCGCGACACGTCGTAGAGGAGCAATGCGAGCGCGCCCAGGGCGCCGAAGAAGGCGATGGCCGACAGCGTCGGCCGGTGGGCGTGGTGCTCGTAGCTCTGCGTCATTGCCGCGATTCTATTTTGAATTGTGAATTTTGAATTTTGAATTTTGAATTACTCAGGGTCCCGGCAGATGGCCTTCCGGGACTCTTCGGATAACACCGCCTGCGCAGTGTACGCCGGATGGTCGATGCGGATCCGGACGACGGTGCCATCGGTGGCCAGGAGGCGCCGCTGCTCGTCGTCGAGGGCGAACTTGATGTACTGCACCGACGACACCTTGTGCTCGTCGATCTGGCCGCGGTCGAACGTGGCCAGGATCGGCGCGCTGTCGCCGATCTGCAGCCACACGTGGCGATCTATCTGCACGAACTGCGGCAGGTGGAGGACGCGCTCCGCGGCCGTCTCGTACTCGATCATCATCGTCGCCGACAGCTCGCCGTGCTGCGGGATGAGCGGGTTGTAGGCCTCGAGCTCCTCGGCCACCGCACCCGGCCGGAGCCAGCTTCCCTCGGCGCGCAGCATCTCCTGCACCTGGTAGTGCATGGTGTCGCGGTTCTCGAAGTGGATGGTGACGTGAGCGCCCACGGCGACGCGCCGCTTGTCCTTCATCACCATGATGCGGCGGCGGAACGTATCGCGCGCCGCTTCGTATGCGGCCTTGTCCAGGATGTCAGCTTCGCTCAGTCGGTTCATGGCTCGTGGCTTCCGTCTTCAGGCGGAAGATCCTTGGGAACAATCGGGGTTGGGAAGCCGTCGGCGCGGTAGGCGCGGTCGAGCACTTCCACCGGGTGGAGCGGCTCCTTGCCGGTCGCCTGCTTGAACTGCAGCGCGGCGAGCGGGCATTCGGTCGCCCAGACCGCGGCATCCGCCTCGCGCATGCCGTCGAAGGCGCGCTGGCCGTTCTTGAGCGACAGCTCGAAGTATTCCTTCTTCATCGCCCAGGTGCCGTCGTGGCCGCAGCACTCGGCGACGAGCTTCGGTGTCGTGTCCGGAATGCGGCGCATCAGGTCGCGGCCGCGGAAGCCGACGTTCTGCATGCGCAGGTGGCACGGCGCGTGGTACGCCACCGCGCCGTTCGGCGTCGACTTGAAGTCTTCCTTGAATTCGCCCGCCTGGCGGCGTTCGAACAGGTACTCGCCGAGGTCGCGCGTGGCCGCCGCCACCTGCTTCGCCCGCGCGGCCAGCTCCGGGTTGGCCGGGTCGTCGAGCAGCTCCGGATACTCCTCGCGGATCATCAGGCTGCAGGTCGGGTTGATGACGGCAATCGCGTAGCCCTGGTCGACCCACGGCCCGAGCGCCTCGACGTTCTCGCGCGCCGCCTTGCGTGCCTCGTCGATGTCGCCGCCGTCGAGCGCCGGCATGCCGCAGCAGCGGATGCCGGGCGACGCCACCTGGCAGTCGTTGTGGCGCAGCACGCGGAACGCCGCCTGCCCGATCGACGGCTTGTTCCAGTTGACGAAGCAGGTCGAATAGAGCAGGACCTTGTGCCTGCCATCGGCGCTGGCCGCCGCGCCCTCGAGTTCACGCCTGACCCAGTCGGGGAACGGCTCGCTGGCGAAGTCGGGCAGCAGCTTGTCGCGATGGATGCCGGCGACCTTTTCCATCAGCACGCGGTTGGCGCGCACCCGGTTGCCGGTGTTGGCGAGCATCGGCAGGAAGGTGCCGACCTTGCCGAGACGATCGGGATCCGCCAGCAGCTTCTCGCGCAGCGGCACGCCCGTCTGCTTCCGCCGCTGCGCATTGGCGCGCAGGACCAGGCGCGGGAAATCGATCGTGAACTCGTGCCCTTCCGACTCGGTGTACGGGCACTGCGTGTAACAGAGCTTGCACTGGAAGCAGAGGTCGACGACTTCCTCCGTCTTCTCGCGCGTCAGGTGGCGCACGTCGCCCGCCGCGTCCACGGCCTCGAACAGCACCGGGAACGACTGGCAGAACTTGAAGCACAGCCGGCAGCCGTTGCAGAGATCGAACGTGCGGTCGATCTCTTTCTGCAGCGCCTGCGGATCCCAGTACTTCGCCTCGTTCGGGTTGTAGGTCAGCCCGTCGGTCGGCGCGTAGCGAATGTCGGGAAGTGGGGTGGTCATGAGTCAGAAGCTAGAAGCTAGAAGCTAGAAGCTAGAAGTTTGGAGACAGAAGCTTCTGACTTCTGACTTCTGACTTCTAGCTTCTTATCAGGGAATCTAGACGCCTTCCAGCGCGCGCTGGAACTTGCCGGCGTGCGACCGCTCGGCCTTGGCCAGCGTTTCGAACCAGTCGGCGATCTCGCCGAATCCTTCGTCGCGCGCGGCCTTCGCCATGCCGGGGTACATGTCGGTGTACTCGTGCGTCTCGCCGGCCACGGCCGACTTCAGCATCTCGCCGACCTCGCCGATCGGCAGGCCGGTCGCCGGGTCTCCCACCTTTTTCAGGTAGTCGAGGTGTCCATGCGCGTGTCCCGTTTCACCCTCGGCGGTGTCGCGGAACAGCCCGGCGACTTCCGGGTAGCCTTCGATGTCGGCCGCCTTGGCAAAGTACAGGTAGCGGCGGTTCGCCTGCGACTCGCCGGCAAAGGCGTCCTTCAGGTTCTGTTCGGTCTTCGAGCCCTTCAAATTGGCCATGTGTGTCGGTGCCTCCGTTAGCAACTCCGAGGAGTCTATTCCAGTTGATAATAATTATCAACTAGTAGAAAACAGCAACAGCCGTGGTATCCTGCTGGCGTGAGGGCAACCGCCAACGACCGCTACGAGCAGCTGCGCCAGGAGTGCGCCGACCGCGGCCTGCGGATGACGCCGCAGCGCGAAGTGCTGCTGCGCGTGCTCAGCACGACGATGGGCCACCCGACGGTGGACGATCTCGTGCGGGCGGTGCGCGACGTGCTGCCATCCGTCTCTCACGCCACCGTCTATCGCAACGTCCAGGAGCTGGTCAGCGCAGGGCTGATCGGGACGCTCGAGCGCGCCGGCGGCGCCGTCCAGTACGAGATCAACCCGGACGATCATCATCACTTCGTGTGCCGCCGCTGCGGCGAGGTGTGGGACGTCTATCTCGACGACCTCGACCTCGAGCTCGATCGGCGCCGCACCCCGCTCAAGGGCTTCCAGATCGATCGCCGCGAAGTGCAGCTGCACGGCCTCTGCGCCAACTGTCGCTGAGCTCAACTGCACTTTCGTAATC
>JBFWUM010000024.1:51796-63830 GCA_050247255.1 Vicinamibacterales bacterium | reverse complement strand
ACGCCCACTGGATAGCTGTCGGTCATCCGCTCCATGACGTCGATGCCCAGGTCCGGATCGTAACGAAAGCTCGTCGTGATGACGGCGCCATCGACCCTGAGCCGCGTCCGCACGAGGCGGCCCGTCGGCTCCACCCAGACATCCCCGCTCGAGAACAGGTTTCTTCCCTGGACACCTCGCAGGATGGTCGGTCCCTGTCTCTCGGCAAAGTGCAGTCGCCGGACGTCGCCGTCCACCTCCCGATCGCGTACCGGCGGATCGAATCGGAATCGATCCCGGTAGCGGAACTGTAGAAACGCGGCGGCGAGCAACGGGTTGTTCATCGTGCCGATGTCTTCGAGGTTGAAGCGGGCGGATTCAGCGCCGAGGCGCTGGGCCTGCGCGACGGCATCCGCGGTCGGATTCAACAACAGCGCGGCAATCCGCTGTTCGCGCTGGCGGACGGCTTTGCCATCAACCTCGAGGACGTCACGGAAGACCGCCCAGTGTCCGTCGGGCAACAACGCGAAGAGAACGTCCGACGTGAGACGTTGCCGGCGAACCGGCCCGTCCCTGCCGAACACCCGCTGGCCGGTTGCGGTAAAGCGCACGGTCGCGCGCTGCTCGTAGCGCTCGGTGGCGACGACCTGCGAGAAGTCCCGGAAGAAGCGCCCGACATACGTCGTTGCGCGATCGAGGAGGGGACCCAGCTCGGGCTGCTGACCACGCGCCGGCAACGGGACCAACAGGACGGCGATCGCCAACCCGGCCAGGATTCGTCGCCTCATGACTGCGATGTCTATTGGACGGCCGCGCGCACCTTCTCAGCCCACTGCTGTCCTTCGCGGAGGACGGCCGCGGCGTCCAGCGTCAGCACCTTCCGGTCGCGCATCAGCACCTTGCCGTTGACGATGGTCGTCTGCACGTCGTCGCCGCGGGTCGTGTAGACCAGGTGCGAGATCGGGTCGTACATCGGCGTCTGCCGTGCCGACCGCATGCTGACGATCAGCAGGTCGGCGCGCTTGCCGGTCTCGAGCGAGCCGATCGTTTTCTCCATCCCGAGCGCCCGCGCGCCACCGATGGTGGCCATGGTCAGCGCGTCCTTGGCGCCGACCACGCGCGGGTCGTTCATGGTGAGCTTGTGCACGAACGAGGCGATGCGCATGGCCTCGAACATGTCGAGGTCGTTGTTGCTCGCCGCGCCGTCGGTACCGAGGCCGAGCGCCACGCCGTTTCGCAGGTAGGCGGTCACCGGCGCGGTGCCGCTGGCGAGCTTCATGTTGCTTTCCGGGTTGTGCGAGACGCCGACGCCGCGCGCCTTCAGGATGGCCATGTCGGCCTCCGACACCCAGACCCCGTGCGCAGCGAGCACGCCCGGGCCGAAGAACCCGAGGCTCTCCAGGTAGGCGGTCGGCGACGACTTGTAGCGCTCCTGCGCGGTCTGCTCCTCGTCCCGCGTTTCGGCGAGATGGATCAGCGTCGGGACGCTGTTCCGGCGCGACAGCTCGCGCGCCGCCCGCAGCGTCGGTCCGTCGAGCGTGTACATCGCGTGCGGCGCTACAGCAGGCGTGATCAGCGGGTCGTTCCTGAACTCGGCGATGAACTTCTCCGCCCTCGCCAATCCCTCCGCCGGCGTCTTCGCGTCGGCCACCGGGAACTGGATGACCGTCTGCCCGAGGATGCCGCGCAACCCGGCGGCCTTCGTTTCGCGCGCGATCTCCTCCTCGAAGTAGTACATGTCGACGAAGGTCGTCGTCCCCGACTCGATCATCTCGAGGGCGGCCAGCCGCGTGCCGGCGCGCACCATCTCGGGCGACACGGTCTTCGCTTCGGCCGGGAAGATGTACTTGTTCAGCCACTCCATCAGCGCGAGGTCGTCGGCCAGCCCGCGATAGAGCACCATCGGCGCGTGCGTGTGCGTGTTGATCAGGCCGGGCATGATCACCTGCCCGCCGGCATCAATCGTCTCCGCGCCGCGGAACCGGCGCTGGATTGCGGCCGTCGTATCGACGCCGACGATGTCGGTGCCGTCGATCGCTACCGCGCCGTTGGCAATGACCCGCCCGGCGTCGTTCATCGTCACGATCGTGCCGTTGGTAATGACGAGCGCGACCTGGCGCACTCCCTGCGCCGACAGCACCGTGACAGCCGCCAGCGCGACGACGACGCCCGCGAAGACCTTGCGCATGCCCGGATTGTATCCCCCCAGAACCTCCGTGATCTCCCCTACCATCTACCATCTACCAACGACCATCGGAACCACCATCTACCACCTACCATCGACCACCGAGTACCATTCCCCCGTGCCCATTCACATCGTCGAACACCCCCTGGTCCAGGATGCGCTGCTCGAACTTCGGGATTCACGGACCGAACCGCCGGCTTTCCGCCGGGCCGCGGATCGCATCAGCGTGTTGCTGGCCGCCGAGGCGCTGAGGGATGTCCCGTCGGAGGCGACGTCCGTCCAGACGCCGCTCGGCCCGGCAGGCGGGCGCGCCGTGAAGACCGACGTCGTCGTCGTGCCGGTCCTGCGCGCCGGCCTTGGCATGCTCGACGCCGTGCTCGCGCTCGTTCCGGCCGCTCGCGTCGGCCATATCGGTCTGCACCGCGACGAGCGGACGGCGGTGGCGTCGCAGTACTACGCCAAGCTGCCGCATGACCTGGCGAACAGCTTCGTGCTGATGATCGATCCCATGCTGGCCACCGGCGGGAGCGCCGTTTCCGCCATTGATGTGATCAAGAAGTCGAACCCGTCGCGGATCACGATGATCTGCATCGTCGCCGCGCCCGAAGGCGCGGCGCTGATGGAGCGGCACCACCCCGACGTGACCGTCTACACGCCGGTCGTCGACAAGGAACTGAACGCGAACAAGTACATCGTGCCCGGGCTCGGCGACTTCGGAGACCGGCTCTACGGCACCCTCTGACACGTCCGGGCCGATCCAGCGGATCTACCTCGGACTGCTGCTCCTGCAGACGCTCGCGGCGTCGTTCATCTGGGGCATCAACACGCTGTTCCTGCTCGATGCCGGCCTGAGCAACGGCGAGGCGTTCGCGGCCAACGCCTTCTTCACCGCCGGCCTCCTGCTCTTCGAGATCCCCACCGGAGTGATGGCCGACGTGCGCGGCCGGCGCGCGTCGTACCTGGTCGGCACCCTGACGCTCACCCTTGCCACCCTGCTCTATCTCTGGCTCTGGGCGGTGGGGGCCCCCTTCTGGGCGTGGGCGATCGTCTCGATGTTCCTCGGCCTCGGCTTCACCTTCTTCTCCGGCGCCGTTCAGGCCTGGCTCGTGGACGCGCTGGCGGATCGCGGCTACACGGGAACGCTCGACGCGGTGCTGGCCAGGGGAGAGATCGTCGAGGGCATCGCCATGCTCGGAGGCTCAGTCGCCGGCGGCTACCTGGCGCAGGTGACCAACCTGGGCGTCCCCTACGCGCTCAGGGCGGCCGTGCTGGCCATCACGTTTGTGCTCGCGTTCGTCCTGATGCGCGACGTCGGCTTCGTGCCGCAGCGGCGAGCAGCGATCGGCCCCCAGATCCGCGACGTGCTCCGCGGCGCCATCGACTACGGCGTCCGCAATCCGTCGGTCCGCTGGGTGATGGTCGCCAACCTGTTCACCGACGGCGTGTCCATCTATGCGTTCTATGCCATGCAGCCGTATCTGCTGCAGTTGTACGGCGATCCCACGGCATACGGCGTGGCGGGGCTGGCAGCGGCCATCGTCGGCGGCGCGCAGATCGGCGGCGGCCTGCTCGTGCCGCGACTGTCGCGGTTCTTCCGGCGGCGCACCGGCGTGCTGCTGGCGTCGATGGTCTTCAGCACCGCGGCGCTGCTGGTGGTCGGCCTCGATCCGCCGTTCTGGACCGTCATCCTGCTGCTGACCGTCTGGGGCCTCGTGTTTGCGATGGTGATGCCGCTGCGGCAGGCGTACGTGAACGCCCTCATCCCGTCGGCCCAGCGAGCGACGATCCTGTCGTTCGACTCGATGATCGGCAGCGGCGGCGGCGTGCTGACGCAACCGGCGCTCGGTCGCGCCGCGGATGTGTGGGGCTATCCCGCTTCGTACGCCTGCAGCGCCGCCATCCAGGCCTGCGCCATCCCCGCGATCTGGCTCGCTCGCCGCACGCGCGCCACCAGCGACGCGTTCTGACCTTCGGACCCCCGAGCCGTCGCACCCTCGGACCGTGATAAACTGACCAGTCTGGTCGGGCGCGTGGCTCAGCGGTAGAGCATTCGCTTCACACGCGAGGGGTCGGTGGTTCGATTCCACCCGCGCCCACCACTTTCTTCAGCCAGAGCACTCTGATCTGGTAAGCCCCACCCCAGTCGCTTTTTGCTTCCTGTAGGGGTCCAGCCGTCGGGCGAAGGGCCGAAAACGCCCGAGGATTCTGTTCAAACTGCTCGGGCTTGGCCGTTTTGACGCTTCAGGCCTCCCCCCAAGACCTTATTGCCCCGCCAGCTTGACAGGATGTATAACTTCGCCCGCATCCAGTCTTTCCTTCCGTCCGGCTCGCGGTTATCTCGCGACGTTTTAGGCGTCATCTCGCAACGTTCCTAGCGCGGCGCCCGGATACGACGGCTCGGCACTTGTCACTCGGCCGGCTCACGTTTCGTTCCAGCGAAGGAGAGAACCCGTCATGTACAGACACGCGAGAACCGCCACGCTGCTTGTGTGCGCGCTTCTCTTTCCGGTAGTTGCGTTCGCCCAAGCCTCGCTCAACGGCACCGTCCGTGACGCATCGGGAGCCATCCTCCCCGGCGTTACCGTCGAGGCCGCCAGCCCGGTCCTGATCGAAAAGGTCCGCACCACCGTGACCGAAGGTAACGGGCAGTTCACCATCGTGAACCTCCGGCCAGGGACCTACACGATCACCTTTACCCTGCCCGGCTTCCAGACCATCCGGCAGGACGGCGTGACGCTCACCGGATCGGCCACCACGACGGTCAACGCGGAAATGCGCGTCGGCGCGGTCGAGGAGACCGTCACCGTGACCGGCGAGGCGCCGATCGTGGACGTGTCGACGACGACGCGTGAAGCGGTGCTCGACTCGAACACGGTCGATGCGCTGCCGACCGCGCGCAACTACCTCACCCTGGCGCGCCTGATTCCGGGCACGTCCGCCGGCGGCACCGACGTCGGCGGCTCGGTCATCCAGCGCGTCGGCGGCAGCGTCACCGTGCACGGCAGCCGCGACCAGGATCAGCGCGTCATGCTCAACGGCGTGCCGACGCAGACCCTGCAGGCCGGCGGCCACCTCGGCGGCCAGGTGCCGGACGTCGGCGCCGTCTCGGAAGTCACCATCGAGCACACGGCCGTCTCGGCCGAACTGCCGACCGGCGGCATCCGCATCAACTTCATCCCGCGCGACGGCGGCAACAGCTTCAGCACGTCCGACTTCTTCACCTTCTCGAACGGCTCCATGCAGGGCTCGAACTTCTCGCAGCGCCTGAAGGATGCCGGTCTCGGCACCCCCGACGAGGTCAAGAAGAACTGGGATATGACGATCGCGGCCGGCGGCCCGGTCAGGCGCGACAAGGTCTGGTTCTGGTTCTCGAGCCGCCGCAACATCGCCGAGAACTACGTGCCGATCTTCCACAACGTCAACGAGTACAACCCCAACGAGTGGCTGTACGTCCCCGACACGTCGCGGCGCGGCGAAGTCCGCGGCCGCGTGCTGCAGAGCAGCCTGCGCCTCACCTGGCAGGCGTCGCCGCGCAACAAGATCGCCGGCACCTACAAGGCCGACCGCTTCTGCAACTGCCCGGAGCAGGTCAGCGCGACGCAGGCGCCTGAAGCGGCACGCGACTTCCGCTTCCCGCGGCTCCGCCAGGAGCACCTGGAGTGGACCTCGCCGGTCACCAACCGCCTCCTGCTCGAGGCCGTCGGCCTCCACCTCTACGAGCGCTGGGGCAACATGCACCCGCAGCAGGGCACCGGCTCGGCGCCGGAGGTCCCGGTGGCGCTGGCCGAGCAGCTGATCTCGGTCGTCGAGCAGTCGAGCGGGCTGCGCTACCGCTCGCACAACAACTACAGCAACACGCGCGTGCCGAATTTTGCCTTCCGCGTCGGAGCGACCTACGTGACCGGCCGGCACAACATCAAGGTCGGGATGAACGAGATCCACGGCGAGCAGCTGACGCGCACCTACTCGCTCAACCCGGTCAGCTACCGGTTCAACAACGGCGTGCCGAACCAGATCAGCCTGGCGGCTGACCCGCGCACGATCGCGAACAAGCAGGACATGGACCTGGGGCTCTTCGTCCAGGACACGATCTCGCTCAACCGCATGACCGTCGGTCTGGCGCTGCGCTACGACCACTTCGCGACCAGCTTCCCGGAGCAGGTCGTCGGTCCCGGCCCGCTCGTGCCGAACCGCAACATCACGTTCCCGGCGCAGTCGAACCTGAATTGGAACGACCTGACCTACCGCACCAGCCTCGCCTATGACGTGCGCGGCAACGGGCAGACGGCCATCAAGGTGACCCTCAACAAGTACCTGCGCGGCCAGACGCTCAACGCGCTCGGCACCGACCCGAACCCGGTCAACGCGATGGTCAACACCACCAACATCAACTGGACCGACGCCGACCGCGACTTCACGCCAGACTGCGACCTGCTCGACCCGGCGCCGAACGGCGAGTGCCGCGGCTGGTCGAGCCCGACGTTCGGTCAGGCCGTCCCGGGCGCGACCTTCGACGACCTGCTGCGCCGCGGCTTCGGCCATCGCGAGTCGAACTGGGAGTTCTCGGCCGGCATCCAGCACCAGCTGATGCAGGGCGTCTCGATCGATGTCGGCTACTTCCGCCGCATCTGGCAGAACTTCCGCGTCACCGACGACCTGTCGCTGTCGGCGGCCGACTTCGACACGTTCAGCATCACCGTCCCGAGCGACTCGCGGCTGCCCGACGGCGGCGGCTACGTCCTCGACGGCGTCCTGGCGCTCAAACCGGAGGCCTTCGGCCGCCGGGCGCAGGCGCACAACACGCTGTCCCCGGCCATCGGTGAGCGGACCGAGCACTGGGACGGCGTCGACGTGAACATGAACGCCCGGCTGCGCAACGGGCTGACCATGCAGCTCGGCACCAGCACCGGCCGCACAGCGGAGAACGACTGCGCCATCGTGTCGGCGCTGCCGGAGATGCTGCTGATCACCGGCGGCGGCGGCCCGGGCCGCTGGCGCGCGGCGCAGTTCTGCGAGCGCGCCGAGCCATTCCGCACGCAGCTCAAAGGCTACGCCGTCTACACGATCCCGCGCATCGACGTGCAGCTGTCGGGCACCTACCGCAACGTGCCCGGCGACGCGGTCAACGCATGGTTCGCGGCGAGCAACGCCTACCTGGCCGCCAACTCGACGCTCGGCCGGCCGCTGGCCGGCGGCGCATCGAACCTGACCATCGAACTGCTCGAACCGAACACGCAGTTCCTCGATCGCCGGAACGAGCTCGACCTCCGGATCGGCAAGGTGCTGCGCGTCGGCCGGGCCCGCTCGGTCGTCAGCCTCGACCTGTTCAACGCCCTGAACAGCGACGCGGTCATCACTGCCAACCAGAACTTCGGCAGGTTCCTGGCACCGACCTCGATCCTCAGCGCGCGGGTCGCGAAGATCAGCGTGCAGTTCGACTTCTAGTACTCGCGAACGGGGCGGGGGCCGTCGGGCCTCCGCCCTGCGCTACCCCGCTTCTCCCTTCCAGCCAGCACCCTCCTTCCTGTCCTCACCCGACCCCCAAACATCCGCTCTCCAGGCGATTGTCGGCGGTTCACCGACAGGCGTATAACCTCGCCCACCTCGGGCTTTCCTTCTCGCGCCGTCTCGTCGTCATAGCGCGCTCTTTCTGTCGGCGTTTCGGATCGGACGTCGCGGCACTCGTAACCCGGCCGGCACAACGACTCGTTCCAGCGAAGGGAGAACCCGTCATGCACAGATCCGCGAGAACCGCCATGCTCCTGGCGTGTGCGCTTCTCATCCCGGCACTCGCATCCGCGCAAGCGACCCTGACCGGCGTGGTCAGGGACACCTCCGGGGCCATCCTGCCCGGTGTCACGGTTGAGGCCGCCAGCCCGGTCCTCATCGAACGGGTCCGTACGACCGTCACCGAGAGCAACGGCCAGTTCACCATCGTGAACCTGCGGCCGGGCGACTATACGGTGACCTTCGCCCTGCCCGGTTTCACGACCGTCCGGCAGGACGCCGTCACCCTGACGGGGTCGGCAACCACCACGGTCAACGCCGAAATGCGGATCGGCGCGGTCGAAGAGACCGTGACGGTCACCGGTGAGGCGCCGATTGTGGACGTCTCCACGACCACGCGTGAAGCGGTCCTCGACTCGAACACGGTCGATGCGCTGCCGACCGCGCGCAACTACCTCACCCTGGCGCGCCTGATTCCGGGCACGTCCGCCGGCGGCACCGACGTCGGCGGCTCGGTCATCCAGCGCGTCGGCGGCAGCGTCACCGTGCACGGCAGCCGCGACCAGGATCAGCGCGTCATGCTCAACGGCGTGCCGACGCAGACCCTGCAGGCCGGCGGCCACCTGGGCGGCCAGGTGCCGGACGTCGGCGCCGTCTCGGAAGTCACCATCGAGCACACGGCGGTGTCCGCCGAACTGCCGACCGGTGGCGTGCGCATCAACTTCATCCCGCGCGACGGCGGCAACACCTTCAGCACATCCGACTTCTTCAGCTTCTCGAACGGGTCCATGCAGGGCTCGAACTTCTCGCAGCGCCTGAAGGACGCCGGCCTCGGCACGCCCGACGAGATCAAGAAGAACTGGGATCTCACCGTGGCCGCCGGCGGCCCAGTCGCCCGCGACAAGGTCTGGTTCTGGTTCTCGAGCCGGCGCAACATCGCCGAGAACTACGTGCCGATCTTCCACAACGTCAATGAGTACAACCCCGACGAGTGGCTCTACGTCCCCGACACGTCGCGGCGCGCGGAGGTCCGCGGCCGCGTGCTGCAGAGCAGCGTGCGCCTGACGTGGCAGGCGTCGCCGCGCAACAAGATTGCCGGCACCTACAAGGCCGACCGGTGGTGTAACTGCCCGGAGCAGATCAGCGCCACACAGGCGCCCGAAGCCGGTCGTGATTTCCGCTTCCCGCGCCTCCGCCAGGAGCACCTGGAGTGGACCTCGCCGGTGACCAACCGCCTCCTGCTCGAGGCCGTCGGCCTGCACCTCTACGAGCGCTGGGGCAACATGCACCCGCAGCAGGGCACCGGGTCCGCCTCGCAGGTACCGGTGGCGCTGGCCGAGCAGCTGATCTCGGTCGTCGAGCAGTCGAGCGGGCTGCGCTACCGCTCGCACAACAACTACAGCAATACCCGCGTGCCGAACTTCGCCTTCCGCGTCGGCGCCACTTACGTGACCGGGCGGCACAACGTCAAGGTCGGGATGAACGAGATCCACGGCGACCAGCTGACGCGCTCCTACTCGCTGAACCCGGTCAGCTACCGCTTCAACAACGGGGTGCCGAACCAGATCACGCTGGCGGCCGACCCGCGGACGATCCAGAACAAGCAGGACATGGACCTGGGGCTCTTCGTCCAGGACACGATCTCGCTCAACCGTATGACCGTCGGCCTGGCCCTGCGCTACGACCACTTCGCGACCAGCTTCCCCGACCAGACCGTCGGTCCAGGCCCGCTGGTCCCGAACCGCAACATCAGCTTCCCGGCGCAGTCGAATCTGAACTGGAACGACGTGACCTACCGCACCAGCCTGGCGTATGACGTGCGCGGCAACGGGCAGACGGCCATCAAGGTGACCCTCAACAAGTACCTGCGCGGCCAGACGCTCAACGCGCTCGGCACCGACCCGAACCCGGTCAACGCGATGGTCAACACCACCAACATCAACTGGACCGATGCCGATGGCGACTTCGTGCCGGACTGCGACCTGCTCGACCCGGCAGCGAATGGCGAGTGCCGCGGCTGGTCGAACCGCAACTTCGGCTCGGCGGTCCCGGGCGCGACGTTCGACGACCTGCTGCGCCGCGGTTTCGGCCACCGCGAATCGAACTGGGAGTTCTCCGCCGGCGTGCAGCATCAGCTGATGCAGGGCATGTCGGTCGACGTCGGCTACTTCCGCCGCATCTGGCAGAACTTCCGCGTCACCGACGACCTGTCGCTGTCGGCGGCCGACTTCGACACCTTCAGCATCACCGTCCCGGCCGACTCGCGGCTGCCCGACGGCGGCGGCTACGTCCTCGACGGAGTGATCGCCCTCAAGCCGGAGGCCTTCGGCCGACCTGCCCAGGCGCACAACACGCTATCCCCGGCCATCGGCGAACGGACCGAGCACTGGGACGGCGTCGACGTGAACCTGAACGCCAGGCTGCGCAATGGGCTGACCATGCAGTTCGGCACCAGCACCGGCCGGACGTCCGAGAACGATTGCGCGATTGTCTCGACGCTGCCGGAAATGCTGCTGATCACCGGCGGCGGCCCGGGCCGCTGGCGCGCGGCGCAGTTCTGCGATCGCTCGGAGCCATTCCGCACGCAACTCAAGGGCTACGCCGTCTACACGATCCCGCGCATCGACGTGCAGCTGTCGGGCACCTACCGTAACGTGCCGGGCAACGCCGTCAACGCGTGGTTCGCGGCGAGCAACGCCTACCTGGCCGCCAACTCGACCCTCGGCCGGCCGCTGGCCGGTGGCGCGTCAAACCTGACCATCGAGCTGCTCGAGCCGAACACGCAGTTCCTCGATCGCCGGAACGAGCTCGACCTCCGGATCGGCAAGGTGCTGCGCGTCGGCCGGGCCCGCTCGGTCGTCAGCCTCGACCTGTTCAACGCCCTGAACAGCGACGCGGTCATCACCGCCAACCAGAACTTCGGCAGGTTCCTGGCGCCGACGTCGATCCTCAGCGCACGGCTGGCGAAGATCAGCCTGCAGTTCGACTTCTAGTCAGCCGACCGCCGGGCGGGGGCCTCGGGCCCCCGCCCTTCCCCCGCTACCTCCGCCGCTTCATGTCGGCTTCCCGCTTGCCTAGGGAAGCCCCGCTGGCCTGCGACGACCGCAGAAGGCCAGCGGGAGTGAGACGTGAAGCAAGAACGTCGCGCAAAACGGAAAACCGGTTCCCCTGCCGTCCTGCTGGCCGCGGTGCTGGCCGCCCTGTTCCTCGCGGCTGATCCGCCGCGCGCCGAGGCGCAGGAGGTGCGATACCTGTATGGCCCGTTCGTCCTGGCACAAACGCTCGATCTGCACAGCACGCACAAGGCGCTCTCAGTGGGAGCGCGGGAAATCAACCCGTTGATGGTGCACCCCGCCGCGCGCTATCCGATCAAGACGCTCGCCACCATGGCGATACTCGGAAGCGCGGAAAAGGTGCGGCAGAGGAGCCCGCGGAAGGCGTTCTGGGTGGTGGCCGCGATCACTGCGGCGCAGTTCGCGATCGACTGGAACAACTACCGGCTGGCGACCAACCTGGAACGACAGCGCCGGTGATCGCCGGCGCCGCCGCCGTGGGCTGGTCTAGGAGGCCTTGCGCAGTTCGGCGAGCAGCGCCTGCACCATCTGCGTGTACTGGTCGTCGGCGTCCTGCCAGGCCTTGGTGTAGTCGTCGCGCGAGAGGTTGGCGCGGCCCCAGTCGCCGTCGAACGAATAGCTCCTGCCGGCCACGTCCGCGGTGTCGAACGGCTGGTCGCCGTCGCGCCGGAACCGCAGGCCGTTGGCGCCGAGGTCCGAGATGAACACGCGCGTCGCGTTGTCGGAGGCGCTGTTCAAGTCGATGTAGAGATCGCGGTAGTTCTTGTTGAGGATCAGGTACTGGGCGCGCTCGGGCGGCGCCAGCCTCCCGCGCACGACCAGCAGCTGGCTACCGGGCAGGTAGAGCGCGCCGACGAAGGCGTCACCCTGGGCGGCGGCGATCGCATCGAGCTTCCGCTCGTCGAGCAGTTTCACCAGCTCGCCCACGGCCCCCTGCGACTTCGAATCCTGGGCATACGAGAGCGCCGGCGCGGCCAGCAGCGCGGCAACGAGAAGCAGTCGTGTCATCGAGGAAGCCCCCTTGCGCGGGACTTGTACCACAAATCGGGTGGTCGGTGGTCGGTGGTCG
>JBFWUM010000024.1:30582-51696 GCA_050247255.1 Vicinamibacterales bacterium | reverse complement strand
GGTGGTCGGTGGTCGGTGGTCGATACAGTCTTGACCCTAGCGCCGCGACGACCGACCACCGACTATCCGATAAACAGCGCGTCCTCTTCCTCGGCAACCGCGGGGCGGCGGCGGGCGGAGCGGACGTCCCGGAAGGCGTTGACCAGCGCCCGCAGTCCGGCGAGGACATTGAACCCGTCGCGCGCCGACTCGATCAGCGAGGGGAGCGAGGCGAGCGCCTGCTCCACCTTGCGAGAGGCGTCCTGGATGGCCCGGTCGGCCCGTTCGACGGTGGCGGCGGCCAGCGCCGTGGTTCGCGCCGCGTCCGACGTCACCGCCTGGAGGTTGGCCATGATCGGCCGCAGGTCCTGCTCGATCCGATCGGCGGTGGCGCCGAGCCGCCGCGCGGCGCGCGCGGCCAGCACGATGGCGGCGACCTGGATGGCCGCCATGACGAATACCGAGATGGCGATGACGCCGAGAAGGACCGTGTCCATCAGAAGAGGCTCACCCGCACGTTGAGGAACTTCCGTGGGTCGGCGCGAATGTCTGCCACCAACTGGCGCAACTCCCCGACCGCTCCGTTCATGTTCTCATACAACTGGCGATCGCGGAGCAGCTGGCCGGCGGTCCCCTCCCCCTGGTTGAGGGCCGCCGTCAGCGTGTCGAGCCGCCCCGCCATCGAGTTGAGCCGCTGGAACAACTGGTCGTTGGTCATCAGCTGGCCCATGGTTCCCTCGCCGCGGCTGATCCGCCCGGTGATCGCATCCAGGTTGGTCGTCGTCGCCGTCAGCGATCGTCCGAACGCATCGTCGTTGAGCAGCCGCCCGAGGCTCCCTTCACCCGACCGGATGCGCGCCGTGACCGCCTCCAGGTTCTGCAGCGACGCCTCCAGGGCGCGGGCCGTGGCATCGTTGGTCGCCAGCCGTCCCAGCGTGCCTCGCCCCTGGTTCACGTTGGCCGCGACCTGCTCCGCCGCCGACACGAACGCGTTGATCTCGCTGTACAGCGCGTCGTCGGTGAACAGCTTCCCCATGGTCCCCTGCCCCGCGCGGATCCCCTGGATCAGCTTCGTCGCCTCCTCGAGGCTGGCCGTGGCCGACGTCGCCACTTCGGCAATCGATCCGGGGGCGCGCCCCGCGGGCACGTAGCCCCATTCGGGGATGGGCGTCCCGCTGCTCGACGGCGTGATGTCCACCGCCGCCTCGCCGAGCAGCGACACCGAGCCGAGCGCCGCCGTGGAGTGGGTGGTCACGCGCGAGCGCATGTCCTCGGACACCTCGAAGCTGACCTCGACCTGGTCGCCGATGAAGGCGATGCCCGTGACCTGGCCGACCGGCACGCCGGCAATCCGCACCGACGACCCCTCGCCGAGCCCGGCGATGTTGCTGAAGACCGTCTTCAGCGGGTAGCGCTGCCAGGCGAAGCCGCCGGATCCGGTCAGGGTGAAGATCAGCACGGCCGCCAGCGCCAGGGCGGCGATGGCGACGATGCCGATCTTGAGTTCTGACCAGGCGAGTGAACGTGTGCGCGGCATTGCAGTGACTCCTCAACGGCGCCCCGTAAAGGGGCGCCCTACTAATGCGACGACAGGAAGGCCTTCAGGTACGGGTCGGTCGTTGCCGCCTCACGAATCTCGGCGGCGTGCCCCTCGAAATAGATCCGGCCGTCCCTGAGCATGATGAACTCGGCCTCCTCCGCTTTCTCGGCGTCGGCCGGGACGATCTCCACCCTGTCTCCCTCCGCGCCGTCCCCGCGGCGCACGGCCTCGTGCGTCGCCACCCGGAACGCATCGCGCAGCTGGTGGGTGACGACGATGGAGCTGACGTTCTCGAGGTCGCGGAGCTTGATGATCTCGTCATCGACGGTGTCGGCGGTAATCGGGTCGAGGCCGGTGGTCGCTTCGTCGTAGAGCAGGACGCGCGGCTTGAAGGCCATGGCCCTCGCAATCGCCACGCGGCGACGCTGGCCGCCCGACAGCTCCGACGGCATGCGCGATGCGAACTCGCCGAGGCCGACAAAGCCCAGCACTTCGTTCACCCGCGCGTCGACCTCCTCGATTGGCATCGAGGTCTCCTCGTACAGCTTGTAGCCGACGTTCTCGCCCACCGTGAGCGAGTCGAAGAGCGCCCCCTCCTGGAAGACCATCCCCAGGTGGTCCCGCACCTTCATCAGCTCCACCTCGCTCATCGTATCGGTGCGCTCGCCGTTGACGAAGATCTGCCCCGAGTCCGGCCTGAGCAGGCCGACCAGCAGCTTCAGGATGGTCGACTTGCCCGAGCCGCTGGCCCCCAGGAAGATCTTCGTGTGCCCGGTCAGCAGGGTGAAGCTGACCTCGCGCAGCACGACCTTCTCGTCGAACGCCAGCGACACCTTGTCGAACACGACGATCGGGGCGTCGTCGGCGGAGAGGCGCGTGCGGGCGGGGGCGCGGTCGGTGATCACAGCCATCAGTAGAGCATCTCGATCAGCAGCGGGGTCACGAAGAAATCAACCGCGATGACCCCCACCGAGGCCACCACCACGGCGTTGGTCGTGGCGCGGCCGACCCCCTGGGTACCGCCGCGTGTCCGGAGCCCGACGTGCACGCCGATCGTGCCGATCACGAAGCCGAGGAAGAACGGCTTGATGAGGCCCATCCACGCATCGCCCAGGTACAACGCATCGGTGACCGATTGCCAATAGACGCCCGAGGCCACGTTCAGGTTGGTCACGGCAATGATCCAGCCGCCGATCAGCCCCGCCGCGTCCGCCATGACCGTCAGCACGGGCGCCATGAAGAAGCACGCCAGCAGCCGCGGCACGGCCAGCTTGCGCACCGGATCGGTGCCGAGGGCGCGCAGCGCGTTGATCTGGTCGGTGACCATCATCGAGCCGAGCTCCGCGGCAATACCCGATCCGACCCGTCCGGCCAGCATCAGGCCGGTCAGCACCGGGCCGAGCTCCTTGATCATCGACGCGCTGACCAGCCGGCCGACCAGCGAGCGGGCGCCGAACTGGTCGAGGGTCATGCCGCTCTGCAGCGCCAGCGCCGCGCCGGTGAAGAACCCGGTGAGCAGGACGACGGTGAGCGAGCCGATGCCGATGGCGTCGAACTGGTCGACGACGTCGCGGCCGTAGAACGGACGGCTGAACACTGCGCGGATCGTCGCGGCGGTGAGGCGCGTGTATTCCTGCACCTCGAGCACCGCGTCCTTGAGCCACTTGATCACAGGCGCCACCCGCTAGCGTCCCGCCGGCCCGGCGAGCCCGAGCTCGCGGGTGCGCAGCGCCTTCAGCCGGTCGCGCAGCGAGGCCGCGCGCTCGAAGTCGAGGTTGGCCGCCGCCTGCTTCATCTCCTGCTGCAGCCGGGCGATCTCGGCATCGAGCTCGGCCTGTGTCCGGAACCCGTCACGTTCGTCGCGAGACGGCGGCAGCGCCGAGTAGTCGCGCTCGTAGACGCTCGACATCACATCGTCGATCTCGCGAACGACGGACGCCGGGGTGATGCCGTGTGCTTCGTTGTACGCCGCCTGCCGCGCCCGCCGCCGCTCGGTTTCCGCGATCGCCGATTTCATCGATGCTGTAATCGTATCCGCGTACATGATGACCCGGCCATTCACGTTGCGGGCGGCGCGGCCGGAGGTCTGGATGAGCGAGCCGGCCGAGCGCAGGAACCCTTCCTTGTCGGCATCGAGAATCGCCACCAGCGATACCTCGGGCAGGTCCAGCCCCTCGCGCAGCAGGTTGATGCCGACCAGCACGTCGAAGGCGCCGCGGCGCAGGTCGCGCAGGATCTCGACGCGCTCCAGCGTGTCGATGTCGGAGTGCAGGTAGCGCACCCTGACCCCGAGCTCCTGGTAGTAGGTGGTCAGGTCCTCGGCCATCCGCTTGGTCAGCGTCGTCACCAGCACGCGCTCGCGGCCCTCGACCCGCTCGCGGATCTCCTTCAGCAGGTCGTCCACCTGGCCGCGGACCGGCCGCACCTCGATCGGCGGGTCCATCAGCCCGGTCGGCCGGATCACCTGCTCGACGACGACGCCGTTGGCCTTCGACAGCTCGTAGGGCCCCGGGGTCGCCGACACGAAGATCACCTGGCCGACGCGCTCCTCCCACTCCTGGAAGTTGAGCGGCCGGTTGTCGAGCGCCGACGGCAGGCGGAAACCGTAGGCGACGAGGATCTCCTTGCGCGAGCGGTCGCCGGCATACATGCCGCGGACCTGCGGCACCGTCTGGTGGCTTTCGTCCACCACCACCAGCGCATCCGACGGAAGGTAGTCGAGCAGCGTCGGCGGCGGCGCGCCGGGCGGGCGACCGGTCAGGTGGCGCGCGTAGTTTTCGATGCCGTGGCAGTAGCCGATCTCCCGGATCATCTCGAGGTCGAACATCGTGCGCTGGTGCAGGCGCTGTGCCTCCAGCAGCTTGCCGTCAGCCTCGAGCTGGCCCCGGTACCACTCCAGCTCCTGCTTGATCGTCTCGACCGCCTGCTTCGTCCGGTCGCGCGAGGTCACGTAGTGCGACTTCGGGTAGACGGCGACCTTATCGAGCCGGCGGATGACCTTGCCGGTCAGCGCATCGAACCACGCCAGCTCGTCGACCTCGTCGCCAAAGAGCCCGATCCGCAGCGCGTGCTCCTCGTACGACGGCACCACCTCGACGATGTCGCCACGGACCCGGAAGGTGCCCCGGCCGAACTCGACGTCGTTGCGCTCGTACTGGATTTCGACGAGCTTGCGCAGGATCTGGTCGCGATCGATCCGCTGCCCCACCTCGAGCGGCAGCAGCATGCCGTAGTAGGCCTCCGGCGAGCCGAGGCCGTAGATGCACGAGACGCTGGCGACGATGACGACGTCGCGCCGCTCGAAGAGCGAGCGCGTCGCCGACAGCCGCATGCGGTCGATCTCGTCGTTGATGGTGGCCTCCTTCTCGATGTACGAGTCGGTGGCCGGCACGTAGGCCTCGGGCTGGTAGTAGTCGTAGTAGCTGACGAAGTACTCGACGGCGTTACGCGGGAAGAAGCGCTTGAACTCCTGGTACAGCTGCGCCGCCAGCGTCTTGTTGTGGGCCATGACCAGGGTCGGCCGATTCACCTGCGCGATGACCTGGGCCATCGTGTAGGTCTTGCCCGACCCGGTCACCCCCAGCAGGACCTGGTGCGTGTCGCCGCGATTCAGCCCCTCGACCAGCTCCGGGATGGCGTGCTGCTGATCGCCGCGGATCTCGAAGTCGCTGACGAGGTCGAAGTGGTCGTGGGACACAGGCTCGGTGGTGGATGGTAGATGGTCGGTGGTCGCGACTTTCTTAATCCACCATTATCCCACTACCGACTACCGACCCCCGACCATCGACCACCGCCCTAGGGCCGGTAGGCCGCGAAGTAGCCGCGCCGCGCCTGCACCTCGACGTCGTCGAGACCCGCCCGCTTCACGCGAACCTCCACCCGGCGCCAGGTGCCGTCGAAGCGGGTGTTGGTGGAGGTGTAGCCGAGGCTGTACTGCGCCCGAATCTGCGAGACGATGCGCTCGTAGGCCCCCTCGACGTCGTTCATCGTCGACGGGAAGAATGCCTCGCCGCCGGTCGCCTCGGCCAGCTGCGTCAGCCGCAGGCGCTCCTGGACGCGGGAGACGCCGGTCTGCCGCTGCAGGAAGCCAACGGTGTAGATGGTGGCATTGGAGGCGCGCACCAGCGTCATCACGTCGCCGAAACTGATGGCGCTACGGGTATCGCCGCCGTCGGTGTAGAGCACGAGGATGCTGCGGCCTTCGTCCTCCGAGGCGCGATCGAGGTAGACGCCGAGCGCGTCGTACATCGCCGTCATGCCGCCCGGCTGCCGGTTGCGGATGCGCTCGACCAGGCGTGGGAAGTCGGCCTGGGCGTAGCGTGACACGCGCACCTCGGTGTCGAAATCAACCAGCGTCATGTCGCGAGCGTCGCGCAGGGTGTTCAGGAAGCGGATCGCGGCCGTGCGTGCGAGGGCGATGTCGTCGTTCATGCTCCCGCTGGTGTCGAACAGCAGCCCGACGTGCAGGGGCGGGGCCGAGGCGGCCTGGCCGCCGCGGGCGAAATAGGTGATCGCCTGGGGGGTGCCGTCCTCGAGAATCTCGAAGTCCTCGGCCGACAGGTCCGTCAGGAACGCCCCGTCCGCCGACACGGTGACCCCGAAGTTGACCAGGTCGACCCCACCCCGGAAGGTGGGCGCTTGTGCCGCCAGGGCGGCCGCGGCCAGCAGCACCAGTGCCTTCATGGCTTCATCCTACTCCGGGCATATAATTCGAATTTGCCCTAATGCGGTGCCTCGCCATCTGCCAATCCGAGCTGGTCATCAGGATGCTCGAAGAGGTGCTCCTGCCCAGCTTCGAGGTGGATTTCCTCGTCGAGAGCAAGCCCCTCGCCCGGAAGCTGCACGACGCCGGCATGGCGGTGACCGCCGCCGACCTCAAACGCACTGATACCTACATCAAGGCGGACCTGACCCCGGGCACCTGCGTCATCGTCGAGGACACGGGCCGGCGCAGCCTGCGCAAGACGCTCGAGGCGGTGCGCGATGCCGGCGGCGCCCTGGTGTACGTCCTGGGCGTTGGCTACGGCAACGCGCGCAAGCGGGAGGAGGAACTGAAAGGCGAGTTCCCCGAGCTCAACTATATGGCGATGGCCGAGCTGTTCGGCGGCCCGCTCCTCACCGAATTCAGCCGCTCGCTGACCCGCCTGAAGGTGCAGCAGTACCAGCGCTTCTTCAGCGACGCCGATCGCGTGCTGATCCTCCTGCACAACGACCCTGACCCCGACGCGCTGGCCAGCGGACTGGCGCTGCGCAACGTCCTCCGCCGGACCAAGCAGACCGCCATCATCGCCGCGCTGCAGCCGGTCACGCGTCCGGAGAACCAGCGGATGCTGAACCTGCTCGACATCCACGTCGAGACGATCAAGGCGGAGCAGGTCAACGACTTCGAGCGCGTCGCCATGGTGGACGTGCAGCCGCACTACTTCGGCGGCGCCATCAACCATGTCGACCTGGTCATCGACCATCACCCCGAGATGACCGGCTACAGCGCGGTCTACAAGGACATCCGCACCGACTACGGGTCCACGTCGACCATCCTGACCGAACACCTGCGTGCCGTCGACGCCAACATCTCGGAGCGCACGGCGACGGCCATGCTCTACGCCATCAAGTCGGACACGCTGTTCTTCAACCGCCAGGCGAACCGCGTGGACCTCGAGGCGTTCTCCTACCTCTACCCGCTCGCCGATGCGATGCTGATCCGGAAGATGGAGGGGGCGGAAATCACGATGGAGCGGCTCGACTACGTGCTGCGCGCGCGGCAGCAGGGGCGGATGGTCGAGCAGGTGTTCTGCACGTTCCTCGGCACGTCGCCGCGTGAGGACTTCATCCCCTACGTCGCCGACTTCTACCTGCAGCTCGAGAACGTGAAATGGACAATCGTCGCCGGCATCGTCAACGACGCGATCGTGATGTCGGTGCGCAACCTCGGCTACTCGCGCAACGCCGGCGACTTCGTCCGCCGCTACTTTGCCGACATCGGCAGCGCCGGCGGCCACCGTGCCATGGCCAAGGCCGTCGTCCCGCTGCGCGCCTTTCGCGACAAGTTCGGCAACCTCCAGGGCGAGGAACTCACCGAGAAGGTGCTGTCGCTCGCCCTCGAGTTCCTGCACGAACACCACGCGCCCGCCGAGAAGAAGCTCGTCAAAGCCTAGGCTCGCGGCGACACCCGCTGATCACGAACCACCGAGGCACCGAGACACCGAGATTGTTATCTGAGTGACCTTGCTGCCCCCGCGTCGAGCGTGAAGGCTGGGATTGCCGGGGTCCTGACGGTGCGCGAACGCTCGAATGGCTTCAGCCGCGGCGCAGCAGCTCGGTCACGATCTCCCGCCACTCGGCGTCCATGTCGCCGCGGCTTGTCGGCTTGCCTGCCTGCCGGTACCAGTAGCCGGCGTTTGACAGGTCACCCTCCCGGCGATGCAGGTAGGCGTGCACCCACGCGGCTTCGGCCGAGTCGATGTCCTGCGCAATCTCGTGCGCCCGTTTCCAGTCACCCTTCCGCTCCCACCACAATGCGCGCAGCAGCGGCGACACGCCCTCCGGCGGCGTCCCGTTGTCCAGCGACGCCTCGAGTGAGGAGAGATCCATTGCACCCGACTCAGTCGTAATACGCCGGCGACTTCTTCCACTCCCGCGCCGCCGTCAGGTCGTGCTGGATCCAGAGGCGCGCGTTCATCCGCATCAGCCAGTCGTCGAGCCACTCTCGCGATCGGCGCGTCTGCTCGACATCCGCATCCGCGGTCGGCAGGCGGTTCAGCGTACGCTCTTCCGGGTAGTGGTACAGGTCCCCCGTCAGCACCACACCGCCGGTATTGGCCAGCTTCACGTACAGCGCCTGATGTCCCGCCGTGTGCCCAGGCGTCGGCAGCATGATCACCGTGCCGTCGCCAAAGACATCGTGCTCGCCGTTGACGATGGTGGTCGTGCTCGAACGCAGTCGCGCGAACGTCGACGGTGCGGGCACCGTGGGCGGCAGCGCTGGCAGCATCGCCTCGCGCTCGGCCTGCCGCGCCAGCCAGGTGGCAGACGCAAAGGCATTGGCGTTGGCGGTGTGATCCCAGTGCGCGTGCGACAGCCCCAGGTGCGTGACCTGCGCCGGCTGGATGCCCGCCGCGGCGATCTGGCCGGCGATCGGCTGCGTCACCGTGACCGGCCGCTCGCGGCCATCCGACAGGACGATGCGTCTCGCCACCGGCTGCCCGGTTGGCGTCCATGAATCGTCGGGCACGGCGCCCGTATCCCACAGCAGAATGCCGCGCGGGTGCACGATCAGAAACGCCGTAATCGCCAACTGGGTGGTACGGACTTCCCGTGGCGACAGCCGATATCGGGTTGGATCGGACTCGAGGACGCCGCCATCGAGCACATAGAGGCGCACGCCCTGAACAGCCTGTGGGCCTTCCGTGCGCTGGGCGCGTCCATCGACGAGGGCCAGGGCGATCGCGACCATCGCGCCGGCCCACAACAGCTTCTTCACGGTGCACTCCCTTCCGTCGTCGTCAACGCCGCCACCGATGCTGCATTCGCGGCGCGTTCGAGCGTCATGATGGCATCGCAGAGGCGCTGGCGCGCAGCAGCCGGCAGCAGCGCGCCCGCATTCTCGTGGAACTTCTCACGCAGTTCGGCCTCGGTCATGGGATTCTGGGCCGAACCGCGGTTGTACTCCTCCACTTCGGTTATCACGCGCCCGTCGCGCAAGGTGACGGTCACCTCCCCTGGGAAGTGGGCGAGGCCATCGAACCGCGGCTCGGGATGGTAATGGACGCGGCTCGCCAGGGCGAGGATAGCGGCATTGCTTCGCACCGTGTCGCTGTAGGCGTCCGTGCCAAGCCGCCCGGTGGCGAACGCCTCGGCGAGCGAAAACTGCAGACTCACCCGTCCGTGCGACGTCGTGCGCGGCGCCCACTTCTCATCGGTCGGCTCGCACACGATGCCGACGATGAACGCCGCCACCGGGCAATCGACGCGAACGATGTCCTCTACCTGGAGATGGTGGACGTGGCGAAGTCGAAGCGCCGCGCTGATGTACGGGTGAAGCACATGCGCGGCGGGAAACGGCTTGAATGACGCCCGGCGGCTCTCCCAATCGTCGCCCAGGCGGTCCGTGAGGCGGCTGAAGTCACGCGGCGCCGCCGGATCCTGCACGTGCGAGGCGAAGAGGCCGAACCGGCCTTCGAAGATGGCTGGCGGGCCGCTCGTCCCGGCGCGGGCCAGCGCAGCGGCCGTCAGCCCAGCCCTCGCGGCCCAGCCCGCGTGCAGGAACTTCGCGTCGGTGCCGTCGACCCAGCACTCGAGCAGGCCGGCGGCAAAGCTGCCGACAATGCCGACGGCGCGAGCGGTCCGATCGACGTCGAGCCCCATCAGCAGACTGGCCAGGTAGGTCACACCGAACGGCGTGAACAACCCGGTCGGGTGAAACCCTCGCTTGTGAAACTGCCCCACCGACACCGAGCCGGCACGACACGACACTTCGTTTCCGATCGCAATGGCCCGGATGACGTCCCGACCGGACAGCCGCTGGACCTGCGACAACGCCAGGGCCGCCGACACGACGGGGCCGCTCATGTGCACGATCGATTCGTTGTGCGTATCGTCGAACTCGAGGGCCTGCACCCGCGCGCCGTTCACGAACGCCGCGGCCGCAATTGGCAGCTGCTCCCCCGTCCCGAACACGGTGCCTGGCCCCTCCGGCGACAGCGCGCGCTCAGCCTCCAGCACGGAGCGGCCGAAGCTCGTTCCGGCTCCGGCGAGCGCGAGCCCGATGGCGTCCATGATCCTGAGCTTCGTGGCATGGACGACATCCTCGGGCACGGTGTCGTAGCTCGTCTCGGCCGTCCATCGCGCGAGACGCGTCGCCAGCGGTTCGGTCACGACGGCTCCGGGGTACGGCTGGGGGCAGGCGCGGGGTCGACGTCGAGCCGGACGATCCAGCCGTCGAGCCCGGGGGCGGCCGCCGGGTAACGCGCCAGGACCTGGGGGTCGTGCCCCGGGATGATATGCGCCTCCGAGTCAGCCAGCCGGCGCAGCGTGCGGTATCCCTCGAGCACGTCGCTGATCGAGTCGGCGATCGGGAACACCCGGCCGGTCTGGAAGTGTGAGTACAGGTGCGAGGCGTCTGAGGCGAGCACCACCTCTCCCCTGCGCGTCCGCACACGGACCACCTGCAACCCGCGCGAATGCCCGCCGATCTTGTGCAGGGTCACGCCGGGCACCAGTTGCTCATCGCCGTCATGGAACGCGACGCGTCCGGAGTACACCTTCCGGATCATCGCGGCCACATCGTCGGCTGCAAAGGGCACGCGGGCATGCGGGTGACACATGCAGCGGCCGGTGGCGTACGCCATTTCGGCGTCCTGCAGGTGATACCGGGCGCGCGGAAACAGGTCGTGGTGACCCGCGTGGTCGTAGTGCAGATGCGTCACGACCACATCCGCGATCTGCTCGGCATCGGCGCCGAGGGCGCTGAGGCCCTCCTCCACCGGGTGCAGGATCGTGCGCCCCCGCGCCGCCGCGACCGCGCGATCGAAACCGGTGTCGACGACGATGACCCCGTGCGGTCCGCGAATCAGCCACACGAAGTAGGCCAGCGGTTCCGGCAGGTCGTGCGGGTCGCCGGACACGTAATTCTCCGAGGACCGCCGGGCGTGGTGCCCGTACTGGACCGCGTAGACCTCGTGGATGTCAGCACTCATCGCGCGGCAGCCTCGTCCGTCATGCCTGCTGCATGCCCCATCGCCGCACCGTCCGCTGCTCGATCGTTCGGAACAGCACGTGCTCCACGAACAGCCCGAACACGGTGACCGTGAGCAGCCCCGCGAACACCTCGGGAATGCGCAGCAGGTTCTTCTGTTCGTAGATGTACCACCCCAGGCCACCCGAGCCCGAGGTCACGCCGAACACCAGTTCCGCGGCGATGAGCGTCCGCCACGCAAACGCCCAGCCCACCTTGGCGCCGGTCAGCAGGCTCGGGAACGCGCCCGGAATCAGCACGCGGGCGATGAATCCGGCCGTCGACAGGCCGTAGTTCTGTCCCACCATCCGCAGCGTCGGGCTCAACCCCTTCACGCCGGCAAGCGTGTTCAGCGCGACGGCCCACAGGACGGCGTGGACGATGACGAAGATCACGCCGCTGTTCCCCAGGCCGAACCAGATGAGGGCCAGCGGCAGCAAGGCGACCGACGGCAGCGGATTGAACATCGCCGACAGCGTTTCCAGCAGATCCGATCCGAGTCGCGAGGCCACGGCGCAGGCGACCAGCAGGCCGGCCAGGACGAGCCCCAGCAGGTACCCGCGCAACAGCAGGCCGAGGGTGAATGCCGCGGCGCGGGGAATCTGGCCGGATGCCGTGCCGCTGACGAGCGCGCCAAGCGTGGACGTGAATGTCGGGAACAGGAGCGGGTCGTCGAGCCACCGCGCGTAACCTTCCCAGACGCCCATCAACAACAGGATGACCGCGAGCTTCCTGATGCCGCCGTTGTTCCAGGCGCGGGCCATGAACCCGAGCGGTTGCAGCACGACGTCCCTCGCCGGTGGCGGGGACTCCAGGCGTTCGGGCCGCGTCATCGCCCGGCCGTCAGTCATGCGCCGCTCCATGGGTCTGCACGGAGGCGCCGAACAACAGATCTTCGATGCGCGCCGACAGCCGGGCACCGTCTCCGCCAATCACGTCGCCGCCGGTCCCGTTCAGTTCCGCGCGCACCTGGCCCGGGTGCGGGGTCAGCAACAGGATGCGCTGGGCAACGCGGACGGCCTCCGCGATCGAATGGGTGACGAACAGGACCGTGACCCGGGTGTCGTCCCACAGCCGCAGCAGTTCCTCCTGCATACGGGCCCTCGTCAGTGCATCGAGCGCCGCGAACGGCTCGTCCATCAGCAGCACCTGCGGCTCCATGGCCAGCCCGCGCGCGATTGCCGCCCGCTGCTTCATCCCGCCGGAGAGCGTGTGGGGATAACTGTGGCAGAACTCGGTCAAGTGGACCTTGTCGATGTAGTGCATCGCCCGCTCGCGGGCCTCACGGGCGTTCCAGCGGCCGGCAGCCGTGAGCGCGAAGACGATGTTCTGGCAGACGGTCTTCCACGGCAGGAGTTGCTCGAAGTCCTGGAATACGAACACGCGGTCGGGCCCCGGCGCGCGCACGGGGATCCCGCCGAGCAGAATTCGTCCTTCCACGGCCGGCAGGAAGCCGCCGATCGCCTTGAGCAGCGTCGACTTGCCGCAGCCGGAAGGTCCCAGGATGACGAAGCGCTCGGACCGGTGGACATCGAAACTGACCCGGTAGGTGGCCGTCACGACGTGCTCATGCGTCCGGTACTGCAGCGTGACCCCCTGCACCTCCAGGAGCGGCGTCCCGCCGGGTGCGCGGTTGTTGGCGTCCGGATGGGCCATCGCCGGCGTCAGTTCCCCGGCTCGCCGTGAATCTCTGGAAAGAACATGTCCTGCCAGGACGCCGGACGATGGCGGATTGACCCGATGTCGTGCATGAACGCCGCGTACTTCATCGTGTTCTGCGGCGTCACGGTGAAGTGCACATCCGGATCGGTCAACACCCCGGCCACCTCGTCCACCGTGAAACCGCCCTCGCCCTCTTCCTGCAACAGGAGGCGGGCGGCCGCCTGCGGGTCGGCCGCGATCCGGGCCTGGGCGTCGCGCAGCGCGGCCAGCACCGCGCCGGTCAGCGCCGGGTTCTGCTCCCGAAACCGGCTGGTGGTCGACAGCATGACGAAGGTCGTCGCCCCGCCCATCACCTGGTCCGAGGTCATGATCGTGCGCACGCCGGGATCCCGCCGCTCCCGCTGATGAAACGGCGGCGACGTAAAGTGCGCGCTGATGGCGTTCGACCCCGACAGCAGCGCCACGACCCCGTCCGGGTGGGTGATCGCCACCGTGTTCCTGTCGAAGCGCAGCGCGTCCGACGGCCCATACTTGTCGCGCGCGTACATCTGCATCACGAGCGAGGGGATCGACACCTTGATCGCGGTGACTCCAACCTTGTCGGTGTCACGGAGGTCGTCAATCGTGCGAAGGTGATCGGCCTTCGTGTTCAGGTACATCGGCAGCGCTGACACCGCGGCGACGCCCATCACCTTCGTGGATTCGAAGGTCCGGTCCCAGAGGGTGATGAACGCCGGCGGACCAGCGGCGATGAAATCGATCGAGCCGGCGAGCAACGCGTCGTTGAGCACCGCCGGACCGCCCACCTCCACCCAGCGCACGGTCACGTTCGGCAGTCCAGCCTGCGTCGCGTGCTCCGCGATGAGGTTGTACTCCTGCATGACGCGCAACGGCAGGAAGCCGACGCCGCCGGCGCCGGTCGGCATGCGCAGTTCCTGGACGCCGCCCGCCCCGGGAGCCGACCCGCACGCGGCGAGCAGCAGGCATGCCGCATAGGTCCAGAGGTGCCGAGTCACGTCGGGCTCCTTTCAGATCAGGGAACGGCGGTCGCGAACACCGGGTCGAGTGAGGCGAGCGTGTCGAGTTGCCAGCAGCGCTCGAGCAACTGGGCTGCCTGGGCGGTTGACAGGGCGAGTACCGCCTGATCGCGGAACTTCTGGTCGAGCTGCCGATCGCTCAGCGGCCGATGCACGTTTCCGAGCGATTGGGCCACGAAGTGCTCGTGGGTCTGGCCGTCCCGCAGGGTGACGCGGACCCGCGACTGATCCTCGCTGACCATCGGGTCTCCCTCCGCCACGGCCAGCTCGCGAACCCGTCGAATCGTCGGGTCGTTCACCGTGGCGTCCAAGTATTCCTGCAACCGCGCCTTGCCCCTCACCAGGCCGACAGCAGCGCCGTGGTAGACCGAGAAGCGGCCTTCCAGCCCCGTCGAAATCTGCTGCTTGTTGCACAGGTCGAGCACCAGCGGCGCCACGCGCAGGTTCACGGCGGTAATGGCATCGCCCTCGATACCGCAGGTGTCGTGCAGGTAAATCGCCGCCTCGATCGTCGGGTGATTGACGATGCCGCAGGGGAAGGGCTTGTAGGTGTTGGCGCGCAGGTCGAAGTCTTCGCCCAGGCGCGCGGTGACCCGCGTCAGGTCCGAGCTCGCGGCCAACACGTGCGCAAATCCCCGCGGCCCTTCGATACCGTGGACACCAGCCGAGAAGCCGGCCTGTGCCAGCAGCGCCGCGGTGTAGCCGTTCTGTGCCGAGCGGCCGGGATGAAACGGCTTCCCCATCGACCCGAACATCTCCCGCAGCCCCGCCGCCTGCGTGGCGGCAAGGCCCAGCGCCCACACCATCTCCGGCACGCTGAGGCCGATCAACTTGCCAATCGCGGCCGCCGCCCCGAAGACGCCCGCCGTCCCCGTCATGTGCCAGCCCACGTCGTAGTGCGCCGGATAGACCGCATTGGCGACGCGCGACGACGCCTCGAACCCGAGGACGAAGGCGTGGATGAAATCGCGTCCGCTCACCGGGTGCACGCTCGCATAGGCGAACAGCGCCGAGGCCGTGGGCGCGGTCAGGTGGCCGTAGTTCTTCGGCGTGGTGTCATCGTAGTCGTGCACGTGCGCGCTGATGCCGTTCATCAGCGAGGCGTGCAGCGGATCGAGCCGCTCCGGGCGGCCAAGCACCACCGCCGACGCGGGCCCCGCATACGGTGCGAGCGCGCGCAGGGCAATGTCGACCGCGGGCTCGCGACATCCGCCCATCGCACATCCCACGTAGTTGACCAGCGCCCGCTTCGCCTCGTGCCAGACATCGGCCGGGATGTCCTCCGGCCGGCTGCTGACGACGTAGGACGCGAGGGCCTGCGTTGCCGACATCGGCTACGTCGTCTTCTCGAGCTCGGCGAAGGCTTCCTTCGCCAGGCGGAACGAGTCGATGCCGGCCGGAATGCCGCAATAGATGGCCACCTGGAGCAGGATCTCGCGGATCTCGTCGCGCGTGACGCCGTTGACGAGCGCCCCCTTGACGTGGAGCTTGAGCTCATGCGGCCGGTTGAGCGCGCTGATCATCGCCAGGTTGATCATGCTGCGCTCTTTTCTCGAGAGCCCTTCGCGGCCCCAGACGTGCCCCCAGCAGTACTCGGTGGACAGCTCCTGCATCGGCAGGCTGAAGTCGTCCGCGTTCCTCAGTGAATTCTCGACGTATTCCTTGCCCAGCACGGCCTTCCGGATCTCGAGGCCCTTCTCGTACTTCTCCCGGCTCATGATCGTCTCCCCTGTCTATCCCTTGATCTCGACGCCGGCCCACTCCTCGACGACCCTGGCCATCGAGGTGAAGTCGGAGTCCGGACCGAATCGGGCGCTGGTGATCGACAGCATCTGGCGCACCGCCGCCCCGACGACCATCGGGACGCCCAGTGCGTCGGCTTCCTCCAGGCACAGGCGAACGTCCTTGTGCGACAGCCCGGTCGCGAACCCGAAATCGAAGGTGCGCGTCAGCACCGAGCGAGGGAACTTGTCGCGACTGGCGGTGTTGAGCCCGCTGCCCGCGTTGATGATGTCGATGAGCACCCGCGCATCGAGCCCGGCCTTGACGCCGAACGCGACGGCTTCCGAGGTGATCGCGATCGCCGCGGCGCCAAGGAGGTTGTTGGCCAGCTTGGCGGTCTGGGCGAGCCCCGGCTTCTCCCCGCAGTAGAAGGTCCGTCCGAAGCAGCCCAGGAGCGGCTCGGCCGTGGGACGCGCGGCCTCGGGGCACGCCACCATCACGGCCAGGGTGCCTTCACGCGCGCCTTTGACACCGCCAGAGACCGGGGCCTCGACCCAGGCAATCCCCGTCGCGGCGAGGGCGGCAGCCACGCGCGCCGATGCCGCAGGGCCCGAGGTCGACAGGTCGACGATCATCGACACGGTCCCGCCGCCGGCGAGACCGCCCGGGCCGAGCACGACCGCTTCGACAACGGGCGGCGTCGGCAGGCTCAGGAAGACGACGTCTGTCTGCGCCGCGACTTCGGCGACCGAAGCGGCCCGCGCCGCCCCTTGCTCAACGAGCGCGGCCACGGCTGCCGGGTCGGTGTCGAACACGCAGACCGCATGCCCGGCGTCGAGCAGGCGCGCGCACATCGGCCCGCCCATGCGCCCGACGCCAACGAATCCCAACCGAATACCGGCCGTCACCATCAACCCTCGACAAACTGCGTCCTCAGGCGATCCTCGGAGCGCCGACGCCGTTGGTTGGAACGGGGTCAGAGACGGGCGATACCGAGGGTCCCTGGTCGAACGCCGGAACAGACGTGCGATGGCTGGCGATTGTGGCCGATTCGGTGGCCAAGGTAAAGAAGCGAGTGGCGTCGAGCCCGTCGGCGCTAGCCGTCAACCGGCTGGGAGGGCGTATCGAGCAGACGCTGGTAGAACACCAGGTCCAGCCAGCGCCCGAACTTGAAGCCGGCGTGGCGCACGGTGCCGCAGTGCTCGAAGCCAAGCCGCTCGTGCAGGCGGATGCTGACCGCGTTGTCGCGATCGATGCCGCCGACGACGTTGTGGTAGCCCTGCTGACGCGCGCGATCGACGATGGCCTCGAGCAGCAGGCGGCCGACGCCCCGGCTTCGGGATGCGGGTGCGACGTACACCGAATGCTCGACGGTGTACTTGTAGGCCGGGTGCGGACGAAACGGACCGTATGAGGCGAAGCCGAGCAACCGGTTGTCTCCGTCCGCAGCGCCGATGACCGGGTAGTTGCCCTTCCGCTTCCCGTCGAACCACGCCGCCATGTAGTCGAGCGTGCGCGGGCGGTATTCGTAGAGCGCCGTCGAGTTGGTGATCGCGTCGTTGAAGATCGCCAGGATCTCTGGCGCGTAGGAGCGATCGCACTCGATCAGGCGAGTCATCGGGTCACGAGCTGTTCGCCGCTGGCGCCGACCACCGGTTCGATGAACTGGTGATAGGCATCCTCGTAGCCACGATCGATCACTTCGGCCAGCGTGTGCCAGCGGTCGGATGCGGCATCGTAGGCGCCGGCGAAGTCGAAGGGGCCGACAGGGTTGTACGCCGGCGACGTCACGTAGATCGCATCGAAGCGGAGCCGTGCGTTCTCGAGCGCATCGCGCAGCGCCGCCGCCTCCGCCGCCGCCAGGAAGTCGCCAAGCCGATGGCGCAGGTCGAGCCGCGGCGGCGCCAGCCGGTGCGGCGCGTCGGCCGGAGCCACCGCGCTGACGACGATCGCCTGCGTCACACCGGCCGCCGACAGCTCCTCGAGCAGCCGCATCACCGCACCGGGCCGATCGCACAGGCGGTGCGTCTCACCGCGCCAGTAGCTGTCGCCGCCGAACGGCACCAGGTGCGGATCACAGGCCACGGGCATGGTGAGGGCGGCGGCCACCGTGTCCAGCGCTTGATCGCGCCCCGATCCGGCGAGGTCGAGCACCTCTGCCCGCCGCTCGCGCCCCGGCCGCGGCGCCATGAACTCGCGGCGGTACGGCTCGCGCAACAGCGCGGCGACGATGTCGCGGCCGGTGTCGAGGTCGGTGGCGGCGAGCATCAGCTCGCGGAAACCTGGCTGGCCGAGGTTCTCGGCGAGGACATCGCCATAGCGCCGGCCCACCTCGGCGGAGGCCGGGACCGCCTCGGCGGCAGCGCCACGGATCGCCTGCCAGATCAGGCCGGCAACCATGCGACGCGCGGGAACCGGATCAATCGGAGCGCCGGCGACGCGCCACCACCACCCGCCGCGGGAGCGACGGGCCGCGGGCGCGCGATATCGTGCCGCCGCGACGCTGCCAAACACGACCGCCACGAGCAGACCGAGCGCCAGCATCCCCACTCGCGGGACGACGGTCGGCAGGTTCTCGCCGGCGAACGCCGTCTGCAGCATCCCGGAATACCAGGCGAGCAGCGTCGCCCCGGCCGAGAGGCCGAGCATCTCGAACAGGAAGCCGAGCGGATAGACGATGAGGCCGAGAGCGAGGAAGGCCAGCGGGACGAGGAGCACGCCGGCCAGCACCAGCGTCAGCCAGCCGGCGGCGCGGATCGGCCACTTCCACCCGTAGCACTGCGTGATCGCGGCCGATCGCCACGGGCCGTCGGCGTCACCGAGCCGCGCGCCGGCGTCGATGGCGGCCAGCGCCGCCGCTGCCGCGCCGATCCCCTGCCCCGCCACCACGTCGATCTTGACGCCGGCCTCCTGGAGCGCCCGGAGCACGCCGGCATGGTAGGCGCCGTGGGCGCCGCTGCCACAGAAGACCAGCGCCGTGCGCTTTTCGGGTGAGTACGCGGTCACCGCCGCCAGTCTACTCGTTACTGTCGTGAATCGTGATCAGCTTGATCAGCTCGAACTCGCGCGTCCCGTTCGGCGTGGTGACGGTGATCTCGTCGCCCGCCTCCTTGTTGAGGATCGCGCGGCCGATCGGCGACGAGGTCGAGATCATCCCTTTTTCGGCGTCGGCCTCCTCCGGCATCACCAGCTGGTAGATGATCGTGTCGCCGGTTTCGGAGCGCAGGTGGACGGTTGAGCCGAACCCGGCCTTGTCATGCGGCACGCGGTCCAGGTTCATCATCGAGATCTCGCCGACGCGCTTTTTCAGCATGGCGATGCGCGCGTTGACGATGTCCTGCCGCTCCTTGGCGGCCTTGTACTCGGCGTTCTCGCGCAGGTCGCCGAGCTCGCGGGCGCGCTGGATCTCTTTCGGGAGCTCCACCTTCAGCTCGCGCTCGAGCGTGGCGATCTCGTCGTTGAACCGCTTCAGAATCCGGTCTTTCATCGCTGTACGAGACTGTAACATGGGGACGCGGTGAAGACGATCACCAGCCGGCAGAACCCAATCGTGGGCGCGTTTCGCGAGCTCGCCGACACACCCGACCCCGCGGGGCGCCGGCTGCTGCTTGACGGGCCGCACCTCGTGCGCGACGCGCTCGACGCAGGGCTCGAGTTCGAGCTCGCGGCCGTGGCACGTGCACACGACGAGGACGCCGGGGACATCGCCACGCTCGCGGACGCCTTGCGACGCCGCGGGGTCGAACTGGTGACAGTGAACGACGCCGTGTTCGATGCCCTCAGCCCGGTGCGCACGCCGGCCGGCATTGTCGCCATCGCCAGGCGCGAACAGGCGACGGTCGATCACATCTGCCGCGACCCCCGCGCGCTGATCGTCGCCGCGCTCGACGTGCAGGACCCGGGAAACCTGGGCTCGCTGATTCGAGCGGCCGAAGCTGGTGGTGCGACCGGCCTGCTCGTCGGCGGCGCCTCAGCGCATCCCTTCGGCTGGAAGGCGCTGCGCGGCAGCATGGGCAGTGCCCTGCGCCTGCCGATTGCCGCCGGCCTCGACGCGCCGGCCATCGTCGAGGCACTGCGCTCCAATACGGTCCGGATGCTGGCCACCACGCCTCACGACGGGCGGAATCCTGACGATGTGGACTGGGTGCCACCGTGCGCGGTGCTGCTCGGCGGCGAAGGGGCGGGGCTGCCGCCCGTGCTGATCGATGCGGCCGACGAACGCGTCACCATCCCGATGGCGGCGCCCGTCGAGTCGCTCAACGTGGCGGTCGCCGGCGCGCTTCTCATATACGCTGCGAGGCGGCAGCGGATGTCATGAGCGGCGATCTCTTCGACGATTCAGAAACGGGCGGAACTGACGTTCCGCAGCTACGTTCCGCGAAGGCGGGAACGCCGCTGGCCGAACGGATGCGGCCGCGCACGCTGGACGAGGTCGTCGGCCAGGACGAGATCCTTGCCCCCGGCCGGCCATTGCGCGAGGCGATCGAGCGCGACCTGCTGCAGTCGATCATCCTCTGGGGGCCGCCGGGCACGGGCAAGACGACGCTGGCCCGGATCATCGCCGAGATGACCCGCGCGCACTTCGTGCCGTTCAGCGCGGTGCTTGCCGGCATCAAGGAGATCAAGGAAGTCATGGCGGCCGCGGAGATGCGGCGCCGTGCCACCGGCCGCCGGACCATCGTGTTCGTCGACGAGATCCATCGCTTCAACAAGGCGCAGCAGGACGCCTTTCTCCCGCGCGTCGAGGCCGGCGACATCGTGCTGATAGGCGCAACGACGGAGAACCCGTCGTTCGAGGTGAACGCGGCGCTGCTCTCGCGGTCGAAGGTGTTCGTCCTCAAGGGGCTCGACCAAGCGGCCGTCTCGGCAATCCTCCGGCGGGCGCTGACCGATTCCGAGCATGGCCTGGGCGGGACCGCGATCGACGTGTCGGACGATGCGATCGGCGCGATCGCCCGGTATGCCAACGGCGATGCACGGTCGGCGCTGAACCTGCTGGAGTTTTCAGCGGCGGCGGCGCCGATCAACCCGGACACCATGCGGCGCCAGCTGGACCTGCCGCAGCTCGAACACTCCATCCAGCGGCGGGCACTCCTCTACGACAAGACCGGCGAGGAACACTACAACCTGATTTCGGCGCTGCACAAGTCGATGCGTAACAGCGATCCCGACGCCGCCGTCTACTGGGTGGCGCGCATGCTGGAGGCTGGCGAGGACCCGCTGTACATCGCGCGGCGGCTCGTGCGCTTCGCGTCGGAGGACATCGGCAACGCCGACCCGCAGGCGCTGACCGTGGCGGTGGCCGCCAAGGAGGCGGCGCACTTCATCGGCATGCCCGAAGGGAACACCGCGCTCGCCCAGGCAGCCATCTACCTGGCGACGGCGCCCAAGAGCAACGCGGTGTACACGGCCTACAACGCCGCCGCCGCCGACGCCCACAC
>JBFWUM010000024.1:11262-30482 GCA_050247255.1 Vicinamibacterales bacterium | reverse complement strand
CGGGTCCAGCCGAACGCGTGCATCCCCGAGTCGACGACCAGCCGCACGGCGCGCCAGTTCTGTGAGCCCCACATGCCGAGGCGATCGAGCTCGCCCGAAAACAACCCCATCTCGTCGGCGAGCAGCTCGGCGTACAGCCCCCACCCCTCGTTGAAGCCGCTGTTGCCGAAGTAACGGCCGATCGGGTGGATGTTGGTCCGCTCGAGCGCGATGGCGATCTGCAGGTGATGCCCCGGGATGGTCTCGTGGAACGCGGTCGACTCGTTGTCGGCGCGCGTCTTCCGCTCCGGCTGGTAGGCGTTGATGTAGAACAAGCCGCCGCGGCTGCCGTCCTCCGCCGGCGCGTTGTACTCGCCGGGCGCTCCGCTCTGCTCGCGGAACGCCGGATACGGCTCGATGCGCACGTCGGCCTTCGGCAGCAGGCCGAACCACTGCGGCGCCGTCGCCTTCGCCCGCGTCAGCGCGTCCTCGGAGTACCTCACCAGCTGCTCGCGGCTGCGGAAGGTGAACTGCGGATCGGTGCGCAGCCGCTGCATCAGCGCCGGCACGTCCCGCGTGCCGAAGCTGCGCTCGGCGATCGCCCGCATTTCGGCGTCGATGCGCGCCACCTCGGCGACGCCGGTGTCGTGCACCTCCTTCGCCGTTTTCGGCAACGTGCTGAAGGCGCGGACACTGGCGTCATAACAGGCGGCACCATCCGGGTTGGCCGACACCGCGATCGCCTCGCGGGCTGCTGGCAGGTAATCCTTCTCGAGGAAGTCGGCGTATCGCCGCGCAGCCGGCACGATGCGGTCGCGCACGAGCGCGGTGAACGCCTCGGCAAACTCCGGCGTCGTGTCGGCCTGCGCCGGCGCCAGGAAGGGCGACGCGGCCAGCGGCATGTCGGCGAGGGTCCGTACCGAGTTGATCACCAGCTGCACGATGTGACGCGGCGAGGTGTAGCCCTGGCGCATCCCCTCCCGCAGGTTGGCGATCTCGGTATCGATGTATCCCGGCAACTGGCCCCAGCGGGCCAGCGCCTCGCGACGCGCCGCTTCGGAGCCGGTCGGCTGTATCGTCACCAGGTAGCCGTAGTTCACCTGCCACCCGGTCATCTGGCTGACCGGCCAGAGCTCGCCGCGGCAGATCCGCGTGCCGATAGAGGATTCCAGCGTCTCGCGCAGAATGGCGTACGTCGCCCGCAGCGGCGGCGCCTCGATCGTTGCCGGATCAATGGCGCGGACGTCGGCCAGCCACCCATCCTCCCGTTGTTGCCACGCCGCCAGCGCGGCCAGCGAGTTGTCGCTCAGCCGATCGTGCGCGCGCCCGGGAATCCCGTAGAACGTTGCGCTCTCGGGGAACTGATCGAGGTAGGCGCCGACGAAGGTGTCGGCCAGCTGCCGCACGCGATCATCGGCCGCCTGCGGGGGCGCGGCCGGCGACGATCGGTTGCAGGCGCTGAGGCCGAGGACGAGCGCGAGAAGGAAGCCGAGCTGGCGCATGGCGCGATTATGCTATCTGGCCGCGCCGGAGTCCGCCCCCCCTCAAGAGACAGTGGGGGCAGGGGCTGGGACGAGCCGCTCTAGTGCGCCGTATTCGCCGCCAGCGTTTCCGCGGCGAACGAGGCGCCCTCCACCGTCCGGAACATCTCGTCGCGCAGCGGCAGGATGAACGAGAACCGGAAGTCGCCCTGCATCCGGCCGACGGGAATGCCGACCAGGTCCCCGGTCTGGTCGAGCACGCCGCCGCCCGAGACGCCCGGGTGGCCGTCGGTCAGCGCCGTCACCAGTCCGTTGCCGGTCCGCTGGCCGATGTAGCCGGTGGCGAGGATGATCCCCTTCGAGTAGTCGTTGCCGAGACGGAAGATCGGCGACGCGAACTCGTAGCTCCAGTTGGTGTTGACGCGCAGCGGCGGCAGGTCGACCTCACCGCGCACCTTGAGGATGGCCCAGTCGCCCGCGTGCACCTCCACCGGCGCGTCGCCGCTGTCCACCAGCTTCGCCGAGACGTCCTTGCCGTTGATCCGCAGCTTGATCTCCTCGAAGCGGCGGGTCGACCCCGGCGGCTCGTCGAGCGGCACCACGCCGTGCTTCACCGTGATGAAGTAGCCGTTGCCGAGATACCCGGCGGTGCCGTAGCTCGCCTTGCCGTTGTTGTCGTAGGCATTGAGCTCGACGAAGCTGTTCCGCCGGTCGCGCAGCAGCTGCACCGGCAGCAGTCCCATCTCCGCCTGGATCTGCCGCTTGATCTCGTCGACCAGCGAGGCCGGCATCTCGCCGCCGGCGGCGACGACATCCGGATGGCGGCGGCTGCCCGCGGTCCCCTGCGCGAACTGCGTGCTGAGCGCGGCCAGCCGCGCCTCGTTCTGCGCCAGCTGCTCGGCCATGGCACGCTGCGTCGTCCACGACCCGAAACTGAACGCCAGGGCGGCGAGGGAGAAGATGAGGCCGGAGAGGACAAACGTGCGGCGGACGGACACTACGATGCTCCGAATCCGCTACCGGGGACCAGGGACCTTCAGCGGATGCCGGCGGACACCGCATCTTTCCAAGTTCGGCAGCTAAACCACCCCGCGTGCGCGGGATTTACAGCTTTGCGCGCGCCGGGGAGCGGCGCACACCATTTCGCTTGGGGCTCCGCCAGGTCCGGAAGAGGTCGACCCTTCCAGAAATGCAGAGCTAAACCGTTCAATTGTCGTGAGTTACGAGCCCACTGTAGCAGCCGGGCTAGGTCGTGTCAATCCAACTTGCGCTTATGAAAGCAGTATCGGCAGGCGATGGAGGCGAGTTCACTCAGCAATTAAATCCGCTGAAAGTTTTTCTCAACCTCTCGCCGCGTGAGCCGCAGCATCACCGGGCGGCCGTGCGGGCAGATCGTCGAATACGCCGTCTGCCGCAGCTCGTCGAGGATGTGCGCCATCTTCTCGGGCGTCAGCGGATAGTTCGCCTTCACCGCGGCGTGGCACGCCATCGTCGCCGCGATCTGCTTGATCGCCTCTTCGACGCGCGAGCCCTTGTCCAGTCCCTCGAGATCGTCGGCGAGCGCGCGCACCGCCGGCTCCACGTCCTCGCGCCGCAGCACCGCCGGATACGCCGCCACCCGCAGCGTGTCGCCGCCGAACTCCTCCACCTCGAAGCCCAGGCGATCGAGATCGGCCGCATGCGACACCAGCGCCTGACGCCCGCTGGCCGGCAGCTCGACGAGCAGCGGCGTCAACAGCCGCTGGCTCTCCATCCGTCCGCCGGTCAGCCGCTGGGTGATCCGCTCGAACAGCACGCGCTCGTGGGCAACGTGCTGATCGATGATCGCGATCCCCTCCTCGTCCACGGCGATGATGAACGTGTCGCGGAACTGGCCGAGGGCCATCATTGGCTTGATGCCGGCACCAACAGCACCGGCATGCGTCGGTGCTATAGCACCAGTACTCGTCGGTGCTATAGCACTGGCGTCCGTCGGTGCTATAGCACTCTCGCTCGTTGGTGCTATCGCTCCTTCGGGTGTCGGTGCTGTCCATCGACTGGGAAACGTCGTCGGGTACGCGTGCGGCAGCGGCAGCGTCGACGGCAGGCCCTGCACGACAGCGTCGGGACGCAGCTGGAGTTCGGGGGCCGGTCCGCGCCCCAGCGCGTCGCCAAGCGCGCGGCGAATGATCTCGTGGATGTACGACTGGTCGCGGAAGCGGACCTCGGCCTTCGTCGGATGGACGTTCACGTCGACCGCATCGTGCGGCATCTCGATGAACAGGTGCACTTCGGGGCTGCGCTCCTTGATCGACGCCACGCTGTAGGCGTCGATAATCGCGTGCGCAATGGTCCGGTCCTTGACGATGCGGCGGTTGACGAAGATGTTCTGGGGGCCGCGCGTCGGTCCCTGCTCGGCGAGGGCGGCCACGTAGCCGAGCACCTTGACGTCGCCGCGGTCGCGCTTCACCTCGATCAGGTCGCTTCGGTCGCCGTACAGCTGGTAAAGGCGGTCGCGCAACGTCGTCACCGGCGGGCACTGCACGACCTTGCGGCCGGAGCTCGTCAGCGTGACGCCGATCTCGGGGTAGCAGAGCGCCAGCTGCGTGACGATGCGCGACACCTGGGCCGCCTCGGCGGCATCCGACTTCAGGAACTTCCGGCGCGCCGGCAGGTTGTAGAAGACGTCGGCCACCTCGATGGTCGTCCCCTCCCCCATCCCGACTTCCATTTCGGAGGCGACGGCGCCGCCGTTGACGCGGATCTCGGTCCCCGAGGCGCTGCCGCGCGCCCGGGTGCGGAGCGTGAAGTGCGAGACCGATGCAATGCTCGGCAGCGCTTCGCCGCGGAACCCGAGGGTGGCGATCGCCGCGAGGTCGTCGGCGTGGCGGATCTTGCTGGTCGCGTGACGCTCGATCGCGAGCCGGGCGTCCTCGGGCGTCATCCCCTCGCCATCGTCCTCGACACGGATCGACTTCTTGCCGCCCAGTTCCACGGTGATCGCGACGCGCCGGGCTCCGGCGTCGATGGCGTTCTCGACCAGCTCCTTGATGACCGACGCCGGCCGCTCGACCACCTCGCCGGCGGCAATCTGGTTGGCCAGGTCCGTAGGCAGCCGCTGGATCTTCCCCATCAGAACCAGCCCTTGCGGCGGAACATGAGCAGCATCGCCGCAGAGATGCCGAGCATCAGCGCGCCGACCACCCAGAACTGCACCGGCTCGCCGCCAGGAAAGTGCGGCAGCGGCACGTTCATGCCCCACATCCCGGTCAGCACCGTCAGCGGCAGGAAGATGGTCGACATCACCGTCAGCACCCGCATCACCTCGTTCAACCGGTTCGACACCGCCGACAGGTGGGCGTCGAGGATGCCGGTCACCCGATCCTGGAACAGCGCCGCCTCCTCGGAGATCCGGACCAGGTTGTCGTAGACGTCGCGGAAGCGGTAGGTCATCTCCTCGTTGATTTGCGGATACTCGCGGCGCGCCAGCCGCGCCAGGGCGTCACGCTGCGGAATGACAACGCGGCGCAGGCCGGCGAGGTCACGCTTCAACCCGAGGATCTCCCGGACAAGCGAGGTGTGCGGCGAGACGATGGCCGTCTCCTCCACCTCGTCCATCAGCTCCTCGATGCGATCGATCTCGGGCCGATAGTGGTCGACCATCTGGTCGACAATGCGGTGCAGCAGCGCGACCGGGCCTTCGGCGAGGACGCTTTCGTGCTGCCCGCAGATCTCGCGGACCCGGCGGATGCTGCGCGACGCGCCGTCGTGCACCGTCACCAGGTAGTTGGGCCCGAGGAAGAAATCGACGTCGCGCGTGGCGAACTCGCGCCGCCCCTCCTGGACGTCGATGCCGTGCAGGATCAGGTAGAGATATCCCTTGTACTGCTCGATCTTCGGATGGTGGATCGCGCTGAGGGCGTCTTCGATGGACAGCGGGTGGACGTGGAAGGTGTCGGCCAGCAGGCGGCCGTCCTCGGCCGACGGCTCCACGATGTCCACCCAGAGCGTGACGCCGGAGGCCGGGTCGAGCCATGCCGGCTCGACCCGATCGGCTGTGCGTGTGTCGCCGTTCTGGTGAACGAAGACGTTGATCAACCCTTGAGGGCCGCCTGCGCTGCGGCCAGCCGCGCCACCGGGACGCGGAACGGCGAGCAGCTCACGTAGTCCAGCCCGACCTTCTCGAAGAACTGGATCGACGCCGGGTCGCCGCCGTGCTCACCACAGATCCCGAGCTTGATCCCGGGCCGGCCCTTGCGCCCCTTCTCCACCGCGATCTGCACCAGCTGGCCGACGCCCGAGGCATCGATGGTCGCGAACGGGTTCTTGGGCATGATCTCGAGCTCGGCGTACTGCGGCAGGAACGAGCCCGAGTCGTCGCGCGACATGCCGAGCGCGGTCTGCGTCAGGTCGTTGGTGCCGAAGCTGAAGAACTCCGCCGACTGGGCGATCTCGTCGGCGGTGAGCGCCCCGCGCGGCACCTCGATCATCGTGCCGACCAGGTAGCTCAGCTTCACCTTCTGCTCGGCCTGCACCTCGCGGGCGACGCGGTGCACGACCTCGAGCTGCAGGTCGAGCTCGCGCTTGAAGCCGACGAGCGGGATCATGATCTCCGGCCGCACCTTGATGCCTTCCTTCTGCACCAGCGCCGCCGCCTCGAACACGGCGCGCGCCTGCATCTCGGAGATCTCGGGGTAGCCGATGCCGAGGCGGCAGCCGCGGAACCCGAGCATCGGGTTGAACTCGTGCAGTTGCTCCACCCGTGCGTGAATGTGGTGCGCGGTCACACCGAGTTTCTTGGCAAGCTCCGCCTGCTGCTCCTGGGTGTTCGGCAGGAACTCGTGCAGCGGCGGGTCGAGGAAGCGGATGGTCGCCGGATAGCCGTTGAGCGCGCGGAAGATGCCGGCAAAGTCCTCGCGCTGGTACGGCAGCAGCTTCGACAGCGCATCGCGGCGCACGTCCTCGGTCTCGGCGAGGATCATCTCGCGCATGGCGTCGATGCGGTCACCCTCGAAGAACATGTGCTCCGTGCGGCAGAGGCCGATGCCGGTCGCGCCGAACGCAATCGCATTGCGCGCCTGCTCGGGCGTGTCGGCGTTGGTGCGGACGCCCATGCGCGTCGCCTGGTCGCACCACTTCATCAGCTGCTGGAAGCTCTTGAACTTCTCGGTCTTCTTCGCCGCCTCGTCACCGTCGATGAGGCCGGCGACGATCTCCGACGGCGCCGTCTTGACCTGGCCCGCAAACACCTTGCCGGCCGTGCCGTCGATCGACATCCAGTCGCCTTCCTTGTAGGTCTTCCCCTGCACGGTGACCGTGCGGTCCTGATAGCTCACGTCCACCGCCGCGGCGCCGCAGACGCAGACCTTGCCCATCTGCCGGGCGACGAGCGCGGCGTGCGACGACACGCCGCCGCGGGCGGTCAGGATGCCTTCGGCCGCGATCATGCCGCGCAGGTCTTCGGGCGACGTCTCGACGCGGACGAGCAGCACCTGCTGCCCCTTCTCCGCCGCGGTCACCGCGCGATCGGCGTTCAGGTAGACCTGTCCCGACGCCGCGCCCGGGCCGGCCGGCAGACCGGTCGCGATCGCATCGACCTTCGCCACCTCGCTGGTGTCGAACACCGGCGCCAGCAGCTGGTCGAGCTGATCAGCCGGGTTCCGCATGATCGCGGTCTTCCAGTCGATCAGCCGCTCCTTTTGCATGTCCATCGAGAACTTCAGCGCCGCCATCGCCGTGCGCTTGCCGTTACGCGTCTGCAGCATGTAGACGACGCCGTCCTCGATGGTGAACTCGAAGTCCTGCACGTCCTTGAAGTGCTTCTCGAGCGTCTGCCGAATACGCTCCAGCTCGTGGTACGCCTTCGGCATCTGCTTCTTCAGCTCCGCCACCGGCTCGGGGGTGCGCACGCCGGCGACCACGTCCTCGCCCTGCGCGTTGATCAGGAACTCGCCGTAGAACTCCTTGTTGCCGTTGGCCGGGTTGCGCGTGAACGCCACGCCCGACCCGGACTCATCCCCGGTGTTGCCGTAGACCATCGCCTGCACGTTGACGGCGGTGCCCCACTCGGACGGGATGTTGTACTTGCGGCGGTAGACGATGGCGCGGTCGTTCATCCAGGAGCCGAACACGGCGCCGACGGCCCCCATCAGCTGATCCCACGGCGAGGCCGGGAACGCGTGGCCCGAGCGCTCCTTCACCAGCGCCTTGAACCGGACGACCAGTTCCTGCAGGTCCTCGGCGGTGAGCTTCGTGTCCTCGATGTCCGCGTGATACCGCTCGTGCTTCAGTCCCTCGATGACCGTTTCGAACGGCTCGTGGTCCTCGCCTGGGCGCTTCTGCACGCCGAGCACGACGTCGCCATACATCTGGATGAAGCGGCGGTAGCAATCCCAGGCGAACCGCGGGTTGCCGGTCTTGCGCGCCAGCGCCTCGACCGTCTGGTCGTTCAGCCCGAGGTTGAGGATCGTGTCCATCATCCCCGGCATCGAGTCGCGCGCGCCCGACCGCACCGAGACGAGCAGCGGGTTCTTCACGTCGCCGAACTTCTTCTTCGTCTGCTGCTCGATGGAGGAGATACCGGCCTGCATCTGCGCCTTCAGCGAGGCCGGGTAGGTCCGCCTGTTGGCGTAGTAGTAGGTGCAGACGTCGGTGGTGATGGTGAAGCCGGGCGGGACCGGCAGGCCGATGCGGCACATCTCGGCGAGATTGGCCCCCTTGCCGCCGAGCAGCGGCTTCATCCCCCCGTTGCCGTCGGTCTTGCGGCCGAACAGGTAGACGTACTTCCCCGCCTTCTTCGCCACCTTCTTCTTCGCAACCTTCTTCGCCAAATCCGTCACTCCGTCAATTCGTCAATTCGTCAATCGTTCGCGATCTCGGATATGTCCGCGATCTCGAGAATCAAGTCACGCAGGCTCGCCACCAGGCCCAGCCGCGCCGCGCGCAGCGTCTCGTCCTCGGCCATGACGAGCACATCGTCAAAAAACTTTGCGACCACCGGCTGCAGCGACGCAATCTCGCGGAACGCCGGCGCGTAGTCGGCCGCGGCCGCGTGCCGGCGAATGGCCGCTGCACCCACAAGTGCGGTCACCAACGCCTTCTCCGCCGGCTCGACCAGCACCTCTTCGTAGCTGCGGAACCTCAGTTCCGCCTCTCCTGGCGGCACGGTCTTGGTGATGTTCTTCACGCGCTTCAGCAGCGTCGCCACTCCCAGCAGCGCCTCGGAGCCCGACATCTGCGCCAGCGCCTCGAGCTTGAGACGCGCTTCGAGCGGGCTCGTCGCCTCGATGCCGCCGGCCATCACCGCGCGCACGCTGCGCACGTCGAAGCCGCGCTGCTCGAGCAGGTAGGCCAACCGATCGGCCATGAAGGTGGCCAGCGGCGCACGCCACTCTTCGCCTCCTGCCCCGAGCGCAGTCGAGGGGCCGAACGGCTGCGCGGCCCGTTCCACGAGCGGCCCGAGCTGCACCTTGAGGTCGAGTCCGGTCAGCGCCGGCAGGTCGGCGAGGATCTTCACGACGCCCTGTGCCTGGCGGCGCAGCCCGAGCGGGTCGCGCGAGCCGGTCGGCCGCTCGCCGGCGGTGAACATCCCCACCACCGAGTCGAGCTTGTCGGCCAGCGCCACGGCAGCCCACGTGACCGCGGCGGGGCCAAGCTGCTGCCGCGATGGCGGCGCGTCGGCCTCAACGCCGATCGGCAGGTAATGGAAGTAGATCGCCTTCCAGACCTCCTCCGGCAGTCCTTCCTCGCGCGTGTAGATGCCGCCCATGGTTCCCTGGAGCTCGGTGAGCTCACGAACCATGTCGGTCGCAAGGTCGGCCTTGCACAACCGGCCCGCCTGCTCGGCGGCGCCCGCGCTGCCCGGTTGCTGCAGCGCCTCGGCGGCGATCCAGCGCGCCAGCGCCGCCACGCGCTCGGCCTTCTCCTTGTAGGAGCCGAGCTTCTTGTGGAACAGGATGGTCGAGAGCCGAGCGATCCGCGACTCGAGCGTGGCCTTGCGGTCTTCGTCGTAGAAGAAGCGGGCATCACGCAGCCGCGCCGTCAGCACCCGCTCGTTGTTGCGGGCGATGATCTCCGGCCGCTCGGCCTGCATGTTGGTGACGGCCAGGAACGCCGGCTTCAGCTTCCCCTCGTCATCCACCACGGGGAAGTAGTGCTGGTGGTGGATCATCGTCGTCGTCAGCACCTCCTCCGGCAGCTGGAGGAACTCGACCGGGTAGTGGCCGGCGACGACCGCCGGATACTCGACCAGGTCGGGCACCTCCTGCAGGAGCGACGACTGCGAGGCCACCAGCGCCGAGACCCGGCCGGCGAGCTTGCGGGCGTGCATCTCGAGCTCGCGGCGGATCTTCGACTCGCGCTCAGCCCGGTCGAGGATGACGAAGTTCTCCGTCAGTCGCGACTGGTAGTCCTCGAACGTCTTGATCTTGATCGCCCGGCCGGCGCGGCCGCTCGTCGTCAGGAAGCGGTGGCCGTAGGTGTTGGCGGCGGTGCGAATGTCCTGCACCAGCGGTCCTTGCGCGTTCTCGGCCCGCCGGATGACGAACGGCACGACGCGCCCGCCGTAGAGCAGGACGAGCCAGCGGATCGGCCGCGCGAACACCAGATCGCCCTTGCCGTCCTCGAGGTAGGCGTCCCACCGCATCTGCTTCGGGAAGCTGAAGTCGCGCAGCAGCCCGCCGAGGACGTCGCCGAGCACATCGACGGTCGCCTTGCCGCGCTGCTTGACGCGATAGGCGAGGTAGGTGCCCTTCGCCGTCTCGCTGCGTTCGAGGGCGCCGACGTCGACGCCGTACTTCTTCGCAAACCCGACGGCGGCGGGCGTCGGCTCGCCGTCCGGCTTGAACGCCGCCGACACGGGCGGCCCGGTGACCAGTTCCTCGAAGTCGGTCTGCCGCTCGGCCAGCTTGGCGACCCGCGCCGTCAGCCGGCGCGGCGTGCTGTAGCCTTCGGCGGGCCGGTCGGCCGGCAGCCGGAATTCCTTCAGCCGCGCGTCGAGGTGGCGCGCAATCTGCGCGGTCAGCCCGGGCAGCCAGCCGGCCGGGATCTCCTCGCATCCGATCTCGATGAGCAGTTCGCGGTCCATCGCTACTGCTCCACCGCCGGCGCCGCAGTCTGGTCGACGTAGGCCCGCGCGATCCGGATGGCCAACTGGCGCACGCGGAGGATGTAGGCGGTGCGCTCGGTGACGCCGATGCTGCCGCTCGAGTCGAGGATGTTGAACAGGTGCGAGCACTTCAGCGCGTGCTCGAGCGCGGGGAACATCAGCCCGGAGGCCAGGAGCGTTTCGGCGAAGCCGTAGTTCCTGTCGAACAGGTCGCGGTGCAGCGCCGAGAACTCCCCGGCCGGCATGTCGACCATGCCGAAGGCGTACTTCGACTGCTCGATCTCCTCCTGCAGCCGGACCTCGCTGTAGCGGACGCCGCCGCCCCATTCGAGGTCGAACACGTTGTCGACCTTCTGCAGGAACATGGCGATGCGCTCGAGCCCGTAGGTGATCTCGCAGGCGATCGGCGACAGGTCGATGCCGCCCACCTGCTGGAAGTAGGTGAACTGGGTGATCTCCTGGCCGTCGAGCATCACCTGCCAGCCGATGCCCCACGCGCCGAGCGTCGGCGACTCCCAGTTGTCCTCCTCGAAGCGGATGTCGTGCTGCCGCGGGTTGATGCCGCAGGCCTCGAGGCTGTCGAGATACAGCTGCTGCACTTCGTCCGGCGACGGCTTGAGGATCACCTGGTACTGGAGGTGCTTGAACAGGCGGTTCGGGTTCTGGCCGAAGCGCCCGTCATCGGGGCGCCGCGAGGGCTGGACGTAGGCGACGCTCCACGGCTTCGGGCCGAGCACGCGAAAGAGCGTCTCCGGGTGCGACGTGCCGGCGCCGACCTCGAGGTCGAGCGGCTGCTGCAGCAGGCAGCCGTGCGAGGCCCAGTAGGCCGACAGCTTGAGAATGAGGTCCTGAAGTGTCACGCAGCGTGTGGGCGGTTAGCCGTGACGGCGCAGGTCGCGAAGCACACGGTCGGATTTCAACGTTTTCTCCAGGTGCATCGCAATGAGCGCGCGGTGCACGTTTTCGAGCTCCTTCAGCACGCCACGGCCGGCCGGCAGGTCGGCGACACGCTGCGGCGCGACGCCGCGCGAGGCCGCCAGGAACGCCAGCGCCCCCTCGGACAGGCTGCCGCGCGCCTCGGGATACACCCCCTGCAGCCGCAGCAGCCAGTACTCGAAGTACCGGGCCAGCGGCTCCACCGGCGCCCCCGACGCCAGCGCATCGAGCATCGACACACCCAGGCGGTAGAGGCGGTCGTCGGCGTCGGCCTCCTGGGCCCACTCGTCGATCAGCTCGGCGAAGTAGCTGACGATCTCGAGCGCCCCCTCCGTCGAGAGCACCAGCGGCGACCGCACGGTCTCCGCGTAGTTCAGCCCGACCAGCTCGCGCCGCTCCTTCTCGAAGTACGCCACGCGCACTTCGGTGAGCGGTTCCAGGGCGCCGACGAAGCGCGAGCGCTGCCGCCGGGCCCCCTTGGCCACGCCCCGCTTCTTGCCGCGATCCCGCGTCAGGAACACGACAATGCGGTCGGCCTCGCCCAGCTTGTAGGTGCGAAGAACCAGGGCGTCCGCAGTGTAGAGGGGCACGAGAGCCGACGCTATTTTACCCCGTTCGCTGTCCCTTTACCCGGCCAGGAACCTGGCGAACACGGTCGCCAGCCCCAGGAACGACAGGAAGCCGAACACATCGGTCATCGTCGTGATGAACACTGACGAGGCGAGCGCCGGATCGACGTTGGCCGCCCGCAGCCCGAGCGGCACCAGCGTCCCGGCCGCGGCGGCGACGAACATGTTGATGACCATCGCCATCCCGAGCACACCGCCGAGCACCGGGTTGCCGCGCGCCACCCACACCACCAGCGCCGCCACCAGCCCCAGCGTGACGCCGTTGCCGATGCCGACGACCAGTTCCTTGACCAGCGCCTTCCGCGAGTTGCTCCACGTCAGCTCGCCGAGCGCGATGCCGCGGACGATGACGGTCAGCGTCTGGGTGGCGGCGTTGCCCCCCATCCCGGCCACGATCGGCATGAACACGGCCAGCGCGGTGATCTGGGCGATGGTGTTCTCGAACAGCGAGACGACCGTCGCCGCCAGGAAGGCGGTCACGAGGTTGACACCGAGCCACGGCAGCCGCTTGCGCAGCGACTCGGTCGCCGGCGTGAAGGCGCGCTCGTCGCCCGACACACCGGCGAGGTGCATGATGTCCTCGGTCGCCTCTTCCTTGATGACGTCGATGACGTCGTCGACCGTGATGACGCCGACCAGCTTGTTCTCTTCGTCAACGACCGGGATCGCCAGCAGGTTGTACGACGCCACCTGCCGCGCCACGTCTTCCTGGTCGGTGTCGACGCGCGCGCTGATCACGTCGGTCGCCATGATCCGCTTGAGCGGCGTTTCCGGCGCGACCAGCAGCAGCCGCCGCAGCGAGGTGACCCCCACCAGGTGGCGCCGCTCGTCGACGACGTAGAGATAGAACACCATCTCGACGTCGCGGTTGCTCTGGAGTTCGGTGATCGACTCGCCCACGGTCATGTCTTCGTTCACGGCGAAGACATGCGGGTTCATGATGCGGCCGGCGGTCTGCTCCTCGTACTCGAGCAGGTTCTCGACGACCCCCGATTCCTTCGGCCGCATCAGGTCGAGGACGGCGGCCGAGAGCTCCTCGGGCAGGTAATCGATCAGCGCCGCCGCATCGTCAGAAGGGATCTCCTGCGCCAGCTTGGCGATCTCCTCGGCCGATCGCGTGCCGAGGAGGGCCGCGCCGTTCTCCGGCCCGAGCTCGGAAAGCGCTTCCATGGCCAGCCGGCCGTTGCGCTCGGCGAGCAGGCTGAAGGCCGCTTCCCGGTCCTTGTCGATGAGTTCGCTGAAAATCTGGGCGAGGTCGGCCGGATGCTGCTTCTGCAGCAGGTTCAGCAGGTTGGCAGACGCACCAACGCGCAGCAGTCGCTTGACCGAGTCGAGAACGAGATCGATTCTGCGCTGCGCCGCCATCGTGGAGGTCCTTCGGGCACTGGTAAACGGCTAAATGTAGCACTGGCAGGGGCTTAGTGCCTAGTGCTTAGTGCCTGGCACGTCCGTACGGGGGGCTCGGTGCGCGGCGGCGCTCAGGATCGGTCGCGGTGCTGCAGGCCCAGCTCGTCGAGCAGACGCTCGTCGTCGCGCCACTCGGATTTCACCTTCACGTGCAGGTCGAGATAGACCTTCTTCCCGAGGAAGCGCTCCAGTTCCAGGCGGGCGGCCGTGCCGATGGCCTTGATCATCGCGCCGGCGCGGCCGACGACGATCGGTTTCTGCGACTCGCGCTCGACGAGGATGGTGGCGTAGATCGTCACCAGCCGCAGCTCGCTCTCGTCGAACTGGTCGATGACCACGGCGGTCGAGAACGGCAGCTCGTCGTGCGTCAGCTGCAGCACCTGTTCACGGACGATCTCGGCCACCATGAACCGTTCGGGCTGGTCGGTGACGTAATCGGGCGGGTACATCGGCTCCCCGTCCGGCAGGTACTGCAGGAAGAGGCGCTCGAGGACGTCGACGTTGGTGCCGTCGACCGCAGACATCGGGACGATTTCGACGAACGGATGCGCCTTCTGGTAGGAGTCGATCATCGGCAGCAGCCGTGCCTTGGCGATCAGATCGACCTTGTTCAGCGCCAGGATCGTCGGCGTCTTCACATCCTTCAACAGCTCCAGCAGGTAGCGGTCGCCGGGACCCGGCTTCACTGAAGCATCGACGACGACGCACAGCACGTCGACCTCGCGCATCGACTCGACGGCCACGTCGACCATCCGCTTGTTCATGCGGTGGGTCGGCTTGTGCACGCCCGGGGTGTCGACGAACACGACCTGCCCGTCGGGATAATTCTTCACCCCCGCAATGCGCGTGCGCGTGGTCTGTGGCTTGTCCGAGACGATGGCGAGCTTGTGGCCGACAATGCGGTTCAGCAGCGTCGACTTGCCGGCGTTGGGCCGGCCCAGGAAGGACACGAAGCCGGCCTTCATTCGGCCGGAGGTCCGTTGCGCCGCACGCGCGCCTTGGTAATGCGCCGCCGCTCGACCTCCAGCACCTCGCACGACAGCTCTTCGATGTCGAACGTCTCGCCGACGTACGGCATGCGTCCGAGGTGTGACAGCAGGTAGCCGCCAAGCGTCTCGAACCCTTCGCGCTCGATCTCGACGCCGAGCCGGTCGCGCACCTCGTCGACGCTCACCTTGCCGCTGAACACGAACACGCCGTCGCCCTCGTCGGTCACCGTCTCGCTCTCGACGTCGTATTCGTCGCGGATTTCGCCGACGATCTCCTCGAGCAGGTCCTCGATCGTGACCAGGCCGGCGGTGCCGCCGTACTCATCGACGACGATCGCCATCTGCGCCTGGCGCCGCTGCATCTCCTTCAGCAGCTCCGACCCGCGCTTGCTCTCGGGCACGAAATACGCCGAGCGCATCAGCGTCGTCAGCGGCGGCTCCGCGCCGGGCGGCAGCGCCACCAGGTCCTTCACGTAGACGATGCCGACGACGTTGTCGAGGCTGTCGCGATAGACCGGCATGCGCGAATACTGCTCCTCGCGGAACAGCTCGCGCAGCTCCTGCAGGCTGGCGTCGGCTCGCACGGCGATGATGTCGGGCCGCGGCGTCATCACCTCGCGGACGATGGTCTCGGTGAAGTCGACGACGGATTGCAGCAGCTCCCGCCCCTCCTCCTCGGAGATCTCGCCTTCCTCGCCGTTGTCCTGCGGTGCATCCGGCGCCTCGGGCGCAGCCTCGTGGCCGTTGCCACCCGCCTCGCGATCGCGCCGCGGCTCCAGCAGGCCGAGCACCAGGCCGGTCACCGGCTTGATGATCTTCGCCGCCGGCGCGAAGACCGGCAGCAGCACGTCGAGCACCGCCTCCGGATCGCGCCGGACGATCGCCATCGGCACGAGCTGCTCGCACACCACCACGAACGCCACGAGCGAGACGATGAAGACGGCAATCGACTGCGCATCGTCGATGTCGCTCAGGCTGGCGATGAGGATGCCGGCCAGTACGAAACAGAGGCCGAGCAGGATCCGGACAGGGATGAAGAGACTGAGCGGGTCGTCGAGGTAGCGGCCCAGGCGGTCGCTGCGGCCGCCGCGCTCGGCCATGAGCCGCAGCGACAGCCGCATCAGCGCGCTGAAGGCCGCCTGCACCGCGCCCAGGAAGATGGTGGCGCAGGCGAGCAGGAAGAGCGCGAGCGGGGTCACGACCGTTCGATCAACCCTTCCGGCAGCCCCGCGCGCCGGCGCAGGCGCCTCTCCAGGCGGGCCATCTCGCCATTGTCGTGCTCGTGATCATAGCCGAGGAGGTGCAGCAGCCCGTGCAGCGCCAGCACCCGCAGCTCCGTGCCGAGGGCGTGTCCCGCCGCAGCCGCCTGGCGGCGCGCCACCCCTGCGGCAATCACGATATCGCCGAGGTAGCCGGGCTCGTCCGACGGAAAAGAGAGGACGTCGGTGGCCGCGTCCTTGCGCCGGAACTGCCGGTTGAGCGCGCGCACCCGCGTGTCTGGGGCGATGGCCACGGTGACGTCGCCGCGGGCCCGCGCCGGCGCGACGCCTTCGAGCCAGCGCCCAAGCCCGGGAGCGCGAAACCGCGCCGGGGTGACCACCTCGACGCGGATCCGCGGAACTGACGTTCCGCGGTTACTGGGCATTCCTCGTGTGGGCGTCGTAAGCCTTGACGATCTGCTGCACCAGCTTGTGGCGGACGACGTCCTTGTCGTCGAAGTACACGAAGCCGATGCCGTCGATGTTCTTGACGATCCGCAGCGCCTCGACGAGGCCCGACTTGCCCGGGTTCGGCAGGTCGATCTGCGTGATGTCGCCGGTCACCACCGCCTTCGAGCCGAAGCCGAGGCGCGTCAGGAACATCTTCATCTGCTCCGACGTGGTGTTCTGCGCTTCGTCGAGGATGACGAACGCGTCGTTCAGGGTGCGGCCGCGCATGAAGGCGATGGGCGCCACCTCGATGGTGCCGCGCTCGACCAGCCGCGTCGCCTTCTCGGTGTCCATCATGTCGTAGAGCGCATCGTAGAGCGGCCGCAGGTACGGATTGACCTTCTCCTGCAGGTCGCCCGGCAGGAACCCGAGCTTCTCCCCCGCCTCCACGGCCGGCCGCGCCAGGATGATGCGGCTCACCTTCTTCGAGAGCAGGTAGGTCACCGCCTGGGCCATCGCCAGGTAGGTCTTCCCGGTGCCGGCCGGGCCGACGCCAAAGACGATGTCGTGCTGCTCGATCGCCTCGAGATACTTCCGCTGGTTGACCGACTTCGGGTTGACCCGCCGCTTGGTCGGCTGCTTCTGATCGCCCTTCAGGAAGTAATCGCGCAAATCCACATCGTCGTTGTCGACGATGAGCTGCGCGGCGGTCTTCACGTCGCCGTTGGCCAGCGTGTAGCCTTCGTCCAGCAGCGTGCGCAGGCCGTCGAACACGCGGGCCGCGCGGTTCTCGCTGGCCGGGTCGCCCTCGATGATCACCTCGCTGCCCTGCGTGCTGATGCGCACGTTGATCAGCGCCTCGATGTGCTTGAGATTGGCGTCGCGGGCGCCGAAGACGGTCTCGATTCCCTCTTCGGGAAGGCTGATCCTCTTCATGCCTTCCCTTGGCCCGCCGCCGCGTCGGCGGCGGCGCGCTGGCGGACCTGCAGGTGGAGCTCGCGCAGCTGCTTCGCATCCACCGTGGATGGCGCGTCCGACATCAGATCGACCGCGGCGGCCGTCTTCGGGAAGGCGATCACCTCGCGGATCGAGCTTTCCTGCGCCAGGATCGCCGTCATGCGGTCGAGGCCGAGCGCGATGCCGCCGTGCGGCGGCGTCCCGTACTCGAGCGCCTCGAGAAAGAAGCCGAACCGCTGCCGCGCTTCCTCCTCGCTGATGTTGAGCAGCGAGAAGATGCGGCTCTGCATCCGGGCGTCGTGGATACGAATGCTGCCGCCGCCAATTTCGCTGCCGTTCAGCACGAGGTCGTAGGCCTTGGCCCGGATATGGCCGGGATCCTCCTTGTTGAGCTCGGCGGCATCCTCGTCATGCGGCGACGTGAACGGGTGGTGCATCGCGACGTAGCGCTTGTCCTCAGGGTCCCACTCCAGCAAAGGAAAGTCCACGACCCACAGGAACTCGTACCGTTCCGGATCCAGCAACCCGTCCCTTTTGGCGATCGACAGCCGCAGCTGCCCCAGCGTTTTCGACGTGGCATCGGGCTCGCCGGCCACGACAAACGCGAGCTGGCCATTCCCGGCGCCGACCGCGTCCAGCAGCTGGCGCACCGTCTCTTCGCCCACCGCCTTCGGGAACGACGAGGTGATCGCGCCGTCGTCGCCGCGCCGCGCCCACAGCAGGTGGCGCCCCTGCGCCTTCTCGGCGTTGACGATGCCGTCCACGGCGCTGCGCGAGTAGCTGGAGGCGTTGGCCACGACGAACGCGCGCACCGTGCCGCCTTCGGCAACGATATTCTTGAAGACGGCAAAGGACGATTCGCGGAACAGCTCGCGAACATCCTGGATTTCCATCCCGGGCCGCAGGTCGGGCTTGTCGGACCCGTACCTGGCGATCGCCTCGCTGTACGGCATCCGCCGGAACGGCGCCTGGATCTCCTTGCCGATGACGCCGCAGATGTCCTTCATCAGCGGCTCGATCATCCCGAAGATCGTCTCGGGACGCGCGAACGACATCTCGACGTCGACCTGCGTGAACTCGGGCTGCCGGTCGGCGCGCAGGTCCTCGTCGCGGAAGCACTTGCAGATCTGCACGTAGCGGTCGAAGCCGGCCACCATCAGGATCTGCTTAAACAGCTGCGGCGACTGCGGCAGCGCGAAGAACTCCCCCGGGTGCACGCGGCTCGGCACCAGGTAGTCGCGCGCGCCTTCCGGCGTCGACTTCGTCAGGATCGGCGTCTCGACCTCGAGGAAGCCGTGCTGGTCGAAGTACTTCCGGATGGCAATCGTCAGCTTGTGCCGCAGGATCATGTTGCCCTGCAGCTTCGTGCGGCGCAGGTCGAGATAGCGGTACTTCAGGCGCACGTCCTCCGACACCGGCGTGTCGTCGGCGATCGGGAACGGCGGCGTCTTCGCCTCGTTGAGCAGCGCCAGCTTCGAGACGACGACCTCGACCTCGCCGGTCTCGATCTTCGGGTTCACCGTCTCGGCCGAACGGTTGCGCACGGTGCCGGACACGCCGACGACGAACTCGGAGCGGAGCTTCTTGGCCTTGGCCATCAGCGCCTCGTCGTCCTTGTCGAAGACGACCTGCGTGACGCCGGCCCGGTCGCGGACGTCGACGAACAGCACGCCGCCCAGGTCGCGGACGCGGTGGACCCAGCCAAGCAGCACGACGTCGCGGCCGACGTCGGCCGGGCGCAGCGCGCCGCAGGTGTGGGTGCGTGTCAGGTCGCCGAGTGGTTCAGCCACGGTGGTCCAGTGCCTCGCGAATCTTCGGGCCAGCCTCTGACTGGCCATACGTTGTCTGGGTCTGGGCGGCGAGATGCTTGACGGTGACCGTACCGTCCTTGATCTCGTTGTCGCCGAGGATGGCGACGAAGGGAATGCCCCTGCCGTCAGCGTACTTGATCTGCTTGCCGATCTTGTCGGCATCCGGGTAGACGAGCACGCGCAGCCCCGCCTCGCGCAGGCGCGCGGCCAGCTGCAGCGCCGCGCCGAGCCCCGCCGCGTCGAACGCCGAGACCATCACGTCGGCCGGCGCGGTCGCCAGCGTCGGCGGGAACATGT
>JBFWUM010000024.1:0-11162 GCA_050247255.1 Vicinamibacterales bacterium | reverse complement strand
TTGAACCCGAGCTCGGTCAGGCACTCCGACACCGCCGCGCACAGCTCCGCCTCCACCGCCGGCGACGTCGAACCCAGCGCGTCGACGTCGCACTGGTAGAACTCGCGGAAGCGGCCGCGCGCGGGACGGTCGGCGCGCCAGACCGGCTGGATCTGGTAGCGCTTGAACAGCCGCGGCAGCTTGCTCTGGTGGTGCGCGACGACGCGCGCCAGCGGCACGGTCAGGTCGTAGCGCAGCGCCAGGTCCGCCTTGCCGGTGGCCTCGTGCTCGCCGCGCATCAGGATCTTGAAAATGAGCTGGTTGCCCTCGTCGCCGTACTTGCCGAGCAGCGTCTCGATGTTCTCCACCGCCGGTGTCTCGAGCGGCTCGAACCCGTAGCGTTCGTAGACACGTGTGATGACACCGATGACGTATTCCCGCCGGCGGATATCGTCGGGCAGGAAATCGCGCATCCCGCGCGCGGGCTCTGTGCGTGGCTTCTCGCTCAAGCGTGGGTGGTCTCGGCCTGGAAATCGAGGCGGTATTTCACGTAGCGGTCGGCGTAGCCCTGAATCGAAGCGGCTTCCCCAGCCGTCAGCGGCCGCTTCACCTTCGCCGGCATCCCCATGACCATCGAGCCGGGCGGCACGACCATCCCCTCCGGCACCAGCGCGCCGGCGGCGACAATCGAGCCGCGGCCAATGACGCAGCCGTTCAGCAGGATGGCCCCCATGCCTATGAGGCAGCCGTCCTCGATGGTGCAGCCGTGAACGACGGCGCTGTGCCCCACGGTCACGTCGTTGCCGATGACCGTCGGGTGGGTCTCGATCATCACGTGCACCAGCGTCAGGTCCTGGATGTTCGACCGATCGCCAATCCGGATGTAGTTGACGTCACCGCGGATGACGACCCCCATCCAGACGCTGCTCTCGGCGCCGATGTGGACGGCGCCGATGACCTGGGCGCTGGCATCCACGAACGCGGTCGGGTGCACCGTGGGCAGGATGGACTTGTACGGCCGGAGCATGGCGGTCCCTAAATTATAGATGGGACTTGTAGATCCGCTTACAATACCGGCCGGAGGAAGCGGCAATGAAACGTTCATTCGTACTCAGCGCCATCGTGCTCGTCGGCGCGATGGCGGCCGGGCTCAGCGCCGGGCAGGCGCCGGCCGGCCAGGCGGCCGGGCAGGCGGGTCGACAGGGCGGCGGCGGGCGCGGCCCGGGTGTCGGCATGATCCAGAAGGTCGCCGACCGGGTCTATTACATCCCCGGCGCCGGCGGCAGTTCGACCGTGTTCGACGCGGCCGACGGGGTGGTCCTGGTCGACACCAAGCTGGCCAACAACGGCCAGGCGATCCTCGATCAGATCCGGACGGTCACCCAGAAGCCGATCGCCTACATCATCAACACCCACACGCACGGCGACCACACCGGGAGCAATCAGTTCTTCCCGGCCAACGTCCAGATCGTGACGCACGCCAGCACCGAAGCGAACATGAAGAAGATGGAGGTGTTCCAGCAGCCCGCCAACGCGCAGGGCATGCCCGACCGCACCTTCACCGACCGCGTGACCCTGCTCGCGGGCAATGATGCGATCGACCTCTACTACTTCGGACGCGCCCACACCGACGGCGACGCCTGGGTGGTCTTCCGGAGCGCGCGCGTGCTCGCCTCGGGCGACGCCTTCACCAATACGGCGCAGCCGAACATCGACCTCGCCAACGGCGGCAGCGGCCTCGCCTACCCCGACACCATCGGCAAGGCGGCGGCAGCCCTCGGCAGCAGCGTCGACGTCGTCATCGGCGGCCACGCGCCGGCGCCGATGAAGGGGTCGGACATCGCCGACTACGCCGAGTTCATGCGGCTGATGGTCGCCAAGGCGCGCAGCGCCCGGCAGCAGGGCAAGACCCCTGAGCAGGCGATGATGGAATTCCAGTCGGAGATCCCGGCGAAGTTCCGCAGCTACGGCCTCGGCCCCGGCCGCGGCGGCCCGGGCGGCTCGTTCGTGCAGTTGTTCGAGGAACTGGGGCGGTAGAAGCAAGAAGCTAGAAGTCAGAAGCAAGAAGCAAGAAGCTAGAAGTCAGAAGCAAGAAGCGGGGAGCAAACCTCCTGACTTCTAGCTTCTGACTTCTGACTTCTAGCTTCTGACTTCTAGCTTCTTCTCTCCTACAACCGCGGCAGCGTCAGTCCCTGCTGCTTCTGGTACTTCCCCGCCTTGTCGGCGTACGACACCTCGCAGTCCTCGTCGCTCTCGAAGAACAACACCTGCGAAATGCCCTCGTTGGCGTAGACCTTGGCCGGGAGCGGCGTCGTGTTGGAAATCTCCAGCGTGACGAAGCCTTCCCACTCCGGCTCGAACGGGGTGACGTTGACGATCAGCCCGCAGCGCGCGTAGGTCGACTTCCCCACGCAGACCGTCAGCACGTTGCGCGGGATGCGGAAGTATTCGACCGTCTTGGCCAGCGCAAACGAGTTCGGCGGGATGATGCAGACGTCAGCCTTGACGTCCACGAACGACCGCGCGTCGAAGTTCTTGGGGTCGACGACGGTGCTGTTGATGTTGGTGAAGACCTTGAACTCGTCGGCGACGCGGATGTCGTAGCCGTACGACGACAGCCCGTAGGAGATCACGCCCGCGCGTACCTGGCGATCCTCGAACGGCTCGATCATGCCGTGCTCGAGCGCCATCTTCTTGATCCAGCGGTCTGCCTTGATCGACGGCACTAACGTCTCCCGATGAACATCATGATGAGCGTCAGGATGATGCTCACGATGATGGAGGTCGTCAACGGAAAGTAGAACGAAAACCGGCCACGGCTGATCGCCATGTCGCCGGGCAGGCGGCCGAGCGGGACGCCCAGCTGAATCAGCAGCCCCCCGACCACCAGCACGACGCCGAGGACGATAAGCAGGCGCCCCACTTCTTCACTTTTCCACTTGTCTACTTTTCCACTTTCAGATCAGTTCCATCCCTCGGAAAAAGTAGCCCAGCTCGAACGCCGCCGTCTCGGGCGCGTCCGACCCGTGCGTGGCATTGCGGCCGATCGACTCGCCGAAGTCGCGCCGCAGCGTCCCCGGCTCCGCCTTCGCCGGGTCGGTCGGCCCCATCGTGTCGCGCCACTTCTTGATGGCGTTCGGCGCCTCAAGGCACAGCAGCACGCACGGCCCCGAGGACATGAACGTCGTCAGCTCGCCGAAAAACGGCCGCTCCCTGTGCACCGCGTAGAACCCCTCGGCCTCCACCTTCGACAGGTGCTGCAGCCGCATGGCGCGCACGGTGAAGCCGGCGTCCTCGATCCGCGCCAGGATCTTCCCGGCGAGCCGGCGCTCGACCGCGTCCGGCTTGACGATGGCGAATGTTCTTTCCATTTTGAATTTTGAATTTTGAATCTTGAATGGCGCGAAGCGCTACTTCCCGAGCACTTCGCGCATCTTCGCGCCCATGTCCGCCGGCGACTGCACCACGTGCACCCCCGCCTTCGTGAGCGCCTCCATCTTCTCAGCCGCCGTCCCCTGGCCGCCGGCGATGATCGCGCCCGCGTGCCCCATGCGCCGTCCTGGCGGCGCCGTCTGGCCGGCAATAAAGCCGACCACCGGCTTCTTGAAATTGGTCTTGATCCACTCGGCGGCGTCCTGCTCCGCCGACCCGCCGATCTCGCCGATCATGATCACGGCCTCGGTGTCCGGGTCGTTCGCGAACAGCTCCAGCGCCTCGATGTGCGTCGTCCCGATCAGCGGGTCGCCGCCGATGCCGATGCACGTCGTCTGCCCCATGCCGACCTTCGACAGCTGGTGGATCGCCTCGTAGGTCAGCGTCCCGCTCTTCGAGACGATGCCGATGCGCCCCTCGCGGACAATGTTGTGCGGGATGATGCCGGCCTTGCCCTTGCCGGGCGAGATGATGCCCGGGCAGTTCGGCCCGATGAGCCGCGTCTGCGGATGGTCCGCCAGGAAGGTCATCGTCTTCAGCATGTCGACGACCGGGATCCCCTCGGTGATGCAGACCGCCAGCGCAATGCCGGCATCCGCCGCTTCCATGATCGCGTCGGCGGCAAACGGCGGCGGCACGAAGATGACCGTCGCATTGGCGCCGGTGGCTTTCACGGCGTCGTGGACGCTGTTGAAGATCGGCCAGCCCTCGTGGGTCGTCCCCCCCTTGCCCGGGGTCACACCGCCGACGACGTTGGTGCCGTAGGCCTGGGCCGCCTTGGCGTGGAAGGTGCCCTCACGGCCGGTGAGCCCCTGCACGATCAGCCGGGTGTTCTTGTCGAGCAGTACCGCCATGGCTACTTGCCCCCCTTCGCGAGGGCGACGACCGTGTCGGCTGCCTCACCCATCGAATCCGCGGTCGAGAACTTCAGGCCGCTCTCCTTGAGCATCCGCTTCCCTTCCTCGACGTTGGTCCCTTCCATGCGCACGACGATGGGGACCGGGACGCCGAGCTCCTGCACCGCGGCGATCACGCCCTGCGCCAGGACATCGCACCGCAGGATGCCGCCGAAGATGTTGATGAGGACCGCCTTGACGTTCTTGTCCATCATCAGGATGCGGAACGCGTTTTTGATCTGCTCGGCATTGGCGCCGCCGCCGACGTCGAGGAAGTTGGCCGGCTCGCCGCCCGCCAGCTTGATGATGTCCATCGTCGCCATCGCCAGCCCGGCGCCGTTGACCATGCAGCCGATGTTGCCGTCGAGGCGGATGTAGTTCAGGTTGAACTTCGACGCCTCGACCTCGAGCGGATCCTCCTCGCTCAGGTCGCGGAAGTCGCGCAGGTCCGGGTGCCGGTAGAGCGCGTTGTCGTCGAAGGTGACCTTGGCGTCGAGCGCGAGCAGGTCGCCGCCCTTGGTGAGGATCAGCGGGTTGATCTCGATCATCGACGCGTCGGTGTCGATGAACGCCTTGTAGAGCGCGTCGAGCAGCTTGGCCAGCTTGTTGGCCGCGGCGCCGTCGAGGCCCATGGCGAAGGCCAGCTTGCGCGCCTCGAACGGCACGATGCCGGTGCCGCGGTTGATCGGCTCGGTGAGGATCTTGTGCGGCTCCTTCGCCGCCACTTCCTCGATGTCCATCCCGCCAGCGGCGCTGGCGATGACGACGGGCGCCTCGAGCTTCCGATCGACCAGGATGCTCAGGTAGAGCTCGCGCTCGATCTGCAGCCCCTCCTCGATGAGCACCCGGCCGACCTTCTTCCCTTCCGGGCCGGTCTGGTGGGTCACCAGGGTCATGCCGATCATCTGCTTGGCCAGCTGGACGGCTTCGTCAGGCGATTTGGCCAGCTTGACGCCGCCGCCCTTGCCGCGGCCGCCGGCGTGAATCTGTGCCTTGACGACAGAAAGGTCCCCGCCGAGGCGGCGGGCAATGTCGCCCGCTTCCTGGGGGGAGAACGCAACTTCGCCGCGCGGCACGGGAACGCCGTAGCGCGCCAGCACGGACTTGGCCTGGTACTCGTGGATTTTCACTGGATGGGCGGCTCCGCGGATGTGGACAAAACACTCAATGCTAGCGTACCGGGCGCGCGTTCATTGAACCCCGCGGGGGTTTCTGTTAGTTTATCGGCGCACTTTCAGGTGTTTCGTTTCCGGGCACGCAACCAGCGAGGATTGAGCATGCAGCTTTCTTACAGGTGGACGGCAGGCGCGACGATGGGCGTGTTCCTCTTCGCGGTCACGCTGGCCACGCAGGGGCAGGCGCAGCAGCAACAGCAGCAGGGCGGCCAGCAGGCGGCGCCGCAGGGTCAGCAACAGGGCCAGGGCGGCCGTCAGGGCGGCGGCCAGGCGCAGGGCGGCGCTCGGCAGGGCGGCGGCCGCGGCTTTACCAATCTGCAGGTGCTGCCGGCGAACATGCCGGCCCCGCAGGTGATTCAGCTGATGCAGGGCTTCGAGGCCGCACTTGGCGTCACCTGCGAGCACTGCCACGTCTTCTTCGGGCAGGGCAACCCGATGAACAACATGGCGTCGGACGACAAGCAGCCGAAGAAGACGGCCCGCGTGATGATGCTCGCGGCTCGCGACTTCCAGGCCAAGCTGACCCCGGCGGACCTGGGCAAGCAGGACGCCGCCGACGTCGGCGCGGTCATGTGCGGCACCTGTCACCGCGGCAAGGCCATCCCCGACTGGGTGCAGCCGCCCCCGCCCGCGCGCGGCGGCGGCGCCGGCGGCGGCGGTCGCCAGGGTGGCGGCAACTAAACCGTAGACAGCGAAGGGCCGGCGCCAGCCGGCCCTTCGTGTTTTAATGCGCTTCCATGAAGCGCACTCCCCTCTTTCTGGCCGCCGCCGCGGCGGTCACCGTCTCGGTCTTCGCCCAGGACCGCGCCCCCCAGAACGATTCGATCCGGCAGGCCGACCTCAAGGCCGACCTGTACTACTACGCCAGCAACGCCATGCGCGGCCGGCTGACGGCGACGGGCGAAAACCAGATCGCCACCGAGTTCATCAAGGGACGCTTCGAACGCCTCGGCCTGCAGCCGGTGGGCGGCCAGTCGTTCTTCCACACCTTCGACGTGGTGTCGGCGACCCTGGGCCCGACCAACACCATGGAGGTGTCGGCCGGCACCGGGGCGACGCTGCGCCCGGTGTCCGGGCAGGACTTCGTCACCCAGCGCTTCAGTGCCTCCGCGTCCGCACGCGGGCAGGTGGTCTTCACCAACTTCGGCATCGTCTGGCCGGAGAAGCAACGGGATGACTTCCCCGCCGACCAGGTGCGCGGGAAGATCGTGGTGATCCTCGGCCACGAGCCGGGCGAGCGCGACACCAACAGCCCGTTCAACGGCCTCGTCACCTCGGAATACTCCGTCGCCTGGCGCAAGGCGCTGGCGGCACAGCAGCGCGGCGCCATCGGGATCCTGTTCGTCGAGGACGTGCACAACCATGCCGATGCGGCGCCGATGGGGGCGCTGCAGCGCGCCGCCTGGCCCGACAACCCGTCGCCGCGCGGGCGCGCGTGGACGCTGGCGGCCTGGCTCAACCAGATCACGATTCCGATCGTCCAGGTGTCGCGGCCGCTGGCGACGCAGATCCTCCAACCGGCGGGACGATCCCTCGAGGAACTCGCCAAGGCGGCCGAGCAGTCGTCGACGCCGGTTGCCGTGCCGGGCGTGGAGGTGCAGCTCACCACATCGGTCAACCGCCCGATCACCCAGATTCGCAATGTCGTGGCACGCCTCGAAGGGTCGGATCCGCAGCTGCGCAACGAGGCGGTGCTGATCACGGCGCACCTCGATCATGAAGGCGTCGAGGACGGCGCCATTTACGCCGGCGCCGACGATAACGGGTCGGGCACGGTGGGGATGCTCGAGGTGGCAGAGGCCTACGCGCTGGCGGCGCGCAACGGCCGGCGGCCGCGCCGGTCGGTCGTGTTCGTGTCGCTGAACGCCGAGGAGCGTGGCCTGCTCGGCGCCTGGGCGTACACGGAGCAGCCGCCCTTCCCGCTCGACAAGACGGTCGGCGTCATCAACCTGGACATGATCGGCCGCAACGAGGAGATTCCGCCCAACGGCGGCGCGCGATTCTTCGGGCTGGAGGTGACGCCGGCGTCGGCGAACACCAACTCCGTCGATCTGTATGGCTATTCGTTCGCGCCGGACCTGGCGGCGGCCATCGAACGCGCCAACCGCTCCGGCGGCGTCGGGCTGGAGCTGAAGAAGCGGAACGACAACAACGCCTCGAATCTGGTGCGGCGCAGCGACCAGTGGCCGTTCCTGCACCGCGGCGTCGCCGCCATCGGCTTCCACACCGGGCTACACCCCGACTACCACACGCCGGCGGATACGCCCGACAAGATCAATTACGAAAAGATCGAGAAGGTGGCGCGCCTGGCTCACCAGGTCACCTGGGACCTGGCGAACCAGAACGCAGAGGGCACTACATCCCGATGACGTCGACGAGTTCCTTGACCGCCGACGCCGACTTCTTCAGCGCGGCGTCTTCCTCGGCCGTCAGCTTGATCTCGATGATCTGCTCCACGCCGCGGGCGCCGAGCTTGCACGGCACGCCGACGAACAGGTCGTTGATGCCGTACTCGCCCGTCAGGTAAACCGAGCACGGCAGGATCTTCTTCTTGTCCTTGAGGATGGCCTCAACCATCTCGGCCGCCGCCTGACCGGGGGCGTACCAGGCGCTGGTCCCGACCATTTTCGTAATCTCGGCGCCGCCGTTGGCGGTGCGAGTCGAGATGGCGTCGATCTTCTCCTTCGACAGCAGCTCGGTGATCGGGATGCCGGCCACCGTCGAGAAGCGCGGCAGCGGCACCATCGTGTCGCCGTGGCCGCCGAGGACGAAGGAGTTGATGTTCTCCACCGAGACGTTCAGCTCCATGGCAATGAACGTGCTCATGCGGGCCGAGTCGAGCACGCCGGCCATGCCGATCACGCGCTCGCGCGGGAACTTGGTCAGCTTGAACAGCGCCTGGCACATCGCGTCGAGCGGGTTGGCTACCGGCACGACAATGGCGTTCGGGCAGTACTGCACCAGGTTCGGCGCAATGCTCTGCATGATGGCGAAGTTGTCCTTGACCAGGTCGTCGCGGCTCATGCCCGGCTTGCGCGGCTTGCCCGAGGTGATGACGACGACGTCGGAGCCGGCCGCCGCTTCCCACGTACCGCCGCCGATGACGCGCGAGTCGCTGCCGATAATCGGGCAGGTCTCGTAGATATCGAGCGCGACGCCGGCCGCCTTCTGATCGGCGATGTCGATGATCACGACATCGGCGAGCTCCTTCTCTGCAATCGACCGCGCTACCGTCGCGCCGACGTTCCCGGCGCCGCCTACAACCGTTACTTTGCGATTCATCAATCGTCCTTATCGTTCGTTAGGTCACCGTCCCGCGTGCCTCGCGCGGGTTACGCACAATTCCTGTTGAAAACCCTGTTGAAAAGAGCCGGCAAAGCGCGCGATCTGCACGCGAATCGGCGCAATTTAGCGGATTGCACCATCGTAGTGCTAGTCCTCGCGCCGGCAACGCGCGCACCGGCGATCATTGCAATCCGATCACAGGATTGAACATCGCCTCTCGCAGATGCCAACCGCAGATTATACTTGCGAAGTACCACGCCGCCGGCGGGTCGCCGCGGCACGACATCAACCCTCATCCCGGAACGCACCTTGAAAATCGTTGTTGCCGATGACCTGCCCGCCTCCGCGCTGGAGTTGCTGCGCGCCGAAGGCTGGGAGGTCGACGCCCGGACCGGCCGGGCACCTGACCAACTCGCCACCGATCTCGCCGACGCCGACGCCATCGTCGTCCGCAGTGCCACCAAGGTCACCAAGGCCCTGATCGACGCCGCCCCGAAGCTGCGCGCCATCGCGCGCGCCGGCACCGGCGTCGACAACGTCGACGTCACCGCCGCCAGCGGCCGCGGCATCGTCGTGATGAACGCCCCCGGCGCCAACAGCATCAGCGTGGCGGAGCTGGCGCTCGGCCAGATCCTGTCGCTGGCGCGCCACCTGCCCGGCGCCGACGCGGCGATGAAGCAGGGCAAGTGGGAGAAGAAGAAGTTCCTCGGCGAGGAAGTGCGCGAGAAGACGCTCGGCCTGGCCGGCCTGGGCCGCATCGGCCAGGAAGTGGCCCGCCGCGCCGCCGCCTTCGGCATGAAGATCATCGCCCACGACCCGTTCATCTCCGAACAGATGGCCGCTGACCTGGGCGTGGAGCTGGTGTCGCTCGACGAGCTGTTCGCCCGCGCCGACTACCTGTCGCTGCACATGCCGTCCAACGCCAACACGCGCAAGCTGGTGAACGCCGACCGGCTGGCGAAGGCGAAGAAGGGCATCAAGATCATCAACACCGCCCGCGGCGACCTGGTCGACGAGGGCGCGCTGGCCGACGCGATCGAGTCGGGGCACGTCGGCGGCGCAGCGCTCGACGTGTTCGAGAAAGAGCCGACCGTCGATCAGCGGCTGCAGAAGCTCGATCGGGTGTGCGCCTCGCCGCACATTGCCGCCTCGACGCGGGAAGGCCAGGAGCTGGTCGGTCTGGAGACGCTCACTGCCCTGCGCGACTTCCTGAAGAGCGGCGTGATCCGCAATGCCGTCAACGCCCAGTCGGTCGCCCCCGAGGAGTACGCGCGGCTGCGGCCATACCAGGTGCTCGGCGAGCGGCTTGGCGCATTCGTGGCGCAGATGAACGATCAGCACACCAGCGGCGTCGGCATCCGCTACTACGGCGAGCTGTCCTCGGGCCGGAACGACCTGATCGCCAACTCGGTGCTGGTCGGGCTGCTCAAGCCGGTGCTCGAGGACACCAGCGTCACCGTGGTCAACGCGCGCAACGTCGCGACCGAGCGCGGGCTGGAGATCGTCGAGTCGAGCAGCAGCCGGGCGCGCAATTACACCAGCCTGCTGTCGGTGAAGCTGCTCACCAGCGGCGGCGAGCGCTGGGCCGAGGGGGTGGCGTTCGACCGCACTGCGCCGCGGCTGGTGCTGGTGGACGGTGTGGCCGTCGACGCCCCGCTCGAGGGGACGATGATCGTGATCTGCAACACCGACCAGCCGGGCGTCATCGGCGCCGTCGGCACGATCCTCGGGACGCACAAGGTCAACATCGCCAACTTCGCCCTTGGCCGCGACGGCGACCGTGCGGTGGGCGTCGTCAACGTCGACGAAGCGAAGCCGATCGAGAACGGCGTGCTCGACGAGATCAAGAAGGTGCCCGGCGTGCGGGAAGTGAAGATCGTCCGGGTCTAGTCGCGGCGACGTTCACTGTCCACGGGCCACCGAGGCACCGAGACACCGAGATGTACGTGGGGCCGGCTTCAGCCGGCCCATTTTTCTGACTTGACATGCGACATTTGTCGCGCCTACTATGCGACACCTGTCGCATGGCTGCTCCCCAGTCGCCCCGCCTCGAACAGCTCACCCGTCGCGAGCGCGAAATCATGCACGCCGTCTTTGCGCTGGGTAATCGCGCCTCGGCCGAAGACATCCGGGGTCGGCTGGCAAACGCCCCGAGCGATTCGTCCGTCCGGGTGATGCTGGCGCGGCTGGAACGGAAGGGCTTCCTGACCCACGCCCAGGACGGGCTGCGCTACCTGTATTCGGCCACCATCTCCCCTACCGACGCGAAGAAGAGTCTGCTGCAGCAATACGCCGAGACGTTCTTCGGCGGGTCGCTGGCGCAAATGGCGGTCGCGCTCCTCAAGCAGGGGCGCTGGACGCCCGAGGAACTCGAGACGCTGCGCACGGAAATCGA
>JBFWUM010000023.1:9818-64119 GCA_050247255.1 Vicinamibacterales bacterium | reverse complement strand
ACTGGTACAATATGTAGTGGTACAAGTCGCCACCGATGATACGCCGCCCCGCCGCCAGCGTGCGCCCGCCGCTCACCGACCTCGAACACGATGTCATGGACGCTGTCTGGACAGCAGGATCTGCGTCTGTCGAAACGGTGCATGCCGCGGTAGCCGAACGGCGGCCGCTGAAAGAGGCGACGATCCGCACCATCCTGCGCCGGCTCGAGCAGAAGGGCTACCTGGCGCATCACGCCGAGGGGCGGGCGTACGTCTACCGGGCGCTGGAACCACAGCAGGGACTGGCCGCGCGCGCGGTGCGGCAGATCATCGACCGCTTCTGCCGCGGCTCCGTCGAAGAGCTCGTCAGCGGCATGGTCGACGCCAAGCTTCTCAACAGGACTGAACTAGACGCGCTCGGAGACCTCCTCCGCCACCATCGTCAGGCTGCAACGAAACCCGCCAGGAAGAAGCCATGACCAACATCCTGCTGGAAGCGGCGATCCGCGCGACGCTCATCGCCGCCGCCTTTGCCCTGGTGCTCGCGGCCCTGCGCATCGTCTCCCCCGCGGCGCGCCACTGCTGGTGGACCGCACTGGTCGTCGTGATGCTGGCGCTGCCGGTATTCACGGCCTGGGGACCGCGCGTGCCGCTGCCCGGCGCATCCTCGACGGCGTCGGCGGTTGCGGCAGCGATTCCGCTGCCCTGGGCCGACCTGGCGGTGCCGGACGTCCGCCAGGACACGCGACGCCGCGACACGGCGCAGCCGGCATGGTCCGCCATCGATATCTCGCTGGCAATCTATTGGCTGGGCGTCGTTGGATTCGGGTGCCACCTGGCTGGCGGCATGTGGCGCGCGCGGCAACTGACCCGCGAAGCGACGCCTGTGGAGGGCCGGCTGACCAGTCTGCGACTGGCCACACCGGTGACGATCGGCGTCTTCCGTCCTCGTGTCGTCCTGCCGGCCGGATGGACGGCGTGGCCAGCGGAGCGCCTCAGCGCCATCCTCGCCCACGAACGCGCGCACGTGGCCCGCCGCGACACCTTCGTCCAGTGGCTGGCACTCCTCAATCGCGCGATCTTCTGGTTTCACCCGCTCGCCTGGTGGCTGCAGGGGCGCCTCGCGCGGCTGGCGGAAGAAGCCTGCGACAGCGCCGTGCTCGCGGCCGGCAACGACCCGATGGCGTACTCCGAGGCGCTGCTGCAGTGCGCGGAAGCGGCGGCCGTCTCGAAGGGTCGCCTCCGCGCGGCGGCGATGGCGATGCCCGGCAGCGCCCTGCCGTATCGGATTCGCCGCATCCTCGAGGGGGCGGCGCGTCCCGAGGTGTCGCGGTGGCGCGTGGCCGGCGGAGTGCTGATCAGTGTCGCCGTTGCGACCGTCGCCGTCGCGGCTACGCCGGCCATGCCGAGCGCCACTCGGCTAGCCGCGCCGCTCCTGCAATCCCCCACGCCGGCCGTCGCCGCCGGCTCGCCGGCGTTCGACGTGGTGTCGATCAAGCGGAACCCTGAGCCCGGCACAACGTTGCCGTTGTCGCCGCCGGTCGGCGGACGTCTCCGGTTGCGCAATCAATCCGTCAGGGGCCTCATCTCCAGTTCCTACGGGGTACAGCCGTACCAGATTATCGGCGGGCCCGACTGGCTGCGGACCGACGGGTTCGACATCGACGCGCTGGTCGAGGGCGCACCACCCCCGCCACCTCGGCAGATGCTGCTGATGATTCGCACCTTGCTGGCCGATCGCTTCAAGCTGGTGATGCACAACGAGCAGCGCGAGTTCCCGATCTACAGGCTGGTCATGGCCCGCGCCGAACGTCAGCTCGGTCCGGGTATCCGTCCGGGCACCTGCGTACCTCGTCCGCCCGGCGTAACGCCGTCGCCCGGCGACCGGCAGTATTTCTGCGGTACCAACGCAGGGCCCGGCTCGATGTTCGTCGTTGGCGGGACGATGAGACTGCTGGCGCAGCAGTTGGGCCGCTACGCCGGCGTCGGCCGGCCGGTGATCGACGCGACAGGCCTCACGGAGCAATTCCAGTGGGAGTTGAAATGGACGCCTGATTCGGCGGGTGGCAGTCTCCCCGCCGATGGCGTTTCAATCTTCACCGCGCTGCAGGAACAGCTCGGCGTGAAGCTGGAGCCCGCGACGGGCCCGATTGATGTTCTGGTCATCGACAGCGTCGAGCAGCCGGAGGAGAACTAGCGGGCGGTATCCCGGGCGCTCAATCGGACCGGCTAGAGCCGGCCCCCACGACCTGGCCAGGCATCCATGCCGTCCGTACGCAACAACAGGCAGCCGGAGTAGGGGTCGGCCCCTGCCAGCTGCCTGCTGCCAACTGTCGGCGAACTCAGCGCCGACGGGTGGCCTCGTATATCGAGGCTGCGCCGCCGCCTATCGCCGCACCGGTGATTGCACCTTTCTTGCCACCGATGATCGCCCCAACGCCAGCGCCCGATGCCGCGGAACCGCCGATGATCAGCGCCGTCTTGCCCCAGGAACGGCGCGGCGCTTCCTCAACCACGACGCGTTCCTGCACCGCCGCCGCCTCGCGGTAGACGGTGCGCCGCGGGGTCGCCCGCCGTGAGCTGGCCTGGGTCACGCCGGCACTGAAGTGCCGGGCTCCATCTGCCAAGTGCCGGGCTCCATCCGCCGGTGCGATCGCCCGCAGCGAGGTCGTGCCCACCAGGCCGACCGGCTTCGCCCCGGGCACTTCCACGTATTGGCCGTCGAGCGTCTGCACGATGGCCGGCGTCTGGAACGCATCCACGGTGTTCTTCGCGCCCACCGCATACATCGCCACGCCGGAAATCACCGCGCCTGCCACTGCTGCTGCGATCGGTTTCATGACTCGTTGCCCTCCTCGGCAATCGTTCCTGCCAGGTGAGGGCTCCAAGCGGTATGCCAGCCGAACACATCCGTATAACTCTCTATTACTGAAGCCTTTGCACTACCAGCTGTGAGCTGCCGGCTGCCCGTTGTCCTCTAGCGGCTCCAGGCACTGTCCGCGACTCCTGTCGTAACAGCTCTGTAACGACAATGTGACAAACCTGTTAAATCAAACTACGATTCGAGGGTTTACAGAGGTGACATGGCCTTTCGTCTGGTACCCAAGGAAGAACGCTTCTTCGACGATTTCATCCACCTGACCGAGGAGATCCGGAACGGCGCGCGCCTGCTCAAGCAGATGCTGCACGGCCCCACCCCTGACATGTCGCAGGTGGCGGCCATCAAGGAAGTCGAGCATGCGTGCGACAAGCGCACGCACGACATCATCGCCCGCCTCAACCGCACGTTCGTCACGCCGCTCGACCGCGAAGACATCCACGCGCTGGCCAGCAAGCTCGACGATGTGATGGACGCCATCGACGGCGCAGCATCGGTCATGCGGCTCTATAAGGTCACCGAGGTGCGGCCGGGGGCGCGGCGGCTGGCGGAGATCATCTGCGACTCGATGGACCGGCTTGGCGAGGCGATTACCGCGCTCGACAAGCGCGACGGGGTGCTGGAACTGGCGGCCCGCGTGTCGCAGCTCGAGAACGAGGCCGACCGGGTCCATCAGGACGCCATCGTCGACCTCTTCGATCACGAGACCAACGCGATCGTCGTCATCAAGTGGAAGGAGATCTTCGACTTCCTCGAGGCGGCCACCGATCGGTGTGAGGACGTGGCCAACTTGATTGAAGGCGTCATCGTCAAGCACGCCTAGATGGATCCGACGCTCCTCATCGTCATTGCGCTGATTGCCGTCGCGCTCCTGTTCGACTACATCAACGGCTTCCACGACGCCGCCAATTCCATTGCCACCGTTGTTTCGACCCGGGTCCTGACGCCCGGGCAGGCGGTGGTCTGGGCCGCGGCCTTCAACTTTCTCGCGGCGTTCACCTTCGGCACCGCCGTCGCCAGCACCGTCGGCAGCGGGATGATCGACCTCGACGTCGTCAGCTACGCCGTGATCTTCGGCGGCCTGACCGGCGCCATCGTCTGGGACCTGATCACCTGGTACATCGGCCTGCCGACCAGTTCGTCGCACGCGCTGGTGGGTGGATACGCGGGCGCGGCGATTGCCAAGGCCGGTTTCGGGGCGCTCATTGCGTCGGGCTGGACGAAGACACTGCTGTTCATCGTCCTCGCGCCGCTCATCGGGATGGCGCTGGCGCTGGTGCTGTCGATCATCACGCTCTGGATCTTCCGGGGATTTTCGCCGAGCCGCGTCGACCATTGGTTCCGCCGGCTGCAGCTGCTCTCGGCGGCGGCCTACAGCCTGGGGCACGGCGGTAACGACGCGCAGAAGACCATGGGGATCATCGCCGGCGTGCTGTTCACCGGCGGCTACCTGTCGACGTTCGAGATTCCGTTCTGGGTGATCATGGCGGCGCACGCGGCCATCGCGCTCGGCACGCTGACCGGTGGCTGGCGGATCGTCCACACCATGGGGTCGAAGATCACGAAGCTCCAGCCGTTCGGCGGGTTCGCGGCGGAGACTGCCGGCGCGATGACGCTGTTCCTGGCGACCGGGCTCGGCGTGCCCGTGAGCACGACCCACACCATTACCGGCGCCATCGTCGGCGTCGGCGCCATCAAGCGGCTGTCGGCGGTGCGCTGGGGCGTGGCGCGGAAGATCGTCTGGGCGTGGGTCATGACGATCCCCGCGGCGGGCGCGATCGCGGCGCTGACCTACTGGACCCTGACGCTGTTCGGCGCCAAGTAGGCCGCGCCCGCACTTACACCTTTGTAAGGGGGTCGGGAGTCATTTCTTGAGGACACTCCGGCGGGGTGTCCTCAAGAAATGACTCCCGACCCCCTTACGGTTCTGTAACCGGCTGGCCGTGATGCACGGCCGCCTCCGGGCTCTCGCGACGGACCTTCCCGGTCGCCCAGTCGCGCAGGTCGGCGAGGATCTCGTAGCCGGTCGGGATCACCAGCAGCGTCAGCACGGTTGACGTGATCACGCCGCCGATGACGGCAATGCCGAGCGGCGCGCGGAAGTCGCCGCCCTCGCCGCCGCCGAGCGCCACCGGCACCATCCCGGCAATCAGCGCGAACGTCGTCATCAGGATCGGCCGCAGCCGGACGCGGCCGGCCTGGATCAGCGCCTCACGCCGCGCCATCCCCGCCTCCTCCGACCACTTGGCGAAGTCGATCAGCAGGATGGCGTTCTTGGCGACGATCCCCATCAGCAGGATCACGCCCATCATGCTCATGATGTTCAGCGTATGCCCGGTCAGCGCCAGCGCGCCGACGACGCCGATGAGCGAGAGCGGCAGCGACGCCAGGATGGCCAGCGGATCGAGGAACGACCCGAACTGCACGACCAGCACGAAGTACATCAGCATGACGGCAATGGCGAGCGCGATCATCGTCTGCATGAAGATCTCGGCCGACTGCTCCGCCTCGCCACCCTGGCTCACCGTGTAGCCGGCCGGCAGGCCGATGGATGCAATCCGCGCCGTGATGTCCGCGAGCACGTCCGACAGCGGCCGCCCCTCGGTATTCGCCTGTACGGTGATCACCCGCTCCCGATCGAGATGGTCGATGCGCGCCGGGCCGAGCGCCGGCGACACGCGCGCCACCTGCCCCAGCGGAATCGTCGTCGGCCGATCCGCCGGCCCGACGACGACCAGCGGCAGCGTCTCGAGGTCCTGCACGGAGTCGCGTGATTCCGGCGCCAGCCGGATCGTCACGTCGCGCGTCTCGCCCGACGGATCGATCCAGTCGCCGGCGTCGATGCCGGCAAACGCCGGGCGCAGCGCCTGCGCCACCTGGCCGATGCTGATGCCGAGCGAGCCGGCCAGGCCGCGATCGATCTCGACGTCGAGCTCCGGCTTCTGCCCCTTCGTCGAGAGGCCGACGTCGACCGCTCCCGGCACCTGGCGCACCTCCGCTATCATCTGGTCGGCCAGCTGCGCCAGCACCGTCGCATCCGGCCCCTGCAGCTGCAGCTGGATCTGCTTCTGCCCGTCGTTGAACCCGGTCGACACCGACGTCGTCACGCCCGCCATCGACGCCAGCTCGCGGCGGATATCGACGATCACTTCGGCCTGCCGCCGGCCGCGCTCGTGCTTGGGGACCAGCTTCACGAATACCGAGCCGGCATCGACCGACTCGTTGCCCTGCCCGCCGATGCTCGTGTAGGTGTAGGCGACCTCGTCGCGCGTGCGGATGATGCGCGCCACCTCCTCCGCCTTCATCCGCGTGTAGGCGAGATTCGATCCCGGCGGCGTCTCGAGCGTCAGCGTGAACTCCGACTCGTCGGTCTCCGGGGCGAAGCCGGCGCCGACAATGCCCATGGCCGGCAGCGCCAGCGCGGCGCCGAAGGCGAGGGTCGCCAGCGCCACCATCGACCAGCGGTGGTCGAGCGCCCAGCCGATGACGCCCTTGTAGCGATCCGCCTGCCGGTCGAACCAGCGGTTGAAGCGTCCCAGCAGCCGCGAAATCAGCGGCCGGTCTTCCATGCGCTGATGCGGATCCGGCCAGTACGCCGACAGCATCGGATCGAGCGAGAACGACACGAACAGCGACACCAGCACCGAGGCGGCAATCGTCAGCGCGAACGGCGCGAACCACTGGCCGGCAATGCCGCCCATGAACGCGATCGGCACGAACACCACGACGATCGACAGCGTCGTCGCCGTCACCGCGAGCCCGATCTCGTCGGTGCCTGCGAACGCCGCGCGGTAGTGGTCCTTCCCCATCTCGACGTGGCGCACGATGTTCTCGCGCACGACGATCGCATCGTCGATGAGGATGCCGATCGCCAGCGACAGGCCCAGCAGCGACATGGTGTTGAGCGTGAAGCCGAACGCCCAGACGGCGACGAACGACGCCAGCACCGACACCGGCAGCGCCAGGCCGGTGATGACGGTCGAGCGCCATGAGTTGAGGAACAGGAAGACGACAATGACGGTCAGCGCCGCGCCCTCGAGCAGCGCTTCCTGCACCGACGACACCGAGTTGGCCACGCGCACGCCGGAGTCGCGCACGACGCGCAGCGAGACGCCGGGCGGCAGCGTCGGCTGGATCTCGGCCACCGCGGCGCGCACCGCATCCGCCACGGCGGTGGTGCTGTAGCCGGTGGACTTCTTGACGTCGATGCCGACCGCCTCCTCGGCGTTGTAGAGGGCCACCGAGCGCGGCTCCTCGGTGGCGTCGCGCACGTCGGCCACGTCGCCGAGCCTCACGACACGGCCATTCGACTCGCTGACGACGAGCTGCGCGAAGTCAGCCGGCGACTCGATCCGGCCGCGCAGGCGAATGGTGCGCTCGTCGAGGTCGCCGGCGAGACGCCCGACAGGCGCGGCCAGGTTCTGCGTCTGCAGCGCCTGCACCAGCTGGCCCACGGTCACGCCGGCGGCCTGCAGATCGCGCGGGCGGATCTCGACGCTCAGCTCGCGCTCGATGCCGCCGACCACGTCGACGGCGGCGACGCCGGGCAGCCCGCGCAGCCGCCGGGTGATGTCCGGGTCAGCGAGCCGCGTCAGCTCCGGGCCGGTCAGCCCCGGCGACGACAGCGTCAGCGAGACGATTGGCAGGTCGGCGGGATCGAACTGCGTGAGGATCGGCTCCTCCATCTCCACCGGCAGATCGGCGCGGATGCTCGAGATCTGGTCCCGGATCTCCTGCGTCGCCACGCGCGTGTCCTTGCCGAACAGGAAGACGACGACGACGTTGCCGAAGCTGTCGAGGGCGTTGCCGTTGATCTGATCGACGCCGCTGATGCCGGAGATCGCCTCCTCGATCGGATCCAGGACCTCGCGCTCCACCGTGTCCGGCGAGGCACCCGGGTACGGCACCGACACGACGACGACCGGCGCATCGATCTCCGGGAACTCGTCGGTGTCGAGCTGCGTGAGCGCAACGATGCCGAACACCACGAGGGCGAGCATCGACACGACGGTGATGACGGGTCGTTTGATGGCGGTATCCGAAATGAACATGGCGTTATTCCGCGGCCGGGCGGCGGCCCACCTCGACCGCCGTCCCCGGCGTGATGCCCTGGGCGGCGCCGCGCAGCAGCACGTCGCCTTCGTTGAGCCCCGACGCAACCTGCAACTGTTCGGTGCGACGATCCGCCAGGCCGATCGTCACATCCACCTTCTCCGTCTTCCCCTCAGCCACCCGCAGCACCCAGGGCGACGGGCCGGTGGTGTTCACGGCGTTGATCGGCACGATCAACCCGTCGGCGGCCTCGCTCGCCACGCGCCCCTCCGCGAACAGGCCGGCGACCAAACGACCGCTCCGGTTCGGGATGGCGACGAAGATCGGCACCTGCCGCGTGGCCGGGTCTGCCTGCGCCGCAATCCGCTCGATGCGTCCCTCGAACTCATCCTCGTAGCCGCGGACGCGGAATCGCACCGGCAGCCCCACCCGCAGCGACCGCAGGTCGTCGGACGGCACCGCCGCTTCGAGGCGCATGGACGAGGGGTCGATGATGGTGAACAGCTCGGCGCCCGGCGTGACGATGTCGCCGACGTTGACCGGCCGGCTGGCGACGACGCCGCCGAACGGCGCGCGGATCACGGCATCACCCAGCGCCCGCTCGGCGCTGGCCAGCCGCGCCCGGGCATCGGCGAGCTGTGCGTCGGCCGCGGTCACGTTGGCGCGGGCGACATCGAGCTCGCGCTGCGCCAGCGCGCCGGCCGAGACCAGCTGCTCGGTGCGCTCGGCTTCGCGCTGGGCCACGGTGAGCTGGTTTTCCGCGGAGCGCACGGCGCTGCTGGCCGATAACCGCGTGTCATCGAGGGTCCGCGCCTCGATGCGCGCCAGGATCTCCCCCTGCCGCACCGCTTCGCCTTCCTCGGCCGTCACCTGCAGCACCGCGCCGCCCAGCTCCGCGCGCACCCGCGCTTCGCGCGCCGCCTGCAGCGTGCCCGAGAGCATCGGCCCGACAACGATGGTGCCGCGCGTGACGGTGACGACGTTCTCGGCGCCAACCTGTACCGCGGGCGGCGGCGCGGCAGCCTCCGGCTCAGCGCTGCCGCCGCAGGCGGCGGCCAGGGCCGCCAGCATCACCACAAAAGGAGCGAACGATCGCGTCACTGCGTGCCTCCGAAGCTCGCGGCGCCACCCCGGGCTGCCGCGGTAGTCACTTGACCGCCGCCAGCAGGCGCCTGCTGTTGCGGCACCGCCGGCGCAGCCGGCTGGCCGGTCGTGCCGCCGCCACCGGTTGCGGCACCGGCCCCGAGCGGCAGGTCCGGCAACAGCGCCACGCGGGCTCGTGCCACCTGCAGATCGCGGCCGGCCTGCGCGCGATTGGCCTCAGCCTGCTGCAGCAGCAGACGCGCGTCCGACAGTTCGAGCTGCGTGGACACACCGGCGCCGTAACGGATGTTCGCCAGCTCATAGGCACGGTTCGCCTGCTGGACTGTGCCTGCGGTCGCATCCCACGCCGCCTGGGACGCGGCCAGTTCGGCCAGCGCCGACTGCGTGTCGAGCTCCGCCAGCTCGCGCACCTGCTGGAGCCGCGCGCGCGCCTGTTCGAGATCCGCCGCTGCCGACAACTCGCTGGCGCGCTGCCGGCCACCGGTGAGCACCGGCACCTGCAGCGCAAAGCCGACCGACCAGTTCAAGCGATCGAAGGTCGGCAGGAAGTCCGACGGATAGGCCACCCGCCCGTAGCTGCTGTTGGCCGAAATCGACGGCAGCCGTTCGGCCTTGGCTGCGCGCATCGACGCCTCGCGCAGCGTCACCGTGGTCGCCGCCTCCTGCACCGCCGCCCGATCGGCCGCCGGAACGGCCGGCTGCCCGGCGGCAACCAGTCGCGTCGCAAATGTCGGCGCCGGCAGCAGCCGTTCGTCGGCCAGCGAATCGGCCAGCTGCAGGTCGGCGGTGGCGGGCAGATCCAGCATCTGCTTCAGACGCAGCAACGCGATCTGCCGGTTGGCCCTGGCGCGGATCACGCTGGTGTTCTGCGTATCGCGCGCAACGCGCGCACGCAGCACCTCGAACTCCGGCTGCGTGCCGGCGCGGAATCCGGCCTCGGTCTGCTGCAGCGTCGCGCCCGCCTGTGCCACGGTGGCCTCGGCAATCGCGACCATCCGATCGGCGAGCGCGGCATCGTAATAGGCCTGCGTCACGTCGAACAGCAGCTGCGCCCGCGCCGTCGTCATGCCGATGTCCGCCGCGGCGCGGCCGGCGCCGGCAGCGTCGCGCCCGGCCGCGATACGGCCGAAGTCGAACAGGTTCTGCGAGAACGACAGCGTGACGCGCCAGGTATTGCGCCGGCCGAACGGCAGGTCTTCAAGGCCGCCGCCGTCGGCACCCTCGGGCGCTTCCGGCGCCTCGGCGCCCGCGCCGCCGAAGGTGACGTTGTCGAACACTCCCTCGAACTCCGAGGCGAGCGCGCGGTCGTAGGACAGCATCGCGCTGAGCTGCGGAAACAGCCCGCTTCGCGCGCGGATCTGCTCGGCCTCGGCACGGCTGACCGCCGCGCGCGCAATGGCCAGCGACTCGCTGCGCTCCTCGGCCAGCTGAAGAACCTGCTCGAGCGTCAGCGGACCGGCCGGGGTCTGCGCCAGCGCCAGCGTCGGCGCGATGAGCGCCGCACACACAAACAGCACACGCATGTGCATCCTGAATTCCCTACTCCGCCCGTGAGTCGTGGTAACCGATGGCGGCCAGAAAGAGCTCAACGTACCGACGTGGCGCGTCGGCAATCGGTTCCGGCAGATGATCCGGGAAGAAGTCCCGGTTGATGGCGTCCGCAAACAGCGCGCCGAGCAACAGGCCCGTCGCGGCGCGGAGATCCCAGTCGCCGCTCGTACGGCCGAGATCGCGCAGGCGCCCGACGTACGCCTCGAGGGTGCGATGGAGCCGTTTTGGCACCTGCCGCGACCAGCTCGCCACGCCCGGGTCCGCTTCGAACTCGCCGATGGTCTTGCGGATCTGTCCCCGGACCTCGAGCAGGTGACGGAAGTGCAGCTCAGCCCAGGTGGTGAGCTCGGCGCGCGCATCGCCCGGCTCGCCCGGCAACTCCGGCACCGGCGCCTTGCCGGAGGCCCACGCCATCGCCTCCCGCAGCAGCACATCCTTCGAGCCAAAGTGCCGGAACAGCGTGACCTCGTTGACCCCCGCTTCCTGTGCAATGCGGCGGGTGGTCGCCGCCCGAAATCCGTGTTCCGTGACCACCTGAACTGTGGCAGCCAGGAGCTGCTCTTTCAAATCCATGGGAATTTGTTCACGTTAACGTGATTCTCAAGAGCAAGCAAGCACTTACTTGCAAATGCGGTGTCAAAAAAGCCGGGCCGGAGCCCGGCACGTCAGTGCCTGCACTAAGGAGCCCGGCACTTCAGTGCCGGCACCAAAGTGCCGGGCTACTTAGCCGCCGCCGTGCTCAGCTTGATGGCCTTCGCCATCAGCATCGTCTTTTCCTGCACGTAGTCCACCGACACGCGCTCGCCCACCTTCAGGGCCGTCGCATCCAGCTTCGTCCGGCCGCGCGTGACGGTCGTCTTCACGTCGAGCATCACCGTGATCGTCTTGCCATCGGTGGTCTTCACCTCGACGTGATCGCCCTGGATGCTGGCAACGGTGCCGAGCGCATTGTGCGTGTGCCCGCCGTGCGCCCAGGCGGCTGCCGGCGCCAGCACGGCGACGGCGACGACGGACGCGAGCAGATGTCTCCTGGTCATGGTGCCATGGTAGCCGAAATGCTCCAGACCGTTTCTGAATCCTGCCTGAAGTTGTCGACAGGAACGGTTCACCCCTTGCACGGACTCTCCCGCATGCAGCAACACCACTATGCGAAGCTCGGCATCATGACGGGGCTGTCCTTCCTGGCGATGTACGGCCTCATGTATTCGATGGTGGACACGTTCGATTCCGTGTACCACAGCGTGAACCAGGTGTACATGGCCGCGCTGATGGCCGCGCCGATGGTCGTGATCGAGCTGCTGCTGATGGGACGCATGTACGGGAACCGGCGCCTGAACGCGCTCCTTATGGCCGGGGCGGTCGCCGCCGGCCTCGCCTGTTTCGTGGCGATTCGCCAGCAGGCCGCCATCACCGACCGCCAGTTCCTCCGCTCGATGATCCCGCACCATTCGGGCGCCATCCTGATGTGCGAAGAAGCGCCGATTCGCAGCCGCGACATCCGAGACCTGTGCGCGTCGATCATTGAAAGCCAGCGCGCGGAAATCATCCTCATGAAAACGCTGCTCGACGCGCGGTAGCTGCGGTTTACGGCACCGGCTCACCGGCGAGGAAGCGTTCCTCCTCGATCTGCCGCCGAATCTCGGCCGGCGGCCGTGGATTCAGCGACTCCATCCGGGCGACCTCGTCGATGGTCAGTCCGGGGAGGTGCCGGATGAATTGCACGAGCGACCAGCTCGAGGCTTCTCCTTCGGGGGTCCCGGTGCCCCACGCCGGCATGCCGGTGAAGCGGATGCCGTTCTCGATGATGTAGAAGAGCTCGCCGTCGGTCAGCCCCTGCGTCGCCGGCAGCCGCATGTCGGGCGCTTTCGGGTAGAAGCCTTGCCCGAGTTCCGTGTTCCCGCTCCCGTCGTTCGCGTGGCAGCTGGCGCAGTGATCCGCGAAATGGGCCATCCCTTCCGCGAGCGCCTCCGGCGTCCGCGCGACGGGGTTGGTTCGCTCGCGAGCAGCGGCCGGGATCGCCAGCGCTCGCGCGGACCGCGCCAGCCGCGTTTCCACCACGCCGGGCTCGGCGCGCGTCGTCAGGCCGGTCGTCCGCAGATAGACCACGCCAGCGATCGCCAGCGCCAGAATGGCGATGACCATGCCGCCGGCGATCGACGCGAAGCGATGCATGCCTACATTGTCATCGCGGCCGGGCGCAACGTCACGTAGACGGCAACACCGGCGTTGAAGCGACCGCCGTAGTACGGCTGCAGCGACTGCGGCACGACGCCAGTCGAGAGCGCCGCGCCGATCCCGGGGGCCAGCCCCTTCCAGGGCGCAAGGTAGCGGGTGTATCCCACCTGGAGCTTGCCGACGCTGAAGATGTCGTGCAGCGGGACGTCGAGATCGTGCCCGCTCTTCTGCGCCCACTCCGCGCGACCGTAGACCGAGTCGCGATCGCGCCACGACATCGCGCTCTCGACCAGAAGCGCATGCGTGCGCTCGTCTTCCTCCGCGTTGCTGCCCCAGCCGACGGTCGTCGCCCAGGTCGAGCCCTCGCTGCGCCGATGGTAGGCGGCCGAAGCCGTGATGCGATCGACCGAGACGCGCGGCTCGCCCTCGTCATGGGCGGGCTCCGCCTCGTTGAGGTGGCCGGCCGACACCTGCAGCGCCCACCGGGCCGTCGGCAGGAACGAGGCACGGGCCGACCAGGAATCCATCGCGGCAAAGTCGAAGTCGGTGCGGTCCTCGTCCGGCTCCCGGCCGTTGAAGACCGACCCCTCAAGCTTCCACCGGCTCGCGTACACGCCGGCGGTGGCGACCCCGAACGTGATGTGCGTGGCGTCGAACCAGTGATGGGTCATCGGCGCCAGCGCGTTGGGCACACCCGAAATGCGGTGCATGAACGCCACCGGCCCCAGCGCCGGCTCGCCGACCGGGCCGCCATACAACTGCAGCCGCACGCCGCGGCCAAGCGGCCTGTCGTACTCGGCGGCGAGCTCCATGAAGAGGTCGTGCGGGTGCTGACGGTCGTGAATCGCCTCGCCGTCGCAGAGCTCGCCGGTCGCCAGCAGATCCGGATAGCCGCAGCCGCCAATCGTCCACGGCTCGAAGCTGACCATGCCGCGCAGCGTCAGGCGCCCGGCGCCGGCCGGCCGCCGCGCCATGCCCATCAGCCAGTTGATGCTCCCGGCCTGCTCGCTCCCGCGATCGCCCGACTCCTTCAGGTACTGCAGGAACAGGTTGCCGTGCCCCATCAGCATCCAGTCGCCCTGCTGGCGATGGACGGCATACATGGGGGTCTCGTCCGGCAGCCACGAGGTGCCGGATCCCTGGCGGGCATCCGGCGCCGCGCCATCGGCCGCCGGCATGACGTGCCCGGCGTGCGGATCCTGGGCGAATGCGGCGCCAACGGCGCCAAGAACGATCGTGATCGACAAAAAAAGACGTGCGTACATATCCCTCCACTCCCAGATAACGGTTGGCGTGAACGGATCTGGCCTAGACGCGGAGCGGCGTACGCAGTGCGAGCGGGACTGGACTGGGCGGCGGCGATGAGTCGAACGGAACGGGCGACGTGACCAGCGTCGGATCCGGCGCCTCGGCCTGCGCCATCGGCATGAGCGCCGGCATTTCCACCTGCGCCATGCGGCTGCCGGCTTCTGGCAGCGCCTCGAGGTGGGCGCAGGCGTGGGCGGGACCGTCGAGCCTGGCGCCACGCTCGCCGGTTCCGACCTGGTGGCACGCGTGCGCCTCCGGCGTGGTGCAGTGGATCTCGCAGATCTGCACCATGACCGGGGCGCCGCCAACGGCCAGCGCAAACAGGAAGGCGAAGACGCGGCCCACCATCTGCCCCTAGTCTACAGCGCTGCGCGGCGAAGCCGCAGCGCGTTGACGATGACCGAGATCGAGCTCAGGGTCATGGCGGCACTTGCCCACATCGGGCTGATGAGCACGCCAAGGAACGGATACAGCAGCCCGGCCGCCACAGGAACGCCGGCGGCGTTGTAGACGAACGCCAGGAACAGGTTCTGGCGAATGTTGCCCATCGTTGCCCGGCTCAGGCGCCGTGCGCGCGCGATGCCGCGCAGGTCGCCTTTCACGAGCGTCACGCCCGCGCTTTCCATGGCGACGTCGGTGCCGCTGCCCATGGCAATGCCGACCGCCGCCTCCGCCAGCGCCGGCGCATCGTTGATGCCGTCGCCGGCCATGGCCACCGTCCGTCCCTCCGCCTGCAGCCGCCGCACTTCGTCGCGCTTCTGCGCCGGCTGCACGTCGGCGCGCACATCGTCCAGCCCCAGCCGCCGCGCGACAGCCGCGGCAGTCGTCGCGTTGTCGCCGGTCATCATCACGAGGCGCAGGCCCTCGCGATGCAGCAGGTCGATGGCCTCACGCGTCGAGGCCTTGATCGGATCGGTCACCGCAATCAGGCCCGCGGGCCGCCCGTCGACACCGACAAACATCACCGTGGCGCCCTCTCCACGCATGGCGTCTGCGCGCGCGGCCAGCTCGCCGGCGTCGATGCCCTCGTCCTCCAGGAGCGCCGCATTGCCGACTACCACCTGCCTGCCGGATACGGTCCCGCGAAGGCCTTTGCCGGTGACCGAGTCGAAGCTCGAGGCGGTGCCCAACTCGACGCCGCGATCGCGGGCGCCGTTGACGATGGCCGCGGCGAGCGGATGTTCGCTGGCGAGCTCCAGCGTGCCGGCCAGCCGTAGCAGGTCGCTGTCGCCGAAGCCGACGGCCGCGACCGCTTCGCTCAAGGCCGGCTTGCCCTCGGTCAGGGTGCCGGTCTTGTCGACCACCACCGTGTCCACCTGCTCCAGCCGCTCGAGCGCTTCGGCGTGTCTGATCAGCACCCCTGCCTGGGCGCCGCGGCCGGTGCCAACCATGATCGACATCGGCGTCGCCAGCCCCAGCGCGCACGGGCAGGCGATGATCAGGACGGCGACCGCTGCCACGACGCCATTGGCCAGCCGCGGTTCGGGGCCGAGCAGCGCCCAGCCGATGAACGCCAGCACGGCAACCGCGATCACGGCGGGAACGAACCACGCGGCGACGCGATCGGCGAGGTTCTGGATCGGCGCGCGGCTGCGCTGCGCCTCGCTGACCATGTGGACGATCTGCGCCAGCAGCGTGTCTGACCCGACACGCTCGGCGCGCATGATGACGCTGCCGGTGGCGTTGACCGTGCCGCCGGTCACGCGGGCACCGGCCTCCTTCTCGACCGGAATCGGCTCGCCGGTGACCATCGATTCGTCGATCGCCGTGCGTCCCTCGAGCACGACGCCGTCCACCGGCACCTTTTCGCCGGGGCGAATCCGCAGGCGATCGCCGACGTGCACGTGCTCCAGCGGAATGTCTTCTTCATTCCCGCTGTCGTCGACGCGCCGCGCGGTCTTCGGCGCCAGCCCGAGCAGCGCCTTGATGGCGGCGCTCGTCTGGCTGCGCGCCCGCAGCTCGAGCACCTGGCCGAGGAGGACGAGCACGGTGATCACGACCGCGGTGTCGAAGTAGGTCTCGACCACCCCGTTCATCCGGAATCCCGGTGGAAAGATTCCCGGCGTCAGCGTGGCCGCCGCCGAGTACAGGTAGGCCGCGCCGACTCCCATCGCGATCAGCGTGAACATGTTCGGGCTGCGGTTGACGATCGACGCCCAGGCGCGCTCGAAGAACGGCCAGCCCGCCCAGAGCACCACCGGCGTCGAGAGCACGAGGCCGAGCCAGTTGACCCACTGCACGTCGAGGCGCCCGCCCAGCCCGGGTCCCACGATCATGTCCGCCATGGTCAGCAGGAACACCGGCAGCCCGATCGCCGCGCCGATCCAGAAGCGGCGCGTCATGTCGATCAGCTCGGGATTCGGCCCCTCGTCCAGCGTCGCCGTGACCGGCTCGAGCGCCATGCCGCAGATGGGGCACGAGCCGGGGCCCATCTGGCGGATCTCGGGGTGCATGGGGCACGTGTACTCGACGGTCCGAGGGTCCGACGGTCCGACGGTCCGATGGTCCGGGGGCGCAGGCGCCGCGGCGGTGGATGTTGGCGCGATGAACGCCTCGGGGTTCTGCGCGAACTTCGCCTGGCAGCTCCTGCTGCAGAAGTAATACGTGTTGCCGCGGTAGTCGGCGTGCCCGGCCGCGTCGGCCGGCGAGATCGTCATCCCGCATACCGGATCGATCACGGTGTCGGCCGCCGGGTGGTGTGCGTGCGCATGAGCGTGCTGAGCTGGCATCTACTGGCCTCCACCCTGGTAACGCATCGCGCGCCGCCTCATTACACCGGCGCGCCCGTGATGATGCATCGCGCCTGCCGTGGGATTTTACCGGGCTGCCGCGAATTGTTGCCGGCTCGTCGGGCGACGACCACCCCAATCCGCCGCCGGCTCGCTGTTTTCACGCGGCAACGCGGGCTTGGCGGCTTGGTATTGCACTTGCCTGCGATTGCTACGGACAGCAACCACCCGTGACACGTCACCTCACGCTCCTGTTCGTGCTGATGTTTGCCGGCGGCCCGGCCGCGGCCGCGGCGTGCGCAATCGACTGCGCACCGCCAGAGGCGGCGCAGGCCACGAGCGGCTGCCACGAACATCCGGCCCAGGGGCAGGCAGACACACGGGTGGTTGCCCTTCACATCTGCGACGAGAATGCGCGTCTGTGGCCCGTCACGACCCTGCAGCCGCGGGTGGCCAACGCTGGCAATGCGACACCGGCCCCCATCGTTTCGGCACAGCGCCCGACAGATCCGCAACACGCCTGCGGCGCCGTGCCGCGCGTCGGGCCTGCGTCGGTCGCCGTCGCGCTCTCATCGATCCTGCGGATCTAACCCTTCCCCCCTGCTCCTTCAACCTCGTTTCAGGGAAAGGTCCGTCATCATGACTACTCGAATTATTCGTCCCCTGTTCGCCGCCGCCTTCGCGCTGGCCCTCGCGTCGCCGTCCTTCGCCCGGCAGACTCCCCCGGAGCCAATGTCCTGCGATCACGAGAAGTGTGCTGAGCACTGCAAGGAGCAGATGGCGCAAGCCAAGACCGGCGCTACGGCGGAACGTCACATGGCCGAGGCGCGCTCCCATCAGCGAATGGCCGCCTCATACCGTGGCACGACCCGGCAGCAGGCGGCACCGCACTGCGACCGCGAGGCGCAGCGGCACCGCGACGCCGCGGCGGCCACGCGTGAGCGCTGACGCCTGGGGCACCCCGTAATAGGGGTGCCCTACATCTATTTACAGGTGCAGTTGAGGCAGCCGTGCTCGGCGCAGGTCCCGCATGACTGCGCCACGCGTTGCCTCAGCGCCTCGCGCGCGCGGAACACGCGGACGCCGGCGTTGCTCGCGCTCAGCCCTTTCTGCTCGGCATACGCCTTCACAGGGGTTCCCGCGACATCGATGGCGGCGAGCGCGTCGGCGTACTCGGGCTTCAGCGTCGCCGCGAGGCGCGACACGCAGGCGCAGATCTCAGCCTGGAGGTCCGCAGCCGGGTGTTCCTGGGTTTCGAGCTCGCGCGCGAACGCCTCGAGCGCCTTGCTGGCGGTCGCCTGCCGGCGGAAGCGGTCGATGGCGGCATTGCGAAGCGTGCGGTAGAACCAGGGGACGGCCCCCTCGTCCGGGACCTGGTCAGGGCGTGCAGACACCTTCACGAAGGCGTCCTGCAGGATGTCTTCGGCCAGCCCACGATCGCCGACCTTGCGCGTGAGGTAGTCGAGGAAGGCGCGGTGGTTCGCCAGCAGCGGCTCGAGCACCGCGGCCGCGCCTTCTTCGCGGGTCACCTATTGTGCGAGGCGAACACCCGCCGCGCGCCGCCCTTCTCGAAGGCGATCACGTCGAATGGCTGCGGCCTCATGCCCGGCACTTCCATCCCGGGAGATCCGATCGGCATCCCCGGCACGGCAAGCCCGACGACCGCCGGCTTCTCCTTCAGCATCCGCTGAATGTCGGCCGCCGGCACGTGCCCTTCGACGACGTAGCCGTTCACCACGCCGGTATGGCAGGAGCGGAGCTGCCCGGGGATGCCGTAGCTGTCCTTCACGGCGAGCATGTCGGGACTGTTCGTCACCGAGGCGGCAAACCCGTTCTGTTCGAGGTGGGTGACCCACACCGAACAGCAGCCGCACGAGGCGTCCTTGTAGATCTGGATCTTCGTCCCCTGCGCGCGCCCCGGCACACCGGCGAGCGCGAGCATGGGGGCCATGGCGAGAAGCTGTCGACGGGAAATGAATGCCATGGCCCCAGTTTACCCTGCTAGAAGCGATAGCGCACCGAGAGCGTGACGAGCCTCGGAGCCGCGTATTGCCTGGGCGAGAACTCCCCTTCCGTGGCGATCAGGTAGACGTTGTCGGAGATGTTCTCGACGTCCACCTGGAGCGTGAGCGGCGAACGCGCCGCGGCGCGTCGCAGCAGGTCGACACCGAACGACAGGTTCCCGGTCAGGTGGGCGAGGACCCGTGATGCCCCGCCCGACGAGGCATCCTCGTGGTCGGCCTCACCATCTGCATGCGCATGCTCGCTCGAGACGTGACCAATCGGCGTGCCGCTGCCATATTCGAGCGTAGTCCCGAACCATGTCCCGCTGCTCGCGTGCCGGTAGGTGATGCCTCCGGTGAACGTGTGCGTCTGGTCCATCGGCGCCAGGAACCGGTTCGTGTCGGTGATGTGCCCGGCCTCGGTGACAAACCCGCCTGTCACGGGGTTGAAAAACCACGCGCGACCGAGCGAGTAGTTGGCGTAAGCGGTGAGACCGAGGCGCGCCAGCCCGGGCGCTTCGGCCTTCAGCTCCAGGCCGTAGGCCTTACCGCGATCGAAGCTCGCATACGAGTAGATGCGCGAGTCGGGCCACACGGTCGTGTGGACGGGGTTATCGGTCGTGCGCAGATAGCCCGTCGCGACGACACGTAGCGGCCCCACCGGAGCGCTGATGCCGAGCTCGCCCTGGTCTTCGACCGTCGGCTCGATCGGCGGCAGTGCGCGGCCGATCTCGCTGATGTCAGCCGTCAGCCCAGCGCTGCTCGACAGCACGCCCTCGATCGGCGGCGGCACGAAGAACCGGTTGTACGACGCGTGCACGACCGCCCCGCGCCCCACCTGCACCGCAAGGTTGGCGCGCGGGCTCGCATGCGACGCGGTCGTCACCATGTCGTAGCGATCGACGCGCACGCCGAGATCCAGCATCACCCGGCTGCCCAGCCGCAGTGAGTCCTGCACGAACGCGCTCACCTGGCCGCCGCTGTCGCGCCCGGTGTACTGGATGCGATTGCCGTGGATATGCATGTGCGGCAGGCCGAGGAGATGGGTCAGCTCGCGGTAGCCGTCGTACTGGTAGTCCAGGGTCTCGGTCGGCCGCAGCGACACGATGTCCACGCCAGCCTTCCACGTGTGCGGGCCCGACGCGCGCGTGACATCGCCCTTGATGCCCAGCGTCCGAAGTGCGCGCGTCAGGCCGGCCGCCGCGGTGAGCGGCCCGGTTGCGGGCTCGAGCCGCGTCCGTGACCAACGCTGATAGAACGACGCCGATGTCACCGTGGCAGAGCCGGCCCTGATCCAGCCGAGGATCGCCGTCTGCTGGCGGTTCCGCTGCTCCGGCTCGGCCGGCGCACGGTACGCCATGTCGGACGGTGTCTTCGGAATCTCGAAGGAGAGCGCATCTCCAGCAACCGTCAGCCGAAGCGCGCCGGCGCGCTCCGTCGCCCAGTCGACCTGGCCGAATCCGCGGCCGCCCAACCCGCCGTCATGAATCGCGCGCGGGTCAGGCGGGCTGAGGAACCGCTCCGATGTGAACGCCGCGGCGAAGAGGTAGTAGCCGAGCCGCCCGCGGCTGCCGCCGAACTCGCCGGACGCTCCCTTCCGCCCGGCGCCGCCGGCCGACAGCGCCACGCTGCCACTGTTCCCCATCGACGCCCCCGACTTGGTGACGACGTCGATGACCCCGCCGAAGCGGTTGCCGTACTCTGCGGGGAACCCACCGGTCATGACATTCGCGGTGTCGATGATCTCCGGGCTGAAGCCGCTGGAGAACAGCGCGTGCGGGTTCTCCCAGAACGCGACGCCGTTGATGAGCGGATTCAGGGCGACTTCGTGGCCGCGGATGTGGACGAAGTCGTCATGCCCGCGAATCATGCCGGGCGCCAGCGTCACGATCGCCTCGGTGAGATTGGTGCGCAGCACAGGCGACAGCGTGTTCACGCGCTCGGCGTCGAGGACCGTCGAACTCGGCGAGTGCGTGCCGGCTGGCACCACGACCGCCGTCACGTCGACGGTCACGGACACGGCCGCCACGTCGAGCCTGATGACCAGGTCACGCACCTCCCGCGGTTCGATCGGCAACGGCAACGCCCGCTCGGCAAATCCCGAGCGTGTCACCCGCAACTCGTAGCGGCCGGGCTTGACGATGGGTAAGAGGAAGCGCCCCTCCGCGTCGGCGACGCCTTGCTGAACGATGCGCCCTTCTGCCCCTGCCAGCGTGACACTGGCGCCAGCAATAGCCGTCCCGTCGGCGGCAACCACCTGGCCTCTGATAAGACCTTCAGCCTGCGCGAATGCCAGCGCAGGACACAACCATAGACACAACACCACACACGCGACGCGACACGTCGAGTACATACACATCTCCCTTCAGGTTGATCGAAACGTTTTGACGGTCGATCAGCTGCGTGGAGGGGGAGATGGGACGGTGCGGGGGTCCGAGGGTCCGGGGGTGCGAAGGTCCGAGGGGCCCGGGGTTCCGGGGTTCAACGTGGCAGGGGTGTCGTCGGGGACATCGGCGTCGGCCACCGAGAGCATGCCGAGCGGATCGTTGGCGCAGCCGCAGGTCAGCGCCGGCTCCTGCGACGGGGCTGCGGGCGGCATGCTGTGCCCCATCTGCGCATGATCGTGCCCCTCCATCCCAGCCATCGTGTGTGACTGGTGGTGAGGACAGTCGTGCTCGCCGCCGGCATGGGTGTGGTCAGGCGCAAGGCACGCGCGCAGGGCGCCGAGCGGCGACACCGCCGCGTGCAGGCTCACCATGATGAGCGCGAACGCGGCGAGGTGTCGGCGCACGAGCTCCACGATCCGAGCTTAGTTCAACGTGACGTAGCGTTCCAGCCGCGCCACTTCCTGCTGGTTGACGTACTTGCCGATCTCGCGGCGGAACTGCTCGATGTTGCGGTAGGGGCGGTACTCCTCGAACTCGCGCGCCATCCGGTTGCCGAGAGCCGGGATCAGCAGGATTTCTTCGCGGGTGGCGGTATTCAGGTTGAGCGGGATCCAGACGCGGCGATAGACTTCGGTCGCCTGCTCGGCGCTGAGCGTCTGCCGCAGGTAGGTGTTCAGCTCGACGTTGGTCTTGAACGGCCGCCGCTCCATGATGCCCTTCACCACGGCGGCGGTCAGCGGCTGCTGCGCCTGGAGCTGCTGCTCGGTCGCGGTGTTCGGGTTGACCAGCGGCTGGGCCTGGCCTTGCGCCGCGGCGTCGACGGCCGCCAGCGTGATGACAACAGCCAGCAGGGTGATTGCGCTTCTCATCGTTCCTCTCCTTCGTGAAACCGTGTCCCGTAGGTCGATGCCAGGCCGAGCAGGCCCAGGTGAATCAACGCGGCCGGCGCCAGCGTCGGCGGCGCCGCTCCCCTCACGGCGCTCCAGACGAGTGTGATGCCCGAGCTCTCGGGAGCGATCTCGCGCTCGAACTCGATGTTCGCGGTGTAGTGCCGCCAGAGCCCGAGGACGCCGCAGGCCATCAACAGGAGCATGGCGCCGCGGACGGCCGCCACGGCTCCCCGCCCGGGGGCCAGCGCGAGCCAGACGGCGGAGGCCAGGGCCGCGGCGAGCAGCGCAAACGGAGCCAGCTGCCACCAGTCGGCATAATGCTCGAGCAGCACCAGGTCTGCAGCCGTACCCACGACGCCGAGGCCGACCAGCAGCAGCAGAATCCGCCGCAGGGAATCCACGCGCCAAGTCTACCGGGGCCGGTGCGGGAAAAGGTTAACAGCGCGTTAACGTCGACCTCAGAAGGACACGCGCAGCCCGCCGTTGACGGTGCGGCCATCGAGCGGAGCCCAGGCATCGACGGTCCACCGGCCGTCGACGCCGCGAGCCGGGCGCAGCAACCGATCCCAGTTGGTCTGCCGAACGCCGGTAAGGTTCTCGCCGTTCACGAACAGGCGCAGGCGGCCGAGCTGCCGCTCGACGAGCACGCCGAAGACTGAGTACGGGGCGCTGCGGGCGCGATACGGGTTCACCTCGAGCCGCTGCCGGCCGGTGAAGTACCACTCCACGCCCACGCGGCCGACACCCTCGCGCTCCCACATGCCGACGAGCCCCGCCGAATGCCGCGGCGTCAGCGCCACATCGTCTTCGACGCCGCCAACGCGTTCCCGCGCCCGCACGTAGGCGTAGCTGGCCGTGACCGAGAACGGCTCCTGCCTGAAGGTGCCGAGCAGCTCGACGCCGCGGTTCGTTGCCGGATCGTCGAGGTTCGTCAGCGCGTAGGCCTCGTCGCGGCTGACGTGAATCGGGTGCTCGACCTGCGACGCGAACAGCGTGACCGTCGCCGACATGGGGCCCTGCGTGCGGGTCAGGTCGACCGAGAGCGACCGGCCGCGCTCGGCGCGCAGCGCTCCGGGAAGCTGAAGTCGCGTCAGACCGGCCGCTTCCGTTTCTTCCGTCAGCGCCGACGGCCCGAAGAAGCCGAGCCCGGCCGACAGGCGGCTGCTCCATCCGCCAGCGCGCAGCAAGAGCGCGCCGCGCGGGCTGAGGAACGAGCCGTACTCGCTGTGATGATCGAGCCTGGCGCTGCCGCTGACCGCCGCCCACGGCGTCAGCTCGATGTCGTCCTGCACGAACACGCCGGGAATGGTGTAGCGATACGCGAACCGCGGCACGTCCTGCGGGCGATACGCGTCGTACTCGACCGCGCCGCCGGCGACCCACGTATGCGCGCCGAAGGCGCCGCGCACCGCCACCTCGCCGAACAGCGTGTCGTGCCGGTCGCGCTCGAGCACCTCGCCGAACCGATGGTCGTGGCGCTGCTGCGCCGCGGCGCCGCGAAACGTCAGCACGTACGACTCACGGACGATGGTCTGAAACATCGCGCCGGCGTCGGCGCGCGTCGTATCGAGCGCTTCCACGTAGGTGTCGCTACCGCCTTCGCGCGACTCGACGGTCACACCCGTGGTCACGAAGGCGCGGCGGCCGCCCCCGCCATCCCAGAAGAACCGCGGCCGGATCACTCCGCGGGAGTAACCAGGCAAGTCCGCCCACCGGTCATCGTCCACGTCGCTCTCGCGCTGGAAGTGACCGCCGGCCAGCAGCGAGCCGCTCCAGCCAGAGGACATCGGTCCGGCCAGCCATCCGATCACGTCCGTCGCGCCGCGCGTCGATTGATTGAACAGCGCCTCGATCTCGCGCTCATCCTCAGGGCGGCGGGCGATCAGGTTGACGACTCCACCCATCGCCCCGGCGCCGTACAGAGAGGATGCCACGCCCTTGATGACTTCGACGCGCCCGAGGTCCATCGGCGGAATCTGCAGCAGCCCGAGCGCGCCAACCTGCTCGCCAAACAGCGGCAGGCCATCCGACAGGAATCGCGTGTAGCGGCCGCGCATCCCCTGCACGCGCACGCTGGCGGCGCCGAGCGAGGGCGACGTCGCCTGCACCCGCATGCCGCCCATCTCGTTGAGCATCATGACGATGTCGCCGGGGGTCATGAGGAGCTTCTCCTCGATCTCCTCGCGCTCGATGACCTCGACGCGCTGTGGATCGTCCTCGATGCGGCGGTTGGTGCGCGTCGCCTCGACAAGGACTTCTTCCTCGATGCGAACGGGCTCCTGCTCCTGTCCCGCTACCAGCGCGGGCGCCATCAGGACCCCGAGTAGCAGGATCCTAGCGGCCCAGTTCACCAATGAGCAGCCCGGCGTAGACCGCGCCTACCCCGATGACGAGGTTACCGGCGACGTTGAGGAAGGCATCGCCGGTGGCGCCGGCGCGCAGCAGGGTGACCGTGTCGAGCCCGAAGGTGGAAAAGGTCGTGAACCCGCCCAGGAGACCGACGAACACGAACTCGCGCCAGCCGGCGCGCATCGGCAGCCGGCCGGAGGCGATGACACCGGCGAGTAGACCAATGATCAGGCACCCTGAGACATTGACCAGCATCGTCGCCCAGGGGAAGCGCGCGAACCGCGCCTGCCCCTGGACGAGGTGATTCACGCCGTGACGCGCCACGGAGCCCAGCGCCCCGCCGACGGCCACCGCCACCCAGATCGGCATCGCTAAACGGTACAGCAGGTCGGCCCGCAGCAGGTCTTTGCCGCAGCGACCGGCTTGCGCGCGCGAACGAAGGCGCCCATGACCTTGCCGTCGAACTCGTCATAGATCCGCGTCGGTTCCACCTCGGCGGCCTCGAAGCCGGCGGCCGTCAGCCGGCGGCGATAGTCCGCTTCATCCAACGCCCCGGCGATGCAGCCAACCCAGAGGTCCACGTCGTTGCGCATGGCCTCCGGCAATTCGCCACGCGTGACGACGTCCGACACCGCGAACCGCCCACCAGGCTTGAGCACCCGGAACGCCTCGGCCAGGACGCGGTCCTTGTCGGCCGACAGGTTGATCACGCAGTTGGAGATGATGACGTCGACCGAATTGTCCGGCAGTGGGATCTGCTCGATCTCGCCCTTCAGGAACTCGACGTTGGTCGCACCCGCCTTCTGCTGGTTCTCGCGCGCGAGTGCGAGCATCTCGTCGGTCATGTCCAGCCCGTACGCCTTGCCGGTCGGGCCGACGCGCCGCGCCGACAGCAGCACGTCGATGCCGCCGCCCGATCCGAGGTCCAGCACCGTCTCGCCGGCGTTGAGCTCGGCCAGCGCCGTCGGGTTGCCACAGCCGAGCGAGGCCAGCATGGCCGCGGCCGGAATGGCCCCTGCCTGCGCCTCGTCATAGAGGTTCGAGGTGATCGGGTCGGGCACACCGCAGCCGCCCGTGCCGCAGCCGCACCCCGCCTTTTCACCGCTGCGAGCACGCAGCGCCGCCTCCCCATACTTCTCCTGCACTACCGCCTTCACGTTGTCGATCGCCCTCATGTCGTCACTCCTATATATTCGCTAACGCGAATTTATTGGCGGATGCTATATTTGTCAAGGCGAATATATGACGACCGCTGCACCCCCGCTCGATCTGGTTGAAAACGCGCTGAAAGCGCTGGCCGATCGCACCCGGCTCCGCATCCTGGCGCTGCTCGGCAACAACGAGGTGTGCGTGTGCCACATCCACGGCAGCCTCGGGTTGCCGCAGCCGACCGTGTCGCGCCACCTCGCCTACCTGCGCCGCACCGGGCTGGTGGCGGCACGTCGGGACGGCGTCTGGATGCACTATCGGGTCTCTCCGGCGTTGCCGCCGGCGGTCCGGCATGTCGTCCAGGCCGCTGTGGAGAGCATCGGCGGCACGGCCACGACCGCTGAAGACCAGACGCGGTTCACGCGCGCTTTCGGCCGCCTCTACGTCGTCGACAGCTCGGGCGGCGGGTCCTGCTGCTCCCCGCGTGGCTGATCCTCAGGCCACGCTCGGGCGCCGTGTCGTTGCCGAGCTGTTCGGTACGGCATTGCTGCTGGCCGCGGTCGTCGGGTCGGGGATCATGGCGGCGCGGCTGGCGGGCGGCAGCGAAGCGCTCGCGCTACTGGCCAACACCATCGCCACCGGCGCGGCGTTGTCGGCGCTGATCCTCACGTTCGGCCCGGTGTCTGGCGGGCATTTCAACCCGGCGGTCAGCCTGGCTGACGCGTCACAGGGCGGTCTCGCGTGGCGGGAGACAGGGCCGTACATCGCGGCGCAGCTTACCGGCGCCGTTGCCGGCGTCTGGTGCGCCCACATCATGTTCGGTGAGCCGGTGTTCATGCTGTCGGGACACGCGCGCGCCGGCGCGGCGCAGGCCTTCAGCGAGTTCGTCGCCACGTTCGGCCTGCTGGCGGTCATCTGGGGGTGCGCACGACGCCGCACCGACGCCGTCCCGTTCGCGGTGGCCGGCTATATCACCGCGGCCTACTGGTTCACCGCCTCGACCTCGTTCGCCAACCCGGCGGTCACGCTGGCCCGGGCGCTGACCGACACCTTCGCCGGCATCAGGCCGGCCGATGTCCCCGCGTTCATCGCCGCTCAGCTCGCCGGCGCGTGTGCCGCGACCTGGCTGTTCCGGTGGCTGGTGCCGGCGCTCCCGCGCTCGGCGCCGCAGGTAGTCGTTCCTCATGGAGATAGCGAGCCCCGATGACAACCGTCCTCTTTGCCTGCGTCCACAACGCCGGCCGCTCGCAGATGGCGGCGGCCTGGTTCAATCTGCTCGCCGACCCGGCGAAGGCGCAGGCGCGCTCCGCCGGCACGCGGCCGGGCCCCCACGTGCATCCCGAGGTGGTTGCCGTGATGCGCGAAGCGGGTGTCGAGCTGTCCGGCGCGCCGACGACGAGGCTCACCGAGGAGGTGGCGGCGGGGGTCCAGTGGCTCATCACGATGGGCTGCGGCGACGAGTGCCCGGTCGTTCCCGGGGTACGCCGCGACGACTGGCCGCTGGAGGATCCGAAGGGACAGCCGCTCGAGCGGGTGCGGGCCATCCGTGACGAGGTCCGCGACCGGGTTCGGATGCTCGTCGAGCGCGAAGGCTGGGGCCGTTCGCAGCCGGCGGTTACCCCCGTAGCAGGCTGAGGATCACGCCGGCAACCGCCGCCGTGGCGAGCACCAGCGCCGAAGACATGCGGTAGACGAAGAGGGCGACGGCGGCGGCGACGGCGAGCAGTGCGGCGGTCCAGGAGGTCCACGAACTGCGCGCCAGCGTGATCAGCACAACCACGATCAAGGCGACCGCCGCCGCGTTCACGCCGTCGAGAAACCGGCGCGCCGCCGCCGAGTGGCGCAGGCGCTCGTAGCCAAGCGTCGACAGCGCCGAAGCGATGAACGCAGGCGTGAACATGGCGACCGTCGCCACGACAGCGCCAGCGCTTCCGGCCAGCAGGTAGCCGATGAAGGTCGCCGTGGTGAAGAGCGGTCCCGGCGTCGCCTGACCCGTGGCGATGGCATCCAGCAGCTGCCGATCGGTCAGCCAGCCGAGGCGCTCGACCAGGTCGCCCTGCAGCACCGGCAGCAGCACGTAGCCGCTGCCGAAGAGGAGCGACCCGACGCGCGCGAAGTAGGCGGCCACGTCCGGCAACGTCACCGACACGCCACCCGCGCTCTGTGCCAGCACCACCACGCCGCCAACCAGGGCCGCGACGAGGGCCGCTGCGCCGGCAGCCGCGCGCGGCCGTCGCGCCACGAGCAGCATGACGACACCGGCCGCGATCAGCACGGCGATCTCGCCCAGAAATGGCGCCGCCAGCGCCGCGGCGACGGCAACGGCAGCCGTGGCGACGGACGTAATGGCGGCCCGGCCGAGCGGGACGATCGCCTGAAGGACGACGATGACGACGACCGGCTGCACGGCGGCGAGCACCGAGCCCACGACCGGCGTCGGCCCGTAGCGCACGTACAGCGCCGCCAGCACGCCGACCATCAGCGCCGCGGGCAGGATGAACGCGACGCCGGCGACGACCAGCCCGGGCCACCCGCCGCGGCGGCGGCCGACGTGCATGGCCAGCTCGGTGGAGGTCGGGCCCGGGATCAGGTTGGCGACGGCCAGCAGGTCAAGGAAGTCGCGGCGGTCGATCCAGCGGCGGCGCTCGACGAGCTCCCGCTCCATGAGCGCAATGTGCGCGGCTGGCCCGCCAAAGGCCGTCGCGCCGAGCGCCAGGAAGACGGCCGCGAGCTCGCGCATCGGCCCGGATCATATCGTCCCGCTCAGCGTCCTCCCCGGGCTAGCTGTCGATGACGTAGCTGAAGACCTTCCAGACGTTCCCCTGCTGCACGAATGAGCCGGCCAGGCGCAGTTCCTCGGCCTCGCCGTCGAGTGTCCGCACGTGGAAGGTCGCTTCGCGCATGACGCGGTAGCTGCCGTACGGCGTTTCGCCGGCAAAGGTGACGCGCAACAGCTCATAACGGCGTCCTTTGTATTGGGACAACGTCTGGTCGAGCGCGACGTCGCTCTTGCCTTTCAGGTCGCCCCAGACGAACGAGAACGGCAGGTTGCGTTCCGGGCGCGACGCGGGAAGCTCCGGCCAGATGTGGTCGCGGAACTCCTGCTCCGACAGGGCAAAGAGCAGCAGCGCCGGCCGGTCCCCCGCCTCCACGGCATCCAGCACCGAGCGGGCCAGGGCTTCCGGCGTGGCGTGCGTGTGGGCGAGCGGCGGGACGGTGCTGCAGGCTGCTGCGGCCAGCAGCACCAGCCCGAGAAAGAAAGCGGGCCGGCTGACGCCGGCCCTGAGGTGGAAATCCATCGGAGGTAGTGTCCGGCTTCAGCCGGACGTGGTCAATTCTGCGGGAACGAGGTCCAGCCGTCCATCCAGTTGGCGGCCGGTGCCGGCGGCACCGCGCCGATGAACGTGACCGGCTCGAAGAAGCCGTCGTTCGGCGGCTGGATGGGCGACATCTGCCCGCCGGCCAGCGACGCGAGGCTCGGCTGGAAGTTCGGCGCCGCGTGGTTCGCACACCCCGCCGCCGTCAGCCCCACGTTGCCGGGATTGACGCGCACGTCGGGAAACCGCCCGCTGCTGACGAAGCCGGCGACACTCGAGTGCAGCGGCGTCGTCGGCCCCGAAATGATGCCGGCGCCGACTTGCGTCGTCCCGTTGGCGACCTGCTCGAGTGTCGCCGCGTCGTTCATCTGCATGCCGAGGGTTTTCGACCCCAGGATGATGAAGTTCCGGAACGTCACGGCCGTACCGACGCGGAACAGCACCGCCCGGACGCTCTCGCCCCCCTCGTTCCGGTCGGGGTCGCCGCAGATCGTCATGTTGTAGATCTGCGGGTTGGCCCGCGGCAGGAAGTTGTGGTTCGAGCTGTTGCTGTCCGCCTCGATCCCCCAGTCGGCATCATCGCTGCGCTGGGTGATGGCGACGAACTGCACGCGACCGCGCCACCCCTGCGTCCAGTCGAAGCTGTCGTCGGCGGTGTTCGAGAGCACCGCGTGCTTGACGTCGACGGTGCCGCCGAAGAACTCGAGGGCGTCGTCGCGGTTCATGTGCACCTGCACGTAGTCGACGACCGTGCCGCGGCCGACGCCCTGGAAGGCGATGCCGTTCAGTTCGTTGTCGGGGCTGAACTCGACGCCGGCGAACTCGACCCGCACGTACTTCAGCGTGCCGCTGTTGTCGTTGTCGTCGGTGCCGCCGTACTGGCCGGTGCTCCCTTCGCCGCTGGCCACCCCACCCGGCACGTTCAGGGTCGCGCGGCCGTTGATGATGAGACCGCCCCAGTCGCCGCGATTGCGGCTGCCTTCCGGCTGGTCGCTGGTGAAGACGATCGGCGCCGCCGCGGTCCCGATGGCATTGAGACGGCCGCCGCGCTCGACGACCAGCGTGCCCGTGCTCCAGCTCTCGCCGATCACGGTGGTGCCGGCCTGAATGTTCAGCGTCGCGCCATCGCGGACGAACACGGCGCCGCGCAGCACGTAGTAGTTGGAGTTGACCCAGGTCGCGGTGCCGGTGACCTCCTCGGTCACGACAATGACCGGCTTGTCGATGCCGGGCACGTTCACCGGCGGCGCCTGGTCGGTCGAGACGACCGCGCCGAACGCCAGAACGAGGGCGGCGGCGGCCGCCAGGCCGCGCGCGAGAAGTGACTGGTGGCTCATATCAGGTTTTCCTGCGCTCCTTGTGGGTCGCATGTCAGAACACGTTGTAGCTGAACGAGAGCGCGATGGTGCGCCCGAGCTTGTAGCGGCGCTGCGTCTCTTCGCCCGACCCGCTCGCCTGCGTGAACAGGTAGTCGCTGTCGGCCAGGTTTTCCAGGTTCAGGCGCACGCCGAGCCCGCGCCAGCGCTGCGAGAACACCATGTCGAGCGAGCCGCGCCCCTGCTCGATGATGTCCGGCGCCTCGTCGGTACCGATGCCGCTGATGCGGTCGCCGTAGAAGTTGTAGAGCAGGCGCATCGAGAAGCCCGAGACCGCGATCTCGCCCATCAGGTTGAACAGGTTCTTCGACTGCCCGGCCAGCGGCCGTTCCAGTGAGGTGGCAATCGACTGCAGCTCCGGCGTCAGCGCGATGTTCGAGTCGACGAACGTGTAGTTCGCGTTGAAGAAGAGGATGTCGCCGAAGTCCCGTGCCGCCTCCAGCTCGAAGCCGAAGTTGCGGGCGTTGTCGGCGTTCTGGAACGTCGCCAGCGGCGTGGCGCCGGCCTTGATCGTGCGCTCGATCGGCTGGTCGAAGTACTTGTAGAAGACGCTGGCGGCCACGACGCCGCGCGCCCCGGTGAACGTCTCCCACCGCGCGTCGACGTTCTGAATCAGCGCACGTTCCAGGTCCGGGTTGCCGACGATGGCGTAGTTGCCGACGACGTCGGTGAACTCGAACTCCGCCAGTTCGCGGAACTCCGGCCGGTTCACGGTCGTGCTGTAGCTGAGGCGGAGATTGCTGTTCGGCCGCAGCGACTGCACGAAGTTGACGCTCGGGAACACGTCGGTGTTCTTGTTGGCAGCGGTCAGCGTCACCAGCGAGAAGCCGAACGGATCGAAGGTATTGACCTGCTGATCGAACCGTTCGACACGGGCACCCAGCATCAGCCGGGTCGCCCCGGTCAGCCCGATGTCCACCATGCCGTACCCGGCGGTGGTCTTCTGCTCGCCGTCGTAGGCGTCGGTCGGACGGGTCTCCTCGCTCAGGCGGAAGACGCTGCCGATGTTCGCGCTGACGTAGATCTCCTCCGGCGTCTGGGTCAGCAGCGCCGTCGGCAGCGCATTGTCCTTCGAGGTGACCGGGACGTAGCGGAAGCGGCGCGACTGGAAGTCGCGCGTGCGCTCCACGTAGTTGACGCCGAACTTGAACTGGGTCGGACGTCCGGTCGTGCGGAACAGGCTCCAGTTCGCGCCGACGTCCATGGTGTCGTCATCCAGCGCGTTGAACATCCGCAGGCCGCTCTGGGATTCATCGGCCAGCACCGGTGTGCCGGTGGTGCTGAACGTGTTGTCCGCGCCGCGGACGAGGGTGGACTGATACAGCGTTTCGCGCATGTCCGGTTCGTCGCGCGTGGCGCGGGCATAGCTCACCCGCCAGTCGATGCGGCTGTTGGTCAGCGCCTGGAAGAAGTGCTCGCCGCCCACCGCGTTCGAGATCAGCCCTTCCTCGATGAACTGCAGGCGGTTGTTGCGATACCACAGCTCGTTGTCGGTGTTCGCCCCCTCAAAGAAGCGCCCTTCGTCGCGCCCCGAGTGCGTGTAGAGGTTCTCGAACGAGAGCCGGTGGTTCGACGTGAACTGATAGGCGATGTTGCCGACGATACCGAGCTGCGCGCGCTGCGTGCCGGTGCGCATATCGTAGACGCTGAGCGGCTCGAGCCCGCCGCCGGCGCCCACCGCGTAGAAGTTCCGCTCCTCCTCGACATAGGCCTCGCGATACGAGTGCGAGACGCTGGCGATGATCCCCAGCTTGTCGAACCGGTTGCCGAACGTCAGACTCCAGTTCTGGCCCGGCGCCCCGCTCTCAGTCGCCGGCAGCCAGCGGTTCTCGAGCTGGCGGCCGAAGTTCGTAATCTGGTCCAGCGAGTAGCCGATGCCGGGCGTGAACAGGCCGCCGCGCACGATCTTGCCGGCCGGGAACCCGGAGGGCAGCGCACGCGCGCCGCTGTCGAACCCCCAGACGTCGCGGCTGCCGAGCGGGCTCAGCGGAATGTCCTTGCCGGTCGCCGTGGACGAGAGGCTGAACCCGTACGAGAAGTCGACGACCGGCCGCTGCGGCAGCTTGAGCGGGGTGATCTGCACGAGACCGCCGGCGAACTCCGCGGAACGATCGGGCGAGTACGACTTGGCCACCTGCACGCTGTCGATCAGTCCTGCCGGGAACAGGTCGAGCGGCACCACCTTCTTGTCCGGCTCGGTCGTCGGCAGGACCGACCCGGCCAGCGTCGTATTGCTGTACCGCTCGCCGAGGCCGCGCACGAACACATACTGGTTGTCCACCAGCGACAGACCGGTGACGCGCGACATCGCCGCGGCGGCATCGCCGTCGCCGTTGGCACGCATCTCCTGCGAGCCGATGTTGTCGGTGATCACCTGGGCGTTCTTGCGCTCGATCAGCTGCGCTTCGGCCGACGAGGTCTGCACGTCGAGCGTGGCCGCGGTGACGGTCACCGTCTCCGCGAACCGGGTCATCGTCAGGCCGAGGTCGGCTGTGACCGTACGCGCGCCGGAGGCCGGGACGGTGACGCGCCGCTCCTGGTAGCCCTCGACGGCGACCCGAAGTTCGGCGCCGGCGGGAACCTCCACGACATACCGGCCATCGACGTCGGTGTAGACGACCTGGCTGGTGCCCACCACCTCGACCGGCACGCCCGGCAGCGGGATGGCATTGGACTCGTCACGGACGGTGCCGACCACGCGAAGGGTCTGGCCCGGGCGGTTCGCCGGCGCAGCCTGCGCAGCGGCCTGCGCCCAGCTCGGGGTCGCGGGCAGCGCCAGGCACACGGCCAGCAGCACTCCTCGTACAGTTCGCAAACTCATAAGCTCCTCGGGAAAGGGCCCGTGTGGGACTGAAGCGGACCTCTGCTTGAGCATCCATTGACACGGTAGAAGGCGCCTGTAACGGCGAGGTGACAGAGCCGATCCACCGGCGTTAAAACGGGACGCGGCGTCGGAGAAGTCCGCTAAGTGCTGGAATGACCAGCACTAAGCGCTCTCTGAAGGGCGGTATCGCTCAGGCGCGGATGTAAGTGGCGTTGCGCGAGGTGACCAGGAAGCGCGCTTCGACCAGCCGCGACAGAATCTCGCTGCAGGTTTCGAGATCGAGCGACCAGAGTCTCGATGCCTGCACCACTGTCAGTTGCAAGTCCGGCATTTCGATGAACTCGGCGCGCGCGCGCACGAGCGCCTGCATCAATGTGGAGTCATCTGCCATCGCGACCGGCCTCTGATTTGGCCATTGTCCGGAAGGCAGATTGCGACGAGGCTGCAGCAGCGTAAATTGTCTGTGTCACCGGTCGGATACGATGTCGGCATGACGCAGCTCGGCGGCACGGCCACCTGCTTCTTCCTGTTCGATGTCGCCGATGCCATCGACCTCGAACGCGCCCGCGCGCTGATCAGCGACGCGGTCAGGGCTCGGCTCACGCCGAAACCGGCGACCCCGCCGTACGTGCAGTACGCGGAGCCGCCGATTGCCATCCACGGGAGCGCCGTGGAGGCGGCCAATGTTGCCGGGTTCGACGTCCGCTTGAAGGTGTTCGACTACGGCGTCATCTCCGTGGCGTTCTCCCGGCCGCTGCCCGCGACCTGGGAGGCGCTGCTCGACGCCGGGCTCCGCTGGTCGGAGGACCCGCAGCTTCCCACGGAGGCGGACCGCCTCTGCCGCCACCTGATGACACGCCTGTCGTCTGCCGCGTCCGCGCCCCGCGAGGCCTTCCTCACCGAGGACTACTGGGTGTTCGCGGCCACCGCGGTCGCCGGCTCCCCTGCCGCCGAGGCCGTCGTCGCTCAGCAGGGCGGCACCCTGGCGCAGCTGCTGCGCGGCGAGCGCGCGCCGCTGAGCCCGCAGGAGCGCGAGGAGGTGCTGCGGCACCGGCTCTCGTACCTCGAGGACGATCTGGTGGTGCCGACCTGGAACGGCGCGTTCGTCTACGACACAGAGGCCGGCGCCCAGGCGGCGCTCGACATCATCGAACACGCCAATTCACAGCTCCTGCAGTTCCGCTACTATGACCAGCTCCTCGACACGGAGCTGGGGCGGATCTATGCGCGCCTTCAGCACCCGCCCCTCACTCATACCTGGCTCGGACGCCGGCACACCCGCGCCGCGCGACAGCTCCATGCCATCTTCATCGACGTCAACGAGCTCACCGACAAGGCGGAGAACTCGCTGAAGTTCGCCGGCGACGTCTATGCGGCCCGCCTGTTCGCCCTTGTCGCCGCGCGCCTCGGCCTCGACCAGTGGAAGGGCCACGTCCGGCGCAAGCTCGAGACGCTGGACGACATCTACCGCTTCACCGTCGAACAGACGTCGATGGCCCGCGGCGAGGTGCTGGAGCTGGCGATCGTGCTGATCCTGGTCTTCGAGCTCATCCTCTTTTTTCTGGGAATCATGGACTAGTTGCACCACCGTCATGCGGCGGTCACAGCCGCTTCCTAAGCTCGCTGCATGGATATCAGATGGGGCGCGAGCGCGGCGGCCATCCTGCTCGCCGGGGCCATCGGCGCCGCGGCGCAGAACGTCGTCCGCGAGGAGTCACGTGAACAGTGGTCACGTGACGGCTCGTCTGCGGTTGCCGCGGCGCTGGCCATGCGCACGCCGCCCACCCGGGCGAAGAACGTGATCCTGTTCGTCGGCGACGGCATGGGCGTCTCCACCGTCACCGCCGCGCGGATCCTCGCCGGGCAGATGCTCGGCGGGCCGGGGGAGGACCATCAGCTGGCGTTTGAAGCGTTCCCGTACCTCGCGCTGTCGAAAACCTACTCGGTGAACCAGCAGGTCGCCGACTCGGCGCCGACGATGACGGCGATGATCACCGGCGTCAAGACCGGCGACGGCATCCTCTCGCTCGATCAGCGCGCCGTGCACGACGACCCGGCCAGCGCCGAGGGACGCGAGCTGCCGACGTTGCTGGAGATCGCCGAGGACCGCGGCCTGTCCACCGGCGTTGTCTCCACCGCGCGGCTCACGCACGCGACCCCGGCCGCGACCTATGCCCACAGCGTGAACCGCGACTGGGAGGACGACGCGGCGATGCCGCCGGCCGCGCGCGCCACCGGGTATCCCGACATTGCGCGTCAGTTCGCCGAGTTCGACCACGGTGACGGCATCGACGTCGCGCTCGGCGGCGGCCGCAGCCACTTCATGCCAAACACCGAGGCCGACCCCGAGTACCCGCGGGTTCGAGGCCGCCGCAAGGACGGCCGCGATCTCATCGCCGAGTGGCAGCATCGCTATGCCGACGGGACGTACGTCTGGAACGCCGCGCAGTTCCAGGCGGCGTCGGCGGCAACGACGCGGCGGCTGTTCGGCCTGTTCGAGCGCGGCCACATGCAGTACGAGCACGATCGATCCGGCGATCCGGCCGGCGAGCCGTCGCTCACCGAAATGACGGCGAAGGCGATCGACATCCTGTCGCGCAACCCGCGCGGGTTCGTGCTGATGGTCGAGGCGGGGCGCATCGATCATGCCCACCATGACGGCAACGCCTATCGGGCGCTGACCGACACCATCGAGCTGTCGAACGCCGTGCGCCTGGCGGCCTCGCGCACCAGCGCCGACGACACGCTGATCGTCGTCACCGCCGATCACAGCCACACGCTGACCATCAGCGGCAGCGCCACGCGCGGCAACCCGATTCTCGGCCTCGTCGCCGACAACGACGCCGCCGGCCGGCCGCTGCCCTATCCCGAGGTCGACCGGCACGGCAAGCCGTACACGACGCTGGGCTATCGCAACGGCCCCGGCGCGTCGCGCGAGGTGCCGAGCCTGCGCCCCATCCTGACGTTTCACGACACGGCGGATCCCGACTACCTGCAGGAGGCCCAGGTCCCGCTGGCGAGCGAGAGCCACGCCGGGGAGGACGTGGCGATCTACGCCCGCGGGCCGGCGTCGCAGCTGTTCCACGGCGTGCAGGAGCAGAACTACATCTTCCACGTCCTGGCGCACGCCCTCGGCTTCGCGCCCTAGCACGCACGGAGCCCGGCACTTTAGTGCCGGCGTGTCCGAGACTTCAGTCTCGGGCTCCAGGTATCCGAGACTGAAGTCTCGGGCTTCGGGACACCGGAACACCGCATGCACGTCGACGCCGCATGCGCCACCGCCCCCCGCGTCTCCGTCACTTCGACTACCGCGGCTTCTGCCGGTGTTTTCTCACGGCATCGACACAGGATCGACGTCGCGCCTTCGCGGATGCCGACTTCGCCGCGGCAGCGGTAGCGCAGTTACTGCGTTGTGGCGACCGGTTCGGATCTGAAACAACTGCGTACTGCCTGATGCCCGATCACGTGCACGTGCTCTGGACAGGCACGGGGGAAGACGCCGAGCCGTTGACCGCGTTTGCCCGCTGGCGGCAGTGGACCGGCTTCACCTGGCGGCGGCAGGCGCCGACGCCCCTGTGGCAGGACGGCTACTGGGACTACGTCCTGCGCGATCACGAGGAGTCGCTCGGCGTGGCCGCCTACATCGTCAACAATCCGGTGCGCGCCGGGTTGGTGCAGGCCGCAAGTGATTACCCGTTCGTGGGCTCGAGCCGCTTCACGCTCGATGCGCTGATCACGGCAGTGCAGATGAGACCCGGCGTACGGAGCCCGGGACTCTAGTCCCGGCTGCGGTTCCGCCGAGACTGAAGTCTCGGGCTCCGTACGGCCTAGAAGTTCACGCGGACGCCGAAGCTCGCCAACCAGTGTGTGAGGCACCACGCTAGCGACTGCGATCGCGCGCCGGCGTAACGGATGCACGACGCTTTGGTAAACACGTCGCCGGTGTTCGGCTCGACACACCGCCGTTGCAACGGTCCCCTAGCATCACCGCATGCGCACTCTGTCCGTTCTCTGCCTCGCCGTCGCGGCGTCGACGGTGTCGCACGCGCAGGAGGCGCCGCGCGGCCTTGCGCCGTCTCTCATCACTGCCGCCGTGCCCGATGACGCCGACGATCCGGCGGTCTGGATCGACCGCGAGGACCCTGCGCGCAGCCTGATCCTCGGAACCAACAAGGTCGCTGAACCCGGCGGCGCCCTCTACGTGTACGGTCTCGATGGCCAGGCGCGGCAGGTGCTCGCACCGCTCGATCGACCGAACAACGTGGATGTCGAGTACGCGCTGGCAACGCCCGACGGGCCGATCGACATCGCCGTGGTCACCGAAAGGCTGCGCCATCGGCTGCGGGTCTACCAGGTGCGCGCAGACGGCCTGACCGCGATCGACGACGGCGGTATCCCGGTGCTCGAGGGCCAGTCCGGCGAAGCGGCGGAACCGATGGGCCTCGCCCTCTACCGGCGGCCGGCCGACGGCGCCGTCTTTGCGATCGTGGCGCCGAAGACCGGCGACGCCACCAACTACCTCTGGCAATACCGCCTCACGTTCGATCCGACGACCCGCATCGTGGTCGGCTCCCTGGTGCGACGCTTCGGCAATTTCAGCGGCAGAGGGGAAATCGAGGCCGTGGCCGTGGACGATGCGGCGGGCGTCGTCTATTTCTCCGACGAGGAGTTCGCCGTCCGGGTGTGGCGGGCCGACCCGGATGCCGGCGATGCGCGCGCGGAGCTGGCCACGTTCGGACGCGGTCGGTTCGCGCAACAGCGCGAAGGAATCGCGCTCGCGCCCGATCCGGCCGGCGACACCCTGGTCGTCGTCAGCGATCAGGTGGAAGGCGGCAGCACGCTGCGCCTATTCCAACGGTCGGGCGACGGCGATGTTCGCGAGGCCGGCGCGGTACTCACACAGGCAGCCTCGACCGACGGCATCGAGTTTCTTCCGGGCGGCGTCATCCCACGGTTCCCCATGGGCGCGGTGATCATGATGAACAGTACGGGGAGGAACTTTCACGTCTACGACTGGCGGCTGGTGCTCGCCGCGATTGGCCGCGACCTGACCCACGCGCCGGCGCGTCAGGCACGGCCCAAGCTCGTCGCGCATCGCGGCGCCTCCGCGTACGCCCCGGAGCACACGCTGGCTGCCTACCGGATAGCCATCGAGCAGGGCGCCGACTACGTCGAGCAGGACCTGGCCGTAACCAGGGACGGCGTGCTGATTTGCCTGCACGACGACACGCTGGAGCGAACCACCAACGTCGAGGAGGTGTTTCCCGACCGTGCGGTGGCCGAGCCGTCCACCGGCCGCCGCCAGTGGTACGCGGCCGACTTCACGCTGAGCGAGATCAAGACGCTCGATGCCGGCAGCTGGTTCGACAGCCGCTTCGCCGGGGAGCGCGTGCCGACGTGGGAGGAAGCGGTGCAGCTGGTATCCGCGAGCGCCGGCCTCTACCCGGAGTTGAAGTCGCCGCCACTCTACCGAGCCCGCGGGATCGACATGGTGGGGGTGTTCGTGCAGTCGCTGCCACGGCTCGGCCTGGACCATGCACCGGTCGAGCGACTGATCGTGCAGTCGTTCGACCCGGAGGCACTGATCGCGCTCACCGCGGCCGCTCCAGGGCTGGCGCGGACGCTGCTGATCGATCCCCGCCAGGCGTCGCGCTGGTTCACGCCGGCGGGCATGGTCGAGGCCCGCCGTTTTGCGACCGGTGTCGGTCCAAGCAAGCTGATCCTCGACGGCCGGCCCGAACTGGTGAAGCTGGCGCACGCCGCCGGCCTGACCGTCACGCCGTATACCTTCACCAGCCGCGCGCCCGGCAGGGGCGGCGACGTGACGGCGGAAATGGCCTATTTCCTGCGCGAGCTGAACGTGGATGCGCTCTTCACGGACAACCCCGATCGTTTTCCCCGCTAGCCGCCACCGGACGCGGAGCCCGACACTTTAGTGTCGGAAGACGCGGAGCCCGACACTTCAGTGTCGGCCTGGGGAACCGGGACTGAAGTCCCGGGCTCCTCGCAGGGCTCCGTGACGTTGTTACAACCGTAACGTAAATTGTGTGTTAACTTCGGCGCTCCATGCGCCGAGGGGTCGATCGCCTCGCCCTGCGACTGCTGGCGTCGGTGCTCCTGTTCGGGGCCGCGACCCAGTCGTTCGTCGACGCGCGCGTGCCGGCAGGTCTTGGCATCATCCTGACCACCGCACCCCACGTTTCACCCGACCTCCGGTCGGCACTCATGGACGAAGCCACGCGGATCTGGGACCAGGCTGGCGTCAGGCTGACGTGGACACCTCCCTCCGCGACTGCGCCGTCGACCGGGCGGACACTGCGCCTGCTCGCCGTCGAACGGCCGCGGACGCAGACGCGCGCCGACAGCAGCGTGGTCGGCGAACTGCTTCGTGTCGATCGATCGAAGGCGATCGCCATGGTTTCGCTCGGCGAGGCGCAGCGCATCGTCGCCCGCGCCGCCGGGGATGACCGCCGGCGGTTCAGCGATCGCCAGGTCGGGCTGGTCCTCGGCCGCGCCGCCGCCCACGAGATCGGCCACTATCTGCTGGACACCTCGACCCATGCCTCCGAGGGGTTGATGCGGCCGCGATTCGATGAGTGGGAGTTTGCGGCGCCGCAGACGGCGGCGTTCGATCTCGACCGGTACGCGCACGGATGGATTCAGCGGCGCGTGGCGGAGGGGTTGCCCCTGGGACCGGAGGCGGCGCCCGGCGTGACCCGGGCACCGCTGCTGTCGGGACCGGCGGCGCGGGCGTTTTCCTACGAGCCCTGAGCCAGGCCCGCCAGTTCTTCGATCCAGCCCGCCTGCCGCAGCGCCTCCGCTTTGCGTTCGAACTGCTGGATGTCGCGCTCGACGCGATGCCAGTCGACGCGCTGCACCCGGCTGAGCACGACCGTATCTTCCTCCTCACGCACTTCCCACCCCCGGTCACCGAGCGACACGACGAAGCGATGGACGTGGCTGTGGTGCGTAAACTGGCGGTTGAGCGACATGCAGCTGGAACCTCCGACCTGTGGGCGTGAGACCGCTGAGCGTATCAGGAGATCGGTGTCACCTGGCGTAAACACGATGTAACGGCGTCATCAGCCGAGATCGCGAGCACCTCGACGAGCGCGTCGACCACTTGGGGATCGAACTGTCCGCCGGCGTGGCTGCCCACCTCGATCAGCGCTTCGTCTTCGGTGCAGGCCGGGCGATACGGGCGTTCGTGAGTCAGCGCGTCCCAGGCATCCGCGACGGCGGCGATACGCGCCGGCAACGGAATGCGCTCGCCGCCGAGCCCGTGCGGATAGCCGCGGCCATCCCAGCGCTCGTGGTGCCGCAGGGCGATCTGCGATGCCAGTTGCAGCAGCGGCGAGCGGCGGCTCGAAAGGATCTGATGGCCGATGATGGTATGGCGCTCGACCAGACGCCGCTCCAGATCGTCGAGCGCGCCCCGCTTGCCGAGCACGTGCGCCGGCACCGCGATCTTGCCGATGTCGTGAAACCGCGCTGCCCCGCCGATCAGCCCGGCATCCACGTCGGACAGGCGCAGCGCCCTGGCGATGCGGGCGGCCAGCGCGCCGACACGCCACGGGTGCTGGCGCGAGGGATCGTCAGGCTCCGTCGCGGCCGCGGCCAGCCGTTCGAGCAACGCGGCGTCGGACGCATCTACGCGACGGCGGGCGAACTGGGCGACGGCCGTCAGCACTGGGGCCTCGCGCCGGGGCGGGCGAACATGCCGCTGACGCTATCAGCCAGGAATCACCCGTGGGTGACGGCTGCGTCACGTTCGCGTAACCGCACCTCGCCGGCCAGCTCGTCGTAGAACGCAAAGTAGCGCGCGGCCACCCGCGACCACGCCAGGCCGCGGGCGGTCGTCCGGGCGCCGGCAATTCGCTCCGCGCCGCCGGCGGCGGCAGCGCGCACGGCGTCGGCAAAGTCGGCGGCGGTCGGCTCGGCCAGCCACGCGTTGCCCTCGTCGGCGTACTCCCGCACTCCGCCGGCGCGCGGCAGGACAACCGGGATGCCGGAGGCCATCGCCTCGAGCGGGCCGATGCCGAAGGGCTCGCGCGGGTTGGGATGCACGAATACGTCGCAGCTGGCGCAGCAGCGCGCGAGCGCCTCGCGGTCGAGCGGCCCCAGCAACGAGAGCCTCCCGTTCATCGCGGCGGCCGCGCCGCCCAGCGCCGGCGCCAGCGGCCCATCGCCGGCCAGCACCAGCCGGTAGTCGCGCGCCGCGTCAGCCGTTAGCCGGCGCAGCGTCTCGAGCAGCAGCCCGATGTTCTTCTCCGGCGACAGGCGTCCGGCGTACAGCAGCAGCGTCGTCTGAGGGCCGCCACCGGCGATCTCGAGCAGCTGCGCGCGGGTCGCGGGCGAACGGCGCTGCGGGCCGAAGCCGGCGACGTCGACGCCCATCGGCAGCACGCGGATGAAGCCGGGCCATCGATCCGGCAGCGCCGCGCGCAGTTCCTCCGCGACATACTCCGAGTTGGCCAGGTGCACGTCGAAGGGCGGTCCGTAGATGTGACGCAGGTACCACCGCGTGAAGCGGCCCGCCTGGCGGCCCCGCGCCAGGTACGCGGCCATGTTGTCGTCGAAGCGCTCCGCACTGAAGCCGACGAGCACTGGACGACTGACGCGCCGGTGCCAGCGCTTCCGCAGCATCGCCGCCAGGTACGGCAGCGAGTACTTGTCGCAGATCTCGACCAGCGCCGGCTGCTCCTGCTCGAGAATGCGGATGACCGGAGCACGCAGGCCCGGCATGTAGGTCACGGGATACAAGAGGCGGTAGCGGCGATCGAAGGCCGGCGCCCGCGGCGCGGCGACGACATGGATACAGCCGAAGCGGCCGACGTCCTCCCGGGCGCTTCGCTCGCCCGGCACAATCAGGACGACACGACGCCGATGCCGGTTGGCCGCCTCGAGCAGCGCGGTGTAGAACGTCCGGATGCCGCCGGACGTCGGATGATAGGCGTTGGTGATATGGACGGTGGTCACCGCGTCGGCTGGCCGAGGCACGAGCGCGCCACCGCGGCGATGAAGGCCACGCCGAGCGCCGGCAGGGCGAACACATCCCTCAGCAGCGACTGGCTGCCGTGCCCGACGACGAAGGCGCCGCGGCGCATGGCGAACAGGTTGAACGACGTGGACAGCGCCGTCAGCATCAGCGACGCGGCCATGCTGTCGCGCAGCCGCGGCGTCCCCGCGGCGAGGTGTACCACCGCCTCGAGCGAGTGGGCCACACCAGGCAGCAGGATCATCGCCGCGAGCGTGCCGTGGAGCGCCGGCTCGACGCGACGGAACGCCTGCGTCAGCGCGCCGTAGAAGCCGGCGGTCGAGAACCGGAACACGAACTCGACGGCCATCGCCAGCGTCGCCGCCTCCGCCCCGGACGGCAGGTTGGCGGCGAAGAAGACGCCGGCCCGCAGCGTGGCGCTCAGGATGGCCGACTTGTAGTTCCACCGGCGCGCCAGCGCGTTCCACGGGTCGGCGACGACCCAGCGGAGCGCGCCGGCGACCGTCGTCGGCTCCTCGGTCATGCGTTGATCAGCGGCGCCGCCGCATCTGGAGGAGCCGGTCGAACGGCCGGGTGTGCGGCCCCGGCCGTCAGCACTTCTTCGTAGGCCCGGTAGAGCGGCCGCAGCGCCTCGTCCCAGCACCGGGTCACCGCGTACTCACGCGCCGCCGCGGCCATCGCTGCGCGGCGTCCCGCCGTGCGCAGGATCGATGCGACCGCCGCCGTCCATTCGCCGACGCCGCCCGTGTCGCAGGTCACGCCCGTCAACCCGGGCATCATGTTCTCCTTGGGTCCGCCGGCGCTCGAGACGACGACCGGCAGGCCGCTCGCCTGCGCCTCGAGCACGACGTTGCCGGCGGTGTCGGTGCGGCTGGGGAACACGAACAGGTCGGCCGAGGCGAAGGCCGTCGCCACCGCCTCGCGCGACAGCACTCCGGTAAACACCGCATCCGGCAGCGCCGCGCGCAACGCCGGCAGCATCGGGCCCTCCCCGGCGATGATGAAACGGTGCTGGATACCGATCGCATGCAGCCGGTGCTGCAGCGGCGCCAGCAGGTCGAGCCCCTTCTCGCGCGACACGCGGCCCACATAGAGCAGTGCCGGCCGCCGGTCATCGACGTGCCAGGAGTCCCGCAGCCGGCGCGAGCGCCGCGCCGGCGAGAATCGCTCGGCGTCGACGCCACGCGTCCAGATCCTGATCTTGGCGGGGTCGCCCTTGGCACCGACCAGCAGGTCCCGCGTCGCGGCCGACGGTACCAGCACGCGCGCGCAGCGCCCGTACGGCCACCGCATGTACTCGCGCATCAGCGCACCCAGCCGCGCCGAGCCGCTGAGCAGCGCCGTATACGCGGCGAGGTCGGTGTGAAAGCTGCCGACGAGCGGCAGGCGAAGGCGCCGCGCGACGTAGAGCGCCGCCAGGCCAATCGGACCGGGCGTCGTCAGATGGACGACGTCGATACGGTCCTTGCGCGCATGCTGCACGTAGCGGCGCAGACGAGGCACGTACATCCGCATCTCCCCGTAGAACGGGATCGGCATCCCCACCGACGACAGCGAGAGGTACTGCGGATCGTTGCTCCCCAGCGGGCTCGCCGTGTAGATCCGCGGCGAGATGCCGGAGGGCGCGTGGTCGAGCACCGCCCGCAGCGTCGTGGTGACGCCGTTGACCTTCGCGAAGTCGTTGTCGGTGAAGATGGCGACCCGCATGGTCAGGCGGCCTCTGGCAACCGCGCCGCGGCCGGGCGCGCCACCAGGTCGAAGAGCAGGTCACGATTGAAGCGCTCCTCGAGCATGAAGTGAGCCAGCGCGCCGGCCAGCGGCAGGCAGATGAGCGGCAGGCCGATCAGGCCGCCGAGCACGAACGCGTGGTTCCGCCAGTTGAGCGGCGACCGCACCGCGCGGCGGAGGCGATCCTCGTAGAAACCGCTGGCCAGCCGCAGCATGTCGGAGGCCATCGTGAAGTAATGCCCCTGGCGTCCACCCACGCGCACCCGCCCGGCGTGCAGCTCCCCCAGGAACGACTCGCGCGTCGTGGCCCACGGCGCCTCGATCCAGGTCCGGCCGATGCCGCGGCCGGTGTGCGAGTCGCTGCCGGCGACGCCGACCTTGCCGCAGGCCTCGGCGATGCAGGCGGCGGTGCGGTTCTGCGACGGCAGCCGCGAGCCGTTGATGACCTCGAGGCCGTCGATCCACGGCACCAGCGCGGCAATGTGGGGCGCGGTGACCTCGCCGTTGATCCGCGAGGCGACGTGGTTGAGCGTAGTGAAGATCTCCTCCGACTTCAGATACGGCAGCAGCTCGCGGATGTCGTGGCGCAGCCGCTGGATCTCCCGGTGCTGCGACTCGTTGATGCCGAGCACGCCCAGGTGCACCCGGACGCCGTCGTCGGGAAACACCGCCGTCACCTCGCAGCCGACGATGACGTCCGGCCGGTCCGCAATCGTCAGCGCCCCGTCGATCTGGTCGTGGTCGGTGATCGTGACCAGGTCCATGCCGCGCGCCTTGGCGCGGCGGTACACGCCCTCGGGCGTGTTGTACGACTCCTTCATGATCAGGCTGAGCGGGTAGATCGTGGTCTGGCCTGAAAACATCGTGTGGACGTGCAGGTCGAGTTTCACCGCGGGCCTCCTGCGGTCAGGCCCTATGCCCGACCGTGACGTCCACAGGATCTGGTGGCGTGGCGACGTTTGCGTCACGCCGATGCAAATTGGCATTCGCAAACGGGGCAATTCGATGTGTCGGCGATCGCGGTGCACGTACGGAGCCCGAGGCTTCAGCCTCGGCACTCGAGCATCTCGGCCAGCCACACGGTCAGCGGCAGGTGCCAGAGACGTTCCGCGCGGCCGTCGGCGGCGGTCGCGAGGAGCGAGGGCGCCATGCCGCGGAGGTTGAACCAGTCGCGACGCCGCCACATGGTCGAGCCGAGGGCCGCGGCGAGCCGTCGCGCGCCTGGCGCCCCGGTCGACCCCGTCTCGACGGCGTAGGGCACGTCGCGGACCTCCGGGTAGGCGCGGGCGATGGCGTCGGTGTGGAACCGGCGATCGAGCTGCAGCGCCGCAGGCAGCCCTGCGAGCAGGTCGAACACCTCCGGGTCGAGGAACGGGGCCAGCATCGTGACCGGCCGCATCAGCGCGAAGGGCGCGAGCGCGATTTCGCGGCGGGTGCGGTTCCAGAAGTAGAACGCGGCGACCGGGTTCGGCCAGCCGGAGACCTCGCGGGCGGCGCGGGCGACGCGGGCGCGCGCGCGGTCGCGCGACAGCCGCGCGAGCCACGCCGGCTGGAGCAGACGCGCGAGCGCCGGCTCGCTCACCGCCCGGCCACCGGCGTTCAGCACGCCGTCAGCGGCGGCCAGCCAGTCGCCGGACGCGAAGGCGGCGTGCAGGTCGGTCGTCAGGTAGGCGCTCTGCGTCAGCACGTCCCCGGCAATGCCGTCGTACGACTCGCAGGTCCTGCCGGCGAGGTCGTCGGCCAGCGCCACGAACTGGGCGTGCTCGGCGGCACAGAGCGACGTCCGGCGGTTCTTGTCCCGCTCCGCCTCGAGGCGCGGCAGCGGCTGCCGCAGCGCACGGTGCGGGATGGCGAGGCGCTCGCACACCGCCGCGGCCACCCGGCGGTCGGCCTGGGTCCGTGGCGGAAACGGGTCGACCGTCACGCACGCCGCCGGGTGCGCGCCCGCCCGGTGGAGCGCCAGCAGGATATGGCGCGAGTCCCGCCCGCCACTCAGCGGCATCTCGAAGCGGCCGCGCACCGGGCGTCTGGCGATGGCCCGGTCGAACACCGCCAGGAACGCGTCGATCGCGTCGTCGCGGCCGAGCGCGGCCGGTCGCGGGCGCGGCAGCCGGCCGCTGATGCCGAGCGTCGCCGGGTCGAGGACGGCCGATGGCGGCACCGCGCGGATGGCGCGAAACGGGGTGTCGTCGCCAAGGAAGAAGCCGATGCGCACGAACACGGCCAGCGCGTCCTCGTTCAGGGCGCGCGGCGCTCCGGCCTCGAGCAGTGCCTGGACCGAGTCGGCGATGACGCAGGCGTCGTCGCTCTGCCAGCAGAACAGCGGGTGCAGTCCGTAGCGATCGTTGAAGAGGGCGAACCGCCCGCCCTCGAAGCGCCAGCCGGCGAAGATGCCGGCGCCGTCGCCCGCCTGGTAGCCCGCAGACCAGCAGGAGAGTCCTGAGGCGATCAGCCGGCCGTCAGCGGCGCGGGCAATGCGGATCGACGGCACTCACGCTGCCCACGATCCATTCCGAAACAGCGTCAGCGCGACGTCGACGTTCTTGCGCAGCGCCTCGCTCACCGCCGGCCACGTCTTGTCGCACCGCAGCAGCGTCTTCCACGAGTACAGGTGCTTCGGCTTGTGGAAGTCGCTGTTGGCCACGTACGGGAAGTGCTTGAGGCTGGTCACCGAGAACAGGTCGTCGCGATTGGCCGCCTCCCAGACGTCTACCAGGTCGGACAGCTCGTCGCGATGATCCCACAGATAACAGGTGCTGATCTCGATCCGCCGGGTGGTCCGGTGGTGTGGATGGCAGGCGATGCTGACGGCTCCCTGGCGCCGGATGGCGCGCAGGATGTCGTCGGCCGGTTGGTCGGCGCTGATGTAGTCCTTGATGTCGAGGGCGATGATGTGGGAGTTCTTCTTCCCCTTCCCGCCAATCCGGTTCTGCGTCACCTCGGCGCCCGGAATGACCAGCAGCCCGTACTCCTGCCAGGCGCGCGCCGCCTCGGCCTGGATGTCGGCGAGGTAGGCGGCGAAGTCGTCGCGACGCACGCCGAACGCCTTCTGCCCGAGGGTGGCGATGCGGCCCGCGCGCGCCAGCAGGTCCTTCTCCATCAGGATGTGATCGGTGATGGCGATGACGTCGAACTTGCCCGTGCGGCCGTACAGGTCGACCACCTCGCGCACGGTCAACTGGCCGTCGCTCCACCGCGTGTGCACATGGAAATCGCAGAGCAGGAACGGTTCGTAGCCAGGCATCAGATCCTCACATCGACGTGCGTGACGTCCCGGGGGCGGTGCCGCAGGAGTTCCGAGGTGAAGTTGCGGACGTACAAGCGGAACACGGCGCCCTTCCCCATCGCCTTGTAGCGCCGCGCGGACGTGTACAGGAAGCACTCGCGCACGAGGGTCACCTTGCCGATGGCGAAGAGGCGCCGGCCCAGGTTGGTGTCCTCGCCGTGGAACTCGATGCGCGTGTCGAAGCCGCCGATGCGCTCGAGCGCCTCGCGCCGCACGGCGAAGTTGCCGCCGTAGAAGACGGTGCCGAGGCGCAGCACGTACTTCACGAGCAGCTGCGTCGCCGGCGCCAGCGTGACGTCGTAGGCGCGAATCAGGAGCCGCCCCCACCAGTCCCAGTCGTAGAAGCGGTAGGGGCCCGAGAGCGCCAGCAGCTGCGGGTCGCCCAGAAAGCGGCGCTCGACGCGCTCGAGCCAGGTCAGCGGGGCGCGGCAATCCGCATCGACATAGACCAGGAGATCGCCGCGCGCGGCGCGCCGGCCGGTTTCGCGCGCGACCACCAGCCCCTTGCGCGGCTCGTCGACCACGCGCACGCCCGGGACCTGCGCCGCCACGGCGCCCGTCGCATCGGTGCTCGCATTGTTGATGACCAGGATTTCGTCAGGCGGCCGCGACTGGGCCAGCAGGGAATACAGACAGGAGGCGAGATACGCCGCTTCGTTATGGGCACAGACGATGACGCTGATGGTGAGCGTCATCGCCTGGCCAATGGACACGAACGGTGCCGTGGTATACCCACGTGCATACCCTCACAAGATAAAGGCGCGCCTTGACGGCGGGATCTCGCGCGCGCAACGTCCCGGTAAATTCGCCTCGGTACGAACGTGGCGTAACGAGAACGTGACGAACGCGGCGTTGCGGGCGGCGCGCTTGCAGCGCCACAGCGCGGAGGTCGTCATGAACCCTGATCCGCGCCCGCGCCTCGCCGTCGTCATCCCCGTCTTTCGCGCCGGCTTCCTCGGGGAGGCGCTCGATTCTGTGTTCGCCCAGACATGTCGCGCCGACGAGGTCATCGTCGTCGACGATGGGTCCCCCGATCGCGGACCGCTTGGCGATGCCGTCGGCCGGTGGGGGCGGCGGCTGCGAGTGATCGCGCAGGAGAACACCGGCGCCGGCGCCGCACGCAACCGCGGCATCCTCGCTTCGGACGCCGATCTCATCGCCTTCCTCGACGCCGATGATCGCTGGGTGCCGCAGCACCTCGAGGTGCAGCAGCACGAGCTGGCGGCGCACCCTGCCTGCGACGTCGTCTATGCCAACGCGGTGTACATCGGCCGGACGCCGCTCGCCGGGCAGCGGTTCATGGACGTCTGTCCGTCGCGCGGCGACGTCACCGCCGCGGCGCTGCTGGCGCAGCGCTGCCACATCGCGCTGTCGACGGCCGTCGTCCGGCGTCGCGCCCTGCTCGACGCCGGGCTGTTCGACGAGTCGCTGCGGCGCGGCCAGGACTTCGACCTGTGGCTGCGGATGGCGCTGGCCGGGACACGCTTCCACCGCCACGCGGAGGTGCTCATGCACCACCGCATCCACGACGACAACCTGTCGGGCCCGCACCGGATCCGGATGGAGCGGGCGGCCGGCGTGTTCCGCAAGGCGCTCGATCGCCTGCCGTTGTCCGGGGCCGAACGCACCCTGGCCGCGGCACAGCTACGCCGCTTCGAGGCGGCGATTGCCGTCGAGCGAGGGAAGGACCTGCTGACGCGCGGTGAAGTGGCGGCGGCGCGGGCGGCGCTCGCCGCGGCGTTTCGCGCCGCCGCGCACTGGAAGGTGGGAGCGGCGCTGCTCGGCCTGCGCGTCGCCCCCACCCTCGTTCAGCGCGTGGTCAAGGCACGGAGCCCGGGACTTTAGTCCCGGCTCCCCGCCCTCGACGCCGGGACTGAAGTCCCGGGCTCCGTTGCTCAGCGGGTCGTCAGAGCGCGCCGGACTTCCACGGTCCTCTGATCGCCACGGTGATCCCCGGCGACTGCAGGTTGGCGAACAGCCAGCGGCCGTCCGGGCTGAAGCAGGCGCCGGCCCATTCCGAGCCGGTGAAGTCGCCGACGAAGCCGTTCTTTTCGCCGTTCAGCCGCACGTTGTTGCGCGCGAACGGGAAAATCTCGCCGTCGACGGTGAGCCCGTGCATGAACTCGGCGCCGCTGCCGTCCTCGCAGAGCACGAGGCCGCCGCGCGGGCTGACCGTGATGTTGTCCGGGGCATTGAGCACGTCCGCCGACGGCGACTCGATCAGCAGCGAGATCGTCTCCTCGGCCGGGTCGTACGCCCACACCTGTCCCTGCCCCGCGGCGCCGCCGCTGGTCGAGACCACGTAGACGATCCCGCCGGCATACCAGCAGCCTTCGAGCCGCGACAGCTGCGCCGCCCCCTGCACCCGCCCCTGCTGGAACACGAACTCGGACTGCGGCGCCCCCGCGTAGTCCGGCGAGGCGATCGGCACCCACTCGACGTCGAATGTCGTGCCGTTGGCGTAGCCGGCGCCGAGGTTCGCCTGGAAGACGTCCGCGACCTTCAGCATCCAGAGCGTGCCGCCGGCGGCGAGGTTGCCGGGCTGGTGCGGCACGAAGCGATAGAACCCTGACGAGGAGCCCGAATCCTCGGTCTCATAGACGTTGCCCGTGGCGGGATCGACCGCCACCGCCTCATGGCTGAACCGCCCCATGTCCTTGATCGGGATGCCGCTGCCGTGCGTGCCGTCGGCAGGCACCTCGAAGACGTAGCCGTGCGGCAGCGTGCGGAGGTCATTGGTCTCTTCGCAGGTCAGCCACGTGCCCCACGGGGTCGGGCCGCCGGCGCAGTTGCGAATCGTCCCGCTCAGGCTGTCGACGGTCGAAATGGGCTGCCCGGCGGCGAGGTCGAACTCGAGCGTCGTCGTGCCGCCGGCCGCCAGCGGGTTGTACGCGGCGGCGCTGAAGGGCGTGCCGGCGCCGCGTTCGTGGTTGCGCACGAGGCGGACGCGCTGCGGCCCAGCCGGGAACGCCGCCATGCCGTCGTGCGAGCCGGGCGTGGGCAAGCCGTTGACCATCGGGTCGCCGGTCCAGCCGAAGCTGATGTAGCTGAAGCCGCGCGGCAGCATCAGCAGCGGCAGGCCGGTGGCCATGTCTTCGACCTCGAACAGCGGTCCGTAGCCAGCAGTGTGGCCGCGTCGCACAGCGGCCGACGAATCGGCGGACACGCGCGCGAGGAGCGACTGGAAGGGAATGGCTGCGCCGGCCGTGAGGGCGGCGCCTTTCATGAACGAACGACGGTTCATCGACAACCTCCACCTGTCACCGCCGGGGGGAAGGGCGGGACGGGCAGAGTCTGGCGGAGCGCCGTGTCGACACCATCTCTCGACAGTAAAGAGTTCGTGACTCGGCCGCAGGTATGCTTACACCACCACTATGCAAAGCGACACGCTGGCCATCATCCTCGGCGGCGGCCAGGGCACCCGCCTTCATCCGCTCACCGCGACCCGCTCCAAGCCGGCGGTGCCGATCGGCGGCAAATACCGGCTGATCGACGTGCCGGTCAGCGGCTGCCTGCACGCCGACATCCGCCGCATTTTCGTGCTGACGCAGTTCAACTCGGCGTCGCTCAACCGCCACATCTCCAACACCTACCGGCTCGACATTTTCTCCGGCGGCTTCGTCGAGATCCTCGCCGCCGAGCAGACGCCGGACAACGCCACCTGGTTCCAGGGCACTGCCGACGCGGTCCGCCAGGCGGCGCGTCACATCACCCAGCACGAGGCCGAGTACTACCTGATCCTCGCCGGCGATCACCTGTACCGGATGGACTACTGCGAGCTCATTGACGCGCACAAGGACCTGCGCGCCGACATCACCATTGCCGCGCAGCCGGTCGACCCGGACACGGCGACGCAGATGGGCATCTTCCGTTTCGACCGCAGCGGGCGCATCGTCGCCTTCGAGGAAAAGCCGAAGCCGCCGCGGCTGGCCGAGATCGGCCGCAGCATTCCCGAAGGGTCGATGTTCGCGCGCCACACCGACGAGCAGCCGTTCATGGCGTCGATGGGCGTCTACGTCTTCACGCGGGAGGTCCTGCTCGACATCCTCGAGAAGGAATCAGGCGTCGACTTCGGCCGCGAGCTGATCCCCGGCGCCCTCGACAAGTACAAGGTGCGGCCGTATCTCTATCGCGGCTACTGGGCCGATGTCGGCACCATCGAATCGTTCTACGAGGCCAACGTCATGCTCGGCCGGCCGCGCGCGCCGTTCCGCTTCTGGGACGTCACGCGGCCGATCTACACGCACCTCCGCCACCTGCCCGGGTCGCGGCTGACCGACTGCCACGTCAAGGACTCGATCGTCTCGGAGGGCTGCTTCCTCGATCGCTGCCGGATCGAGGAATCGGTCATCGGCATCCGCTCGCACATCCGCGCCGGCACGAAGGTGACCCGGTCGGTGCTGCTCGGCGGCGACTACTACGAGGACGGCGACGCCCAGCAGCCGAAGATGGGCATCGGCCGCAACGTCGTGCTCGACAAGGTGGTGATCGACAAGAACGCCCGCATCGGCGACGGCGCCCGGCTGGTCAACGAACAGGGCGTCGAGCACGCCGACGGCGACGGCTGGTACATCCGCGGGGGGATCATCGTCGTGCCGAAAGGCGGGGTGATCCCGCCAGGCACCGTCGTCTAGAGATTTCACAGGAGGAAGGAGCAAGGAGGCCAATCAAATCTCCTTCCTCCTTTTCTCCTGTGATCGTTCTTTTACTGAAACATCCCTGACGGCGGGCGCGACAGCTGCAGCTGCTGCTCGACCTTCGCCCGCAGCGCGTCCAGCGTTTCCGGCGTCCCCTGGAACAGGCTGTCCGGCCAGCGCGTGTCGACGATCATCTGCTTGTAGATCGGGTCGCTCTGGTAGAGATTCAGCCCCTGCCCGGCGAGGAACTGCAGGCGCAGGTTGCGGTCGGTGTTGATCTGGGCGTCGGACAGCCAGCGGGCCATGTCGTTCCGGTTGCCGGCGTAGGTGCCGAACAAGTCGATCGCCGAGTAGATGCCGATCTCGCTCAGCGACTGGCGGATGGCGGCATTCGCCGGGTCGTCGAGCCGCGCCTGCACCTTGTCGACGTCGATGCGCATCGGCTCGAGCGGGCCGTAGAGCACCAGGTCGTAGCCCTGGCCGTTCGCGGTGTTGGCGAACACGGCGCCGTTCGGGAACGCTTCGAGGAACGTCGCCACCTCGCTCTTCACCGCCGCCTCGTTGCTCTCGTACAGCTGCACGAACAGCGTGACGACGCCGCCGGGGTTGAGGTGCGACTTCACCTCCTCGAAGAACTCACGCGTGTAGAGCGTGGCGGCGCCCTTGACCCACGGATCGAGCGGGTCCGACGTAATCGCGTCGAACTTCTCGTCGGTCGTCAGCAGGTAATGCCGCGCATCGTCGAGGTGAATGGTCACCTTGGGGTTGTTGACGACGTTGAAGTTGTGCTCGGCGAAGTGGGTCGAGACGACCTGCGGCACGAGCGGTTCGATTTCGGCGATCGTCTGGTCGGTGACCAGCGGGTCGATCGAGACCGCGCCCGCGGTCACGCCGGCGCCGCAGCCGATGACCAGCACCTTCGACGGCCGGCTGGGCACCAGCGTCGTGATGTGGCCGAGCATGCGCTGCAGGCGCATGTCCTGCGGCTCGCTCGACGCCTGCACCTTGCCGGCGTTGTGGTAATTGAGCGTCCCTGTCGGCGTCCGCGACACAGCGACCGACGCGGTGATCCCCTCGCCGACGTAGATGACTTCGTTGATGCCAATCCACGTGGCGGCGTAGCGGCCGTAGGCGACGAGCAGCCCCGGCAGCGGCGGCACCGTGCGCGCCAGCAGGCCGGAACCGACCGCGGCAATCGCAATCACCACGAACGCGGCGATCGGCCTGGCACGGTGACGCGCATCGCCCTGCATGTAGAGCGGTGCCAGCATCAGCAGACCCGACAGCGCCGAGACGCCGATCAGGATCTGCTGCGTCGCCTGGCTGCCAATCGTGCCGACGAGGCCGAGGCTGACGACAACCGCTCCAAGGATGGCGCCCACCGTGTTGGCCGCGTACGTCCCGCCCACCAGCCTGGCCGAGTCCTGCCCGGGGGCGACGACGGCCGCGAGCGCGAGCGGGAAGCTGGCGCCCCAGAGGATGGCCGACGGCAGCATCACGTAGAAGGCGCGCACCAGATCGAGCTGGAACGTGTAGCCGAGGCTCGTGGAGATCGACGGGTTGATCGGCCAGAACGGCAGCGACGCGCCGGTCACGTACGCCGCCCACCCGATCGCCACGCACAGCAGCAGCTGTGTCCAGCCGAGCGCGGCGCGAGCGTTGGTGGTCCGCCGCGCGATCTCAGACCCGACCGTGCTGCCAATGCCGAGGCCGACGAGGAACACCGCCAGCAGCATGGCGAAGGTGTAGGTGGTGCCGCCAAAGAGCAGCGACAGCAGGCGCGTCCAGACGATCTCGGAACCGAGCGCGGTGAAGCCCGAGAGCGCGATCGCCACGTACACCAGGCGGGCGCCAGGCGCGACCATCACCGACGTGGTGTCACGGCGGTCCACCCCGGCCCACGGCGTGACCTTGACGATGAGCAGCGCCAGCACCGCCACGAGCACGTTGAGCCCGACGGCCACGAAGTTGGCGGTCGGCATGTCGTAGACGCGCAACAGGTAGTAGCCGGCGAGCAGCGTGCCGGTGACCGCGCCAACCAGGTTGCCGCCGTAGAAGTAGCCGAGCCACGCCACGCTGGACGGCTTGCTTTCCACGTAGCGGGCAATGGCCGGCAGCGTCGCGCCCATCAGCAGCGTCGGCGGGATCAGGCAGACGGCGGCCACGAGCGCGCGCAGCACGAGGTTGACCTGGCCGGTGCCGGCGATGGCCGTATAGGCGTTGCCGAGCGCCGGCAGCGCGAAGATGGCGATCAACCCGAACGCGCCGATGCCGAGTTCCAGGTAGGCGTAGACCTTGAGCGGATGATGGCGGGCGCTGATCCGCTGCGGCAGCAGGATGCTGCCCAGGCAGAGCCCGCCCATGTAGATGCCAAGGAGAATCCCGAGCGAGACGGCCGACGACCCGACCGACAGCTGCAGGAGCTGGAACCAGACGACTTCGTAAATAAGGGCCGCGCAGCCGGACCCGACGAAGAGGAAAAGGAGCGCCGGCAGCCAGCGCTGATGGACCTCGGAGCCGGCTGCGTCGGGCGAGGCCTGTTCGATGTGCGTCATGTGGACGCGAATACTATCAGAGGCGC
>JBFWUM010000023.1:8996-9792 GCA_050247255.1 Vicinamibacterales bacterium | reverse complement strand
TGGGCATCCGCGGCAGCTTCTGCATGTATTCGGGGTAGAGCGTTTCCTTGCCCCCCTGCGTCGCCTCGAACGGCAGCCCGAACTGCTCGGCGAAGCCGCGATGCTCGGTGCCCATCGGGTAGCTCGGGACCCACCCGAGCGGCCGGTCGCCCAGTTCGTCGACGACGTCGAACGGCTGCGGCTCGCCGACGTGCTGCTGCGGGTTCCACAGCCAGTCGGTGGTCCGCACCATCGGCTCCTCCAGGTACATCGGGTCGTCCACCCACGCAAAGAGGCCGAGATGGTTGTCATGCCGGGTCCAGAACTCGACCAGCGTCGAGTACGGGCTGGCCGGCACCCCGTTGCGCTGGATCACCCCCATCTTCATGTGCGTCGTCGTGACCTTCAGCGAGTTGCCGACCCACTCCCCTGTCGAGAACCCCTGCCAGGTGTGCGGCGCGTATTCCGACGGGTGCGGCCGACCGTCCATCCAGATGATCCGGTCGGCGCGCCCGAAGTAGCCGTCGAACTTGTAGGCGATGAGCTGAAAAGTCACCGGGTCGATGATCTTCGCGATGCGCAGGTTGGGCCCGCCGCCGCCGCGATACGAGTACTGCACGGGGTGCGGCTGCGCCTGGCGTTCGGGCTGCGACAGGATCGAGGCGTCCCAGCTCCGGGCCTTCAGCCGGGCGGCGTCGTTGATCGGCAGCCCGGTGTAGTCGCCCAGGTCGGCGCCCGGCACGCGGTGCGGCTGGTCCTCGCTGACCCCGTTCAACGCCCCCCACTCGCCCGAGAGGTCAACCTGCGCGCTCGCGGG
>JBFWUM010000023.1:0-8952 GCA_050247255.1 Vicinamibacterales bacterium | reverse complement strand
CGCGTGAGGTCACGGTACACCGCCTCGATGAACATGTCCCTGGTCCACGTCCGATTCCGCCCATAGACTCCCTCGTAGTCGAGCACCGGGTTCGCCGCCGTGACCTGCTCCAGCGTCATCTTCCTGTCGACCATCAGCGCGATCCGGTCGCGGACGATCGTCGCCATGTCGCGGTACTCGGCCACGTCGGATTCGTTCGAGATCCGCCCGTGGCCGGGCACCACCATCGTGCCCCCCTGCTGGTTGAAGCGCGGCACGGTGATGTCGATGATGCGGTTGAGCGCATCCAGCAGCCCCTGCACGCTGCCGCCGCGCGCCAGGTCGATCATCGGAAACCGATCCGGCGTGTAGACGTCGCCGGCGGCGATCACATCCGACTTGCGGAACCAGACCATGACGTCGCCGTCGGTGTGCGCCTTCGGCGCGTGCAGCAGCTCGATCGGCTCGCCGTTGAAGTACAGCGTCTTCTTGGCGGTGAAGAACGTGTCGCTCGGCCACAGCGCGAACGGCACCGCCGCCGCCCCGTCCGCCATGCTCATGCGCGTCAGCACGGCCTCGTGGGCATAGACCTGCGCGTTCGGCGTGCGTCCTCCGCCACCGCCGCCACGGCCGCCACCGGCCCGCGCGCCGACGCCTGCCAGGTTCGGCGCCGGGATCGCAAAGTTTCGGCCAGCCGATGAAATCCGCTGGTTGCCGCCGTAGTGATCCGGATCGGCGTTGGTGTTGATCACGTAGCGGATCGGCCGCTGGGTGAGCTCGCCTACTTCGGCCAGCAGCTGGTCGTTGGCGGCCTCGACGCTGGTGTCGACGAAGATGGCGCCCTCATCGCCGGCCTGCACGACGACGTTCGCGCCGGTGCCGGCGAGCAGATGCACCTGCCCGGCGACGGCCAGCCGCTCGAGCTGCTGCTGCGCCGTCATCGTCGTGGCAAGCCCGACCGTGATCGCGAGGATGAGACCCGAAGCTCTGCACAACATGACGCCGGCTACCGTACGCGCAGCCGGTAGGCCTGTCAACAACGTGGGATAATTTCGAGCGATGCAGACTACGGCTGAGATCCCGCGCGCCCGGCGTGAACGCCCGCTGGTGTTAATCGTCGAGGATCAGGCGGACCTGCGGCAGCTCTATGCCCAGCAGCTTGTTCAGGACGGGTTCGACGTGATCGAAGCCGAGAACGGCGACGATGCGATTGCGCGCAGCTCGCAGCTGGGGCCGGATGTGGTGCTGATGGACCTCAGTCTGCCGGTGGTCGACGGCTGGGAGGCGACCCGCCGGCTGAAGGGCGACAGCCGGACCGCCCACATTCCCATCGTCGCCCTGACCGCCCACGACGGCTCGGGCGAGTTGCAGCGTGCCACCAGGGCCGGGTGCGACTGGTTCGTCCCGAAGCCGTGCCCGCCCGAGGCGCTGATCGCGGAAGTGCGCCGCGTCCTGTCCCGGTAACACACATTTAACGGCCGCGTCACGGCGCGGAAACGCCGGGCCAGTACGTTCGAGGCAGTGGAACGCAGACAGGTGCTCGTCGTCGAAGACGAGCCCGATATCGCCGGCCTCATCAAGCACACCCTCGAGCGCGGCGGCGACCTCCAGGCGGTTATCGCCGCCAGCGGAGACGCCGCCCTGAAAGCCGCCATCGACCGGCCGCCTGATGTCATCGTGCTCGACCTGAACCTGCCGGTCCTTGGCGGCCTGGAGGTTTGCCGCATCCTGCGGGCCCGGCCCGACACGGCACACGTGCCGATCATCGTGGTCACAGCACGGGGCGGCGAAAGCGACCGCGTGGCGGGCCTCGAAATCGGCGCCGACGATTACGTCACCAAGCCGTTCAGTCCCCGCGAACTGGTCGCGCGGGTGCGGGCCGTGCTGCGCCGCGGCGCGCCGGTGGAAGCGGCGAGCCCGACCCCGGTGTACCAGGGCCGCCACCTGCGCGCCGATTTCGACGCCGTCGCGGTCACCGTGGACGGCGTGTCGATCCGCCTCACCCGCCGCGAGTTCGAGCTCCTGAAGTACCTGGTGCAGAACCGCAATCGCGTCATCTCGCGCGACCGGCTGCTCGAGCGTGTCTGGGGTTACGACCGCATCGTCGAAACGCGATCGGTGGACGTGCACGTCGGACGCCTGCGCGGCAAGCTCGGCGTCGCCGCGGACCAGATCGAGACCGTGGTCGGCCTCGGCTACCGCTTCGTCGAATAGCCGGGCGGGGTCCTGATCTTCAGGGCCGCTGGATGGACCTTCGCGGTCAGCGTCGTGCCGCCAACGAACGCCTCGCCATCGACGTGATACGCGATGGGCCGCGTGCCGGTGACTGATGCCTCGCTGCCGCGCCGGATGGTCACGCCGGCGACGCCCGCGATCAGCCCGAGGAAGATCATCGGCGCCTGCGCCACCGCCAGCAGCCGCGGGCGGTCGTCGACGACCACGACGTCCAGTGCGCCATCGTCGATGCGCGCGTCCGGCGCGATCAGGGCTCCGTTGCCATACTGGCGCGCGTTGGCCAACGCCACCATCAGCGCCCGGCTCCGCTGCGTTGCGCCATCGATGACGATGTCGTAGTCGTCGGCCTCAAAGGCGAAGAGCTCGTGCGCGGTGATTTCGAGGTAGCGCAGGAAACCACGCCGCCTGACTCCGGCGTCGCCGAATCGATGGGCCACCCGGGCGTCCAGGCCGATGCCGGCGACGTTGACGAACAGGTGGCCGTCCAGTTCGCCCACGTCCATCGCGGCGGGCTCCCCGTCGAGCGCGATCGCCAGCGCGCGTCCCGGCTCGAAGGGCAGCCCCAGGTAACGTGCCAACCCGTTGCCGGATCCGCTCGGCACCACCGCCAGCGCGGCGTCGGTGAAGGCCAGGGCGCTGGCCACCTCGTTGACCGTCCCGTCACCGCCCCAGGCGACTACGGTGTCGACCCCCTGGGCCGCCTGGGCGCGTGCCAGGTCGTGCCCGTGCCCCGGTCGGTCGGTGACGAACACACGCGGTTCCAGGCCGTGTGTCCCCAGGAAGTCCGCCGCGGCAATCGCCCGCTCGCGCGCTACCTCCGGGTTGCCGCGGGCCCCGGACACCGGGTTGATGACGACGGCGACTTTACGCGCCGAGGCCACGCAGGATCTTCGGCGTCGCGAACCATTGCAGTTCGCCGGCGCGGCGCGACGTGAAGCTCTGGATATGGATGCAGCAGGCGCCCCCTTTCTTGAATGGGAGCGCGCGGCTCGAGCCAAGGAGGTGTGCGGCCAGTTCGCCGAGGCCCGGTTCGTGCCCGACCAGGGCGACACGGCGGCGCTTCGCCGCCTTTGCGAGCTCGTGCATCGTGGCGGCCGCGGCATGCCCGGGCGCGAGTGCCTCGAGCAGCTTGACCGGCGGCTTCCCGGGCAGGCCGGCGGTCAGGAGCGAAGCCGTCTGCTTCGCGCGCACGAGCGGGCTCGAGAAGATCTCGTCGACCTCCATGTCGAGGCTGGCCAGTCCGGCGACGCACTCCTTGAAGCGGTCGGTGCCACGCATCGTCAGCGGCCGCTTCGTGTCGTCGGGCCACTCCCCGCCCCGTTCGGCGGCGATGGCGTGGCGCACGAGATAGATCTCGCAGTGCGGCATCAGGCGGCAGCCCTCCCGCGCGGGGCGGCGGCGCGAACCTGCCGGCAGATGGCCAGCAGCGGCTTGCGCAGGGCGCTGTAGTGACCGTGCAGCTGGCGGCACTCGTTCTCGAGCCGCCGCACCAGGCGATCGAGATCGGCCGATACCTTCAGCGGCGGGGCGCTGGCCGACCCCTGGATGCCGCGAATCCGCGCGATCAACACTTCGAGGTCGTGCATGCGCCCGAGCAGGTCCTGCGCCTGCTTCAACGCGCGCAGGCGGGCCCGGCCGTGCGTACCGGCGACGGTCCCCGAGATCTCGAGGGCGTAGCGGAGCTTCTTGACGGCGATACGGACGTCGTGGAGGCGATCGGGCAGATAGAGTCCCGCGGCCGTGTCGATGGCGTCGCGCAGGCGGGCCGCGCGACGGGCTGCGCCACGCCGGGCCGCCTCTGCCTGCTCCGGACGCGCGATCGCCTTGCGCGTTCCTCCCTGGGACGCGTTGATGGCGCGCTTCTCCAGCTTGCGCAGGTCGCACTGCGCGATCCGTTCGCGCATGCCCGCGTGCAGTCGTTCCCGTTCGTCGGCGATCGCCCTGCGAAGACGGGCAATCGCTCCCCTCGGTGCGTCGGCGGTGCCTTCCAGGTCGTCGAGGATTCCGAGGGCGACATCGAGCTCCCGTACCGGGCCGAGCGCACGGGTCAGGCGCCGCACGCGGCGTTCGAGTTTGCGCTCCCGCTTCCCCGACGCCACCAGCGGCAGCGTCTCGCGCAGCCGGCGGGTGGCGACGCGTGCCTGGTGCAGCCGCTCGGCGTTGCCCTGCGCCGCGGCAGGCAACGATCGCCTGAGCGCGGCGAAACGCTGGCGGATGAGCAGCTCGGACGGTGACGTGCGCATGCTAGGCTTGGGCGTGTTGGCGAAAAGCCACTATATAACGGCGGTGTAAACAGCTGACCCATGCGCCTGGCGGCCATCGACATCGGCACCAACTCGATTCACATGATCGTGGTACGGGTGCGCCCGGATCTGTCCTTCGAGGTGGTCGACCGCGAGAAGGCGATGGTCCGGCTCGGCGCGGGCGGACTGGGCGGGCGGAAGCTGACGGCCGAGGCGATGACGTCGACGCTGCAGGCGCTCTCGAAGTTCCGCCGCCTCGCCGAGTCCCACCGCACCGATCAGGTGCTGGCCGCCGCCACCAGCGCCGTGCGCGAGGCGGGCAACGGCGGCGAGTTCCTGAAGCGGATTGAGCGCGAGACCGGCATTCGCGCCCGCGTGATCACCGGCGCCGAGGAGGCGCGGCTCATTCACCAGGCGGCGGTCTATGGCGTCAACGTCGGCGCCGGCCGCGCCGTGGTCGTCGACATCGGCGGCGGCAGCGTGGAAATCACGCTCGGCACCGGCGGCGGCGTCCAGCTCGCCCGCAGCTTCAAGATCGGCGTCATCCGGCTCACCGAGCGCTTCGTGACGTCCGATCCGCTGTCGCCCCGCGACGAGCGCCGGATGGCCAGTCACGTGCTCGCCGAGATCGATCGGCACTGCGCGCAGATCATCGCCGCCGGGTTCGACCGGGTCATCGGCACCTCGGGGACCATCCTGAGCCTCGGCGCGGTCGCGGCGACCGCCGACCGTGGCGCGCCGCCGGCGGAGCTGCGCAACCTGCACGTGGCGGCGCGGCAGATTCGCCGCGTGCGCAAGGAAATCGTCTCGCTGGGGATCGAGCACCGCCTGGCCGTCCCCGGCCTCGACCCCCGCCGGGCGGACCTCGTCGTCGCCGGCGCGGTCCTGCTCGACACCATCCTGCGGCGGCTCGGCGCCGAGGAGCTCACCCTGTGCGACCTCGCCCTGCGCGAAGGGCTGATCCTCGACTATGTCCGGCGGCACCGGAAGGAGATCGCGCAGATCGATGCGGTTCCCGACGTGCGGCGGCGGAGCACGCTGGAACTCGCCGAGCGCTGCAACTACCAGGCGGCGCACGCGCAGCAGGTGACACGCCTGGCGCTGGCGCTGTTCGACCAGACGCGCCACCGGCACGGACTGAGCGAACGGGAGCGTGAGTGGCTGGAGTACGCGGCGCTGATGCACGATATCGGCGCGCACATCAGTTACGCCCGCCACCACAAACACTCGTACTACCTGATCAAGAACGGCGACCTGCGCGGATTCCATCCCGACGAGATCGAGGTGTTGGCGCTCGTCGCCCGCTATCACCGGCGCGGCACGCCGAAGCGATCACACGACGAATATGCGCAGCTGCCGAAGCCCCTGCGGCGGGCCATCCGGACCCTGGCGTCGATTCTCCGCGTCGCCGAGAGCCTCGATCGCAGCCATTCGCAGGTCGTGTCGGCCCTGGAGCTGCAAGACCGGGGCGACCACGTGGTGCTCGCGGCGCAGGCCGCGAGCGACGCCGAGCTCGAGGTCTGGGCGACCCAGCGCCATGTCGGTCCCTTCGAACGCCTGCTCCAGAAGCCGGTGCGGGTCGAATCGGCAGCCGAGCGGCGCTTCCAGGTCGTCGGCCGCGCCTGACATTTGGGCATTGGGCATTCCGCGGTGTTTGAATAGGTCGGATGGGCGACGCTCCGATGTGCGTCCTGTGCCGTACGCGTCCGGTGGACGCGCGCTGGCGGCCCTTCTGCAGCGAGCGCTGCCGGAACGAGGACCTGGCACGGTGGGCCGACGGGCGCTACCACATTGCCGCGGAACCGGTCACGGCCGCCGATGATGACAACCCGGACGAATAGCTCGTTCACAGCCGACACTGCCGACTGCCGACTGATATGGCCGATACCCTGACGATTACCGACAACCGCACCGGCAAGACGTACGAGATCCCCGTCAAGGAAGGCGCCATCAAGGCGACCGACCTCAAACAGATCAAGGCCGGCCAGGACGATGGCGGGCTGATGACGTATGACCCGGCGTTCATGAACACCGCGGCCTGCCGGAGCCGCATTACCTACATCGACGGCGACAAGGGCATCCTCGAATACCGCGGCTACCCCATCGAGCAGCTGGCCGAGCGGTCGACCTACCTCGAGGTGGCGTACCTGATCATGTTCGGCGAGCTGCCGACCGCCGATCAGCTCAACACGTGGACGCGCGACATCACCCTCCACACCATGCTTCACGAGAACATCAAGAAGCTGATGGAAGGGTTCCAGTACGACGCCCACCCGATGGGCGTGTTCCTCAGCACCGTCGGCGCGTTCTCGACGTTCTACCCGGACGCCAAGAAGATCTTCGACGAGCAGTCGCGCAAGAAGCAGATCCACCGGCTGATTGCCAAGGTGCCGACGATTGCCGCCTACGCTTACCGCCACAGCATCGGCCGTCCGTACGTCTATCCGGACAACGACCTGAGCTTCACCGGCAACTTCCTCAACATGCTGTTCCGGATGACCGAGCTGAAATACCAGGTCAACCCGGTGCTCGAGCGGGCGCTCGACATCCTGTTCATCCTGCACGCCGACCACGAGCAGAACTGCAGCACCACCGCCATGCGCGGCATCGGCAGCTCGCACGTCGATCCGTACTCGGCGATGGCCGGCGCCGCCGCGGCGCTCTACGGGCCGCTGCACGGCGGCGCCAACGAGGCGGTGCTGCGGATGCTCAACGAGATCGGCAGCGTCGACAACATCCCGGGCTTCATCAAGCGGGTCAAGGCGGGCGAAGGCCGGCTCATGGGCTTCGGCCACCGCGTCTACAAGTCGTACGATCCGCGGGCCAAGATCATCAAGCGGACGGCCGACGAGGTGTTCGAAGTCACCGGGCGCAACCCACTGCTCGACATCGCGCTGGAGCTCGAGCGGATCGCGCTGCAGGACGAGTACTTCGTCACGCGCAAGCTGTACCCGAACGTCGACTTCTACTCGGGGCTGATCTACCAGGCGATGGGCTTCCCGGTGACGATGTTCCCGGTCCTGTTCGCCATTCCGCGCACCGCCGGCTGGATTGCCCACTGGGAGGAGATGCTGCTCGACCCGGACCAGAAGATCGCCCGGCCGCGGCAGATCTACGCCGGTTCGGCGCGGCGGGATTACGTGGCGCTCGAGAAACGGACGTAGGGAGATAGCACCGACTGTCGGTGCTATCGGGCTGACGATTATCGGTGCTATCTCCGACGCGTGGTTGGTGCTAGGGGGCTTTGCGTGTCAGTGCTATCGGGGGTTCGGGTGTCGGTGCTGGCCTGGGCGCTTGTCGTGCTCGGGTGCGGAGCACCATCCGCCGAAGAACCGATAGCACCGACCGGCGAAGCCCAGATAGCACCGGCGAACGAAGCTCCCTTAGCACCGACAGCGAAGTTCGAAGGTTCCCGCGCCTGGGCCCACCTCGAGGCCCAGGTGGCCATCGGCCCCCGTCCGTCGGGCTCCCCGGAAATCGTCCGCACGCGTGAATACATCGCCGCGCAGCTGAGGGCCGCCGGGCTCGACGCGCGCGAGCAGGCGTTCACCGCGCAGACACCGAACGGCGCGATCGGGATGGTCAACCTGATCGCCACCATCCCCGGGCGGCGGGCGGACCGCCTGGTGATCGGCACCCACTACGACACCAAGCTGTTTCGGGAGTTCCGCTTCGTCGGCGCCAGCGATGCCGCATCCTCCACGTCGGTCGTCCTGGAGCTCGGGCGGGTGCTGAAGGACGCGCAGCCGGAGTACACCATCGAGCTGCTCTTCCTCGACGGGGAGGAAGCGGTGGTCGACTGGTACACGAACAACGACAACACCTATGGCAGCCGCCATTACGTGCAGGCCGCGCGCGAGGACGGCTCGCTCGCCGGCGTGAAGGCGTTCATCCTGCTCGACATGGTCGGCGACAAGGATCTGCGCATCAGCCGCGACTCGAACTCGACACCCTGGCTGGTCGACATCGTGTGGGAGGCCGCCGCGCGGATCGGCCACCGCGCCCGCTTCCCCGATGCCCTCACCACGATCGACGACGACCACATCCCCTTCCTGCGCGCGGGGATCCCGTCGGTCGATATCATCGACCTCGACTACCCCGCCTGGCACACGGCCAACGACACGCTGGAGGCGGTCAGCGCCGAGAGCCTGCAGGTTGTGGGGGATGTCGTGATCGAAGCGTTACCCGGGATCCAGCGGCAGCTCAGCGCCGGCCGATAGCGAACGCCAGCGCCACCCCACCCACCAACACGACGCCGCCCCAGAACGCAGCGCGGCGGACGCTGTCGGCGATGGCGGGCGCCATCACTTCATCGACCGAAGCGTCGAGCGTCTGCCCGGCCGCCGCCGCCTGGCGGGCTTGCGCCGCATAACGGCGCGCGCCAGCCGCCGTGCCCCGATCCTGCACGATCGCAAACGTCACGAGTGCCGCCAGCGCTGCGACGAGAAGCAGCTGCCGCCGTCGCCGCCACCCACGCTCTCCTACCATCGACCCC
>JBFWUM010000022.1:65084-67194 GCA_050247255.1 Vicinamibacterales bacterium | reverse complement strand
GCTAGGCCTTCCGCTGGTTGACCACCTGCATGGCGGTCGTGATCATCGACGCCACGTCGGCAACGTTGCTCGGCAGGATGATCGTGTCGGCGTTGGCGATGACCTTGCCGAACTCGTTGATGTACTGCTCGGCGACGCGCAGCTGGATGGCGGCATCGCCGCCCGGCGCCCGCGTCGCCTCGGCGACGCGGCGAATGCCTTCGGCGGTGGCGGTGGCGACGGCAAGGATGGCGGCCGCCTGCCCCTCGGCCTCGTTGATCTGCTGCTGCTTGCGCGCCTCCGACGCCTTGATGACCTGCTGTTTCTCGCCCTCGGCGTTGTTGATGGCGGCGTCGCGCTGCCCTTCCGACGTCAGGATGACGGCGCGCTTCTCGCGCTCGGCGCGCATCTGCTTTTCCATCGCCGCCAGCACGTCGGCCGGCGGCGTGATGTTCTTGATCTCGTAGCGCAGCACCTTCACGCCCCACGGCTCGGTCGCCTTGTCGAGCTCGGCGACGACCGACGTGTTGATGTTGGTGCGCTCCTCGAAGGTGCGATCGAGGTCGATCTTGCCCACCTCGCTGCGCAGCGTCGTCTGCGCCAGCTGCGAGATGGCGAAGACGTAGTCGGCAATGCCGTAGGAGGCGCGCTCGGGGTTGAGCACCTTCAGGTAGAGGACGCCGTCGACCTGCACCTGCACGTTGTCGCGGGTGATGCAGACCTGCGCCGGAATGTCGAGCGCCATCTCCTTGAGCGAATGGCGGTAGCGGATGACGTCGACGAACGGCACGAGGACGTGGAACCCGGCGTTCCGGGTGCCGGCGTAGCGCCCGAGGCGCTCGACGACGTAGGCGCTCTGCTGCGGCACGACGACCGCCGTCTTGGCGATGACGACCAGCGCAATCAGCGCGATCAGGACGATGACGATCAGGCCGCCTTCCATGCATCCTCCTTCCGGCTGAAGCCGGAAGCCACTGTGGCTTCCGCCTTCAGGCGGAAGTCTCCGCGACAATCGCGAGCTCGAGCCCGGACACGGCGCTGACGCGGCAGCGCTGCCCGGCGTCGACCGCGCCGGGGCCGACGTTGCGCGCCGTCCACCCGGCGCCGCGCACCTCGACGCGCCCGATGGCCCCCGGCTCGATGCGCTGGTGCGGCACCGCCAGGTCGCCGACGAGCGAATCGACGTCCGCGCCGGCGGGCTGTTCGAGCCGCTGCTGCACGCGGCGGCGGAAGAGCGCCAGGTACATCAGCGAGAACGCCGTGAACAGCAGCCATTCGGCCGCGGTGCCCGACACCAGGCCGGCCACCATCAGCACGCCCACGGTGAGGGCGCCGAGGCCGAAGAACATGATGAAGAACCCGCTCGGCGTCGCCAGCTCGATGACGAGCAGCAGCAGGCCGCCGACGAGCCAATGCCACCATTCCATGGGGATGCGCGGATTATAGCGGCGAAACGCGGGCGCGTGAGGCGAGGAGGCGCGTGGCGGCCGCGAGGTCCAGATCGGCGATCAGCAGCCCTTCCTGGCCATATGGCTGATGGCACTGCACGCTGCCGTCGGGGCGAATCACCGCCGACGTCATCGTCGGGCCGGCGCAGGTGGCGGAGGCGACGTAGCAGGTGTTCTCCGCGGCGCGGCACATGATGGCCGCCTCGTGAAAGGAGTTGGTGGCGTCGCCGAAGCGCGCCGGGGTGACGTGCCCGGGCTCGACCCTGTGCGCGAACGGGTGGAACACCACTTGGGCGCCGCGCCGCGCCGCCCAGCGCACGGTCTCGGGATAGCGGAAGCCTTCGTGGCAGATGGCCACGCCGAACGTCAGCCGGCCGATGGTGAACAGCTGCCGCTCGCAGCCGAGCACCGGATAGAGCTGCTCCTCCGACGGGTCGATCTGGCACTTCTCCTGCCAGCCGGCGTCGCTGCCATCAGGATTGATTACCAGCGCCGCAATCTGCAGCCCGCGGTCGGTCACGCGCTCGGTGCCGAGGATGACGCCGATCTGTGCCTCGCGCGCGGCATCGGCGATCGTCGACCATGCGCGCGCGAGGAAGGCGGCGTCCGGCGGCGGCGCCGGCTCGTCCGGCCAGCGATAGCCGGGGACGAAACATTCCGGGAAGCAGATGAGGGCGGCGCCC
>JBFWUM010000022.1:62680-64984 GCA_050247255.1 Vicinamibacterales bacterium | reverse complement strand
GCGCGCGGCATCGGCGATCGTCGACCATGCGCGCGCGAGGAAGGCGGCGTCCGGCGGCGGCGCCGGCTCGTCCGGCCAGCGATAGCCGGGGACGAAACATTCCGGGAAGCAGATGAGGGCGGCGCCCTGGCGCGCGGCCTCGGCAACAGCACCGGTCGCCAGACTCACTGAGTCGTCTGGCGACGTCGGAAGACGGGTGTTGGCGAGGGCGATGCGCATGATCAGAGCGGAATGTTCCCGTGCTTCTTCGGCGGGTTCTTGTCGCGCTTTGTCTCGAGTGTCGAGAGCGCGGCAATCAGCCGGCGGCGCGTCTCTCGCGGCTGGATGACGGCGTCGACGAAGCCGCGCTCGGCGGCCACGCGCGGGTTGGCGAACTTCTCGCGGTACTCGGCGACCTTCTCGGCGCGCAGCGCCGCGGCGCCGTCGCCGGCCGCTTCGAGCTCGCGCCGATAGAGCAGGTTCACCGCCCCCTCGGCCCCCATCACCGCGATCTCCGCGGTCGGCCACGCAAAGTTCACGTCGGTGCGCAGGTGCTTGCTCGACATCACGCAATAGGCACCACCGTAGGCCTTGCGCGTGATCACCGTCAGCTTCGGGACGGTCGCCTCGGCGAACGCGAACAGGAGCTTCGCCCCGTGGCGGATGATGCCGCCGAACTCCTGCACCGTGCCGGGCAGGAAGCCGGGCACGTCCTCGAAGGTGACGAGCGGAATGTTGAACGCGTCGCAGAAGCGGACGAAGCGCGCCCCCTTCACCGAGGCGTTGATGTCGAGCGTGCCGGCGAGCACGGCCGGCTGGTTGGCGACGATGCCGACCGGCTGTCCACCCAGCCGCGCGAACCCCACCAGGATGTTGGTGGCGTAGTAATGCTGCACCTCCAGGAAATACCCATCGTCGACGATGGCGTGGAGGACGTCGTGCATGTCGTAGGGCTGGTTGGGCGCCGCGGGCACGATGCGGTCGAGCGACGCGTCCTCGCGGTCCACCGGATCGGCGCTCTCGATGCGCGGCGGATCGTCGACGTTGTTGCCCGGCAGGAACGACAGCAGCTCACGCACGAGCAGCAGGCACTCGCGGTCGTCCTCGACGGCGAAGTGGGCGACACCGCTCGTCTCGTTGTGCGTCATCGCGCCGCCGAGCTGCTCCTTGGTCACCGTCTCGTGCGTGACGGTGCGGATCACCTCCGGTCCGGTGACGAACATGTACGACGACCCCTTCACCATGATCGTGAAGTCGGTGATCGCCGGCGAATAGACGGCGCCGCCGGCGCACGGGCCCATGATGGCGGAGATCTGCGGCACCACGCCCGAGGCCAGCGTGTTGCGCAGGAAGATGTCGGCGTAGCCGCCGAGCGAGACGACCCCTTCCTGGATGCGGGCGCCGCCTGAGTCGTTCAGGCCGATGATCGGCGCCCCCATCTTCATGGCGGCGTCCATGATCTTGACGATCTTGGCGGCGTTGGTCTCGGAGAGCGAGCCGCCGAAAACGCTGAAGTCCTGCGCGAAGGCGTAGGCGAGCCGGCCGTTGATCCGCCCCGATCCCGCGATGACCCCGTCGCCCGGCACCGCGCGCTCGGCCATGCCGAAGTCGCGGCAGCGGTGCGTGACGAGCGCGTCGATCTCCTCGAACGTGTCGGGATCGAACAGCAGGTCGATCCGCTCGCGGCAGCTCAGTCCGCGGCGCGCCGAAGCCTGTGGCGTAGGCGGCTTCACACCTTGGCGGCCTGCGCCTTCTCCCAGTCCTTCAGGAACCGCTCGAGCCCGATGTCGGTGAGCGGATGCTTGAAGCAGTGCTCGATCACCGCCGCCGGCACGGTGACGACGTCCGCCCCCATGCGCGCCGCCTCGACGATGTGGATCGGGTTGCGGACGCTGGCGACGAGCACCTCGGTCGGGTAGTCGTAGTTGTCGTAGATGTCGACGATCTCGCGGATGAGGTTCATCCCGGTCGTGCCGATGTCGTCGAGCCGGCCGACGAACGGGCTGATGTACGAGGCGCCCGCCTTGGCCGCCAGCCACGCCTGCGTCGCCGAGAAGCAGAGCGTCACGTTGACGTGCGCCCCTTCCGACGAGAGCGTCTTGCACGCGTGCAGCCCGTCCCTGGTCAGCGGCACCTTGACCACCATGTGCTCGTCGATGGCGGCAATCTCGCGCCCTTCGCTGAGCATGCCGGCGTAATCGGTGGCCACGACCTCCCCGCTCACCGGGCCCTTCACGATCTCGCAGATGCGCTTGAGAATCTTGCGCGGGTCGCCACCCTCTTTCGCCATCAGCGACGGGTTGGTGGTCACGCCGTCGAGGATGC
>JBFWUM010000022.1:52650-62580 GCA_050247255.1 Vicinamibacterales bacterium | reverse complement strand
TCGGTGGCCACGACCTCCCCGCTCACCGGGCCCTTCACGATCTCGCAGATGCGCTTGAGAATCTTGCGCGGGTCGCCACCCTCTTTCGCCATCAGCGACGGGTTGGTGGTCACGCCGTCGAGGATGCCGATCGCAGCGAGCGCCTCGATTTCCTTGATGTTCCCGGTGTCGACAAAGAGCTTCATACGGTTCCCCTAACGAGCGGTTTCTTCGACCCTGGCTGACTCGGCGCTTCGATTCCCGGCGGTGTCGACCGCGACCAGGGCGTACGCATACCGCTGGCCGGGCGTGACGCCCTCGTCGACGAACCGCGCCTCGTTCACCGGCATCGGCGTCAGCGGCTGCAGTGTGGCATCGCCGGCGGTGCCGCGCAAGATCAGGTAGCCGGCGAGATCGACGTCGCTCGACGGCTCCCAGATCAGGCTGATCAAGCCCTGCGCAGCCACCGCCGCCAGCCCGGCCGGCGCCGCCGGCGGGAACGTGTCGACGGCGGTGATGCACCTTTCGGGCGACGGCTCGCTGACGAGCACGTTGGGCGCGGTGCCGCGCAGCGAGCGCACGGTGTAGCAGCGCTCGCTGCCGAAGTCGACGATGTCGGCGAACTGCGTCGCCGTCAGCGGCGCCGGATTCAGCGGCGCTTGAGGCGCGTCGGCCCACGGCATGCGCGGTGGCGGCGCCGGCTGGCCTGGCGGCGCCGCCACGGCCCCGCGCGTCAGGTAGACGTTGAACAGCATCGGGCCGGCCGGCGACACCGGCGCCGCCGCGGCTGCAGCCGCCGGGCGCGGCGGCGCAAACGGGTCATCCGCCGGCGACGGCTCCGGTGGCAGCGGGGCGTCGAAGAGAAACCCGAGAATCCCGTACGGCCGGTCCCATGACACCACGGTGCTGGTCGCAGTGGCCTGCAGGACGAGTGCTGACGGCGGTTGCGGCAGCGGGAACAGCGGCACTTCAATCGGCGCCGGCTGCGGTCCGGCGTCGCCGCGCGTGCTGATGCCGACGGCAATGTAGTAACGACGCAGCGGTCCTGTCGGCGGCGGCGCCGCAGCCACCGGCAGCGGGCGAGCGCCCGGCGGCAGCGGTGTCGTCAGCGCCGGCCCGGGCTGGAACTCGTCGGGCGTCAGCGTGTCGCGCACGGTGATCGCGTTGCCGATCGCCGCCCCTGCCGGCGCTGGCGGCGCGGCCGCAGGCGGCGTCTCGCCCGGCGGCACCGGCGGCGGCGGCGGGGCGACGGGAATCGTCGCCACCAGCGTGCCCGCCTCGGCAAACCGGTTCCGCGGCGGCGGCGTCCGCCCGGTGTAGCCGTAGACCCGGACTTCGAAGATGTCGACCGGCTGGGTGCCGTCGATGTTCAGCCGCGGCACCGTCAGCGTCAGGAAGATGTCGTTGCCGACCCGCTGCGGCGTGATCGTCTCGATCGCCGCCGGGATGCGGACGATCGGCGCCAGCGGCGGCCCCTTCTTGCCGCAGGCGGACAGGAGCACGGCGGCCACGATAACCATGAGGCGGAGCGACGAACGGCTCACCTAGTCGCCCTCGGAGATCCGCCGACCCACTTCCGGCGACTTGAACCGGCGCACGTCGATGCCGTGGCCGCGCACCTTGTAGTTGAGGATCCGCTCGGTGGTATCGAGCAGCCGCGCCGCCTTGGCGCGGTTCCCGCGCGTCGTCTTCAGCGCGTCCTGGATCAGGTCGCGTTCGTAGGCGGCGACGGCGTCGCCGAGCGAGACGTGGGTCACCGTGCCCGACGAATCGGCGGTCTGCAGCGAGGGCGGCAGGTGATGGCCGTGGATGACGGCGCCGTCGCACACGAGCACGGCGCGCTCGAGCGCGTTCTCGAGCTCGCGCACGTTGCCGGGCCAGTGGTAGGCCATCAGCATGTCGATGGCCGGCGTCGAGATCCGCTTGATCACCTTGCCGTGCTCGCGCGAGAACTTCTCGAGGAAGTGGTCGGCGAGCAGCAGCAGGTCGGCCTTCCGGTCGCGCAGCGGCGGCACGAAGATGGTGAAGACGTTCAGCCGGTAGTAGAGGTCCTCGCGGAAGGTGCCGTCGGCGATCGCCTGCTCCATGTCCTTGTTGGTCGCCGCAATCAGCCGCACGTTGACCTTGACCGTGTCGGTGCCGCCGACGCGCTCGAACTCGCGCTCCTGCAGCACGCGCAGCAGCTTGACCTGGGTGCTCAGGTTGATGTCGCCGATCTCGTCGAGGAACAGCGTGCCGCCCTCGGCCATCTCGAAGCGCCCCTTCTTGCGGGCGGCGGCGCCGGTGAACGCCCCCTTCTCGTAGCCGAACAGCTCCGACTCGATCAGCGTGTCGGGCAGCGCCGCGCAGCTCACCTTGATGAACGGCTTCTTCGCCCGCAGCGAGTTGTAGTGGATGGCGTGGGCGATCAGCTCCTTGCCGGTGCCCGACTCGCCGCGGATGAGCACGGTGGTGTTGGTCTGGGCGACCTGCGCCACCTGCTCGTACATCTGCCGCGTCGGCCCGCTGGTGCCGATGATGTTGGAGAAGTCGTAGCGTTCACGCAGCTCCTGCCGCAGGTGCGTGTTCTCGTCGAGCAGCCGCCGCCGCTCGTCCTCGACGAGCCGCTGCACGTTCAGCGCCTGCGCCATCATCGAGCTGACCACGCCGAAGAACTTCAGGCTGCTGTCGTAGTCGCGCTCGGCCTTGAAACGGAGGTCGACGCCGAGCGCCCCGACCGCGGCGCGCTGCAGCACGATCGGCACGCAGATGTAGCTCAGCTCCTGCCGCGCCGAGTCGCTCCGCCGGGCGGCGCGGTTGAGCAGCGCCGGCTCGCGGCTGACGCGCGGCACGACGATCGGCTTGCCGCTCTCGACCACCTTGCCGGTGATCCCCTCCCCCAGCTGGTAGCGCACCGCGTGGGCGCGGTCCTCGAACCCCTCGGCCGCCTCGACGTGCAGCTCGCCGTCGCGGAGCAGCGTCACCATGCCGCGGACGACGCCGTGGTGGCGGATGAGGATCTGCAGCACGCGCTGCATCGACGACCGCAGGTTGAGCGTGCCGGAGAGCGCCTGGCTCACCTCGAGCAGCGTGGACAGGCGGCGGGCGTCGCGCTGGGCGGTCGTGGCGTCGAAGGCGGGTCGATGGGCAGGCATGTGAATTGTTACAACTTTGTACCGGATGGAAATCTCGTCGACAGAGTTGTTGACTCGTGACGCCTCGCCATTCTACCGGATTTTCATCCGCAACCCACGCATTCATCGGCGCTTCATGCACCCGCGCAGTGCCTTCACTAACATGGCGGAGAACTTGCCAGCGGAACTGCATGCCCTCATATTCGCGTCGTCATTCCTGTTCGATTGTCGTTGTCCTCGCCGTCTTCCTCGCCGCCGCTCCGATTGCCAGCGCCGCCGATGGCTCGTCGGCCGTCATGCACCTGCGCACGAACGAGCCCGACCTTGCCGTGTTGATTACCGAGGCGCTCCAGCGTTCGCCGTCCTTCCGGCTGCTGGTCGAGCGCCTGAACGCCTCCGACGTCATCGTCTACGTCCGCAGCACCCGTGACCTGCCGCGCGGGGTCGACGGCCACCTGACGTTTATGGGGGTCGCCGGCGGCCGGCGCTACGTGGTTGTCTCCCTCGACTGGGGACGCTCACGTCTGCGGCTGACCGCCACCCTCGGCCACGAGCTGCAGCACGCCGTCGAGATTGCCGAACGCCAGGACATCGTCGACCACTTGACGATGGTCCAGGCCTACGAGACCTTCGGGGACGAGGGCGCCTGGCGGCCGAAGGGACGCTCCTTCGACACGCCCGCCGCCATCCGCGCCGGCGACCGCGTGTGGAAGGAGATGGCCTCGGCCAGGTAGGGCCTACAGGATGTAGCGGGAGAGGTCCTCGTTGCGGACGATGTCGGCGAGCATGCGCGACACGTAGTCGTCGTCGATCGTCATCGACGTCCGGCCGAGGTCCGGCGCCTCGAACGACAGCTCGTCGAGCAGCCGTTCCATCACCGTGTGCAGGCGCCGGGCGCCGATGTTCTCGGTCGTGTCGTTGACCCGCGCCGCGAAGTCGGCAATCGCCTCGATGGCCGCCGGCGTGAATGTCAGCTCGAGCTCCTCGGTCCCGAGCAGCGCCGTGTACTGCTTGATCAAGGCATTCCGCGGCTCGGTGAGGATCCGCACGAAGTCGTCGCGCGTCAGCGGCTCGAGCTCGACGCGGATCGGGAAGCGTCCCTGCAGCTCGGGAATCAGGTCCGACGGCTTCGACACGTGAAACGCGCCGGCCGCCACGAACAGGATGTGGTCGGTGCGCACCATCCCGTGCTTGGTGTTGACCGTCGTCCCCTCGACGATCGGCAGGATGTCGCGCTGCACCCCTTCGCGGCTGACGTCGGGCCCGTGCCCGCCGCCGCTGCCGCCGCCATCGCGGCTGGCAATCTTGTCGATTTCGTCGATGAAGATGATGCCGGCCTGCTCCACCCGCTGCACCGCCGTGCGGCTCACCGACTCCATGTCGACGAGCCGGGCCTGCTCCTCCGCCACCAGGTGGTCCATCGCCTCGGGCACCTTCAGCCGGCGCGTCCTGGTGCGCCCCTGGAACATGTTGCCCATCATGTCCTTCAGGTTGATGCCGATCTCCTCGACCGATGACCCGGCAATGACCTCGAAGGACGGCATCCCGCTCGGCTGCACGTCGATCTCCACGACGCGGTCGTCGAGCCGGCCGGCGCGGAGCTGCTCGCGCATCCGCTCCCGCGTGCGCCCCGCCTGCTCGCGCGCAGCCGCCGGATCCTCGCCGGGAGGGGCGGGACGCGACGGCGGCAGCAGCAGGTCGAGCAGCCGCTCCTCGGCGGCGGCGCGCGCCTTGTCCTGCACCTCCTCGGCCTTCTCGGACCGCACCATCTCCACCGCGATCTCGACCAGGTCGCGCACCATCGACTCGACGTCGCGGCCGACGTAACCGACCTCGGTGAACTTCGACGCCTCGACCTTGACGAACGGCGACTGCGCCAGCCGGGCGAGGCGCCGCGCGATCTCGGTCTTGCCGACGCCGGTCGGGCCGATCATCAGGATGTTCTTCGGCGTGACCTCCTCGGCCATGTCCGCCGGCAGCCGCTGCCGCCGCGTGCGGTTGCGCAGCGCGATGGCCACGGCGCGCTTCGCCTTCGCCTGGCCGATGACGTACTTGTCCAGCTCGACGACGATCTGGCGCGGCGTGAGGTCGCTGGCAGCGGTGGCGGTGCGTTCGGGAAGCAGGATGGGCATGGTCTTCGGCCGGGACTGAAGTCCCGGGCTCCTAGAGTTCCTCGACGGTCAGGTTCGAGTTGGTGTAGATGCAGATGCCGGCGGCAATCTTCATCGCTTCCTCTGCAATCTGGCGCGCATCGAGCGGGCTGTGCAGGACCAGCGCCCGCGCCGCCGCCATCGCATACGACCCGCCCGATCCCACCGCGACAATCCCGTCGTCGGGCTCGATGAGATCGCCTGTCCCCGAGAGGAGGAAGGTCGACTTGCGGTCGGCGACGATCAGCATGGCCTCGAGGCGGCGCAGCAGGCGATCCGAGCGCCAGTCGCGCGCGAGCTCAACGGCCGAGCGTTCGAGGTTGCCGCGGTACTGTTCGAGCTTCGCTTCGAAGCGGGTGAAGAGGGCGAAGGAATCGGCCGCCGATCCGGCAAAGCCCGCGAGAATCGAGTTGTTATAGAGGCGCCGAATCTTCCTGGCGCCCGACTTGACGACGGTATTGCCCAGGGTGACCTGTCCGTCGCCCGCCAGCACGGTGCGATCGCGATGGCGCACGGCAAGGATCGTGGTGGCGTGCATCACCCGCCAGTATCTCAAAAAGTGAGCACCCCTGCGGCGGCCGCAGAGGACAACACGGCCGAAAAGCTGCTGATTTCCGGCGGAATTTGCCACCCAGGCGATGGCAACGGTGTTGCTCAGGTGGAAGCCGGAGGTTCCCCATGCTCCCGCGACTCTTGCTGGCCGCCCTGCTGATTGCGGCCTCCACGCCAACCTTCGCCCAGGTGCAGCGCCGTCCGCCCGAGGGCGGCGGCAGCGGCGGTGATGGCGGCAGCACCCAGAGCGCGCCGCAGCCGTCGCCGCCGCCCGAGCGCCGTGCCGTGCCACGGCAGCCGGCGCCGCCGCCAACGACCGTGACGCGCGACGATCCGGCGCCGAGCGGACAGCGGACCGCCGAGCCGCGCCGGCGCCGTCCTGACAACGACGACGGCGGCGCAGGCGAGCGCGTGGCCGTGCCGCGCACGCGTCCGGCGCCAGACGGACGGGACCGCGATCGCGATCGCGACGACCGCATCGTCGTCGCCCGGCCGTGGCCGCCGTACTACTACTACCCGCGCTACTCGTATCCCTATGGCTACGGGGCGTTCGGGCTCGGCTACTTCTACTACGACCCGTGGGGCTGGGGGCCGCGCCGGCCGCTGCACTACTACGGGAACTACTGGGGCTACGGCTACAGCTACGACATCGGCGAGGTCCGGCTGCAGGTCACCCCGCGCGACGCACAGGTCTTCGTCGACGGCTACTACGCCGGCATCGTCGACGACTTCGACGGCTTCTTCCAGGCGCTGCGGCTCGAGTCGGGCGGCTATCGGATCGAAATTCGGTATCCCGGCTTCCAGACCGAGACCTTCGACGTCTACGTGACGCCGGGACGGAAGATCAACTACCGCGCGCAGCTGCAGCCCGCTCCGTGAGGGGAGTCGGTGGTCGGTGGTCGGTGGTAGCGGGTCGACTACCGACGACCGACTACCGACCATCTACGATCGAGCTCGAAACCAATAAAACAGCGGCACGCCCGCCAGGATAATCAGCGCGCCCCAACCGGTTGACCCCGGCGCGTTGATCAGGCCGTTGATGACGATTGCGGCCGCGGCCACCACGTAGATGCCGGGCGCCACCGGATAGCCCCAGGCGCGGAACGGCCGTTCGGCGTCCGGCTCGCGGCGGCGCAGGACGAACAGCGCGGCCACGGCGATCCCCGAGAACAGCATGATCGCGAAGCCGGTGTAAGTCGCCAGCGCATCGGCCGTGGCCGAGAGCACGAGCACCGAGGTCCACCCGGCCTGCGCGAGGATCGACACCGCCGGCGTCTGGTAGCGCGGGTGCACGCGTTCCGCGGCGCGGAAGAACAGCCCGTCGCGCGCCATCGCAAAGTAGACGCGCGGCCCGGCAAAGGTCATGGCGCTGATGCTGGCGAGCAGGCTGATGATCCCGACGACCCCCATCACGTTGCCGGCCGCGGCGCCGAGCAGCCGCTCAGCCACGACGTCGAGGACGCTGCCCTGGATCGTGGCCAGCTCGCCCGCCGGAAACACATAGAGATAGAGCACGTTCACCAGCACGTAGATCAGCACGACCGCCAGCGTGCCGAACGCCAGCGCCTTGGGCACGTTGCGCCCGGGATCGCGAATCTCCTCGGCGACGTAGGCGGCGGCGTTCCACCCCGAGTAGGTGAACATCACCGGGATCAGCGCCAGCAGCCAACCCGTGACCGCCACCGGCGCCGCCTGCGCGACGTTGCCGGCGTTGCCCTGGCCGATCGAGAAGCCGAGCGCGATGAACATCACGAACGCCGACACCTTGAGGATCGCGAGGATGTTGCCGACGATGCGGCCGGGGCCGACGCCGCGCAGGTGAATCCAGGCGAGCCCCCAGACGGTGGCCAGCGCGATCACCGTCTGCGGCGAGAACGACAGCTCGAACCAGCCCGGCACGATCGGCAGCGCCAGGAACGGCGCGCTGCTGCCGGCGCCGGGGAAAAAGCGATCGAGGTAGAACGGCACGACGACCGCGCTGGTGGCCATGGCGCCGGCAAACCCGGCGACAAAGGACGTCCAGCCGGTGAGGAAGCCAATCAGCCGGCCGAACGCCTCGCGCAGGTAGACGTATTCGCCGCCGGCGCGCGGGCGCAGCGCGCCGAGCTCGGCATAGGCCATGGCGCCGGCGAAGGCGAGCAGGCCGCCGGCAATCCACGTGGACAGGAACGGCAGGGCGCTCGGCACGGCCGCCGCAATCTGCGGCGGCGTGAACAGGATGCCGCCGCCGATGACGTTGGAGACGATGATGGCCGCTGCGTCGTAGGGACCGAGCCGGCGCGCGAGCGTCGGGGCGGACGATGGAGCAGGCACTGGGGCCGCCACCTACTCGGTCAGCAACTGGCGATCGATCGTGAACTCGCCCATCTTCACCCAGCCGCCGCGCCCCTGCTTGCCGAAGATGTCGACGGTCGCATCGACGAACTGGGCGTTCTGCAGCATCTCGAGCCGCGACTGGGTGCCGGTGTAGCCAAGGGTGGAACGCAGGACGATGGGGTTGGTCGTCGCGCCCGGCCCGATGCCGTCGCGCGGGATGGCCTGGACGAAGTGCTCGCCCCAGCCGTCGGCTTCGCCGACGCGGCGGAAGATGGCGTTCAGCTGCACGCCGCCGACGGTGTCCTGGTCGGTGTTCTGCAGCCGAAGCGAGATGCTGGGCACGAGCTTGTTCTGCCCGTCGACGATGCCCATGTCGTACCAGCCGGTCTGGACCTCGGTGATTTCGAGCGCCTGGGTGACGTCGACGGTCCTGGAGCAGCCGGCCACCGCCAGGGCGAGCAGCAGAAGGTAGGGCGCCGCGTGACGGGGCGCCGCTGAAAACAGGCGTTTCATGCCGGTATTAGACACCAGAACCCAGAACTCGGAATTCTGAATTCAGAATTCTGAATTCAGAATTCCTTGACCTCCACCTTGTGCTTCGCCTCCTCCAGGGTGATCCGTCCGGTGCGATAGGCGATCAGGTCGGAGCCGCGCACGCGCATCACCGTGGTGGTCAGGTCGTAGGCGTCGCCGGGGACCAGGCGGTTGCTCGGCTCGCCGTCGCGCGCGGCGACCGTCAGCCATTCCTGTTCGCTGATGGCGAGCGGGGCGCTGTTCTCCAGCATGGCCTCGATCAGCGCGCTCTTGACCTCGCGCGTGTACGCCGCCGCCGGATCGCTGAGGAGCAGCGGATCGGCGCTCGGGGTCGCGGCGGTGCCGACGGCGAGGGTTTGCGCCGACACGGTGTCGCCGGCGGCGACGCGCGTGGGCATCTGCAGCTCGAGGTTGCGAATGGCGCGCTGGAGCTCGGCGCGCTCCTCCGCGTTCTGCACCCGGCTCACGTAGGCCTTGAGCTGGGCCAGGGAGGCGCCGTTGTCGTCGATCATCGCGCGCAGCGTCCAGGCGACGGTCGGCCGCAGCGCCGGGACTTCGACGTCGAAGAAGACGCCGTAGCCGTCAAGGCGGAACCCGCGCACCTGCGCCGTGCCGGTCAGGAACATGGCGTCCGGCGAAATGGCCCGCACCTGGCGGCTGAGGACGGCGGCGCCGCGCTCGACGGCGCGCTCGAGCGCGCCCTCCATGACGAACACCTTGTAGCGCGCCTGGGCCTGCGCATCCTCGGTGGCCTGAGCGGCCTGGGTCCCCTGGGCGGCGGCGCTGCCGGCCAGCATCAGCACGGCCGCCGCGGCGAAGATTCCTGCTCTCACTGCTATGTCTCCTATTGCGCGGGGCGCTGCTTGCTATTGCGCGGGGCGCTGCGACACCCGCAGGAGGTAGTCGAGCATGCGGCGCTGTTGCTCCACCTCGGCGCCGGTCGCCCCCTCCAACCGTCCGAACGTCTGCTGAATGCGCGCCAGGTCGCCCCGGCGCTGCGTGTCGAAATCGCGGATCACTTCCGCCGTGCGCAGGGTCAGCTCGCGCTGCTGCCGCTGCTCGCTCTCGGCGATCAGGTTGCGGACCTGCTGCAGGCTCACGCTGCTGGTCATCACCGGGGTGCTGCTCACCGGCACGGGCGCGGCTGCGCGCGCCTGCTGCAAGCCCTCCTGCATCTCGGCGCGCAGACGCTGCTCGAGGGCGGCGAGATCTTGCGCTGACACGGTCTGGTCCGAGGGGACGGGGGTCCGGAGGTCCGAGGGTGCGCTGGTCCGAAGGTCCGGGGG
>JBFWUM010000022.1:24380-52550 GCA_050247255.1 Vicinamibacterales bacterium | reverse complement strand
GCAAGCCCTCCTGCATCTCGGCGCGCAGACGCTGCTCGAGGGCGGCGAGATCTTGCGCTGACACGGTCTGGTCCGAGGGGACGGGGGTCCGGAGGTCCGAGGGTGCGCTGGTCCGAAGGTCCGGGGGCGCGGAGGAGCCGCGGAGGGCGCCGAGGCCGAGGCCGGCGGCGAAGATCAGCGCGGCAGCGGCGGCCTGCGCCCAGGCCGGCAGCGATCGGTTCCACCAGCGGGCGGGACGCACGACATTGTCCTTCCGGCCGAAGCCGGAAGCCACGTCTGCCGCGGAGGCGTCCGCCTCCGAGACGATCCGGAATCCCAGCGGGACCGATGGCGGCGTCCACTCGGCCAGCCGGCCGCGCGTCTCGCGCAGCGCGTCCACTTCGCCGGCGCAGCGCGCGCAGCCGGCCAGGTGAGCGGCAAACGCCGCCCGCTGTTCGGGTCCGCACTCGTCGTACAGGTAGTCGACGAGTGCCTCGTGATTCTCGCAGTCGACGTTCAGGCTCATACGCGCTTCACCAGTTGCGGGGCGGTCTGCCCCTGCTCCTCGAGATGCCGCCGCAGCACGCTCAGTCCCTGGTACAGGCGGGTCTTCACCGTGCTCAACGGACATCCCTGCAGGTCGGCAATCTCCTGGAAGGTCATGCCGTGGTACTCCTTGAGGATGATGGCGGTGCGCTGTTCCTCCGGAAGCCGCGCCATCGCCTCCTCCACCACCGCGCTCAGCTCGCGGCGGGCGACCAGCGTTTCAATCGACTCGGCCGGCTCGCGCTCGGCCGCCATCTCCAGCGGGTCGACCCCCTCCGGCATCTGCATCACCGGGGCACGCCGCTGCCGACGGATCCAGTCGCGACAGAGGTTGAGGGCGATCCGATACAGCCACGATGAGAACTTCGCCTGCCCCTTGAACCCGGGCAGGGCGCGGTAGGCGCGGAGGAACGTGTCCTGGCACACGTCTCGCGCCTCCTCCTCGCGGCCGATCACGCGATAGGCGAGCGCGTAAATCGGCCGCTCCCATCGGAGGACCAGTTGGTTGAAACTGTCCGCGTCCCCGCCCACCGAGCGGGTGACGAGTTCCTCGTCTGTCAGCGTCATGCTGGGGCCGTGTTCCAGGCGCAGCGGCTCCGGGTCCGTCGTCGATTAAGACGGCCATTCCCGGACGCTGGCCTTCTGGCGATCATACGACGCAAGTCATTGCGATCGAGCTCTTTAGCTATACTTGAGCCGGTTCCCTGTTTCAGGGCAAAAAGCTGCCACGTTGAGACTCGTTGGTGCAGTTTTTACGACGCCAGGTCCCGTGAACACGGTAATATAGGGGCGGTTTCCGAATAGGGTTCAGCTTGGCACTCAATTTTCCGACCGACGAAGTCTTCCTGACCACTGAAGAGGTGCTGGAGTATCTCCAGGTCAACCTCCGGACGGTCTACCGGCTGATCAAGGCCGGAAAGATTCCGGCGGTCCGCGTGGGGCGCCAGTGGCGCTTCCGCAAACGCGATATCGATGCCTGGCTGGACAGCCAGCGGCCGCGCGCCGAGCACGCCGGCACCCCCGCCGGCGCCGCCGCCCCGGTGCGGACCGCCCGCCAGCGGGTGCTGGTGGTGGATGACGAGGCGAGCATCCGCGATCTGCTCTCGAAGACCCTGGCGCTGGCCGAATACGACGTCGACACCGCGCCCGACGGCACCGCCGCCCTCGACCGCATGCGTGCCTTCGGCTACGACCTGCTGATCGCCGACCTGAAGATGCCCGGCATGGACGGCCTCACGCTGATCCGCCAGGCCAAGCGCATCAAGCAGGACCTGCCGGTCATCATCATCACCGGCTTCTCCACCGAGTCGAGCGCCATCGAGGCCGTGAATCTTGGCGTCGCGGGGTACCTCACCAAACCGTTCCGGGTACCTCAGGTGCTCGCCGCCGCGGCGAAGGCACTGGGCGCTCCGGCCGCGTAGATACAGGTCAGAATTCAGAATTCAGAATTCAGAATGGGGTTCAGGGTTCCATCGTGAATTCTGGCTTCTGAATTCTGCATTCTGAATTGTCGTGATCCAACTCTCAGACCTCACCAAGTCCTTCGGCGACCGTACCCTGCTCGAGCGCGTGACGTGGCAGATCGGCGACGGCGATCGTGTGGGGCTGTGCGGGCCCAACGGCGCCGGCAAGACGACGCTGCTGAAGATGCTCGCGGGGTTCGACGAGCCCGACAGCGGCGGGATCATCAAGCCGGCGACGCTGACCATCGGCTACCTGCCGCAGGACGGCCTCACCCACACCGGGCGCACCGTGTTCGAGGAGGTCAGCACCGCCTTCCAGCCGCTGCTCGACATCAAGGCGGAGATGCACGACATCGAGCACAAGCTTGGCGATGCCGGGATTCCCGAGGCCGAGCACGAGGCGATGCTGCATCGCTACAGCGATCTGCAGGACCGCTTCCGCCTGGACGAGGGCTACAGCATGGACCTGCGCATTGCGACGGTCCTGCGCGGCCTCGGCTTCAGCAGTGACGATGCGGCGCGGCCGGCCGAGACGTTCTCCGGCGGCTGGCAGATGCGCATTGCCCTCGCCAAGCTGCTGCTCGGGCGCCCCAACCTGCTGCTGCTCGACGAGCCGACCAACCACCTCGACCTCGAGGCGCGCAACTGGCTCGAGGAGTACCTCGGCGCCTATCCCTACGCCGTCATCCTCGTCTCGCACGATCGCTACTTCCTCGACAAGGTCGTGACGCGGATCACCGACCTGAACCTGCGCAAGCTGACCGACTACGTCGGCAACTACAGCAAGTACGTCGAGCAGCGCGATGCCATGCTCGAGCAGCTGCGCAAGGCGAAGCGCGAGCAGGACGAGGAGGTGGCGCGCGTCAAGCTGTTCATCGACCGGTTCCGCTACCAGGCGACGAAGGCGGCGCAGGTGCAGAGCCGGATCAAGATGCTCGAGAAGGTGGTGCCGATCGAGGTGCCGCCCGAGCGCCAGCGCATCCGCTTCCGCTTCCCCGCCTGCGCCAAGAGCGGCCGCACGGTGCTCGAGTTGTCGCACGCGCAGAAATCGTATGGTCCGCTCACGGTGTTCCGCGACCTGTCGCTGCACATCGAGCGCGGCGACCGGATAGCGCTCGTCGGCCCCAACGGAACCGGCAAGTCGACCCTGATGCGCATGCTGTCCGGCGAAGAAGCGCCCGACAGCGGCACGCGCACGCTCGGCCACCAGGTGGTGATGGAGTACTTCGCGCAGGACGAGGCGACGCGGCTCGATCCGGCGCTCACCGTCTACGAGACGCTGTCGGCCGGGTCGCCCACCGACATGGTGCCGGCGATCCGCAACATCCTCGGCGGCTTCCTGTTCTCGGGCGACGACGTCTACAAGAAGGCGGGGGTGCTGTCGGGCGGCGAGCGCACGCGGCTGGCGGTGGCGCGCATGCTGCTGCGGCCGTCGAACACGCTGCTGCTCGACGAGCCGACCAACCACCTCGACCTCGACTCGAAGGACGTGCTGCTCGACGCGCTCGAGGACTACGGCGGCACGCTGATCATCGTGTCGCACGACCGCTACTTCGTCGAGCGGCTGGCCACCAAGATCGTCGCCGTCGGCGGCGGCGGGGTCGAGATCTATCCGGGCACGTACGCGGAGTACCTGTGGAGCAAGGAAGCGCGCGGCAAGACGGCGGAGCCGCGCACAATTCAGAATTCAGAATTCAGAATTCAGAATTCTCCTCCCCCTTCCCCCAAACCCCTTCCCCCTTCACCGGCGCAGGATCGCGACGCCAGGAAACGCGACGAGGCCGAACGCAGGAAGAAGCAACGGGCGCGAGACGCACTGCAGAAACGCATCGCCGACCTCGAAGCGAGAATCACGGAGCGGGAAGCGCAAGTCCGCGAACTCGAGGCGGCGATGGCCGCTCCCGATTTCTATGCCGACGCCGCGGCGGCGAACGCGGCGATCAGCCGGCACCAGGCGCTGATGTGGGAAGTCGGTGACCTGATGGGCCAGTGGGAAGGGCTGCAGGAACACGCCGGCCGCGGCAGCCTGGAATCGTAACGGCTCAGCTATCCCTGCCTCCAATTCCGCGCTACCATTACAGAACTGTAATCGCCCGTCCGCGCTCGCGCCGCTAACCTGCTGAGCTATCAGGGGTTCGTTACGGCTGAGCCCGGCACAGCGTTTGCCCTCGACCCCGGACGCTCTCGCCCATGCCGACTCCACGCCGACGCACGCCTGCCCCCCGACGCCGGGGATCCGCGGCGCGTCCGGCACCGCCCGGTCACGCGCCCGCCGATGCCTTCTTCCGGCACATCGTTGCCGGCATGCGCAACGGCGTGCTGGCGATCGGGCGGGACGGCCGGCTGGCGCTGATCAACGACGAGGCATACCGGATTTTCGACCTGCAGCCGCGGCCGGCCGACATCGGCGCGCCGGTGGCCGACGTGCTGCGCGACCACCCCGAGGTGGTGCGCGTGCTGACCGGGGTGTTCGAGCTGAGTCTGCTGCCGAACCGCGCGGAGCTGCGGCTCCGGCCGTCGGGGCGGGTCATCGGCTACACGCTGGCGCTCGTGCGCGAGGACGGCGGCGACGTGGCCGGCGCGGCGATGTTCTTCAAGGACCTCACGCGCGTCGAGCAGCTCGAGGAGCGCGAGCGGCTGCGCGATCGGCTGGCGGCGGTCGGCCAGATGGCGGCGGCGATTGCGCACGAGGTGAAGAACCCGCTGGCCGGGATCGAGGTCAACGCGGGGCTGCTGCGCCGCAAGATCCCCGATGCGCCCGACGCGCAGGCGATGCTCACGGGGATCATCAGCGACGCCAAGATGGCGAACGCGATCGTCCAGGAGGTGCTCGACTTCGTGCGGCCGATCCGGCTGCAGGTCGATCGCACCTCGATCGCCGACGCCGCGCACGCGGCGGTGCAGCACGCGGAATCGAAGATGGCGCGCGGCGACGTCACCGTCGACGTCGACGTGCCCGGGGACGTGCCGCCGATCCAGGCCGACGGCTACCAGCTGACGCAGCTGCTGACCAACCTGCTGATCAACGCCTACGAGGCGATGGAGGGCGCCGGCCGCATCGCCATCGCGGCGCGCGCGGCCGCGCTCGATGCCGGCGGCGACCCGCGGCCCGCGGTGCGCATCGAGGTGCGCGACTCGGGGCCGGGCATGCCGGCGGACCTGGTGGAGCGGGTGTTCGAGCCGTTCTTCACCACCAAGCCGCAGGGGTCGGGCCTCGGGCTGGCCATCGTCCGCAAGATCGTCGATGCCCACGACGGCAGCATCGACCTGCAGACGGCGCCGGGCGCCGGCACGGTCATCCGCGTGACGCTGCCGGTGGCCGGTGACGAATTGACGGATTGACGAAGTGACGCATTGACGGAATGAATCGACGAATTTCACTTCGTCAATTCGTCAATCCGTCAATGCGTCAACAACAAGGAACGGGTGTTATGGGACGGATTCTGATCGCTGATGACCACGAATCGCTGCGCCGCGGGCTGGCGCAGGCGCTCACCGAGGCGAGCCACGACGTCGATGAGGCGCCGAATGGCAACGCCGCCATCGAGAAGCTGCACGAAGGCTTCTTCGACGTCGTCGTCAGCGACCTGAAGATGGGCGGGAGCACCGGCCTCGAGGTGCTGAAGACCGCCAAGCAGCTGCATCCCTCCTCCGCGGTGATTTTGATGACGGCGTTCGGGTCGGTGTCGAACGCGGTCGAGGCGATGAAGGCCGGTGCGTTCGACTTCGTGCAGAAGCCGTTCGAGATCGAGGAGATGGAGGTCAAGATCGCCAAGGCGCTGGAGATGCGGCGCATGCAGCACCAGATCGACTATCTCCGCCACGCCCAGGGCGACATCTACGACTTCGACCGGATCATCGGCAGCAGCGGCGCGCTGGAGAAGGTGCTCGGCGTCGTCCGCAAGGTGGCCAAGAGCAACACCACCGTGCTCGTGCGCGGCGAGACCGGCACCGGCAAAGAGCTGATCGCCGGCGCCATCCACCACAACTCGCAGCGGGCGGCGCGCAACTTCATCAAGGTGAACTGCGCGGCGCTGCAGGAGAACCTGCTCGAGTCGGAGCTGTTCGGCCACGAGAAGGGGGCGTTCACCGGCGCCGACAAGCAGCGCATCGGCCGCTTCGAGCAGGCCGACGGCGGCACGCTGTTCCTCGACGAAATCGGCGACATGAGCGCGAACACGCAGGCCAAGATCCTGCGCGTGCTGCAGGAGCACGAGTTCGAGCGGCTGGGCGGGACGCGCACCATCCGCGTCGACGTGCGGCTGATTGCCGCGACCAACCGCGACCTGCCGGCGATGGTCGAGGCCGGCACGTTCCGCGAGGACCTCTACTACCGCCTCAACGTCGTCGCCATCGAGATGCCGCCGCTGCGCGAGCGCAAGGAGGACGTCGCCGCGCTGGCCGGCTTCTTCATCCGCCGCTTCTCGGGCGAGCTGAAGAAGAAGATGGACGGCCTCGAGCCGGACGCGCTGAAGCTGCTGATGCGCTACAACTGGCCCGGCAACATCCGCGAGCTGGAGAACGCCATCGAGCGCGCCATGCTGCTGGCCGACGGCAGCACCATCGCCAGCGACGACCTGCGCCTCGGCGACACCGGCACCGTCGGCACCGGCCGCGACACGGCGTCGATCGTGAAGATCCCGCCGACCGGCATCCCGCTCGAGGAGATCGAGCGCATCACGATCATCGAGGCGCTGAAGATGTCCAACTGGGTGCAGAAGGACGCCGCCGAACTGCTGGCGATCAGCCCGCGGGTGATGAACTACAAGATCAAGACGCTCGGCATCGACTTCCCGAAGGGGCGCCGGGCGATGCTGCAGCACCACCACGAGAACGCCGGCGCGATGGTATAGGCCTCGCGATCACACGGCGCCGCCGCAGCCGCCGCCGCCACCGCCGGGCGGAATGGCGCCGCCCTTGAGCGACAGGCCGCACGTGCCCGGGCCGCCGTCGTCGGTATCGTCGCCGCCGGTGTCGCCCCCATCCGTCGTGCCGCCGGTGGTGCCGCCGCCGGTCGTGCCGCTGGCCGCGCCTTCGCCGGTTTCGGCGCCTGTCGTGCCGCCGCTTCCCGCCTCCTCGCCCTCGCCAAGCGGCACCAGCAGCAGGCGCACCAGCAGCGTCCGGTCGCGCAGCGTCGCCTTGACGTGCACCTCCGACGGTTGCGGCACGACCGTCGTCCGCACCGTAAAGGTGCCGATGCGCTCGCCCGCCCTCACCGTCACCCCCTGGGGCGTCGAGGCGATGCGGCTGCTCGTCCCGAGCGTCACGAACACGCCTCCCGCCGGCGCCGGACGCCGCAGCATGACCCACCCGGTGACGGGATCGCTGCCGACCTGATCCTTCGACGAGAGATCGAGCACGTCGAGCACCGGCAGCGGCACCACCGTCAGCTGCGCGCTGACCGTGTGACCGCCCTGCGTCGCCGTAATGGTGAGCACGGATTCGTCGTCCACCAGCGGCGCCGTCAACGCGAACGCGGCGGTTGCCGACCCGGCGGCAATCGTAACCGCCGCCGGCAGCGTCGTCTGCGGGTTCGTGGCCGCGAGCTGGACGACGACCCCGCCGTCGACCGCAGGGCTCGTCAACGCCACGACGCCGGTGAGCGGGTCGCCGGCGATGACGGCCGACGCGCCGAGCGTGACGGCGTGCAGGCCGGGCGGCGCCGGGGACTGCGCCGCGACGCTCACCTGCGTTGGACGCAGCGGGTTGGCCTCGCTGCAGCCGGTGGCGGCCAGTGCGGCGCAGAGGGCGCACAGGTAGACGAGAACGTAGGCGTACGCGTGACGTGCCATCGAAGCCTCCCTCGATGGGAAACGCGTAATCCGGCGGCGGATGGGCTCAGGGGCGGCACCCCGTAAAGGGGTGCCCTACCGGAGAAGTTCGAGGCGGGCCTTGGCGTCGCGGGTCCGCTCGTGGTCGGGGCCGCGATCGGCCAGCAGGCGCTCGTAGCTGGCCACCAGGAGGCGTTCGGCCTCCTCGCGCCTGCCGGCGGCGAGCAGGCACTCGCCGAGCACGCTTTCGGTATTGGCAATCAGCCAATGGCCGGGCGGCAGCATGGCGCGGCGCCTGGCCACGCTGTCGCGCAGGTCCCTCTCGGCGCCGGCCAGGTCGCCAACCGCGAGCTTCGCCTTGCCCGAGGTGACGAGGGCGGCGGCGACGACGGGATGCGCGTCCGGGATCGATTCGCCCCGCCGCGCCAGCACCTGCTGCGCCAGCGCCAATGCCTCGGCTGGCTGACCCGAGTCGAACAACAGCTCGGCGAGGTTGAACTCGGTGAAGGAGACGTCGGGATGGTCGGGCCCCTGCAGCTCACGGCGCAGCGCCAGCGCGCGCTCGTACAACGCGCGCGCTTCCCCGTAGAGGCGGCGCGTGTGCAGGACGCCGGCGAGATTGCTGGCGGCCACCGCGTAGCCGGGATGCCGCTCTCCGCGCGTCGCCGTCGTGATCCGGAGCGCCTCGCGGTACAGCCGCTCGGCCTCGGCGACATCGGAACGCGCCTGCGCCTGGACCGCCAGGTTGTTGAGAATTTCGGCGACCGCTTCGTGGTCGGCGCCGTACAGGCGCCGGCGAATCGCCAGCGCCTGGTCGTACAGCGCAACCGCCGCGGCGCTGTCGCCATTGCGCCCGACCAACTGCCCGAGCGTGACGAGCGTGTCGGCACGGGCCTCATCCGCAGGCACGCCGGCCTGTTCGAGCGTCGCCAGCGCCGCGCGATATTCGCCCTCGGCATCCACGTCATCGCCGCGTTCCAGTGCGACGCGCGCCAGGTCGACGCGCGCCCGCGCAAACTCGACGCTCTCCTCGCCGAACGTCGACCGCGCCAGCGTCGCGCTCTCCTCGAGCTCGCGCAGCGCTTCGTCATACAGCCCCAGGCTGTAGTAGGTCCCGCCGATCGCCGCGCGCACCGCCGCCCGGATCTCCGGCTGCTGCTGGAGTTCGACACCCGCCCGGCGGGAGGCTTCGGCGAGCACCTCCGCCACCCGGACGTCGCGTCCGTCGGCCGAGGGGTCGGCAGCACGAAGCATCCGCTGCAACACGGCGCTGACCTGCTGTGCCTTGATCGCCTCGAGCCTCGCCCGGTCGCGTTCGCGCGCGGCGATGCGCGCCTGCCAGCTGACGCCGATGATGCCGCCGACCAGCGCGAGGACGACGACCGCGGCCGCGGCGACACCGACGGCGTGCCGGCGGACGAACTTCGAGAGGCGGTACCCCACCGCATCCCCCCGCGCCCGCACCGGCAGGCCGGACAGGTAGCGGCCGACGTCGTCGCTCAACTCGAAGACGCTGCCGTAGCGACGCTCGGGCTCCTTGCGCAGCGCCGTGCGGGCAATGGCATCCAGCTCGCGCTCGAGCCGTCCGCCGCGCGGCTCGTCCTCGAGAATGGCGCGCTCGAGCGCCGCGCGCGGCTGGCCGGCGCGCTCGAACGGGTGCGCGCCTGACAACAGCTCGTACAGCATCACGCCGAGCGAGAAGACGTCGGTCGCGGTCGATACCGGCTCACCGCGCAACTGTTCGGGGCTCGCGTACTGGAGGGTCAGCAGCCGATCGGTGTCGCGCGTCACCACGCGGTCGTCCGCCGTCCCCAGCAGCTTGGCAATGCCGAAGTCCAGCAGCTTCGGCACGCCCTCGGCGGTCACCAGGATGTTGTCCGGCTTCAGGTCGCGATGGACGACCAGGTTCCGGTGCGCCACTTCCACCGCCCCACAGACCGTGCGGAACAGGCGCAGGCGGCCTGCCTCCCCGAGATTGCGCGAGCGGCAGTAGTCGTCGAGCGGCTCCCCCTCGACGTACTCCATGACGAAATACGGCAGGCCCTCGCTGGTGGTCCCGCCGTCGAGCAGCCGCGCGATGTTCGGATGATCGAGGTTGGCGAGCGTCTGCCGTTCGTGACGGAAACGCCGGACGATCTGGTCCGAGTCCATCCCGCGCTTGATGACCTTGATCGCCACGCGCTTCTCGTACGCGTCGTCGGCGCGCACCGCCAGGTAGACGGCGCCCATGCCGCCGCGGCCGATCTCGCGCTCGAGCCGATACGGCCCGATGCGCGTGCCTTCCAGGCTGTTGCCGCTGCCGAACAGGCCGGTCACCGCCGGCGCCTCGATGAAGTCACCGGCCGCGTCGTGCGCGGCCAGGAGCGACTCCACCTCGCGGCGCAGCGGGAGGTCGTCGCCGGCCGCCTCGGTCAGCAGCGCCTCGCGCGCAGCGGCATCGAGCTCGATGGCGCGCGCGACCAGATCCTTGACGCGGGCCCAGCGCTCCGCCGGCATCGGCGCCTCCATGTCAGCCGGCCTCCGCCGACAGGCGCCGGTGCAGCCACGCCCGCGCCACGCTCCACTCGCGCTTCACGGTTGCCGGGGAAATACCGAGCGCCTCGCCCGTTTCGTCGACGGTCAGCCCGCCGAAGTAGCGGAGCTCGACGACGCGCGCCTGCTGGGCGTCGAGCCGCGCGAGTTCGTCGAGCGCCTCGTCGATCGCCAGCAGATCCTCCAGCGCGATCGCCTCTGCGGGGGCGGCCAGCGCATCGCCGGCCGTCACGCGCGCCACGCCGGCGCCGCGCTTGGCGGCAGCCTTCGCCCGGGCGTGGTCGACCAGGATCCGCCGCATGGTCTGCGACGCGACGGCGAAGAAGTGGGCACGGTCCTGCCACTGCACGCGCGACTGGTCCACCAGGCGCAGGAACGCGTCGTGGACGAGCGCGGTCGGCTGCATGGTGTGCCCGGGCCGCTCACCGCGGAAGTGCGCGGCGGCGATGGCGTGCAGCTCGTCGTACACGAGCGGCGCCATCCGCTCGACCGCGCCCTGATCGCCGGCGCGGATCTGCGCGAGCAGCTGCGTGACCGGGCTGTCCGGCATGGGCGGATTATAAGGGTCCGAGGGTCCGGGGGGCCGAGGGTCCGAAGGCCGTGAGCCGATTTCTCTGCCGATTACGCGTACAGGGCAAGGGGGCAGTATGGAGAACGTCGGTACGCTCATCGCGGTCCTCGCGGTCCTTGCGGGCACCATCGCTCAGATCCGCCGTGTCCGTGCGCTGCCGCTGGAGGTCTGGATCCAGGCGGGATGGATCACCGCGATCATCGTCCTCGTCGTCGCCCTGATGGTCGGCGCCGTGATGGCGCTCGGGGCGCAGCAGCCGGAGCGGCCGGCGCTCGTTGCGCAGCAGGGACAGGCGTATCGCTGGGTGGCGCCGCGCGGCTGGCGGGCGAGCGAGGGGCAGAACGTGCTCGAAATCGCCGCGCCGGACGGCCTGACCGGCGCCTCGCTGTCCTACGTGCTCGGCATGTTCGGGCGCGGCACGCCGCGCGGCTTCCTCGACATGGTGCTGGGCGGCGCGCCGTACCAGGACCTGCGCATCCTGTCGTTCCAGGACCTCGCCCCGCAACCCTCTGTCATCCCCGGCATGCCGTGGCAGGTCGGGTACGCCGAGCTGTCGTACAACTACCGCGGCACACCCGTGCGTGCCGGCGCGATGGTCGGCGTCATCCAGGGCGCCGGCCAGTTCGTCGCCACGCTGGTCGGATGGCAGGCACCGGCGTCCGCGTGGGACCAGGCACGCCACTGGCTGCCGCGCGTCGCGCAGAGCATCACCATCACCGACGCCTCATGGGCCGTCGCCATGGCCCGGAGCTCGCTGCCGCGCAACATCCCGCACGACTACATCTACGGCCGTTACAACGAGGCGTGGACGGCGCGCGGCATTCCCGAGACGCGGCTCTCGCAGATGCGGCGCGAGGGGACGATGGGGTACGAGGAGATGCAGTCGCCGGCCACCGGCGAGCGCTACGACATGCCGCTCGAGGCCTACGACGCCACCGTCGGCGGGTATCGCAACCCGGAACGGCCGCGCGAGATCCTGGTCAGGCCGCCGGAGCTGCGGCCGTAACGCTGAGTCGCGGCGATCACACACCAAGTTTTCCCGCCGGTCACGCGCGCGAGACGGGACGGTCACTCCGGCCTCGTAGCGTGAGGATGCCCGCAAGCGGGCGTCCACGTCGACCAAGGAGAACTTGTCGTGACACATCGAGCATTCGCGTACGCGCTTCTCGCCTGCCTGCTCTGGAGCGCGCCGGCCTTCGCCCAACAAGCCGGAGCCATCGCCGGCGTCGTGACCGATAGCAGCGGCGGCCGGCTACCCGGCGTCCAGGTCGTCGTCACCGCCGGAGGGGCGGAGTCCACCATCATCGCGGAGGCGGTCAGCGGCACCGACGGCGCGTTCCGGGTCGAGCCGCTGGCGCCCGGGACCTACATGGTCCTGCTGACCCTCGACGGGTTCGCCGCCGCCGAGCTGTCCGTGCAGGTCACGGCGGGCTCCGCGGCGTCCGCGACGGCCACGCTGGCGCCCGCAGCCGTCTCAGAGACGGTACGGGTCACCGCGGCAACCGTGGCGGTTGGCGTCTCGCCGGTCACGACCTCGACCAGCTTCTCCTCTGAAGCGTTGACGGAGTTGCCGACCGCCTCGCGCAGCTTCACCCACGTCATCGTCGCCGAGGCCGGGGTCAGTGCGCCGCTGCCGGACCGCACGGGCAAGGGGCTCAACGTGGCCCAGACTCCGGGCGGCAACACCGCCACCGACGATGCGTCGCAATCGCTGAATCCGAGCGTCAACGGGGCGCGGCCGAGCAACAACGGGCTGCGGATCAACGGCATCGACGCGACCAACATGCTGAGCGCGGCCGGCGGCCTTGGCAGCAACGTCGGCGTGCCGCTCGAAGCCCTCGAGGAAGTGGAGGTGCAGACGGCACTGCCGTCGGCGTCGCGCGGCCGCAACGGCGGCGGCAACGTCGACCTGATCACCCGCGCCGGCACCGACCGCCTGTCGGGCACGGCGGGTTACTTCTTCCAGCACGAGCGGTTCAACGCCAACGAGTTCTTCCTGAACCGCGGCAACGTCCCCAAGCCCGAGTTCCGGCGCAACGACGCGACGGTCACCGCGGGCGGGCCGATCCGCCGCGGCCAGACGACGTTCTTCGGCGCCTTCCAGCGCCAGCAGTTCCGCTCCGGCTACGCCTCCAACGCGAACGCCGCCACGGGGCTGCCGACCGGGCTGACCGACGTCCGTACGGCGGACACCATTGCCAGCGTCGCCAATGGATGGATTCGCACCGGCGTGGCCGACAATCCGCGGTTCGCCGCCAACTTCATGAACGCCCTGCGCGCCTTTCCGGCGGAGCAACAGGCGGGTCTGATCGCACAGTTCTTCGCCGACCCGGCGGCGCTGCGGTTCCGCGAGCTGACGCCGGCGGACATCCACCCGGTCGCGCTCAACATCCTCAACGTGCAGCGGGACGGAAAGTTCCTGATCCCCTCCCCCTCCCCGGATCTGCAGGCGCTGCCGGGCAATGGCACCTACGGGCGCGAGTACCTGCTGCAGCAGGTGGTGCCCACCGAGCTCGACGGAATGTCGCTGTTCGCCTCGCTCAACCACCGCATCGGCCTGGCCAACCAGACCCGGGTCACGTTCACACGGTCGAAGCAGGATGTCGAAGAGGCGTTCGGGTGGGCCGACGCGTCGCCGTCGCCCACGCTGGGACGGACGCCAGCCTGGCTCGGCGGCGTCTCCAACACCCACACCTTTGGCGCGAACGTGCTGCACGAAGCCAGCGTCGGCTACTACGACCTGGAGAACACCCGCATCTCGAAGTATCGCGACATCTTCAACTCGACGCTCGGCATCTACAACCCCCTTGAGCACGCCATCGGCGGCCTGGCCGCGCTGATGCCGACCATCGACATCAACACGCAGCGGAGATCGGGCGGCATCGGCAACGCCTGGGACTTCTTCGATCGTCAGCGCGTCTGGAGCGCGTCCGACCGCTGGTCGCTCGTGACCGGCCGTCACACGCTGCAGGCAGGGGCGGAGTACCGGCGGATCGACCTGCAGGGCGAATTCATGTCGCGGACCAACGGCGACCTCGACTACAACAACTGGGCGTTCTTCTTCACCGGCCACGGCGCGGCCAGCGGCTCCTCGGACCTCGATCAGGGCGACACGCGCCGCAACTTCTCGGCGCAGGACGTCGGGTTCTTCCTGCAGGATGACTGGCGGCTGGCCGGCGGCCTGACGCTCAACGCCGGCCTGCGCTACGACATCTACGGCAACCTGCGCGAGCGCGACGGGCGCATCGGCAACTACTACCTGCCGGAGGCCGCCGCCGAGCTCGGCGTGCAGCCCGGCTTCCAGGTGCCGGGAAACGCGCCGTTCTTCCAGCCCGGCTTCACGCCGCTGTCGATCGGGCTGGTCGTCGAGCCGGGCACACCGATCGATCTGAGCGGCATCCACCAGGCGATGAACGACACGACGCTGCGCGGCGACTACAACAACGTCGCGCCGCGCATCGGGCTCGCGTGGCAGCCGTCGTTTGCCGAGAAGCTCACCGTCCGCGGCGGCTGGGGCATTTACTACGAGCGAACCGGGGCCAGCTTCCGGACCGACCTGCAGCGCTCTGCGCCGTTCTTCATCTACCAGAACGTGCCGGCGCCGCCGGACATGGCCGACCCGTACCCGCGGCTGAACGTCAACCCGTTCCAGATTCCGCTGAACGTCGCCATCGCCACCGATGCCAACGGCACGCCGCGGTGGGTCCGCGGCGACGGCAGCCCCTTCCCCGCCTCCTCGCCGTTCAACGCCAAGAACAACGTGTTCATCGACCCGCTGTTGCGCACGCCGTACATGCAGCAGTGGACGGCCAACCTGCAGTACGCCGTACGCCCCGGCCTGACCGCCGACATCGGCTACGTCGGCTCGCGCGGCACGGGGCTCCTCGGCAAGATCAATCGCGCGGTGCCGGTCGATCCGCGCGTCACGCCGGTCAACGGCTTCACCGACATCTACGATCGGCTCGGGCGCGCCATCAACCCCGATTTCTTCGTTCCCGCCGAGTTCCTCGGCCTCAATCGCAACGGCGGCTTCCAGCAGATCACCAACGTCGGACGTTCGAGCTACCACAGCCTGCAGACCAAGGTGCAGGCGCGGATCGCGCGGGTGTTGACCGCGAACGCCGCCTACACGCTGAGCCGCTCCATGGACATCCTGTCCGCCGACGGCGGGCTGATCGAGCACGACCCGACACGACCCGAGAACAACTGGGGGCCGTCCGACTTCGATCGGACGCACCGCCTCACGGCCAGCTTCATGTTGAACGGTCCGGCGGCCGGACGGCCGGGCTCATGGCTGTCGGCCGTGATCAGCCACTGGAACCTGGCCGGCATCTTCACCTACCAGTCGGGCACGCCCTTCTCGGTGATTGGCAACCCGACACGGAACGCTTTCTTCGCGCAGGTCGCCAGGCCGCGCGTCAGCTTCGCCCCCGGCATGACGCTCGAGGATGCAGTGAACGACGGGCCGGTCCAGGATCGGCTGGACAACTACTTCAACGTCGCGGCGTTCCAGGATTCGCTCGACCAGTGGGGCAACACGGGCCGCAACATCCTCCGCGGTCCGTCCCAGATACAGCTCGACCTCACGGTCGCGCGCAGCCTGCCGGTGACCGCCGGCCACCGCCTCGAACTGCGGTGGGAGATCTACAACGCGCTCAACACACCGGTGTTCGCCAACCCGGCGTCCACGTTCGCGGCCAACGGGACCGGCACGGCCGGACAGATCACCCAGACCATCGGCGGCCCGCGGACCATGCAGCTCGCGGCGCGCTACTCCTTCTGAGGACAGACATGCTGACCAGCACCCGCACCGTCCTGATCGCGCTCGCCCTTGGCCTCGGCATCGCCGCCGGCACGCTGCAGCTGCACGCACAGGCGCCGGCCGGCAACGCCCCGGCGACGCGGTGGTACAAGGGCAATACGCACACCCACACGGTGAACAACGGCGGCGACAGTACGCCAGACGAGGTCGTCCGCTGGTACCGCGAGCACGGCTACCAGTTTCTCGTGCTCACCGATCACAACTTCCTGACCAACGTCGAAGGGCTCAACGCCGTGCACGGCGCGGACGAGAAATTCCTCGTCATACCGGGCGAAGAGGTGACCTCGCGGTCCGGGGACAAGCCGGTCCACGTCAACGGCCTCGACGTCGAGCGGCTCGTCAGAGCACACGAGAACGGGACCGTCGCCGAGACGCTGCAGGCCAACATCGACGGCATCCGCGCCGCCGCGGGAGTGCCGCACATCAACCATCCCAACTTCGGCTGGGGGATCACCGCGGACCAGCTGCGCGAAGCGCGCAACTACACCATCTTCGAAGTCCACAACGGCCACCCGAGCGTCAACAACGTCGGCGGCGGCGGGGTCCCAGGCCTTGAAGAGGTCTGGGACCGGCTGCTCGAAAGCGGCAAGATGGTTTATGGCGTGGCGACCGACGATGCGCACGTGTTCAAGGACCCCGGGAACCCGCGCGTATCGGGCCCGGGCCGCGGCTGGATCAGCATCCGGGCCGAGCGCCTCGAGGCGGGCACGCTGATGGCGGCGCTCGAACGCGGCGACTTCTACGCGTCCACCGGCGTGGTCATCGACGACGTGCAGGCGACGCCGGCGTCGCTCTCGGTGAAGGTGAGAACGGAGGGGGTCTCGAAGTACCGGATTCAGTTCATCGGCCGCGGCGGCAAGGTGCTGGACGAGGCACTGGAACCGTCAGCCGTTTACACGTTCAGGGGAGACGAGGGCTACGTCCGCGCCAAGGTGCTCGAGAGCAACGGCCGCGTTGCCTGGCTGCAGCCGGTGCCGGTGAAGCCAGCCGTCACCTCGGCGGCCGGCGGGCTCTGGATGGCAGCAGCGGCGCTCGGCGCGCTCGGCCTGCGGCTGCGGCGCTGAGCGTTCATGGCGACGGGAGCGTGACAGAGACCTCACCCGACTCGCCGAGCACGGCTGACGCGGCACGCGCCGCCAGCGTGTCGAGCACGGCCGGATCCTGCCACGCGTCGTCGCCCCCGTCGGGCAGGGACGCGAGCGTCGTGACGTAGTAGCCGCCGGGCGGCAGGCCCTCGATGCGAAACGTGCCGTCGGCAGCGGTCGACGTCCTGCCGAAGTAGGGGGCGAACGGGAACCATCGATCGCGTTGGCGCGGAAACGCCACCACCGCGACGCCGGCCCGTGGCCGCCCGCGGGCATCGCTGATTCGCCCCGACACGACCGGGACGATGTCGGTAAGCACGACCTCGACGTTGGTGATCGACTGGCGCGCGGCGCCAAAGGCGATCGGCCGATCGGTGACGTCGGTGCCGTTCGCGCGCACCGCGACGACGCGCCATCCTGGCGGCAGCCGCGTCACCAGCAGCCGCCGCGGCCCACTCACACCGGAGATGAGGAAGCGGCCGTCGGCCGCCACGGGCGCATTGGCCCAGTTGCGCGAGGGTGCCGTGTCGAAGTCCGCGGGGACCGGCGAGACCTCGATGCCTGCCCCCGGCACGGTACGCGATGCCGCGAGCGGATCGAGCACCACTCGCCCGGCGATCGTCGATCCGGTCGATGTCTGCAGCAACAGCCCGGTGACGTCCCGATCGGCCACCGCCACGCGGACGGCGCCAAACTCGCCTTCCGCCCCGGCGCCGGTTCTGCCGCGGTACGCCTGGATCACGTACTGCCCCGGCGCGACGTTGGGAAATTCGAAGCTGCCGTCGGCGGTCATCCGCGCGTTCACCGAGACGCTGGCCACGCCACTGCCCGTGAAACTGGGATACATCTGCAGGTTGCCGCCCGCGCGCGGCTGGCCGCCGGCGTCGAGCACCCGGCCGGCCACGCGGAACGTCGCCCCCCGCACCATGATCACGTCGACGGCCTGAAGGTCGCGGCCGGCTTCGACGGCCACGAACCGCGCGTTGACCGGCGTGGGCACGCCGGGGTGATACGACCGCGCAAACCCTGGAAGGTTCGCGGTTGCGACCTGGCCGACGCTGGCGCTGACGACGTACTGTCCCGGCGCGATGCCGAACAGTCGGAACTCACCACGATCGTCGCTGCGGGCCTCGAGCACCTCGCCGGCGGCGACCAGACGGCGACGTCCCGCCTGGTACTGCACCTCGAGCAACTGGACGCGCGCGCCTTCAATCGGCTCGCGCAGTTCGTCCAGCACGCGCCCGTTGATGGCGCCCCTGGGCTCGAGCTCGAGGTCGATGACCTCGCGGCGCTCCGCCGTCGAGAATGCGGTCACACGCTGCTGCACGAGCGCGTAGCCAGACTTGGATGCGGCGATCGACATGCCACCGGGCATGACGTCGGCGAACGAAAAGCGGCCCGCGGCATCGGCGCGCGTCGCGCGGCTTCCGCCGCCGCCCCTCAGCGCCACCTGGGCGAAGGGCAGGCCGCGCCCGGATGGATCGAGCACGCGACCCTCGACCCGTCCAGCCTCGTCGGGACGAACCGCGCCGCCGCGCGGCGCAACGCCAACCGGCATCTGCCCGATCGCGCTGAACGGCTGCCTGGCCGCCTCCGCGAGCGGGATGCGGAAGTCAACGCCCGATCGCTCCTCGGCGGGGCGAAGCGTGAGCACTTCGGCAAACACACGGCGGCTCGTGCGCGGCGCCAGCGACGTCACCCCGGGCTCGATCTGGCGCGCATCCAGAATCACGCTCACCGTCGTCACCGCCACTTCCAGCGGTTCGCCGGGGGCCACCGACAGGCGATACGCGCCCCGATCGTCGGTAAACGCGAGCCCCACGTCGGCGCCGCCATCGGCCCGCGCGACGGACACGCGCGCGCTGATCACCGGCTCTCCTGCATCGTCCACGACGCGGCCGACGATGGCGGCCGCGCGCCGCAGGCGCAACTCGATCGGCGCGCCGGCCGCGGCCTCGGCCTCGAGTGGCGCGTACCCGGGCTTGGTGATGGCGAGCTGGTACTGAGGGAGGGGCGCTGTCGGCAGCGAGAATAGGCCGGCGGTGTCGGTGAACGTACCGGCGCCGTCGCGGGCTCCGGTGATCACCACGCGCGCGCTGGCCAGCGGCTGCCCGTCGGCTTCGGCAACGACGCGGCCCGACACGACCGCGTTCTGCGCGGAGGCTGATGCCGCCGCGAGCAGCAGGATGAACGCGTGGGCCAGGACACCGGGCCGCATCTCGTCGTGGGATTAGACCCCGATTGTGCCCGAATGGCTCGACGTGGGGATCAGATTTTCCAGGGGGCGCCGCTGCCGACCGCCTGGTGCTCGACCGCCTGGTGCTGCTTCTCCGAGCAGGACGGGCAGATCGAGTGGCTGATCGTCGCGTCGGTGTTGTCGCCGAGGTAGGTTTCCAGCCGCTGCCAGAACCCTTCGTCGTCGCGCACCTTGTGGCACCAGGCGCAGATCGGGATGAAGCCGCGCAGGGTCTTGATTTCGGCGAGCGCCAGCGTGCGCTCCGCCGCGACGCTGGCCAGCAGGAGGAAGGACACCGACGCCATCCCGACGGCGGCCTGCGAGCGCCAGATTGAATAGTCGGCCGCGGCGTCGGGCATGGCCAGCGGACCGACGCCGCCGGTCGTGTAGCCAAGGCCCGTGACGCAAATCACCAGCATGGTCAGCGCGCTCACGGCCGGGCCGAACCGGAACGCCGCCCAGATGAAGAACGGCAGCGAGAACGCCGGCACCTGCACCGCCTCGGGCACGACGCCGCCGAACACCAGCTGCGTCATCAGCACGGTGCCGACGATGACCAGGGCGAGCTCCACGACGCGCGCCCGCGTGGCCAGCTCGAACCGCACGCGCCGCTCGTGCCACCAGGCCACGACCACGGGCGTCAGCAGCATCATGCCGAGGACAGAGGACAGGCCCCACGCCTGCCACGCCCAGAGCGCCCGCGCCGGCGTGAGCGGGATGGCGATGACCGAGCCGGCCGCTCCGGCGACGATGCCGGCGCCGACCAGGGCGAAACTGTCGGCGGTTCGCAGCAGCGTGAACGGCCCGGGCACGCGGCGCTGGACCAGCCACGCCGCGGCCGCGCCCTCGGTCGCGGTCATCGCCGCCAGCACCACCGCGCGGACGAGCGGCGCGCCGTGCGCCAGCATCGAGGCCATCACGATGGCGGACGCCACGGCGATGATCGCCAGCCACTGCCGCCGGCCGCCGACGATGAGCGCGCCGAGCAGCACGCCGCTCGGAAACCAGAGCGCCGGCGCCCCGACCGAGCCGACCGGCAGCAGCAGCCACCCCAGCTCGATGAACGCGATGAACACGATCGCGAAGATGGACAGTCCCATGTCAGCTTCGCGCCGCCCGCGGATGCGCTTTTCGGTACACGTCGAGCAGCTGCGCCGCGTTGACGTGCGTGTAGCGTTGCGTCGTCGAGAGCTGCACGTGCCCGAGCAGCTCCTGGATGGCGCGGAGGTCGGCGCCGTTCTGCAGCAGGTGCGTCGCAAACGAGTGGCGCAGCGCGTGCGGGCTGATGCCGAAGCGGGTGCTGCAACCGCTCACGTAGCGCGCCACCAGCCGCTGCACGCTGCGCCCGGTCAGTCGGCCGCCGCGCGCGTTGACGAAGAGCGCCGGCCCGTCTGCGAGGGCGGCGCGCGCCTTGAGCCATCCCTTCAGGGACGCCGCCGTCGCCTGGTTGAACGGGACCAGCCGCTCCTTCGCCCCCTTGCCCATGACACGCACCATGCGCGCCGGCAGGTTCACGTCCTCGAGGTCGAGCCCCACGAGCTCGCTGAGGCGAAGGCCCGAGGCGTAGAACAGCTCGAGCATCGCCCGGTCGCGTTGTCCCAGCGGCCGCGACGTGTCTGGCATCTCGAGCAACCGGGCCATCTCATCCACCGACAGATGTGCCGGCACCTTCTGCTCACGGCGCGGCGCGGCAGCGAGTGCCACCGGGTCGTGTGCGAGATGGCCTTCCCGCCGCAGGTAGCGCACGAACGTTCGCAGCGCCGACAGCTTGCGCGCCACCGTCGCGCGAGACTGGCCGAGCCGATAGAGCTCCGCCATGTACGCGCGGACGACCGGCAGCTGCAGATCCCCGGGCTTGAGCGCGTCGCGCCGGCAGTCCAGATGGACGGCGGCGAGGTCGAGGAACTGCGACACGTCGCTCTCGTACGCGGCCACGGTGTGCGGGGACGCGTTGCGGTTCAACCGCAGGTAGGCGAGGAAGGCGCGGAGTTCCGCTTTCATCGAAGTGCCTCGACGGTGTCGATGATCGCCGTCGAGACGCGGTCCGCATCGGCCGGCGACGCCAGGAACGCGATCCGCCGGCCGCCGAGGACCTCGAGCTGCTTCACCGGGACGGGGGCCACACTTGCCGCTGCCGCCCGTTCGGCGATCGCATCAGCGTACGCCAACTCCTGGGCCGCCTGCATCAGGTGATCGGGCCGGTTGAGGAACGCGATCAGCGCGCCGTGCTGCGGCTCAGGCAGCCCCACGGCGCTGCGCGACAACACGTGATCCACCCGCAGCACGCCGAATCGCGCCAGCCAGGGCCACAGCGAGGGCGACCGCGCGATGAACCCATCCTCCGGCGACGTCCCCACCCGCGTCGGGTCGTCAACCAGCACGAGCGCGGCGGTCTGCCCTGGATAGCGCGCGGCAAACAGGCGCGCGAAGCCGGCGCCGAGGCCGTGCCCGACGACGACGAACGGACCGGGCTCCCCTTCGAGCGCGCGCGCCAGTTCGGCCGGCGCCGCGTCGGGATCGTATTCACCATCCGGACGCCAGCTCCATCCCAGGCCGGCGCGGTCGTAGCTGCAGACCCGGGTCACCCGCGCGACCGCCGGCTGCACCCAGCCCCATGACACCGACACGCCCGCTGCCGGCGCTTCGAGGACGACGACGGGCGCTCCCTCGCCGGTGCACTGCAGGTGCAGCTGGTGGGTGCCGAGATCGACGAGCCGGCCCGGCGTCGGGTAGGCACGGCGCTCGATCGCGGTGCGTGTCCCCTGGATCGTCGCCGCCACCAGCAGCACGAACAGGACGACGCCGACAATTCGGACGACCCAGCGAGCGCGCATCAGCCGATGAGCATCCTATCTGACATTGGTGTAGAGCTGCGCATCCTGAATCGCATCCAGCTGCCGCCGCGCCTCCGGCAGGTCGTCGAAGACCACCCGCTCCATGCCGGCTTCCGTCTGGCCCGCCGCGAAACGGCGCACCGTGTCGCGCACGCGCGTCGTGTTCTCGATGGCCGCCTGTCCGGCGCCGACTTGCTGCACCACCAGCAGCAGCGCCGCGGCCACGGCTGCCTTCATCGCCAGCACGGCCCGATCCGCCGCGTGCATGGCCGCGATCATGACCAGGCCGACGTGGAGCGGCGCCAGCAGCACCGAATAGCGGACCGGCACCAGGACCTCGCCCGGATTCGGCTCGCGGCCGGCAGCCGCCAGCACCGCGGACGCCAGCGACAAGGCGATGAACGCGCCGGCCACCCGGTGGTGGCGATCCGGCCGATCGCGCAGCGTGACGCGCGCGACGATGGCGCCCCCGGTCACGAACAGCGCGATGCCCAGGAGCCGGCCGGGAATCGCCAGTGCCGCCGCGCGCGTCCACGGCAGTCCCATATACGACGCCAGGTAGTCGAGCCTGGTGACCAGCGCGGCCGGCGCCGCGGCCGCCTGGTCGGCCAGCGGCAAGCCGATGACGAAGCGGACGATGAAGGCGACCCCCACGGCGCTCAGGGCGGCGATCCACCGCGCCCCCTTCCCCTCGCGCCACGCCATCCACACGAGAATGGGCCACAGCACCAGCGCCAGCGTGTTGGCGAACGCCGCCGCGACCGCCGCGGCGACGGCGGCGACGCGGCGCCACGCCGGCCCGTCGGCGAACAGGACGATCGCCAGCACGCTGAACATCACCACCTGCGGGTAGACCGTGTTGATGGGCAGCGCCGCATCGACGGCGGCGACCGACGTGAGGACCAGCATCACCGCCAGGCAGCCGGCCGCCGTCCGCAGCCCCGCCGGCGCCACGCGCGCTGCTTCCCGCCACACGAGCGCCGCAGTGACCAGCTGGCAGGCGGTCGCCGCGGCAATGAACGGGTAGCTGATGCCGGAGAAGAGCCCCGCGTCCAGCCAGGTGAGCAGCCGCATCCAGAGGTGCCGGTGCTGGACGTGCGGATCCCAGAGGTAGCGCAGCCAGTCGCCGTCAGCGCGGAACTGCAGGTAGCGCGTGACGTGCGAGTACATGTCCCAGTACGGCTCGAGGATGATGTTTGCGCGCAGGTAGTAGACGAAGAGCGCCGCCTGGATGGCGGCCAGCACGATCAGCGCGACGCGGACGGATCGGTTCACGCGTCAGGCGCGCGAGACAAGCGCGCCGGCGCCGGCCATCCACTCGTCGAGATCGCGCAGCGCCCGCTCCGACATCGCGACTGCGCGATCGGCCTTGCCCAGTTTGCGCCGGCCGGTCGGGGGCGGCAGCGGCTCGATGATGCCAAAGGTGATGTTCGTCGGCTGGTAGTTGGCCGGGTTGGCGTGCGAGACGTAATAGGCCAGCGCGCCGATGGCTGTCGTCCGCGGCGGCGTGCACGGCGCCTCGCCGCGCGCGAGGGCGGCGGCATTGCGGCCGGCGATGAGCCCCGAGGCCGCCGATTCGACGTAGCCCTCGACGCCCGAGACCTGGCCGGCAAAGAACAGGTCGGGCCGCTGACGCATCTGCCACGTCTCGCGCAGCACGGTCGGGCCGTTGATGTAGGTGTTGCGATGCACCATGCCGAAGCGGACGAACTCGGCCTGCTCGAGCCCGGGGATCATCCGCAGGACGCGCGCCTGCTCGCCCCACTTGATCTGCGTCTGGAAGCCGACGAGCGAGAAGTGATCGCCGGCCAGGTTGTCCTGCCGCAGCTGCACCGCCGCGTACGGCGCGCGGCCCGTGCGCGGGTCGACGAGGCCAACCGGCTTCATCGGCCCGAAGCGCAGCGTGTCGCGGCCGCGGTGGGCCATCACCTCGATCGGCAGGCACCCCTCGAAGAACTTCGCCTTGTCGAAGTCGTGCACGGTCGCCGATTCCGCAGCGGTCAGCGCGGCATAGAACGCCTCGTACTCCGCCTGCGTCATCGGACAGTTCAGGTAGTCGCCGTCGCTGTTCGCGTCGTGCACGCTGCGTCCCCAGCGCGAGGCGCGGAACACCTTCGACATGTCGATGCTCTCGGCCAGCACGATGGGGCTGATCGCATCGTAGAAATACAGGTGATCGCCGCCGACGAGCGCGGCAATGTCGGCCGACAGCGTCTCAGAGGTCAGCGGACCGGTGGCGATGATGAGCGGATACATCGCCGCGTCCGCCGGGATGCGGGGCACTTCTTCTCGAGCGATGGTGATCAGCGGATGGGAGCCGATCGCCTCGGTCACCGCCTCGGAGAAGCGCTCGCGATCGACGGCCAGCGCGGCACCGGCCGGAACGCGGGTCGCATCGGCGGCGCGCATGACGAGCGAGCCGAGCCGGCGCATCTCTTCCTTCAGCAGGCCGACGGCGTTGTCGAGCTTGTCGCCGCGGAAGGAGTTCGAGCAGACGAGCTCGGCGAAGCGATCGGTCTTGTGCACGGCGGTCGGCCGCACCGGCCGCATCTCGTGGATGGTGACGCGGACGCCGCGCGACGCGGCCTGCCAGGCGGCCTCGCTGCCGGCGAGTCCACCGCCGATTATGTGAATGGAATGCACAATGCCCATGCCCAAGGCCCAAGGACTCAAACGACCCCCTCAATCCCCGCCTTTGTCATCGGGCATTGAGCGTTGAGCATTGGGCCTTGATTCAGTCTACGCGCCGGCCGCCTTGCGCGCGCGCTTCGCTTTCGCGCCACCGGCCGAGGCAGTCTTCCGCTTGAAGCCGCCACGGCGCGGTGAAGGCGCCGCGTTGCGCCGCGCCTCGAGCAGCTCGGCCGCCTGCTCGAAGGTGACGTTCTCCGGGCTCATCCCCTTCGGAATCGACGCGTTGGTCGTGCCGTCGGTGACATACGGCCCGAAGCGGCCGGCCAGCACCTTCAGCGTCGAGCCGTTGGCGCTCAGCTCGCGCAGCACCGACTTGGCGGCCGACTGGCGGCGCCGCGACTGCTTCGGCGCCCGCAGGATCTCCACGGCCGCGTCGATGCCGATGCCGAACACATCGTCATCCGACGGCAGCGATCGGAACTCGTCGTTGTGCTTCAGGTACGGGCCGAAGCGGCCGAAGTTGGCCAACACCGGCTCGTTGTCGTCCGGGTGCAGCCCGACGACACGCGGCAGCGAGAGCAGCTTCAGCGCCTCGTCCAGCGTCACGGTCGTCTCGGACATGCCGGCCTGGAGCGACGCCCGCTTCGGCTTCTCCGCCTCCGCCTTTTGACCTTTACCCTTTGCCCTTTTCCCTTTTTGCCCTGCGTCCGGCGTTTCGCCCAGCTGCACGTACCAGCCGAACCGGCCGTTCATGACGTAGACGTTCTGGCCGGTCGCCGGATCGGCGCCGAGGACGCGCGGCCCCTCGGCCTTCGCGCGCACCAGTTCGAGCGCCTTGTCGGCCGTCAGATCCGCGGGGGCGATGTCGTCGGGCAGCGATGCCGTCCGGCCCGGCCCGCCCTCGCCCACCTGCACGAACGGGCCGAAGCGGCCGATGCGGATGCGGACGTCCTCCCCTGTCTCCGGGTCGGCGCCGAGCAGCAGCAGCGGGTAGTCGGCTTCCTCGGCGCCCTTGTTCACCGCCGGCAGCAGTCCCCGGTGCTTCGTATCGCCGAAGTAGAACTCGCGCAGGAACGCGTTGGCATTGCGCTCGCCGCGTGAGATCTCGTCGAGGTCGTCTTCCATCTCGGCGGTGAAGTCGGTCTCGACGAAATCGCCGAAGTGCTCGCGCAGGAGCTTCGTCACCGCGAACGCGGTAAAGCTCGGCACGAGCGCCTTGCCCTGCCTGAAGACGTAGCCGCGCCTGACGATGGTGGCGATCGTCGGCGCGTAGGTCGACGGCCGGCCGATGCCGAGCCGCTCCAGTTCCTTGATGAGCGAGGCCTCGGTGAAGCGTGCCGGCGGCGTCGTCTCGTGGCGCTTCGGGTCGACGCCGAGCAGCACGATCGGCGTGCCGTCCATGTCGATCCGATCGCCCACTTTCGCCTGCGGCAGGATCGCTTCCTGTTCCTCGAGTTCGGCGGCGGGATCGTCGCTTCCCTCGACGTAGGCGCGGCGGAAGCCGGCAAACTCGATGGCCTTGCCGCTGGCAGTCAGCACGGCGGTCTCGCCGCTGTTCGCCGTCGCCGAGATCTCCATCGACGTCCGCAGCACGCGCGCGTCGACCATCTGCGACGCCATGGTGCGCTTCCAGATCAACTCGTAGAGCCGCAGGTCGTCGGAGTCGATGACCCCTTCGAGCTGGCCTGGCGTGCGGGCGAAGTCGGTGGGCCGGATGGCTTCGTGCGCTTCCTGCGCGTTCTTCACGCGCGTCTGGTAGCGGCGCGGGCCGTCGTAGTAGTCGCCGCCGAACATCTCGCGGATGGCGCGCGCCGATTCCTGCAGCGCCTTGTCGGACAGCGTCGTCGAGTCGGTGCGGTGGTAGCTGATGAGGCCTTCCATCTGCCCGTCGCCGACATCCACGCCCTGGAACAGCCGCTGCGCCGCCTGCATGGTGCGCTCGGTCGAGAACCCGAGCTTGCGGCTCGCTTCCTGCGTCAGCGTCGACGTGGTGAACGGCGGCGCCGGCCGCTCGACGCCCGGCTTCTGCTCGACGGCGGTCACCGTCCACGGCACGTTGCCGCGCACGGTCTCGACGAGGGCGCTCGTGGCCGCCTCGTCGAGCAGCCGGACGTTGCCGCTCTTCAGCGACCCGTCCTTCGCGTCGAAGTCCTTGCCGGTGGCAATGCGCCGGTCGCCGAGGCGGACGAGCGTGGCGATGAACTCGCGCCCCTCGCCGCTCAGCCGCGCCTCGAGGTCCCAGTACACGCCGGCGCGGAACGCGCGCCGTTCTTCCTCGCGCTCGACGATCAGCCGGACGGCGACGCTCTGCACGCGCCCCGCGCTGAGACCGGTCTGCACCTTCTTCCACAGCACCGGCGACAGCACGTAGCCGTAGAGGCGATCGAGGATGCGGCGGCTCTCCTGCGCCCGGACGAGGTTCTCGTTGACGTCGGCCGGGTGGGCCAGCGCTTCCTTCACCGCGTCCTCGGTGATCTCGTGGAAGACAATGCGGCGCACCGGCACCTTCGGCTTGAGCACCTGCGCGAGGTGCCAGCTGATGGCTTCGCCCTCGCGGTCGGGGTCGGTGGCCAGCAGCAGTTCCGACGCGTCCTTCAGCGCCGTCTTCAGGTGGGCCACCTGCTTCTTCTTGTCGGTCGAGACGACGTAGTACGGGGTGAAGTCCTGATCGACGTCCACGCCGAGACGTCCCCAGTCCTTCTCCTTGATTTCCTTGGGCACCTCGGCGGCCGACTCGGGCAGATCGCGGATGTGCCCATAGCTGGCCTCGACCCGGTACTTGGTGCCGAGAAATCGCCCCAGCGTCTTCGCCTTGGCAGGCGATTCGACGATGACAAGTGGTTTAGCCATGCCGGAAAATCACACTAACACGGTCATGCGGAACGCAAGAAACGGCCGCCCGGCGCCCGCCGGATGGCCCCCTGCAACTCCAGGTCAAGAAGCCGGGGCAGCAGCCGGGCCCCTTCGAGCCCCGATGCGGCCGCCAGGGCGTCGAGATCATAGGGGTGTCCAACATCCATCACGCGCAGCACCGGATCCTTACAAATCGTTGACGACGAAACGCTTAGTCCGCCAGGCGCGTCCGGCGCCGGCCGCGGCGCCAGTCCGAGTTCCCACACGATATCGTCCGCACTCTCGACAATCTTTGCCCCATCCCGCAACAGGGCATGCCCGCCGCGGTTGCGTCCGGACAGGACGTTCCCCGGCACGGCCATGACCTCCCGCCCCTGATCGAGGGCAAAGCCGGCCGTGAGGAGTGACCCCGACTGCTCGTGCGCCTCGACGACCACGACGGCCCGCGACAAACCGCTGATCAACCGGTTGCGCAGCGGGAAGTGAAACGCGGTCGGCAGCGTCCCGGGCGGATACTCGCTCAGCACCAGCCCCTGCGCCGCGATCTCCCCGGCAAGGCCGGTGTGCTCCGCCGGATAGATCACGTCGAGTCCCGACCCGAGCACCGCGATCGTGCGGCCGCCGCCGCGCAGCGCGCCGCGATGGGCCGCCGAATCCACGCCGCGCGCGAGGCCGCTCACCACGCACACGCCGTGCGCGGCCAGTCCCTCGGCAAGCCGCGCCGCGGTTTCGAGGCCGACGGCCGTCGCCGCGCGCGATCCGACAATCGCCACCGCCGGTAACCGCAGCGTGTCGAGATCGCCCTGATAGAAGAGGGTGTCCGGGCAACGCGCGATCGGCAGCAGCG
>JBFWUM010000022.1:0-24280 GCA_050247255.1 Vicinamibacterales bacterium | reverse complement strand
GTGGGTCGAACCGTGAGCCGAAACGCCATGAAATTTCACGCGCTTCTCATCGCTGTCCTGCTTGGCGGCGCCGTGGCCCCGCTCGCGGCGGACGCGCGCGACGATGCGAAGAAGCAGGTGGAGTTCGGCATTGCCGTGGCGCAGCGCGGCCTGTGGCGCGAGGCCATCTACCGCTGGGAGCGCGCCGTCGAAATCGACCCGGGCTACGCGCCGGCGCACAACAACCTCGCGATTGCCTACGAGCACGAGGGCGATCTCGAGAAGGCCCGCGTCGCCTACGAGAAGGCGCTCGAGCTCGAGCCCAACAATCTCTACATCCGGCAGAACTTCGAACTTTTCAGGGAAATCAATGACCGGACGACACGCTCGGATAGCCAGTAGTCTCGTGGCGGCGCTCGTCCTCGCGGGCTGCGCCAGCTATTACGAGATCCCGATCGAAACGCCGATCAAGCCGAAGCTCGACGTATCGTCCTTCGAACGCGTCCTGATTGCCGGCTTCATCACCGGCGGGACCGATGACGTCGACGGCAACCTCGAGACGACGCGGCTGCTCCGCAGCCAGTTGCGCAACAGGTCCGAGCTGCGCGTCATCGACGCCGACACGCTGCCGCTGATGGACGTCGCCGCCGAAGACATCGCCGCGGCCGCCGCCCCGGTGGACACGCCGCAGCCCGCCGCGAATACGGGCCAGCAGGCCGCCGGCCAGGCCGGCGCCATCCGCGACGAGAAGGACCTCGAGCCGTACGAGCACCTGTTCGCCGACGTCGAGTACTGGAAGCGGATCGGCGAGGAATACCAGAACCCGCTCATCGTCACCGGCACGGTCATGTTCACGCCGGCGTCGCGGTCCGGGTTCGTCCAGCGCGAGCAGGAGGTCTATGACGCCGTCGGCCGCCGCCGCGTCGTGCCGGTGCGCACCTACATGGAGCGCAAGGGGTTCCGGCTGAAGCCGAAATTCATCTTCATCGACGGCCGCACGGGGACGACCCTCTACTCGGAGACCTTCACCGAAGAGGTGCTCTACCCGGCCAACCAGAGCACCCCGGCGCTCTCGTCGTATTTCGAGCTGATGGACCGCCTGCTGCCCAGTTTCCTGAGCACGCTGAGCAGCCAGAAAATCAAGGGAACCCGGGTCCTCCTGCAGTAGGGGCACCCCTTTACGGGGCGCCTCAGCCTCTGTTAAGCTAAATCCTTTGTGTCCGCCCGTTTCGGGCCGACATGCACCATATCTGAGGTAACGCTCGTGTACGCGATCATCCAGGCCCGCGGCCGCCAGCTCAAGGTGACCCCCGGCGCCGTTGTCGAAATCGACGGGACGCCCGGCGAAACGGGTTCCGAGTTCACGTTCGACCAGGTCCTGCTGGTCGAGAAGGACGCGGGCGAGGTGCTCGCCGGCGCGCCGTTCGTCGCCAACGCCAGGGTTGTGGGCGTGGTCGACGGCGAGGCGCGTGGCAAGAAGCTGCTCGTGTTCAAGAAGAAGCGCCGCAAGGGGTTCCGCAAGACGCGCGGCCACCGCAGCATCTTCACCCGCGTGCGCATTACCGACATCCAGGCGTAGGGTTCAGCAATGGCTCATAAAAAGGGACAGGGCAGCTCACGCAACGGCCGCGACAGCAACGCGCAGCGGCTCGGCGTGAAGCGCCACGACGGCAATCTCGTCACCGGCGGATCGATCCTGGTGCGGCAGAAGGGCCGCCGCTTCGAGCCCGGCCTCAACGTGGGGCTGGCGAAGGACCACAGCCTGTTCGCGAAGATCGACGGCAAGGTCCGGTTCGAGGACCACGGCCAGCACGGCCGCAAGATCAGCGTCCTGCCGGTCGAGTAACTCGAGCCGAGAAGTCTCGGGCTCCAGTCGTACGGAGCCCGGCACTTCAGTGCCGGCTCCCCCTCCGAGACTGAAGTCTCGGGCTCCGGTCGAGACTGAAGTCTCGGGCTCCGTCTGCATTCCCTCCTATACTGAAGATCGATGTTCGTCGACGAGGTGGACATCCACGTGGCGGCCGGCGACGGCGGCCGTGGCTGCCTGAGCTTCCGGCGCGAGAAATTCGTCCCGCGCGGCGGTCCTGACGGCGGCGACGGCGGCGCCGGCGGCTCGGTCTTCATCGTCGCCATGCGCGGCAAGAATACGCTCGTCGACTTCCGTTTCCATCCCGAGTTCGAGGCGCGCAACGGCCAGCATGGCCAGGGGGCCAACCGCACCGGCTTCACCGCCGACGACCTCGACGTGACGGTGCCGGTCGGCACCGTCGTCTTCGAGAAGGATCCAGCCAGCGGGGCGCTGACGCCGATTGCCGACCTGACCGAGGAAGGCCAGCGCGTGCTCGTCGCGAAAGGCGGCCGCGGCGGCCGCGGCAACGCGCGCTTCGTCTCGTCGACCAACCGCGCGCCCCGCCGCACCGAGCCGGGCGAAGCAGGCGAGGAGCGCTTCCTGCGCCTCGAGCTGAAGCTGCTGGCCGACGTCGGCCTGGTCGGCTTCCCAAACGCCGGCAAGTCCACGCTCATCTCCCGGATTTCGGCGGCGCGGCCGAAGATCGCCGACTACCCCTTCACGACCCTCGCGCCGAACCTCGGCGTGGTCAGCCTGTCGGGCGATCGCAGCTTCGTCGTCGCCGACGTGCCGGGGCTGATTGCCGGCGCGCACGAGGGCCACGGGCTCGGCGACCGGTTCCTGCGCCACATCGAACGGACGAAGGTGCTGGTCCACCTGGTGGACGTGTCGAGCGCCTCGGGCCGCGATCCGGTGGAGGATTTCGACGTCATCCAGCGTGAGCTGGAGCTGTTCGACCCGGCGGTCGCCGCCAAGCCGACGCTGGTCTGCGCGAACAAGATCGACTCGCTCGACGAGCCCGATCGCCTGACCAGCCTCGAAGCGCACGTGACGGGGAAGGATCTTCCCTTCTTCCGCATCTCGGGCGTGACCGGCGAAGGCGTCGACGTGCTGCTCGAGGCGATGTGGCGGCAGATTGTCGCGATCCGCGAGGTGCCGCCGCCGGACGCGGCCACGACCGACGAAGGCGAAGGGCCCGACCTCATTGCTGCCGCGCGCCGGCGGCGCGACGCATGAACGGGCGCAGCCTGGGCGTGCTCGGCGGCACGTTCGACCCGATCCACTACGGACATCTCGATGCGGCCGGCGCGGCCTGCGCGGCGCTGGCGCTCGACGAGGTGCTGTTCATCCCCTCGCACGATCCGCCGCACCGCCCCGTCGATCCGCTCGCCACGCCGTTCCACCGCTTCGCGATGGCGGCGCTGGCGGTGAGCGGCTGCGACCGGTATCGCGTGTCGGACATGGAACTGCTGCGTGACGGGGCCTCGTACACCGTGGACACGCTTCGCGCGCTGCACGAACAGGGATGGGCGGCATCGCAGCTGTTCTTCATCCTCGGCGCCGACGCGTTCGCAGAAGTTGCCACGTGGCGCGACTATCCACGCGTGCTGGACGGGGCGAACTTCGTGGTGGTGGCGAGGCGGGGCACGACGCCCGAGGAGGCGGTGGCGCGTAACCCGGAGTTGTCGGCCCGCACCAGCATCATCCTGCTCAATGCCGACACGCGGGACGTCTCGTCCACGCTCATTCGGCAGCGGCTGCGCGCGGGGCAGCCGATCGACGACCTCGTGCCGGCGGCGGTGGCACGGCACATCCTCGCGCATCACCTCTATGGAGCGGTAGGACGCTTGCATGGCGAAGACGAACACGCGGGCCGCTAAGCCGGCGGCCGCAACCCCGAAGCGAACGGCGGCGAAGCCGCGGACGCCGCGCCTCCCCAGGGCGGTGGGCGCCGCGGTGCGCAGCGCGCAAGACAAGAAGGCGGCCGACATCGTCGTCCTCGACCTGCGCAAGGCGGGCGGGTTCACCGACTACTTCGTGATCTGCACCGGCAACAACGCGCGGCAGATCAACGCGATTGCCGACGCGGTCGAGGACACGCTGCGAAACGACCTCGGGGAACGACCGGCGCTGTCGGAAGGGGTGCAGAAATCCGAATGGATCCTGCTCGACTACTTCAACTTCGTCGTCCACGTCTTCAGCCCGGACTGCCGCGCGTTTTACGGCCTGGAACGGCTCTGGGGGAGCGCCGAGCGAATCGAGGTTCCGGCAGAAGCATAGCCTCGCTTCCGCTTGAAGGCGGAAGCCACCGGTGGTGGCTCGACGTGGCGTTGACCCTGGCGTTGGCGCCCTGCTGCGCCGCCTGCCACGCGCCGCTGGCCAACCCTTCACGCGGCCCGGTGTGCCCCACCTGCTGGCTGCGCGTCACCCCGTTACCTGCGCTGCGTGCCTACGCTTACGACGGCGCGCTGCGCGACATCATCCACGCCTTCAAGTACGAAGGGCGCCGCTCGCTGGCCCGTCCCCTTGCGGCCCTGATGCGCGCGGCGGCCGGCGATCTCCTGGAGGATGCCGATTGCGCCGTGCCGGTGCCGCTGCACCCATGGCGCCGCCTGCAGCGCGGGTTCAACCAGGCGGCCGATCTCGCCGGCGAACTCGGCCTGCCGGTCATCCATGCGCTCTGGCGCGTGCGTTGGACACGGCAGCAGATGGGGCTCGCACGGGATGCGCGGCAGCAGAACATGCGCGGCTCGATGCGCCTGTCGCCCTGGCCCCGCTATGACCTGCGCGATCGCATCGTCGTGCTCGTCGACGACGTGCGCACGACCGGTGCGACGCTGGAGGCCTGTTCGGCGGTGCTGAGGGATGCGGGGGTACGGGAGGTCCGGCCCGTCACCGTCGCGGTTGTGCCTGGTTACAGCAATGGTTGAACGCTGGCGAAGATGTCCGCCGCAACTGCCTCGCGATCGCGGTCGGCGTCGAGGCGGATCCAGCCGTTGGCAGACTGGCGGATGTAGCTGGCGCGCACCCGGCCGAGCAGCGCCAGGTCGCGTTCGTACTTGTCGCGGTCGGCGGTCTTTCGCCGCGCCGAGACGTCCGGGGGAATATCGAGCAGGAACGTGCGGTCCGGCTGCGGCAGGTATTTCTGGATCTCGGCGAGCCAGCCCGCATCCAGCCCCTGGGCCTCGCCGTAGGCGATGCTCGACGCCAGGTAGCGATCGCACACGAGGACGGTGCCGGCGGCGCGCTCGCGCTCGATCTCCGGCTTCCACTCGTAGCGGTTGGCGACGTAGAGCAGCTGCATGACGTCGGCGCCCCACTCCCGCTCGTTGCGAAGCGCGCGCCCGATCTCGGTGCCGATCGGCGTCGTGTAGTCGGGGAACGAGATCAGCCGCACCGACCGTCCGAGCGCCGTCAGCCGATCGCGAAGCCGCTCGGCCTGCGTCTGCTTGCCGCTCTGATCCAGCCCTTCGAGGGCGATGAGCAGGCCACGCCTGGCGGTGCCTGGGGCCTGGGGCGTGGTGCCTGGCGTCGTCACGACTCCAACGACAGCACGTCGTCAAGCGTCTGGCGGCGGCGGATGATGCGCCACTTGCCGTCTTCGACCAGCACTTCGGCGGGCAGCATGTGGCGGTTGTAGTTCGAGCCCATGACCGACCCGTAGGCGCCGGCGTCGAGGATGGCGACCAGGTCGCCGACTTCCAGCTCCGGCAGCGTGCGGTCGCGCGCGAAGACGTCGCTGCTCTCGCAGATCGGCCCGACGACGTCCCACTCGCCCGGCTCGCCGCCACGCGGCTGCACCGGGACGATGGTGTGGTACGACCCGTACATCGCCGGCCGAATCAGCTCGCCCATGCCGGCGTCGAGCACCGCGAAGCGCCGGGCCGCCTTCGCGCCCTGCGCTTCGGCGCCCGAGTGCAGGAAGCGCTTGGTGTCGACCACGCGGGTCACCAGCGCCCCCGAGTGGCCGACCACGGCGCGCCCAGGCTCGAGGACGACCGGCAGCCCGCTGCGTTTCAATTCGGGGATGACCGCGCTGGCATAGGCCGCCGGGGCGATGATGGGCCGCCCTTCGTAGGCGATCCCCAGGCCGCCGCCCAGGTCCAGGTGTTCCAGCGCGAATCCATCGTCCCTGAGCTCCAGCGCCAGGCCGACCAGCACCTGCGCCGCGCGCTGCAGCGGCTCCAGCGTGGTGATCTGCGAACCGATGTGCACGTGCAGGCCGACGAAGCGCAAGCCGGGCACCGAGCGCCGCTGCCGATAAATCTCTCGCGCCTCCTGCAGCGGGACGCCGAACTTATTGGCCTTCAATCCCGTCGAAATGTTCGGGTGGCTCTTCGCGTCGATGTCGGGATTGACCCGGAGCGCGACACGAGCCTCGCGTCCCTGGGCACGCGCGATCTCGCCGAGGCGATCGAGCTCACCCGCAGATTCCGCGTTGATCGTGCCAACGCCGCGCGACACCGCATATTCGAGCTCGTCGCGCGTCTTGCCGACGCCGGTGAAGACGACGTCGGCGGGTGAAAACCCGGCGCGTTCGGCCACCTGGATCTCGCCGCCGGAGTTCGCGTCGGCCTTGCTGCCGAGCGATCGGAGCAGGCGGACGATGGCCAGCGTCGAGTTGGCCTTGAGCGCGTAATGGATGGCGTGCGGGTACGCGGCAAACGCGGTGTCGATGGCGCGATAGGCCTCGGCGATGCCGCGCGCGCTGTAGACGTAGAGCGGCGTGCCGGCACTCGAGGCGATCGATTCAATGCTGACGCCGTCGCAGACGAGCCCCGTATCGGAAGGCTGGAACGGTAGGTACACGAGCGACGCAAATGTTATCATGCGGTCATTCCTGCACTTCCCGACGATCCGCAAGCCATCGACGCGCTCATTCAGCGCTGCCTGAACGGCGACCAGTCGGCCTGGGACGACATCGTCCGGCTGCACTGGCGGCGCGTGTTCAACATCGCCTACAAGTTCGTCGGCCGCCACGACCTGGCAGAAGACCTGACGCAGGACGTGTTCCTCAAGCTGTTCAAGTCGCTCCACACCTTCGATCGCCGCGCCAACTTCCAGACGTGGCTGGTGAGCGTCAGCCGCAACCTGTGCATCGATCACTACCGCAGCGTCCGCAAGGAGCGCGAGACGATCAACGCCGACATCGACGCCGGCGAGCTGAAGCCGATCTCGCCGACGACCAGCCCGTACGCCGCGCTCGAGCAGCGCGACCGCGTGCAGCTGCTGCGGCTGGCGCTCGACAAGCTGGCGCCGTCGCTGAAGATGGCGGTGATGATGCGCGACATCCAGGAGCTGAGCTACAACGAGATCGCCGAGCGGCTGAAGCTGCCGGAGGGCACCGTGAAATCCCGCATCAACCGCGGGCGCACCGAGCTGGCGCGGCAGATACAGCTGCTGCGCGACCAGCAGGACGCCGGACGCAGAATCGGAGTGACAGGATGAATCTCGCCACCGACCGCTCGCAGGGCGTCGCCATCGTCCGCGTGCACGAAGCGCGGCTGATGTACCCGCTGCTCTCGGAGTTCGCCAATACCGTCACCGGCCTGATCGGGGCCGGCGAGCCGAAGGTCGTGCTCGACCTGACCAGCGTCACCTACGTCGACAGCGCGACGATCGGCTGCCTGATGGACCTCTACCGCCAGGCCACCGCCGCCGGCGGCGCGCTGAAGCTGGCCGGCGTCCAGAAGCGCGTCGAGACGATGCTGACGATGACCGGGGCGCAGAACTTCCTCGAGATTCACGGCGACGAGGCGTCGGCCGTCAAGAGCTTCGGAGCCTAGCCATGCGCACCATCAAGACCAGCACCGGCGCCGACATCGCGCTCGACGGCGACCTGCTCGCCATCATGGAAACGCTTTACCGCGAGGTCACCGCCAGGCGCGATCTCGACCGGTCGTTCGAGGACATGCTGAAGGAGATCAACCACCTGATCGACCAGATGGGCGAGGACGAACGCCGCGCCTACCTGGTCGAGAGCCTGTTCCTGAATACGGTGAAGTACGAGAACGACAAGCTCGAGGCCTACATCAAGAAGATCGCGAAGTAGGCCCCGGCAGGGTCCGCCTTACTGCGCCCTGGCCACGCGGATCAGCAGCCCGTTCGGGTCGCGGATCCAGCTCACCGTGGCAGTGGGCGCGAGCGTCGCCGACGTCTCGCCGTCGCCGATGGTACCGCCGAACTGCGGGACACGCGCCATCACCCCCGCGAAGTCCTTCACCGACATCGTCATAATCGGGCCGCCGGGATCCTGCACGCGGTGACGTACCGGCGCTTTCGGGGCGCCGCCGAACTCCTGGAAGCGCAGGGCGCCCTGGGTGTTGGCAAAGGCGGCGTCAGTGGTCAGGCGGAACTGCGAGAGTGCCGGGTTCCCCACCAGGCCGAGAATGCGCGCGCCGGTCGGGTTGAGGTTGCCGGGCTTGGCCATCCCCAGGCCGAACACGCCGTTGTAGAAGGCAACCGTCTTCTCGAGGTCGGCCACCGCGATGAACGCGTAATCGAGCTTCACTGAGGGTGCATTCGGCTCGGTCGCCTGGCTCAGGTAGGTGACGAAGCCATCCGCGTCGCGCACCATGACCTGACGGCCGCGCGCTTCGGTGACCACCACGTCGCCGTTGGTCGAGATCACCGTGAGGCCGAGCCTGCGGGCGCTCGCCAGCGTCGCCTCGAGGTCCTTCACGTTGACCGCCAGCATCACCGCGCCCGGGTCCTGCACGTTCGCCTGCTGTGGCTTGAGGGGGATGCCGGACACCTCGACCAGTTCCATCGAGAACTCGCCACCTGGCGTCTTGAGGATGTGGGTGTGCATCATCGCGCCCGGCTCGGCGACGATGCGCGTCGGCTGCGGGCCGCCGCTGTCTCGCACGGTCTGCATGCCGAGCACGCCCTGGTACCACGCCAGCGCGCGATCCATGTCGGAAATATTGAGGTGCAGGATGCTCACGTTGCCGACGCCGGGGTCAGGGGCCGCCCCGGCCGCCGTCTGTGCCGTTGCCGTCCCGCCGCCCGCCATCAGGGCCAATGCCGTCAGTCCCGCCAGAAACGATCGTGCGCTCATGCCTGCCTCCACGCCCGCCGCGAATCGGCGGAACGCACGCATTCTAGCCCGCCCGCGCGGGCCCGGCTCTTGACCGCAGGGCCGCGATAAGTGCACGATAAGTGCATGGTTCGGACCATCACCATCGACATGGAGGCGTACACGCTTCTCGCCGGGCACAAGCAGCCCGGACAGTCGTTCTCCCAGGTGATCAAGGCCCACTTCGGCGCGGCCCCGACCGCGGGACGTCTGCTCGCGCGCCTGCGCACGGCGAAGGTGAGCACGGCGGCAATCGACGGCATGGAGCGGCAGGTGCAGGCCCGCCGCGCCGAGCCGGCGCGCGCCGTCACGCGGTGATCCATCTCGACAGCTCGTTCCTGATCGACCTGCTGCGCGAAACCGCGCGGGAGCGGCCTGGTGCCGCCTACGACCTGATCGAGTCGATCGACCCGCACGAAGTCCTCGGCGTGTCGGTGCACGTCGTCTGCGAGCTGCGCGCCGGCGCCGAGCTGGCGCGCCGCCCGCTGCAGGAGCACGAAGCGCTCGATCAGCTGTTGGCGGGGGTGCTGGTGGCGTATCCGGACAGCCGTTTCGGGCCGGCATACGGCCGCCTGCTGGCCGCGACGACGTCGCGCGGCAAGCCGCAGGTGGCCGCGTTCGACCTGCTGATCGCCACGGCGGCGACGCTTGACGATGCGCCGCTCGTCACGCGGAACGTCAAGGATTTTTCGCGAATTCCCGGGCTCAGAGTGCTCGATTACTGAGGGCTCCCCCCAGCTGCGTGGGGCTGATCATGGGAATCGTCACCGGACGAAGGGGCCCACGGCTGGACGGGGATCCACTCTGAATCCATTGCGATTCGGCATCTCGACCCGCGGGAGCGTGCTGGCATCCATCCGGGCCGTTTCGCCGATGATGCCGCCCTGCGCCAACAGATAGGCGGTCACGGCGTACACCTCGTCACTGGTCAACGACCCGGGGCTTCGGAGGGGCATGGCGCGCTGAATGTAGTCGAACAACGTCGTCGCATAGGGCCAATAGCTCGTCACCGTCTTGAGTGGCATCGCGCTGGCGAGGCTGCCCTGTCCCCCGACGAGCCGATCCGCTGGTCCTCCCGCCCCGCCAGCGCCGTGACAGGCCCGGCACCTCGAGCCGTACACCGTCGCCCCCTCGATCGCCGTTCCGGACCCTGGAGGCAGGTTGCGTCCGTCGGCGAAGACCGTGCGATCGACGGCTCGCAACTCGTCTGCCGTCAGCACGCGTCCGACATCGAGGGACTGCATCGATCCCTGAGCGGTGAACAGGCCGCCGGCATACCCTAGGACGGCAAGTGCGAGCGCCACGCGCGTACGCGTCATGAGCGCCCCTCCGCCGTGACCGTCCCGCTCGTGGACACGTTCCAACGCTTCTGTGCGTTGTGGTGATACCCGGAGTTCACACCGCGGGCCGCAATCAATGCCTCGCGTGTCGGCTGGATGTAACCCGCTTCATCGGTGGCCCTGGAAATCAACGTCGCCTGCTCGCCAGTCCATCGCCACCCCAGTCGGAATGGCGTGAGCGCGCGTGGCAGGATGAGCGGATCGAGGTCCGCATCGAGCCATGACGCGCCGCCGTCGGTGGACACCTCGGCCCGCCTGACGCGGCCGCGACCCGACCAGGCGAGTCCGCGGATTTCGTGGTACCCGGGCGCCGCCAGCCGCTGGCCACCAGACGGCGCGGTAATGACGCTCTTGACGTCCATCTCGTAGGTGAAGATCCACGCCGAGCCGTCGGGGAGCAACTCCGTGTACCTCGACGTTTCGTCGCGCGCGTATGACGGCTCCGTCGTCACTTCGATCCGACGGAGCCACTTGACGTTCGTAATGCCCTCGAAGCCCGGAAGCACCAGACGCAAGGGGTATCCCTGCGCAGGCCGGAGCGCTTCGCCATTCTGTCCGTAGGCGACCAAGGCGTCGTCCATGGCCTTGCTCAACGGAATGGAGCGGGAGAGACGCCCCGCGTCCGCGCCTTCGGCAACGATCCAGGCCGCATCGGGCCGGACTCCCGCCTCTTCCAGGAGGATACGAAGCGGCACGCCGGTCCATTCGCTGCCGCTGAGGAGGCCATGGCTCTGCTGCGCCGTCGCCCCCGTCTCAGGTGCCCACTCGGTGAAGGAGTTGCCCGCGCACTCGATAAAGTGCACTCGCGACACGGATGGCAGTCGGAGCAGATCCTCGTAGGTGAACTGCAACGGCCGATTCACGCGCCCATGGAGCACGAGCCGGTGCTCGGCGGGATTGAGAGCCGGAATCCCCGCGTGGTGCCGCTCGAAGTGCAGCGCCGACGGGGTGATCCTCCCGTAGGTAGACTGGAGGGGCGTCCAGGAGATGGACGCCTCCGGATTCGGCGTCGGGGGCACGAGACGCTGTGACGTCTCGAACGGCGAGCGTTCTCCGTATGGACCGACGCCCGGACCCAGGCTCCTGCCGACGGCCCCGTTGTCCTGTGCGCGGCCGGGTGTTCCCACCAGGGCGGCACCCGCCCCTGCCCCCAGGGTCAAGAACCGCCGACGACTCGGACGCGCGATCGAGGAACTCCCGATCCGACGCCATGACTTCACCATCTCGTACTCCTGCGCTGGGCCTGATGTCCGCCCCTACGGTAAGAACGGCGCGTCACGACCGCAAGGACATCTGTCCGACAATTTCAGCCACCCTGCCGGCTCGACGGTCGCATACGATCACGCGATGCCTTCCGCAGCTGCAGCTCAGGCGCCCCGCCGTGTCCTGTTCCTTGCCTATCCGCGGGTCGTCCCCCTCGACCTGATCGGCCCGTGGGAAGTCTTCCAGGCCGCGAACTATGCGTGTGCGGGACGAGCCGTGCCGTACGAGTTGCAGCTCCGCTCGATGACTTCGCGTCGCGAAATCGAAGCGCCGACAGGCCCGTTGTTTCTCGAGACCGGCGGCTGCCGGCGCGCCGGCCCCATTGACACGTTGGTGGTGCCGGCGACGGATGACGTCGCCACGGTGGCCCGTACGAGCATGTCCGCGCGAGGGCGCCGCACGCTGCTGTCGCTGGTCAACCACTCGCGTCGGCTCGTCTCCATTTGCGGTGGCGCATTCCTGCTGGCCGCGGCAGGCCTGCTGGACGGCCGGCGGGCGACGACCCATTGGATGCTGTGCGATCGACTGGCCTCCGAGTATCCGGACGTGACCGTCGAGCCGGACGCGATCTACGTGAAGGACGGGAACATCTACTCCTCCGCGGGCATGACCGCGGGTATCGATTTGGCGCTGATGCTCGTCGAGGAGGATCTTGGAGCGGATGTCGCGCTCGCCGTCGCACGCGGGCTCGTCGTCTTCGTGCGGCGGCCGGGTGGGCAGACACAGTTCAGCGCAGCTTTGGCCGCGCAGACATCCTCGCGGAACGGCTTCGCAGACCTGATGGCCTGGGCCGCTGCGAACCCGGCCGCCGACCTGACGGTCGACGCCCTGGCCAACCGCATGAACATGAGCGTCCGGCACTTCGCTCGCGTGTTCCGGGACACGGTGGGGCAAACGCCTGCGGTGTGCATCGAACGGATCCGAGTCGACGCGGCGCGCCAGCGCCTCGAGCACGAGAGCGTCCCGCTCGACGCGGTGGCCAGTGCCTGCGGGTTCGGGTCTGCAGACTCGATGCGCCGGGTGTTTCTGCGCGCGCTGAAGGTGACGCCAACCGACTACCGGTCACGCTTCCGGCGAGCCGGAGTCGCGCCGGAGGCGCCGGTCTCGGCGGGCCGAACCCGCGGGCGCGCCGCTAGTTGAACTTCGTCACGCGGTTCCGCACCGGCGGCAGGAAGCGCAGGTAGTTGTAGACGGCGCGCAGGTCCTGCTCGGTCATGCCGGCGTACTTCAGCCACGGCATCACCGTGTTCTCGCGCTGTTCGGCGGCGGACAGGTCTTCTCCCGCCCAGTGCTCGAACGCCTTGAACTTCTGCACGAACTGCTCCTCGGTCCAGGCGCCAATGCCGGTCTCGCGGTCCGGTGAGATATTCGCCGAGCGCACCACCCCGCCCCCCGGGAGCGGAAATTCCATGCCGCCCGAGAACTCGCGGCCGGCGATGATCTGCCCCTGGTCGTCCATCGGGCTGTGGCAGTCGCCGCAGGCCGCGGCGTTGACGAGGTAGCGGCCGTCGCGCCAGCGGTCATCCGGCGACGGGCGTGCCTGCGGCCGCGCCGCTGCCGGCATGGTGCGAACGACGAGCGGCAGCGGAAACGGCAGCTCCCGCTCCGGCACGTGGCTCGTCACCGGCTTCAGCGTGCGGATGTAGGCGACGATCGCCTGCACGTCTTCCGTGTCGAGTGAGGCGTAGCGCTGATACGGCATGATCGGAAACAGCGCCTCGCCTGAGGGGTTGACGCCGGTCGTCATGGCGCGAATCAGCTCCCCATCCGTCCATTCCCCGATGCCCGCCGGCGTGATGTTGCGGCTGTAGAGCCGCAGCCCGGCCGCCTCGTCGCCGAAGAACTCGCCGCCGCCGCCCTCGGTGCCCGGCTTCACCGGCCCGGCGTACTTCGTCATGTCCCGCTGGGAGTGGCAGTCGATGCACACCGTCACGTGCTCGACCAGGTACTGGCCGCGCGCCAGCCGCTCCGGCGTCGCCTCGACGGTGATCGTCTCCGCCTCCGGCACGTCCGGATAGCGCGCCATCACATAGCCGACTCCGCCGAGCGCAGCGAGAACGGCGAGCACCACCAACGCCAACAGCACCTTGAACAGTCTTTTCATGCGAAGAACGATGGTACGCAAAAAAGGCCCCGGTGTAACCCGGAGCCCCATCCTGAATCCTGAATTCTGAATTCTGAATTCTGAATTACGTGGTCGCCCGTGCCGCGCCCGCAACAGCCCCCGCGGCATCCGCGACGACGTCCGGGGCTTCGACCAGCGTCCACGCATCCCGCTCCTCGAGCACGCGCGCCGCGAACTCGGTGTGCAGGCCGTGCCCGCCGCGGTGGGCGACGAGGTGGCCGATGACCGGGTGACCCACCAGGGCCATGTCGCCGATGGCGTCGAGAATCTTGTGGCGCACGAACTCGTCGTCGAAGCGCAGGCCGTTGTTCAGCACGCCCGTCTCGCCGATGACGATGGCGTTCTCGAGCGAGCCGCCAAGGGCGAGCCCCTGCTGGCGCAGCATTTCCACTTCCTTGAGGAAGGTGAACGTGCGCGCGGCGGCAATCTCCTCGACGAACGTCTCGGCGCTGATCCGCATGGTCCGCGCCTGGTGCCGCAGCAGCGGGTGATCGTAGGAAATGCTGTAGGTGACCTTGAAGTGCTCGGACGGGTAGAGGGCGATCCGCTTGTCGCCGCGCGACAGCGAGATCGGCCGCAGCACCTTCAGGTAGCGGCGCGGCTGCGCCTGCTTCTTGATGCCGGCTTCCTGAATCAGATAGATGAACGGCGCCGAGCTGCCGTCCATGATCGGCACCTCCGGCGAGTTCATCTCGACGATGACGTTGTCGATGCCGAGGCTGACGAGCGCGGCGAGCAGGTGCTCGACGGTGTCGACCTTCACCGCATCCCGCATCAGCCCGGTGGCGTAGTTGATGCCGCCGACGTGCTGCACGGTAGCCGGCACTTCGAGACCGCCCAGGTCCGAGCGGCGGAACCGGATACCGGAGTCCGCCGGCGCCGGCTTGAGCGACAGGGTGACCTTGTTGCCTGAATGGAGGCCGATCCCCGCACAGGAGGTCGATCGGCGAAGGGTCCGCTGGACGGTCATCACGCGCTCACGCAAGAGGGGCTGTCGAAGCCCAAGCAAGCTGAGTGCCGGAATGTGAAGTTTTCAGCGCCCGCTGGTAACTGCCATGAGTGCATGACATTACGAACGGGGCGTGGCAGCGGTGAGAAATGGCGCAGTCTCCGTCTGTGGTCATCGAGCCACAACAACCGGCCGATAGACTGTGGCGATATTACCACGGTGGCACCCCGTAAAGGGGTGCCCTACGCCAGCTTCGCTTATGCCATTTTGGCCGAATCGTCGAGGCCCAGGAGGGGCGTGAGGAAGCGGCCGGTGGCCGACTTGGGGTTCCTCGCCACCTCCTCCGGCGTGCCGGTGGCCACGACGCGCCCGCCGCCGGCGCCCCCTTCGGGGCCGAGATCGATCAGGTAGTCGGCAGACCGGATGACGTCGAGGTTGTGCTCGATCACCACGATCGTGTTCCCCTGGTCGACCAGCTTGTTCAGCACATCGAGCAGCTTTTTCGTGTCCTCGAAGTGCAGCCCGGTCGTCGGCTCGTCGAGGATGTAGAGCGTGCGGCCGGTGCTGCGCCGCGACAGCTCGCGCGCCAGCTTGACGCGCTGCGCCTCTCCGCCGCTCAGCGTCGTCGCCGACTGCCCCAGCTCGATGTAGCCGAGGCCGACCTCCTGCAGCGTGCGGAGCTTGCCGGCAATCGGCGGGAAGTTCTCGAGCAGCGGCAGCGCCTGGTCCACGGTGAGATCGAGGACGTCGGCAATCGACTTGCCGCGGTAGTGGATGTCGAGCGTCTCGCGGTTGTAGCGCCGCCCCTTGCACTGCTCGCACGTCACGTAGACGTCGGGCAGGAAGTGCATCTCGATGGCGATGACGCCGTCGCCCTGGCACGCCTCGCATCGCCCGCCCTTGACGTTGAAGGAGAAGCGCCCGGCCTTGAAGCCGCGCGCCTTCGCCTCGGGCATCATCGCGAACAGCTCGCGGATGAAGGTGAACATCCCGGTGTAGGTGGCCGGGTTCGAGCGCGGCGTGCGGCCGATGGGGCTCTGATCGATCTCGATGACCTTGTCGATCAGGCTGGTGCCTTCGATGGCGTCGTGCGCGCCCGGGTCGGCGGCCGCCTTGTAGATCGTCCGCGCCAGCGAGCGGTACAGGATGTCGTTGACGAGCGTCGACTTCCCGGACCCGCTGACGCCGGTAACGGCCGTCAGCGTGCCGATCGGGATGCGCACGTCGATGTCCTGCAGGTTGTTCTCGCGCGCGCCGCGGATCACGAGCTCGCCCTTACCCGGTTGCCGGCGCGTGGCCGGCGTCGGAATGGTCCGCTCGCCGCGCAGGTACTCGCCGGTGAGCGACGGCACGCCGGGCTGCATCAGCTCGAGCGGACGCCCCTGGAAGATCACTTCGCCGCCATGCTCGCCGGCGCCCGGCCCGAGATCGACGACGTAGTCGGCCATGCGGATCGTCTCTTCGTCGTGCTCGACGACGACCACCGTGTTGCCGAGGTCGCGGAGGCGCGCCAGCGTCGCGAGCAGCTTGCGGTTGTCGCGCTGGTGCAGGCCGATCGACGGCTCGTCGAGCACGTAGAGCACGCCGGTGAGGTTGGCGCCGATCTGCGTGGCCAGCCGGATGCGCTGCCCTTCGCCGCCCGAGAGCGTCGCCGCGCTGCGGTTGAGCGTGAGGTAGCCGACGCCGACGTCGTGCAGGAAGCGCAGGCGATCGCGAATCTCGCGCAGCACGCGCGTGGCGATAAGGGCCTCGCGCTCGGTCAGCTCGAATGCGTCGAACACCGCCAGCGCTTCGCTGACCGGCAGGTTGACGTAGTCGGCGATCCCTTTCCCCTTCACGCGCACCGCGAGGCTTTCGCGGCGCAGCCGCTGCCCTTCGCACGCCGGGCACGGGCGGAGCGTGCGGTACGGCTCCAGGTCTTCCTGCACCGCCCACGAGCCGTCGTCGTAGCGCCGGCGCAGGTTGGGGATCACGCCTTCGAAGCCCTTGCCGAAGGGATCTCGTTCCTGTGTTCCGGACTTCCGCTTCGGCAGCTCGAACTCCTCGTCGCCGTCTTCGTCGTGGTGATCTTCCGCCTGAAGGCGGAAGCCACCGGCGGTCGTGGCTTCCGGCCGTGTCGTGGCTTCCGGCTTCAGCCGGAAGGCCTTTGCCCCCGGCCCGAACAGGACAAGGTCACGGTGCTTCTTCGACAGCTTCGCGAACGGCACGTCCGGATCGAGGCCGAACGTCTTCGCCAGCGTCTGGATGGCCTCGCGAATCAGCTTCCGGTCGCCGCGCGCCCACGGCGCGATGGCGCCGCCGAGGAGCGACTTCGACTCGTCGGGCACGACCAGGCGCGGATCGAAGTCGTAGGTCGCTCCCAGCCCCTGGCACGCCTGGCAGGCGCCGTGCGGCGAGTTGAACGAGAACGCCCGCGGCGTCATCTCCGGCACCGACAGCCCGCAGTCGACGCACGCCAGCTTGCGCGAAAACAGCTGATCGCCCCCCTCGTAGGTGTTGATCACGACGATGTCGTCGGCGAGGGTGAGGGCGACGTCGAGCGACTCCGCCAGCCGGCGCTCGATGCCCGACTTCACGATCAGCCGATCGACGACGATCTCGATCGTGTGGTTGCGGCGGCGATCGAGCTTGACCTCCTCGTCGAGCGACTTGAACTGCCCGTCGATGCGCGCCTTGGTGAAGCCGCGCTGCCGCAGCGCCTGCAGCTCCTTCTTGAACTCCCCCTTGCGGCCGCGGACGATCGGCGCCAGCACGTTGATGCGCGCGTCCTGCGGGTAGAGCATCACCAGGTCGAGGATGCGCTCGAGCGACTGCGACGAGATGGCGCGGCCGCAGTTGTGGCAGTGCGGCGTGCCGATGTTGGCGAACAGGAGCCGCAGGTAGTCGTAGATCTCGGTGACCGTGCCGACGGTGGATCGCGGGTTGGAGCCGGTCGTCTTCTGCTCGATCGAGATCGCCGGCGACAGCCCTTCGATCAGGTCGACGTCCGGCTTCTCCATCTGCTCGAGGAACTGCCGGGCGTAGGCGGAGAGCGACTCGACGTAGCGGCGCTGTCCCTCGGCGTAGATCGTGTCGAAGGCGAGCGACGACTTGCCCGAGCCCGAGAGGCCGGTAATGACCACCAGCTGGTTGCGCGGGAGGTCGACGTCGATATTCCTGAGGTTGTGGACGCGCGCGCCGCGCACCGCAATCCACTGATGCCTGGCCACTGTCTGCCCTTATGAGAAACTTCGGGATTTCCCGAATCTCTCATTCTATCAGGGCCCGGATGGAGCCCGAGACTTTAGTCTCGGAAATGGAGCCCGAGACTTTAGTCTCGGCTAGCGACTTCTGCGCAGCTTGCTGTGCCTGTAGCCGTAGAGAACGTAGATCGCCGTCCCGATGACGAGCCAGATGGCGAACCGCTCCCACGCCTGGTACGGCAGGCCGACCATCACGAACAGGCAGGCGAGGATGCCGAGCGGCGCGATGACCCAGACGAACGGCACCTTGAACGGGCGGGGCCGGTCCGGCTCCTTCACGCGCAGCACGAGCACGCCGGCGCAGACGAGCGCGAAGGCGAACAGCGTGCCGATGTTGGTCAGGTCGTAGGTCTCCGCCGCATCGCCGACGAGCGAGGCCACGGCCACGATCACGCCGGTCAGCAGCGTCGTCACGTACGGGATGCGCGTCTTCGGGTCGATCTTCGCCGCCCACTGCGGCAGCAGCCCGTCGCGCGCCATCGAGAAGAAGATGCGCGGCTGGCCGTACTGGAACACCAGCAGCACCGTGGCCATCGACACCGCCGCGCCCAGCGCGACGATCCAGCCGACGCGCGTGTAGCCGATCAGCTCGAGCGCGCGCGCCAGCGGGTCGGCAACGGCCAGCTGGTCGTACGGCACGATGCCGGTGAGCACGATGCCGACGATGACGTAGATGACCGTACAGACGGCCAGGCCGCCGAGGATGCCTATCGGCAGGTTGCGCTGCGGGTTCTTCGTCTCCTCGGCTGCCGTCGAGATGGCATCGAAGCCGATATACGCAAAAAAGACGATGGCCGCGCCCTGGTGGATGCCGGTGAAGCCGTTCGGCGCGAACGGCTCGTAGTTGGCCGGGTTGATGTTCATCAGTCCGACGCCGATGAAGAGTGCCAGCGCCATCAGCTTCACCACCACCATCACCTTGTTGGCCGTGGAGCTCTCCCGCGCGCCGCGCAGCAGCAGCCAGGTGATCAGCATGACGATGCCGAAGGCCGGTAGGTTGACGAGAATCGGAATCCCCGCCACCTGCGGCGCCGTCGTCAGCAACGCGCTGACATCGGGATTGGAGCTGAGGGCCGCCGTCCGGTAGCCAGTGGTCAGCCACAACGGCAGGTCGATGCCGACGCCGCGCAGCAGCGTGTTGAAGTAGTCGCCCCACGAGATGGCGACCGCGACGTTGCCGACCGCGTACTCGAGGATCAGGTCCCAGCCGATGATCCAGGCCACCAGCTCGCCCAGCGTCGCGTAGGAATACGCGTAGGCGCTGCCCGCCTGCGGAATCATCGCCGCGAGCTCGGCGTAGCAGAGCGCCGCCAGCGCGCACGCGCCGCCGAGCAGCAGGAACGAGAAGACGAGGCCCGGCCCGGCGCCGTAGCGAATCACCTCGCCGTCAGGCCCGACTTGCCCGGCGGCAGCGGTGCCGATGGCGCCAAAAATGCCGGCGCCGATCACCGCGCCGATCGCCAGCATGATCAGGTCGCCGGCACCGAGGACCCGCTTCAGCGATCGGCTGTCGTCGCCCGGGAGCAGATCCGCGATCGGTTTCCGCGCAAACAGTTGCGTCATGCGCCGCTGAGTTTAATCGAATAGGTACGCGGTTTCGTTGGAGCAAACCGCCAGGCCGCCTGACGGGCCGAAGGCCACGCCGATGAGCGCCGCGCCCGACAGCACCAGCTCCGGTTCGCCGCCGTCGAGCGGCACGCGAAACAGGCCGCTGCTGCCGGCGAGGGCATCCACCACGTAGAACGCGCCGTCCGGGCCGAAGGCGATTCCCTGCGGCCGCCCCATCACGTGCGGCAGCATGCTGACCGTACCGTGGCGATCGATGCGATACAGGAAGTCGTAGGTGCCAAGGGTCGGCGCCGTGACGAGCAGGTCGCCGTCGGGGCTCATCGCCAGGTGGAACGCCGCGACGCTGGGCGGCAGCGTCGCGAACGCCGTGGCGCGGCCGTCTCGGACGCGGAACACCGTGCCCGAGCGATCGCCGACGAACATCCAGCCGTCGCGGTCGAAGGCGATCCCGCAGGCCACGCCCAGGTCCGACGCCACCTGTTCATGGCTCCCGTCATCCGCGATGCGGTAGACCGCCCCTTCGAAGCGGCTCGAGACGTAGAGCTTGCCGTCCGGGCCGATGCACATCGACGTCGCGTTGACGATGCCCGAGACGAACGGCTCGCGGGTGCCGTCAGGGGTCACGCGGAAGATCGAGACCGGCGCCTCCTGGCCACGCGACCCGCTGTAGGTCACATAGAGGTTGCCATCCGCATCGAACGCCGGGCTGTCGACCTGGTGGAGGCCCGCCGCCCAGGTCGCCCCCACCGACAGGTAGACGGTTTCTCCCGGGAGCGCGTCGAGGCGCACCGGCACGCGGCCGCCGTCGAGATCGTCGGGCAGGGTGAAGGCGATGCGCTCGCTGCTGGCAAAGGAGACGCGCGCGGGCACACCGCCGGCGGTCACGCCGATGGGTTCATCGACGTTGAAGTCTGAGCCGTGAAGGGTGACGCGTCCGCCACCGACCGCGCGCAGCGGTGAGAGAGAAGTAATCGTCAGGTTTCGTCGAGCTCGGCGTTCCAGTAGAGGAAGTCGCGCCAGCTCTCTGGCGCGTTCCTCAAGCCGATCGTAATCCGGATCGCCGGCGCCGAGTCGGGCCGCCGCGGCGGCTTGAGCAGGCGCATGCCGGCCTCGGCCGGGGTGCGGCCACCCTTGCGCCGGTTGCAGGTGACGCAGCAGGTGACGATGTTCTCCCAGTCCTTGCGGCCGCCCTGGGCCACCGGGACGACGTGGTCGAAGGTGAGCTCAGGCGTGGGATACGTCTCGCTGCAGTACTGGCAGGTGTGGTGATCGCGGGCGTAGATGTTCGCGCGCGAGAACGGGACGTAGTCGAAGCGGCGTTTGATCTTGACGAAACGGAGGAGGCGGATGACGGAGGGCAGCTTGAAGCTGACAGAGACCCCCCTTATCTCGCGGTCATGGACCGCGATCACCTCTACCTTCCCCTGGCACCAGAGCGTGATCGCCTTCTGCCAGTGAACGACCTTGAGGGGTTCGTACGACGCGTTCAGAAGGAGCGCCTGCTCCATAACTTGCAGTCAATGATCGCTGGACATTCCTGAGCTGTCAAGAATCTGCCACCTGCTAAGGCTAGGCAGGATCGGCGCTTATGCCGATAATGCTGGCGTGCCGCTGCTACGGCTCCTGCTGATCGTGCTCATCAGCGCCACCTTGGGCGCCTGCGCGGCGCGTACGCCGACCACCGCGGGCGGGCCGACGCCGCGGCCGTTCCCGGGCGCGCCGCTGCCGCCGAGGGGCACGCCCGACACGCCGCCACTCCCGGAGCCGCCGCCGACAGTCAGTACGGAGCCCCGAGACTTCAGTCTCGGCGAGCCCCGCCTGCTTCCCGAGCTCGTCGTGACCGCGCTCAAGCTGCGCGGCACGCCCTACCGCTGGGGCGGGAGCGACCCGTCAGGCTTCGATTGCAGCGGCTTCGTGCAGTGGGTGTTCAACGCGGTGGGCGTCCGGCTGCCACGCGAGACGAAGGATCAGTTCCGCGCCGGCGATGAGATCGATCTCGACGAGGTGTCCCCCGGCGATCTGGTGTTTTTCAACACGGAGAACAAGGGGGCGTCGCACGTGGGGATGGTGATCGGCGATGGGCAGTTCGTGCACGCGCCGAGCTCGCGCGGGGTGGTCAGGGTCGAGAGTTACGGATCGAGCTACTGGCGGCCGCGGTTCGTGGGGGCGCGACGCGTGGCCACGGAGGGCACGGGGGCCACGGAGACGGATTAACCACGAAGGGCACGAAGATCACGAAGGCTGACTTTGTCATCCCACGCTTCGCCGGTGCCGTAGGGATCACCGCTTTCGCGCACGCTGCCGATCAGGCTCCGCGAGCGCTCGGCGGCCGGCAGATACGGCACGACCTTCGCGACCGGCCGGCCACGCTTCGTCACGACGATCGGTGTCTTTGACTTCTCGACCTCGTCGAGGAGCTTGAAACAGCGATCCTTGAACTGGCCCGCGGCCACCGCCTTCATGGCTCCATTGTGGCCATGGCCCTATGGCCAGTCAATCTCGCAACCGACCCCATCTCCGCCATCGTAGCGCGAGTGCTACGATTGGCCCGTGAGCCGGCGGATCACGCAACGGGAACTGCGAAACGACAGCGGGCGCATCATGCGCGCGCTCGACAACGGCGAGTCGTTCACCGTTACGCGCAACGGCGTACCGGTTGGCGAGCTGCTGCCGGTCAAGCCGCGCGTCTTCGTGGCGGCTGACGCGATCGTCGCAGCGTTCAAGGGAGCGCCCCGGATTGCCCGAAAGCGGTTCCGGAAGGATGTGGATGCCCTGATCAACCAGGATCCGACGCCGCGTGGCTGATCGGCGGCACTCGCGGGGATTACTCGACACGTCGGTCATCATCGACCTGGAGCAGATCGAGCCGGCGCATCTGCCGATCGAATGCGCGGTATCCGTGATGACCATGGCCGAACTCGCGGCCGGGCCACACGCGACCACGGATCCGCTGGAGCGGGCACGTCGCCAGGACCGGCTGCAACGGGCCGAGGCCACGTTCGAGCCGCTTCCCGTCGACGCCAATGTCGCGCGGGCCTATGGCCGCGTCTACGCGGCGGTCGCGAATGCTGGCCGAAAAGCCCGCGTGCGCCGCGCCGTCGACCTCTTCATCGCGGCAACCGCCGTTGCCGCCGACCTGCCGCTGTACACCCGCAACGTGGAAGACTTCGCCGGTCTCCGATCTGCTCGAGATCATGACCGTCTGAACCAGGCCACCTTTGTGGTCTTCGTGCCCTTTGTGGCCAATCCGTCTCGGTCCCTCCGTGGCTACGCGGGAACGAACGTCAAAAGACGGGCTCGTGGCCCTCGTGAATTTCGTGGATTTCGTGGTTGATCGTGATCAGGCCGCGACGAACCGCCCCTTGCGGATCAGCGCACGCGATGTCGTCGGCAGGAACTCTCGGACGGCCAGGTCGTCGTCCGTGAACCGCGTCTTCATGTGCGGCACCTTCAGCGGCTCCACGGGGCACGTCGCCTCCGCCTCCGCCGGCTGCGGGTCGAGCACCTCGGTATAGCGCTGCGGGTAGCACGGGAACGAGCGGAACGTCGTGCCGCAGACGCCGCCGTGGCGCGCGGCCAGTTCCTCGAAATCCATCTGCAGGAAGTCGTAGACGGCGGGATCGGGATCGCTCTTCAGGTACTGGTGCACCATCGCCACCACCTCCTCGAAGAAGCGCGGGCTGTGGCAGTTCGCCGACCAGGTGCCGTCGGCCTTCTCCAGGCGGCGAATGCCGGGGCGCTCGGGATCGATGTGATACAGCTCGTGGATCAGCGTGTCGAGCTTCGCCAGCCAGTTCGGCTGCCCGGGATAGTGCACCCGCTTGCGCGACGTCGCCAGCGCCTGGTCGCAGAAGCGCGGCAGCGTGAACGAGATCATGTAGTCGATCGCCGTGCCGCCGATGAGGACCTCGGGTGACTTGGTGACGAACCACTCGGAGCGGCGCGTCAGCTCGCCCGTGACCCGGTCGCGCCAGAAGTAGTAGCCAGGTTCGCTCGACGGCAGCGAGATGCAGTGGCAGGTGGCGTAGGCACCGTCGGCCCCCGTCCGTCCGGCGCGCGCGAACACGAGCACGCGGCTCATGTCGATGAAGGAAAGCGCCGGGACCCTCTGGACGATGTCCTCCATGAGGAGGGAGACCCGTTCGGTGTAGTTGATCATCGGTGCGGCCACGCGAGCGCACACCGCCTGTGGGCCCGGAGGTTCCTGCTCTTCAATTGTTTCCGGTGCGAGCGCGTTGACTATAGGTCGCTAAGTGAAAGCCCGTCAAGCTGATGCAGCGATTTGCGCCGCCTTGCCGCATGCTTTCATAAGGGATCATCGGCCCCGGGGGGCCGCCCCTGCACTCAGCCATAAAGAAATTATTCAGGTGTCGGCGGTGGCGGCTCCTCCGGAATCGGCTCGGCTGGCAACAGCTCGGGGATTACCTCGGGGACCGGTTCGGGCTCCGGCGCAGCCGCCGGGACAGGCGTGGCCGCCGGCGTCGGTGGGTCGACCCCGCGCATGCGGCCGCGAATCAACCGCTGCCGCCGCAGCACCCGCGCGCTCGGGTTCCCGGCGTTCAGCACCCGCGGGTTGATGATCACCGCCGCCAGCAGCGCCGCCTGGTCGGCATTCACCCGCGACGCGGGGATGCCGAAGTAGGTGCGCGACGCCGCCTCGACGCCCCAGATGCCGTCGCCCCACTCGATCACGTTGAGATAGATCTCGAGGATCCGCGCCTTCGGCAGCCCGGCCTCGAGCCGCCGCGCGATGATCAGCTCCCGCAGCTTGCGCAGCGGATCGCGCGACTCCGACAGGTACAGGTTCTTCGCCAGCTGCTGCGTGATGGTGCTTGCCCCGCGCAGCGGCGCGCCGCGCTCCAGCGTCGTCTCCACCGCCGCCCGCA
>JBFWUM010000021.1:29723-69071 GCA_050247255.1 Vicinamibacterales bacterium | reverse complement strand
CTCCGCGCCGGTCGGCGCCGTACACACCAGAAGCAACACCGGAACCTGGAGACGCCATCGAGTGGTCATCGCATGTCCTCCGATCGGTCCGTCAACCGCGGCGGCTCAGCATCGCACCAGCCGGCGTCGCCCGCAAGCGCTTGTTGGGAGGCCCTCCCGATGCTAGCATGATGCTAGCAAGGAGACGCCGATGCCGACAATTACCGTGCGCAATGTACCGCCGAAGGTCGTGCAGTCGCTGAAGGCGCTGGCCAAGCGTCATAACCGATCGATGGAGCAGGAGGTGCGAGATCTGCTGGAAGGGTACGTGGCCGAGCGCCGGGCGGTCCTGGACCAGATCGAAGCCGGCTGGCAGGGGCAGACGCGACGACCCACGGCGGCAGAGGTGGATTCCTGGATGGCCGTTGGACGGCCGTGAAGGCCGTCATTGACACGAACGTCGTTGCCTACCTGCTGCTTGGCGCCGACGCCTTCGTTGATGAATCGCGCGCCTGCTTCGAGCAGGTGGCCACGCCGCTCGCCCCTGCGCATTGGGAAGCGGAGCTCTCGAACGTCGTGTGGATGGCCGTGCGAAGGGGCGTGTTGTCGGCCGCCGAGGGGCCGGTACGACTGGGACTGGCGCGACGGCTTGGCGTGGAGTCGGTCGCAACCGCCACGCTCTGCCAGGGCGCGCTCCTGCGAGCCATCGAGTCGGGAGTCTCTGTGTACGACACGCTCTTTGTCGAACTGGCCGCGCGGTCGGCCTGCCCGCTCCTGACGTTCGACAAGGCGGTGCTGAAGGCGTTTCCCAAGATCGCTCGCCGCCCTCGCGATCTCGTCCGCCGCTGATTCGCACGACACCCGTCACGACACTCAGCGCGGTGGCAGTGCTGGGCTGGGCGAATTGTGACACTCGGCGAGCCAACGGCCCCACGTCTGATGAGGGAGCTGTCAGCGCTCGGGCAACATGGCTTGGCTGAATGGCCGTACAGAGAAAGGGCCGGCTTCCGCCTTCGCTCTACGAGCTACGGCGGACTAGATAGCCGGCCCCCACCTTCTACCTTTGACCTTCTACCTTTGACCTTCTACCTTTGACCTTCTACCTTTGACCTACTTGAACACCCGCAGCAGCCGCGTCAGCGGGTCGTAGTAGCGGCTCACCACGCGTTCCTTCAGCGGGATGATCGCGTTGTCGGTGATGTGGATGTGCTCCGGGCACACCTTGGTGCAGCACTTGGTGATGTTGCAGTAGCCGATGCCGTGCTCGTCCTTGAGGTCCGGCAGCCGGTCCTCGGTGTCGAGCGGGTTCATCTCCATGTTCGCGGTGTAGACGAAGAACCGCGGGCCGATGAACTCGTCGTGCTTGTTGTGGTCGCGCAGCACGTGGCAGACGTCCTGGCACAGGAAGCACTCGATGCACTTCCGGAACTCCTGCACCCGGTCGACGTCCCCCTGCGCCATCCGCCACGTGCCGTCGGCGTCCTTCTCCTTCGGCTTGAACTTGCGGATGTTCTTCTTGACGTCGAAGTTCCAGGAGACGTCGGTGACCAGGTCCTTGATCGGCGGGAACGCGCGCATCGGCTCGATCGTCACCGGCTCCATCAGGTTCAGCTGGCTCATGCGCGTCATGCACATCAGCCGCGGCTTGCCGTTGATCTCGGCCGAGCACGATCCGCACTTGCCGGCCTTGCAGTTCCAGCGGACGGCGAGTTCGGGCGCCTGCTCCGCCTGGATCTTGTGCACGACGTCGAGCACGACCATGCCGTCCGACACCTCGGTCTGGAAGGTCTGGAACGTGCCGTCCATCGGCTCGGTCGAGTGGGTGCGCCAGATTTTGAAGGTCGCCGTGGCCATTAGGACTTCTGCTCCTCGATGACTTCCTTGAGGTAATCGGGTATCGGCGGCAGCGGCACCCGCGACACCTGCACGGTGCCGCCCGCGCCCTGCCTGGTCATCACGTTGAACGTCGCCGCGTTCGAGTCCTTCTCCGGGTAGTCCTCGCGGAAGTGGCCGCCGCGGCTTTCCTTGCGCTCGATCGCCGACAGGGCGATGCACTCCGACACGGCCAGCAGGTTGCGCAGGTCCAGCGCCGTGTGCCAGCCGGCGTGGTACTCGCGTCCGCCGGTGACGCCGACGCGCGCCGCGCGCTCCTTGAAGCCCTGGATGCGCTGCACCGCCTCCTGCATCTCGTTCTCGAGGCGGACGATGCCGACGAGCGCCTGCATCGAGTCCTGCAGGTCGGCCTGCACCTTGTACGGGTTCTCGCCCTTGTCGCCGCGCTCGAACGGCGCCAGCGCGTCGGCGATCGCCTTCTGCGCCACGCTTTCCGAAACCTGAGCGTGGGCGTTGTCCTTCGCGTACTGCGCCGCGTACTCACCGGCCCGCTTGCCGAAGACGATCAGGTCGGACAGCGAGTTGCCGCCCAGGCGGTTGGCGCCGTTGATCCCCGACGCGCACTCGCCGGCGGCGAAGAGCCCCGGGACGGTCGACATCTGCGAGTCGCCGTCGACGCGGATGCCGCCCATGATGTAGTGCGTGGTCGGGCCGACTTCCATCGGTTCCTTGGTGATGTCGAGGTCCGCCAGCTCCTTGAACTGGTGGTACATGCTCGGCAGCTTGCGCTTGATGTGCGCTTCCGAGTCCTTGATCTTCTCCTTGATCCAGGCGATGTCGAGGAAGACGCCGCCGTGCGGGGATCCGCGCCCCGCCTTGACCTCGCGGTTGATGCAGCGCGCCACGTGGTCGCGGGTGAGCAGTTCGGGTGGCCGCCGCGCCGACTTGTCCTGCATCACGTAGCGCCAGCCCTCCTCGGGATCCGAGGCCGTCTGCGGCTTGTAGTTGTCGGGGATGTCGTCGAACATGAAGCGGCGCCCTTCGCTGTTCTTCAGGATGCCGCCCTCGCCGCGCACGCCCTCGGTGACGAGAATGCCCTTCACCGACGGCGGCCAGACCATCCCGGTCGGATGGAACTGGATGAACTCCATGTCGATCAGCTCGGCGCCGGCGCGGAACGCCAGCGCGTGGCCGTCGCCCGTGCCCTCCCAGCTGTTGCTGGTGATCTTGTAGGCGCGGCCGACGCCGCCGGTCGCCAGCACGATGGCCTTGGCGAAGAAGACCATGAACCGGCCCTTCTCGCGGTCGTAGGCCACGCACCCGGCCGCGCGGCCGTTGTCGCCGAGCAGCAGTTCGACGACGGTGTGCTCCATGTGCACGGTGACGCCCAGGTACACCGTGTGGTCCTGGAGGGTGCGGATCAACTCGAGGCCGGTGCGGTCGCCGACGTGCGCCAGGCGCGGGTAGCGGTGGCCGCCGAAGTTGCGCTGGTTGATGCGGCCGTCCGGGGTCCGGTCGAACACCGCGCCCCAGCCTTCCAGCTCGCGCACGCGATCGGGCGCTTCCTTGGCGTGCAGTTCGGCCATCCGCCAGTTGTTCACGTACTGGCCGCCGCGCATGGTGTCGGCGAAGTGGACGCGCCAGTTGTCGCGGTCGTCGTTGTGCCCCATCGACGCCGCCATGCCGCCTTCGGCCATCACGGTGTGCGCCTTGCCGAGCAGCGACTTGCAGATCAGGCCGACGGAGACGCCGGCGTTGGCCGCCTCGATGGCAGCGCGCAGGCCCGCGCCGCCGGCGCCGATCACCAGCACGTCGTAGGTGTGAGTCGAATGAATGCTCGCCACTAGAAGAGCCTCACGTCGTTGATGATGCCCATCGAGCAGAGGCGCACGAACACGTCACACCCGGCCACCGAGAACAGACTGAGGTAGGCAAACAGCATGTGCTTGTAGTTCAGGCGCGACGAGCAGCTGTAGGCGAACTCGCAGGCGGTCCCCTTCTTCGTCACCTCGTCGTGCTTGCCGCCGACGATGTGGCGCATGGCGTGGCAGCCGAGCGTGTAGCACGACAGCAGCACCAGGTTCACCGCCAGGATGACCGTGCCAAGGCCGATACCGAACTCGGTGCCGCCGCCCGCCACCGGGAACTGCGTCGCCAGGTAGACGTCGTAGGCCAGGATGAACAGGAAGATCACCGCGACGTAGAGGAAGTAGCGGTGGACGTTCTGCAGGATCAGCGGGAACCAGTTCTCGCCGAGGTAGCTGTTGCGCGGCTCGCCGACGGCGCAGGAGATGGGGTCGGCCCAGAACGCCTTGTAGTAGGCGCCGCGGTAGTAGTAACAGGTGAAGCGGAAGAGGCCGGGGAACGGCAGGATCAGCAGCGCCGGCGAGAACGGCAGCAGCGCCGGGATCCAGTCCGGCTTGACCCCGAGCCACGCGTGCTCGAGGCCAGCGGCATCACCCGGGGAAGCCCAGATGACCGGCGAGTAGAACGGCGAGAGGTACGGCCCGAACGTGTAATGCGCGTTCTGGAACGCCGCCCACGTCGCGTAGACGACGAAGCCGCCGAGAACGAGGAACACCAGCGCCGGTTCCACCCACCACGCGTCTTGACGCTTCGTCTGCGCAAAGCCGCGCGGAACCACCCTCACCGGAATCGCTTCCATATGCCTCCAAGATGGATTGATTGGCGTGAGCCAACCCTAGATGCTATCGGGTGGGGGGCGTCGGCGCAACCAAGACAAGATCGGTCTGGCATTCTCGCCGCGACCGCTCATCCCGCGGCCGCAGTACCGTGTACCGCCCCTCCACCTCGGTGTCGCGCCCAAAATCGGTCGTCGCCGCCGCGCCGTAGCGCGCGGCGAAGAACGCGCCGAGGCGCGGATAGTCCCCGGAAAACTGCTCGAAGCTCCCCGTTTCGAACACGGCAACCGCCGGCGGCCGGGCCGTGAACGCCGACAGCAGACGCTGCTCAAAGCGATCGTCCGACCAATGCGCGCCGAAGGTCACCGGCATGCCGCCGGCAAACCCACGCTGCGCGTAGAAGTAGATGTCGGGCGCATACCAGGCCAGGTAGACGCGCTCGTCCGGCGCGGCGCAGGCCCGCAGGTACTCAACCAGTCCGGCCGCCTGCTCCCCGAGCATGAGGTCCGCAGGCAGCGGCACCCGCGTCAACCGCGCCAGCCGCTCGCGCGCCAGCCCCGAGACGAGCCGCGCCGGGGCCAGCCGCAGCCGCCATTCGCCGACGGCCGCGAGCGCGGCCACGGCCAGCAGGGCGACGATCGCCGTTGCCACGCGCGCGGAAGGGCGTCGCGCCTGCGCCACCAGCCAGGCGCCGAGCACAGCGGCCGGTCCGGCGACGCCGCCGAGACGCGCCGACACGGGATCGCGCAGGACGAGCCCATCGAGCAGCGCCACCACGATGATCACGCTCCCCACCGCCGCATACTCGGCCCGTGACGCACCGCGGCGATACAGCACGAGTGCGGCGACGACCGGCAGCGCCAGCAGGATGTGGTACAGAAACGCCGACGCCCGCTGCCCTGGGATGGCAAGCCTGACCCGCGGCAGCGCGCGTTCAAGGCGCACCTGGATCGGCTCCGGACGCTCGAGCGCACGTGCGGCTCTATCGACGCCGCGCGTGTCAGCCACGCCCGGGCTCTCGACGAGTCGCTGGATGATTTCCGCTGACGGATCGCCGAGGCGATAGCCCCACCACCGGTCTTCCCCCGGCCCTGCGCCGTTCGTCAGGGTCAACCCCGCCTCCAGTCGGAGGCGCATCTGATCGTCGACGTCCGGCGCCCACTGCACCTGGATGGGCGGACCGGGCACCGGCGCCGCGGGCACCAGGGCGAACAGGCGGGCGTCGGTCAACGCCGGGCGGTTGCGGGTCCGCGCCCGCTCGCGGCTGGCGTAGGTGACGATCTGATCCACCGCATCGCCGATGCCGCTGGTCGCCTGCACGAACACGAGCGCGGGGAGCGCAAAGACGACAGCGGCCCCAACCAGGAGCATCCCCCGCCCCAAGAGCAGCCGCCGTTCGGGCCGGTGAAGCACCACCACCGTCGCGAACGCCGCGCAGGCGAGGTAGACCCCGCTGTCGTAGCGAAACAGCGCCGCGAGCACCACCACACCGGCCAGGCCGACAAGACGCCGTGCCGTTGGACGTGAGGCATATGCCCAGCAGCAGGCCAGCCCCAGCGGATAGAACAGCACCTTATCGTAGTCGTAGGCGCGCGGCATGGCCAGCACCGCCAGCAGCGCCGCCGGGACGGCCACCCGGTAGCTGCCGGACACCTGCCGCGCCAGCCAGAGGACCAGGCCCGTCCCAGCGCCGATGCACGCCGCGTTCAGCAGCAGCTCGCCCAGCAGGTGATCGCCGAGGAGCCGCTGCAGCGCCGCCGACACGAACAGGCTGAGAAAGTACCCGGGGTCGAGGAAGTCGCGGAACGGCAGCTCGCCGAACTGGACGATCTGTCGCGCGCGCGTCAGGCGATCGAAATGATCGTCCAGCACCTGGTAGGTGCTGACCGTGAACGCGCTGGCAAGAAGGCCGAAGGCCACCGGCGGCAGCCAGGCGCCCGTCGGCCGGCGGCCACCCATGAGAATCAGACGGTGTAGTCGATGATGCGGCGATCGAGCCGCACGTCCTTGAGGAAGTCGACCACGGCCTGGTGCGCCGGGTGGTCGATGTACGCCTGGAACGCCTCGCGGCTCTCGAACTCCGCCACCAGCGCCACATCCGCGGCATCGTCACCGGGAATTTCGTTGATGCCGACCTCGAACCGGCGGACGCCGTCGAGCATGTTGGCGATTTCTTCGAGCCGCTCCTTCAGCAGCCGCGCGTTTTCGGCGCCACTACGCCCCCCCGCTGACTCCCGCATCTTCGACAACACGATGTGCGTGAACACTGGCCGGTAGTGTACCCGAGTGTCAGGAACGGGCCAGATAGGCCCCCTGCGTGCACATCTGCACGCCCAGCGCCATCGCGAATGCGACGGCCACCGGCCAGCGATTCAACGTGAGCGCCAGGACAAGGCAGAACACGGCGAACGTGGCCAGCCCTGGAAGAAACGCGTATAGAAACCGCGCAGCAGCACCTGCGCCGTTCCGCGCGTGCGTGAAGGCGACCATGATCGACACGGCGACCGGGAACGGCGTCAGGACACCGCTCCACAGCGGCCCAAGGCTGTCGGCTGCGGCCGTGAGGATGGTGACCAGCAGCGCCGCGCTCACCATCCGCATCACCAGGTCCCAGCGTGGCGGCCGGGCCTCGGGTGTTGCGTCGGTTGAAGCGGGCAACAGTGAGCGCGCGGCGAAGAGTGCCGCAACGGCCGCGGCGAAACTCGCGATCAGCGGAAGACTCACGCCGAGCGACGCCGCGGTGACGATGCCGAACGCGCTCCAGCCAAGCGCGAGGCACACCGGCCAGGGCGCGCGCCTCGCGATGTGGGCGTAAACGACGCAGAACACGCCGACAGCGACGAGCCCAAGCAATGTCGCGCGGACGGCAACGGCGGCGAAGTCGCTTCCCTGCTCCACCGCATAGAACCCGAGGGTCGGGCCGGCCACGATCGGCAGGCCCAGCAGGAAGCCGCCCACCCGCGGCCCCCAGCGCCGGGCCGCAATCGTGACGGCGGCAATGAGGAGCGGCGACAGCGTCGCCTTGAGCAACAGCAGGGTCACGAGAGCTGCTGCGGGACGGCGCGGGCGACGGGGCGGCGCCAGGCGCGCAGGGCGATGCCGGCGCCGATGACGACGAGCAGCAGCCAGAGCTGGTCGAAACTGCGCGTGCTGAGCATCCAGCCGCTGAACACGATGCCGGCCACGGCGAATGCAGGGCCCCCGTTGACGATGAAGGCGGCGGCGGGCGCATCGGCCTTGCGGCGCAGCGCAATCAGCGCGGCACACACCACCATGAAAATCCCGAGCCTTGGGATAGCGGCCAGCGTTGCGGCCTGCGCGAACGTGCTGAAGACGGCCATCAGCCAGGCGATGACCGCCACCAGGACGATCGCCGGCACCGGCGTGCGGAAGATGGGATGGATGAATGCGAGCCGCGGCGGCAGTTCGCCGCGCTCGGCCATCGAGTAGACGACGCGCGGCATCATCAGCGTGAAGCCGATCCACCAGCCGTAGACCGACACCACGGCCCCGGCGCTGGCCAGCACGGCGCCGGCCGGGCCGAACAGGACGTCGAGCGCGGTGGCAATCGGCGTCGCCGTGGCCGCCGCCTGCGGAACGAGACCGACGACAACCGCCTGCAGCACGGCATACACCGCCGTGACGATCGCCGTGGCCGCGACCAGGGCGATGGCGCTGTCCCGCTTCGGGTTGCGGGCCTCCCCCGCCGCCGCCGTCGTGCCCTCGAATCCGCCATAGGCGAACACGAGCAACAGGAACGCGGTGGTCCAGTCGGGGGCGGCAACCGTCTGCGTCGCCACGACCTCCGGCGAGAACCGCGTCAGCCCGACGCCGGCAAGGATCAGCAGCGGAATGAGCTTGGCGACGGTGAAGAGATTGGTCGCCCTCGCCCCCCATGCCACGCCATAGACGTTGATCAGGGTGACCGAGAGCACGGCCAGCGTCATGGTGGCGACGCGGCCTGCCGGCGTCCCCACCGGGGGAATCAACGATGCCAGGTAGACCGTCAGGATGTTGAGCGCCGCCGCGGCCGACAGCAGCCGCGTGAACAGCAGGAGCCACCCGACGTGGAAGGCCGCGGTCGCGCCGAAGGCTTCGCGCGCGTAGAGGTAGGGCCCGCCGGCATCCTCGAAGCGGCTGCTGACCTCGGCGAAGCACAGGATGATGACGAAGATGCAGGCGCCGGCGGCGAGCACCAGCGCCGGGCTCCAGGCGCCGGCCAGCCCGACAAGCGCGGACGGCAGGCCGAAGATGCCGCTGCCTACGACGCCGTTCACGACCGCCGCCGTCAGCGTCCACCGCCCCATCGCGCGCACGAGCGAGGGCCGGCCGGTCAGGCTCACGGCGCGGATGGTACCATCAAGCTCCATGCTGTCGACGCGCTGCCGGCTCGTGCTGGCCCTCGTCCTTTCCGGCTTCGTCCTCGGCTGTTCGCGCGCGCCCGAGAACTTCACCAACCGGCTGATCGACGAGAAGAGCCCGTACCTGCAGCAGCACGCGCACAATCCGGTTGCCTGGTACCCGTGGGGAGACGAGGCATTCGAGAAGGCGCGGCGCGAAGACAAGGCGGTGTTCCTGTCGATCGGCTACTCGACGTGCCACTGGTGCCACGTCATGGAGCAGGAGTCGTTCTCGAACCCGGCGATCGCCGCGGTGATGAACGAGCACTTCATCTCGATCAAGGTGGACCGCGAGGAGCGGCCCGACCTCGATCGCCTCTACATGAACTACGTCATCGGCGTCAGCGAGGGCGGCTGGCCGATGTCGATCTTCCTGACGCCCGATCGCAAGCCGTTCTTCGGCGCCAACTACCTGCCGCCCGACGATCACGACGGCGATCCCGGCTTCCGCACCGTGCTGCTGAACGTGGCCGGCCTGTGGCGGGCGCGCCGCGCCGAGGCACTACTGGCCGCCGAGTCGGGAACACAGGCGATGGCGCAGCGAAGCCAGGCCACCACCGGCACAGCGACGATCGACCCGGCGCAGGCGTTCGACCAGACCTATGAGGGGCTCGAGCGCACGTTCGACGGCGCCGGATTCGGCGGCGCGCCAAAGTTCCCGCGCACGGCGGTGCTGACCTTCCTGATGCACTACGCCGCGCGCACCGGCAACGCCCGCGCGCAGGAGATGGCGCTGGCCACGCTGCGGGCGATGGCGACCGGCGGCATTCACGATCAGCTCGCCGGCGGCTTCCATCGCTACGCGACCGATCGCGACTGGCTCGTGCCGCACTACGAGAAGATGCTGTACGACCAAGCGCTGCTTGCCTCGGCGTACGTCGATGGCTTCCAGGCGACCCGCGACCCGTTCTTCCGCGACGTCGCGCGCCGGACCCTCGACTACGTGCTGCGCGACCTGCGCGATCCTGGCGGCGCGTTCCACTCGGCCGAGGATGCGGACAGCATCGATCCCGCCACCGGCGCGATCGAGGAAGGCGCGTACTACACCTGGACGCGCGAGGACATCCGCCGCATCGTCGGCAGCAACGCCAACCTGGTTGCCGCGCACCTGGGTGTCGGCGCGGAGGGTCGTCATGCGCTCAGCCAGGCGAAGGCGCCGGCGGACCCGCGGACTGCGGCCATTGTCGACGGTGGCAAGGGGGCGCTGCTCCGCGCCCGCCTCGGCCGGCCGCGCCCGGCGAAGGACGACAAGGTGCTGGTCGCGTGGAACGCGCTGATGTTGTCGGCGCTGGCCCGCGCGGCGCAGGCGTTCGACGAGCCGCGCTATCTCGACGCCGCGCGGGCGCAGGCGGAGTTCATCCAGCGCGCGCTGTTCAACGCCGGCGGCGGCACGCTGCTGCGCCGCTATCGCGACGGCCACGCCGACATCGACGCGATGCTCGAGGACTACGCCTACCTGGTGCAGGGGCTGCTCGATCTGTACGAGACATCGTTCGATCCGCGCTGGCTGACGTGGGCGATGACGCTGCAGGAGACACAGGATCGGCTGTTCTGGGATGCCGAGGGGGGCGCCTACTTTTCGACCGCAGCGACCGCCGGCGACGTGCTCACGCGCGTCAAGGAGGAATACGACGGCGCCGAGCCGGCGGCCAACTCCGTGGCGGCCATGAACCTGCTCCGGCTGTGGAAGATGACGGCGCGCGGCGGCTATCGCGACCGCGCCGACGCCACCTTCCGCGCGCTGGCGCCGCGCGTGTCGCGTTCGGGCGTCGCGCTGCCGCAGCTGCTCGCGGCGCTGGATTTCCTGCGCACGCGGCCGCGTGAAATCGTCATCGCCGGCGACCCCGGGGCCGCCGACACCCGCGCGCTGCTCCGGGTCGTCAACGGCCGCTACCTGCCGAACAAGGTGGTGCTGGTGGCCGACGGCGGCCGGCGCCAGTCGCAGCTCGAGCCGATGGCGCCGTTCATCGAGGGGATGCGACGCCTCGATGGCCGCGCCACGATTTACGTGTGCGAGAACTACGCCTGCCGGCTGCCGACTACGGATCCTGCGGTGGCGGCCAGGCTGCTGTCGGAATAGGCGGCGGCTCCTCGCGAACCTCGAGCTCGACGCCGCCGATCACGCCGGCCAGGGCGTTGTAGACGCCGGCGACAATCAGCGACGAGACGAAGCCGAAGAAGCCGTAGAAGAGCGGCAGCATGAACACCGCCGCCGCGCCGAGCGCCATCACCCCGATTCCCTCGAGCCCCTCCGCCGGCCCCTGCCCGACCACCGAGAGGATGGCGATGAAGCAGCCGACGATGAAGCCGATGATGGCGTAGATGACGCCGCTGATCCGCGCCAGCGACATCGGCCCGATGCGGGTGACGATCATGGGTGAGATCGTAGCAGGGTTGCCGCCGTAGCAGGAGGCTCGCTGGTGAGGGGTCGCGACGCCTGGTATTTCGCTCCGCTCGCCGGCTCGGCACGCCCACAGGGAGGCGGGAGGCCGTCGCTGAATTCGTGACGCCTCATCCCTGGCGACCGAGACCGGCTCCTCCGCGAAACGACCCGTCGCGCCGAAGCGCAGAGCGCGAAGGCGGACCAGACGCCGCGACCGCAGCGCGAGCTCGTCGTCCGTCAAGGAGTCCGGGATCTACGCCTGGGCGACTTGTCCAGCGTCATACGCCACGATACCGACAGGAGGTCTCGGAGCGCGTCAGGCGTCAGCTGCGACAAGCGCGCAAGGACTACCGGGTAGGGATGGTAGAAGTCCGTCACGTAATAGGTGTCTGCGGCATCCTCGATAAGCCGCTCGCGGTCATCAAGGGCACACCGGACGACGAGCGAGTCAGGTTCCGCCGTGGGATGCGATGCCAGGCCGGCCATGAAGCATCCCCGCAGCCGCAGCACCGGCGCGCCAGACCAGTCGGTCGTCGCCTCCACCTCCGGCAAGGTCAAGCCTGCGACCGCGACGGCCTTGAATGCCGCTGAACGCACGACCGGTTTGCTCATCGGTCGGCGAATCACATTAGAGGGTGCGCAGGCTCGGCGCTCATCGCCCTCTCCCGCTCATGGCAACCAACCCGCGCGAGACAATCGCATCCCAGTTCCCGGCCTGCTGCAGCCTGGGGATTGGAGTGATCGGGCTTGGCGTCGTCGTTGCGGCCGCCAGAGGCAGCTGCCACCAGCCGACGTCGCGCCACGCGCCCTGCTTGTGGCCGACGTTGCGGTACACGCCAACCGGGGTGAACCCCATCGCCTCGTGCAGCCCGATGCTTGCCGGGTTCGGGAGGGCAATCCCGGCGAACGCGCTGACGAACCCCTGCGCGGCGAGGATGGCGAACAGGGACTCGTAGAGGCCTCGTCCTACGCCACAGCGTCGGAACCGCTCGCCCACGTACACCGACACATCGACCGACCAGCGATACCCCGCCCGCGCCCGATGGGCGGACGCATACGCATAGCCCGCCACCTGCCGACCACGTTCGCAGACCAGCCACGGGTAGGTCGGGCCGGACTCACGGACGCGTCGCGCCATTTCGGAGGCATCCGGCGGGTCGATCTCGAACGAGATGGTCGTCGCCGCCACGATCGGGCCGTAAATCGCCGCGAGGGCGACGCCATCGGCGTCGGAGGCGAGCCGAATGCTGGGCATGGTGTCGTGTTGGATCCTAGCGCGGACTCGACTCGCGCGACGGTCGCGGCGTCTGGTGTTTCGCGGAGGAGCCGGTCTCGGTCGCCGGAGATGTGGAGCCGCAACGTCGGCGGCCGCCTCGCGCCTCTCAGCGGGCGTGCCGAGCCGGCGAGCGGAGCGAAATACCTGGCGTCGCGACCTGTCACCAGCGAGTCGTACGATCGGCTACTTCCGTTTCGGCTTGTAGACGTGCGTGGCCTGGCCGAAGAAGACCTCGGCGCTCTCCATCAGCGTCTCCGACAGCGTTGGGTGCGCATGGATGGTCAGCTTCATGTCCTCGGCGGTGGCGCCCATCTCGATCGCCAGCGTCGCCTCGGCAATCAGCTCGCCGGCGCCGGTGCCGGCAATGCCCACGCCGAGCACGCGGCCGGTCTTCGGCTCGAGGATGAACTTAGTCATCCCGTCGACGCGGTCGATGGCGATGGCCCGGCCCGATGCGCCCCAGTTGAACTTGGCGACCTCGAACTCGCGCCCCTCGGCCTTCGCCTGCGCCTCGGTCAGGCCGACCCACGCGATCTCCGGATCGGTGAAGACCACCGCCGGAATGCCGAGCGGCTCGAACACCGCCTTGTGGCCGAGGATCGCCTCGACCGCGACGCGCGCCTCGTGCGATGCCTTGTGCGCCAGCATCGGCTCGCCGGCGACGTCGCCGATGGCGAATATCGTCTGCTCGGCGGTGCGCCGCTGGCCGTCGGTTTCGATGAAGCCCTTGTCGGTCACCCTGACCCGGGTCGTCTCGAGTCCCGGCACCTTCGAGTTCGGCCGGCGGCCGACGGCCACGAGCACCCGATCGAAGGTCTGCGTCTTCTCGGCGACATCCCCGTCGAAGGTGACGGTGATGCCGGCCTTCGTCTCCTCGACCTTCACCACCTTCGTGTTCACCATCACCGCGGCGAACAGCTTCTCGAGCCGCTTCTGCAGCACGGTGACGAGGTCGCGATCGGCGCCGGGCAGCAGTCCGGGCGTCATCTCGACGACCGACACCGCGCTGCCGAGCGTGGCGTAGACGCTGCCGAGCTCGAGGCCGATGTAGCCGCCGCCGATCACCAGCAACGACTTCGGCACGTCGGGCAGGTCGAGCGCCGACGTCGAATCCAGCATCCGCGGGCTGTCGATGGAGATCCCCGGGATCCGCGTCGGGCTCGAGCCGGTGGCGAGGATGCAGTGCTCGAATTCCAGGTCGGTGGTCGTGCCGTCAGTGCCGGCAATGCGCATGGACGTCGACCCGGTCAGCGTGCCGCGCCCCTGGTAGTACTTCACCTTGCGCAGCTTCGCGACCTGTCCCACGCCGCCGGTGAGCTGATCGACGACCTTCTGCTTGTAGGCGCGCAGCTTGTCGACGTCGATCGTCGGCTCGCCGAAGGTGACGCCCCAGGCGCCGGCGTGCTTCGCCTCGTCTACGACCTTGGCGACGTGCAGCAGCGCCTTCGACGGAATGCAGCCGCGGTACAGGCAGACGCCGCCCGGGTTCTTCTCCTCATCGACGAGGGCAACCTGCAATCCCATGTCGGCGGCATAGAACGCCGCCGCGTACCCGCCCGGGCCGGCCCCGAGCACCACGAGTTGGGTGGATTCGCGCGCCATCAGCCGAGCAGCGAGAGCAGGAACGGCTGTTCGATGGCCTGGACCACCCAGCGCAGGAACCGCATGGCATCCGCGCCGTCTATCAGGCGATGGTCGTACGAGAGCGAGAGCGGCAGCAGCTGCCGCGGCTGCCACGCATTATCTTTCCACACCGGCTCGACGATGCCGCGCGAGACGCCGAGGATGGCGACCTCCGGCCAGTTGACGATCGGCGTGAAGTAGGTGCCGCCGATGCCGCCGAGGTTCGAGATGGTGATGCCGCCGCCGCTCATCTCCTCGAGCGACAGCTTCTTGCTGCGCGCCTTCTCGGAGAGCTCGTTCATCTCGATGGCGATCTGCTGGATGTTCTTCTGGTCGACGTTGCGAAGGACCGGCACCAGCAGCCCGCGGTCGGTGTCCACCGCGACGCCGACGTTGACGTACTTCTTGTAGATGATCTCGCCGCTCCCGGTATCGACCGAGGCGTTGAACTGCGGGAACTGCTTCACCGCCGCCGCCAGCACCTTGACCAGCACCGCGGTCACCGTGAGGTTGCCGCCGGCCGCTTCCACCTGCTTGCGGAACCTGGCGCGCAGGTCCTCCATCGGCGTGATGTCCGCCTTGTCGAACTGCGTGACGTGCGGGATGGTGTTCCAGGCGTGGCTGAGGTGCTCCGACGTCTTGCGCCGGATGTTGCTCATCGGCTGGCGCTCGATGTCGCCCCACTTGGTGAAATCGGGGAGCGGCAGGGCCGCCGGGGCGCCGCCGCCGGCCGGGCGCGCCGTGCCCACGCTGGTCAGGATGCGGCGCGCATGCTCCTTGACGTCGGCCTCGGAGATGCGGCCGCTGGCGCCCGACCCCTGGACTTCGTTGATGTCGACGCCGATCTCGCGCGCGAGCCGCCGGACCGAGGGGGCCGCCGGCGCTGCCACACCGCCAGTCGCGGTGACGGGAGCGGGCGGAGGGGGCGCTGCGGGCATCTCGGCTTTCGCGGTGGGCCGCGGCATCGAAACGACCTTCTCCGGCTTCTGCTCCTCCGCCGTCGCGGGCTCCGGTTCCGCCTTGGCCTGCTTCGCCGGCTTCGGCTCGGGCTCCGCGGCCTGCTCCACCTTCTTCGGCGCGGACGCGCCGTTGCCGCTGTCGTCGGTCACCAGGACGACGGCGCCGACCTTGACCTTGTCGCCGGCCTTGACCTTGATCTCCGTGACCGTGCCCGCGACTGACGAGGGGACCTCGATGGTCGCCTTGTCGGTCTCGAGCTCGAGCACCGGCTGATCGCGGGAGATCACGTCTCCCACCTGGACCATCACGCGGGTGACGTCACCCTGCGCGATGTTCTCGCCCAGTTCTGGAACCTTGAATTCCGCCACGTCGCTCCTACGAGACAGCCGGGTTCGGCTTGTCGGGATTGATGCCGAGATCGGCGATCGCCTTCTGGACCACCTTCGCGTCGATCTGCCCGTCCTGCGCCAGCGCGCTCAACGTCGCCACGGTCACGAAGCGCGCGTCCACCTCGAAGAACTCGCGCAGCGACGCGCGTCCTTCGCTGCGGCCGAAGCCGTCGGTGCCGAGCGACGTGAGCCGCCTCGGCAACCAGCGATCGATCGCATCGGGCAGCGCCTTGACGTAGTCCGAGGCGGCCACGATCGGCCCCTCGGCCCCGCCGAGGCACTGGGTGACATAGGGGACCTTCTGGGTTTCCGTCGGGTGCAGCCGGTTCCACCGCTCGGCCGCGTGGCCGTCGCGATAGAGCTCGGTGTAGCTGGTGACGCTCCAGACGTCGGCCGACACGCCGTAGCCCTCGAGCATCCCCTGCGCCTTGACGACCTCGTTGAGGATGGCGCCGCTGCCCAGCAGTGTCGCCTTCAGCTTGCTCTTCTTCTGCCCACTGCCGACTGCCGACTGCCCGGCGCGCAGCCGGTACATCCCCTTGAGGATCCCCTCGCGCGCGCCGTCAGGCATGGGAGGCATCTCGTAGTTCTCGTTCATCAGCGTGAGGTAGTAGAAGATGCTCTCGCCGTCGCGATACATCCGCTTGATCCCCTCCTCGACGATGACCGCGATCTCGTAGGCGTACGCCGGGTCGTAGGACACGAGCGTGGGCACCGCGAGCGCCAGCAGGTGGCTGTGGCCATCCTGGTGCTGCAGCCCCTCGCCCGCCAGCGTCGTCCGGCCGGCGGTGCCGCCGAGCAGGAAGCCCTTGGCGCGCGTGTCGGCGGCCGCCCAGACGAGGTCGCCGACGCGCTGCATGCCGAACATCGAGTAGTAGATGAAGAACGGGATCGTGTTGATGCCGTGCGTCGCATAAGCGCTGCCGGCGGCGATGAACGACGACAGCGATCCGGCCTCGGTGATCCCCTCTTCGAGAATCTGCCCCTCTTTCGCTTCCTTGTAATAGAGGAGCGTGTCCATGTCGACCGGCTCGTAGAGCTGGCCGGCGTGGGCGTAGATGCCGACCTGGCGGAAGAGCGCCTCCATACCGAAGGTGCGCGCTTCGTCCGGGACGATCGGCACGACGAGCTCGCCGATCTCCGGGTCCTTCAGCATCTTCGCCAGCATCCGGACGAACGCCATCGTCGTCGACGCCTTGCGGCCGTCGCTCCCCCTGGCGAACTCCTCGAAGAGCGCGGGGAGCGTGTCGCCCTTGATCGGCTCGACCTCGACCTTGCGCACCGGCACGAAGCCCTTGAGCTGCTTGCGGCGCTCGAGCATGTAGCTGACTTCTGGGCTGTTGTCGGACGGCCGGTAGAACGGCGCCTTCGCCACTTCCTCATCGCCGATCGGGATGCCGAAGCGCGTGCGGAACGCCTTGAGTTCGTCTTCGTTGAGCTTCTTCTGCTGGTGGGTGATGTTCTTGCCTTCGCCGGCCTCGCCGATGCCGTAGCCCTTGATGGTGCGGGCGAGGATGACGGTGGGCTGTCCCTGGTGCTCGACGGCCGCCTTGTAGGCCGAGTAGACCTTGACGGTGTCGTGGCCGCCGAGGGTCAGCTTCTTCAGCTCCTCGTCCGAGAGGTGCTTGACCATCTCGAGCAGCCGCGGGTCGGCGCCCCAGAAATGCTGGCGCACGTAGGCGCCCGACTCCACCGAGTACTTCTGGTACTCGCCGTCGACGACCTCGCCCATGCGCTTGACCAGCAGGCCATCGTGATCCTTCTCGAGCAGCGCGTCCCACTCGCTGCCCCAGATCACCTTGAGCACGTTCCAGCCGGCGCCGCGGAAGACCGCCTCGAGTTCCTGGATGATCTGCCCGTTGCCGCGCACCGGGCCGTCGAGCCGCTGCAGGTTGCAGTTGATGACGAAGATCAGGTTGTCGAGCTTTTCGCGCGACGCCAGCGTGATGGCGCCGAGGGTTTCCGGCTCGTCGGTCTCGCCGTCGCCGAGGAACGCCCAGACCTTGGAATCGGACCGCTTCTTCAGCCCGCGATCCTCGAGGTAGCGCATGAAGCGCGCCTGGTAGATGGAACAGATCGGCCCGAGGCCCATCGACACCGTCGGGAACTCCCAGAAGTCCGGCATCAGCCACGGATGCGGATACGACGAGAGGCCGCCGCCTTCCTTCAGCTCGCGGCGGAAGTTTTCGAGCTTCCCGGCCGGCAGGCGCCCTTCGACGAAGGCGCGGGCATAGATGCCCGGCGACGCGTGGCCCTGGAAGTAGATGATGTCGCCGTCGTGGTTCTCGCCCTTCCCCTTGAAGAAGTGGTTGAACCCGACCTCGTAGAGTGTGGCCGCCGACGCGTAGGTCGAAATGTGCCCGCCGATGCCCTCTTCCGCCTTGTTCGCCTTCACCACCATCGCCAGCGCGTTCCAGCGCACCAGGCTCTTGATCCGGCGCTCGATCTCGCGGCTGCCGGGGAACGGCGGCTGCTCGGCGGCTGGTATGGTGTTGATGTAGGGCGTGTTGGCGGTGAACGGCTGCTTGACACCCTGCCGGCGGGCGTGGTCCGCCAGCTCGCGGAGGAGGCGGCCGACCCGGACCGGACCGCCCGACTGCAGGACGTAGTCGAGCGACTCGAGCCATTCGCGGGTCTCGACGGCCTCGAGTTCCGCAGCGTCTTTAGGGGCTGTATTTCGCATGAATATGTAACCTGTGGCTTCCGGCTCCAGCCGGAAGTCTCGGCAGAAGACCGGTCCGACGTTACGAAACTTCTATTCTACTATTCAAATAATTTCTAATGAAGCCGACCGCCCTGCGCGGGAGTGCACAGGAGTGCCTACGTCCAATCTCACCCGCTGATGGGTTGGCCCGCGTGCACGCATCGATCGTCATGTGTGATCGCTGCCCCCGTTTGCGCCAGTACTGCGCCCGCGTGGCCAGGGAAAAGAAGCGGGCGCACCGCGACGACACCTACTGGGGCCGCCCGGTCCCAGGCTTCGGCGACCCCAATGCACGCGTCCTGCTCGTCGGCCTGGCCCCAGCCGCCCACGGCGCCAACCGCACCGGTCGCGTGTTCACGGGCGACGGCATTGGCGGCTCCGGCGATTTCCTGATGTCGGCGCTGCATCGCACCGGCTTCGCCAGCCTGCCGACATCGCGCCACGTGGACGATGGGCTCGCGCTGACCGATGCGTACGTCCTGTGCGCCGTCCGCTGCGCGCCGCCCGACAACAAGCCGCTGCCCGAAGAGATCAGCAGGTGCCTGGATCACCTCGACGCAGAGCTCGCCCACCTGGCGCAGGTGCAGGTCGTCGTCGCGCTCGGCAAGATCGGGTTCGAGGCCTGGCTGCAGCTCCTCAAGCGGCGCGGCATCGTCATGAAACCGCGCCCGCAGTTCGGACACGGATCCATCGCCCGCTTCGGGCCCGGCCTGCCGGCGCTCCTCGGCTGCTATCACCCGAGCCGCCAGAACACCAATACCGGTGTGCTGACGGCGCGGATGATGGAGGACGTCTTCCGCAAGGCGCGGCGGTTGCTGTCATGACGTAGGTTCCGCCTTAAGGCGGAAGCTACCGCTGAGGACAGAAATCGCCGACCGGGTGCCAGACGTTGATCGTGAGCCGCGGCAGGGCTGCGCTGTCGGCCGGCTGCTCCACGGTACCGACGACCTCCACGAGCCGCCCGACGTCGCGCAGCAGGTTGTCTTCGAGCTTGCCGGTCAGGCTGTAGTGCACGACGCTGCTGCCCGACGTGCCAACGGCGCCCGCTTCGGATGGCGCCGCCGCGCGAGGCCGCATGCGCGAGTTGCGGTTCGTGTCGGCAGGCCTGGCATCGGTCAGGACGTACTCGTCGTTCACGCCGATGCCTGAGCCAAGCACGCCGCCGCGGCCGGCGTTGGTGACGGCGCGGAAATCGGCTTCACGCTGCAGACAGCCGATGACAGTGACTTCGTGTGCCGCCGCTGCCGGCGCGCCTTGAGACGCTGGCGTCTGCGCCGATGCGGCGCTCGGTAACAGCAGGGTCAACGCGGTTGCAAGTGCCAGTTGAGGTCGCATCACCCACCTCCCGACACTTACGCAAGCGCGAGGCGTGCCAATCGCGACCGGGACTAAAGTCCCGGGCTCCGTACGAGCGTGCGAGCCAGCAGGCGCCACGCGAGCACGAGCGATGTGACGGTCAACGCCGTACCGCCGAGCATGAAGGTGATGACGACGATGTCCCAGAATGGGCGGGAGCGGTAGAGCCACGGGAAGTCGAGCGAGTGCAGGCCGCGGTACAGCCAGCGGTTGACCCATCGCCTCGAGTCGTAGGCGCCGACAATGCGGCCGCGGACGGGGTCCACGTAGTAGCGGGTGGCGTACTCATCGTTCAGCTCGACGAGCAACACGGGGAGCGGCAGCTCGCCGTTGCGGTCGAGATAGTACGCGTCGTACTCGCGCAGCTCCGTGAGCATGGCGCCACCGAACGGCTCCGCGGCGCGCTGAATGGTGTTCACGAGCCGGTCACGATCGATCGCGTCGCGTATCGACCCGCTGACCGGCACCACCCGGGTGCTGCCGTCCGCAAGCGTGGCGATGTACGCGGCGTCACCGGCCACTCCCGAATAGGCCAGCTCGCGGATCCGCGCGTCGCCGAGCATGTCGAGCGCCTGCTGCGGCGGCCGCTGCAGGAACTCGGTCATCCGGATCTCGTTGCGCAGCGCAGACGGGATGGCGGCTGCCGCCTCGGCGCGGCGGGCGGCCGTGCCGCTGAATGACGGGAACGGATCCATCGACAACATGCCGCTGAACGCCCACGTGATGGTGGCGACGCCGAAGATCAGCCCGAGCACCAGGTGCCAGCGCTTCTGGCCGGTATAGGGGACGCGCCAATGCGGCACCGTGAACCAGGCACCGAGGACGACGCCGACGATCGCCGAGACGGTGGCGGCGGCTGACGACCAGATGACCACGCGGCTCCACGCCGGCCCGTGCTTCCGCAGCGGCGTGAAATACAGCCAGTGCGTGATCGGCCCCAGGTAGGCGCCGATGCGCGAGGCGCGCGTGGTGTGCTGGACGACATCGCCGGTCGCGCCGGACACATACACGTCGTCGCCGTTCGAAAACGAGTACTTCCACAGCGGCTGCAGTTCGGCGACCGGCAGCTGCAGCGTCCACTGGTCGGCGTCCGGCACGTCCGACAACTCCAGTATCCGGACTGACGCCCCCTCTCCGAGCCATCGGGCGGCAATCTGCTCCGGCGGCGCAGGGTCGTCCTCGATGAAATCGCCGGTATCGGCGTAGACGACCGACTCGCCGACGGCATCGGTGTACCGGTACACCGGGCGCCCGTTGTAAGTCGACAGCCGAATGTCGCGCGGCGGATCGGGCAGCCCCAGCGTGGCGAAGATGTCGGTCGGCTGGATGACGATCGTCGCGGCATCGAGGTCGGCGCCGCGGGCGAGGCGATCGCGGTCGGTGACCTCGGGATAGCCCCAGTACATGATGGCAATGCCCGAGGGGAACCAGAGCAGGAACAGCAGGCAGAGCGCGACGCCCAGCCAGCGGTGGGCAAAGAGCAGCGCCCGGATCACCTTCCGAGTGTCGCCCGGAACTCCGGGTACATCGTCGCCGCGCCGCCGCGGGCCGCCGCCGCGGGAATGCCCGACTCCGCCGGGAACTCACGCAGGAACGGGTTCTCCCCCGGCATGAAGTGCGGCACGGCGCCACGCGCCTGCGCGGCGATCTCGACCACCGACTGGCATGGATAGATCAGCTGCGCCGCGGGCAACGGCCGCGGGTTGCGGCGCATGTTGGTCGTCTTCAGCAACGGCTCGGTGAGATACACCGGGTCATTGGTAATCGTCACATGCGTCAGCGTGTCACCGTGCAGGATGAAGCGCTCGGTCAGCGTGACCTGGTCGCTTTGCGGCACCCCGTTGCGCCGGTGCCACATCTGCTTGATGTGCGTGGTGGTCACCACCAGCGTGTCACCGTCCCACACGCCAGTGGAGAACCCCATCCAGGTGTGCTCGGCCTGCGCGGGCGGATGGGGGCGTCCATCCATCCAGATGACCCGCTTCTGCTGGAAGTTGCTGATCGCAATGTGCACGGAGACGATGTCCTGCGTCGCCGGATCGCGCTCGTCCCAGATCCGCATGTTGAGCGGGCCACGGAAGATGTACGGCGACGAGTGCGCGCGGCACTGGTGCTCGGGCACGGTCAGCCGCGACGGGCTCCACGCTTCCGCGAAGGCGCGCGCCTCGTCGGTGATCGGCAGTCCGAGATAGTCGCCAATCGCCGGGCCCGGCACCCGTTCCGGCTGATCCTCGTGCATCAGCGTGTTGTAGCTGCCGGTGATATCGAACTGCGCGTAGGCGGGACCGGCCACGAGCACGAGACACAGGGCCAGCAGCGTTCTCATTTCACCGTCCTGTAGACGCCATCGACGAACGCCTCGACGGCCCCGGCGGCGGCGCCGTATCGAGGCACGTACTCGAACGCCGGCCGCGCCGCGCGCACCTGTTCGAGCGTCATGCGCCTGGCCTTCATGGCGCGCACGCGTTCCGCAACGATGGTCACCATGTCGCGGTACTCGACGACGTCGAATTCGTCGGTGATGCGGCCGTGACCGGGAACGATGCGCGTCCCGCCTTCGGTGAACTGTTCCGAGATCGCCAGGTCGATCAGATCGTTGAGCGACTCGATCACTCCGCCCACGGTGCCGCCGCGCGACTCGTCCATCCGCGGAAAGGCCGTGGTGTCGAACGTATCGCCGGCAGCGATGACGTCGGAGGACCTGAAGAACACCAGGATGTCGCCGTCGGTGTGGGCGGACGGCTGGTGCAGCAGCTGGATTCCCTCGCCGTTGAAGTAGAGCGCCTTCTCGGCCTGGAAGAACGTGTCGGTGGGCCATGCGCCGAAGGGAACGGCGGCCGCGGTGCCGCTGGCCGCACTCAGGGCATTCAGCACGTTTTCATGGGCGACGATGAATGCGCCCTTGGCACCGGCGCCGCCCAATTGGGCCGCGAAGTTCCCGCTGACCAGCTGCGCGCCGGCCGCCGCCACCTTCAGGTTCCCGCCGGTGTGATCGGCATGGGCGTGGGTGTTGACGACGTAGGCGATTGGCTTGCTGCCAGCGAGGCCGCGTATCGCCGCCAACAGCCGATCGGCCATCGGCTCCGCGAGCGTGTCAACGACGAGGACGCCCTGGGGTCCGACCTGGACCACTGCGTTCGAGACCCCGTCCGACACCAGGGTGACCTGGCCGCGGACCGGAATCGTGACCAGCGCGTTCGACTCCTGGGCACCGGCGCCGGCGATGAGCGCCACCGCGAACGCCGCCGCGCAGGCAGCCGTTTTCAGCATCGCGGCATTGTCTGCAGGTCAGCGGACCGATTCAAGCTGAATATCGCGCGCGCCGAGGAAGCGATCCCGTGCGCCAACGATGACGTCGGGACGGTTGGTGATGAGACCGTCCACGCCCCACGACAGGAGCCGGGCGGCCACCGCCTCTTCGTCAACCGTCCAGATGTGAACGCGCAGGCCGGCGCGGTGCGCGTAGCGGACGAAACGCGGCGAGACCACGCGTGTTCGCCCCACGGTCTCCGGCACCTGGTAGCCGCCGTACTGCGTGCCGCGCACCGGCCAGAAGGCCCAGGTTCGATAGAGCGCCAGCCTGACCTCGTCCTGGCACGCGCTGCACGCCATTTCCGGGAGCGCCCGTCGCGCCGCCTCCGCGCTGCGGATTCCGTAGCCGGCCACACAGACGCGCTCGGCGGCAGACGCGCGGCGCACCTCGTCGGCCACCGCCTCGCCGAGCTCGGACAGGTCCATCTTCATTTCGATGATGACCCGCGCCTCCGGGTGGCGGGCCAGCACCTCGCGCAGCGTCGGCACGCCGATGCCCTGCCCGCGGAACGGGAACTGACGGTCGGGCTGGAAGCGATACCCGGCGTCGACGCGAGCCAGCGCAGTGGCGGTCAGCGAGGTCACCGGGCCGCTGGCGTCAGTCGTCCGTTCGAGCGTGCTGTCGTGAATGACGACCGGGATCCCGTCGGCCGACAGGTGGACGTCGAGCTCGATGCCATCCACCCCTTCCGCCACGCCGCGGTCGAACGCCGCCAGCGTGTTCTCGGGCGCCAGCCCCGCGGCGCCCCGATGTCCGAACACAAACGGGTGTTCCTGCTCGAAGAACCCGCCTTTGTTCATTGAGCCGTGTGCATTGGGCATTGAGCATTGAATAGAATGCCTCATGCCCAAGGCCAAAGGCATCTCCACGGTTGGTGACCTGCGCCGCGCCGTTGAATCCGGCGCGATCCCGCACCGCAGCGTCCACCAGGAGGTGCGCGACAATCTCATCCGCAAGCTGCGCGCGAACGAGACCCTCTTCCCCGGCATCGTCGGCTACGACGACACGGTGGTGCCGCAATTGATCAACGCGCTGCTGTCGCAGCACAACTTCATCCTGCTCGGCCTGCGCGGACAGGCCAAGACCCGGCTACTGCGGGCGCTGGTGACGCTGCTCGACGAGCAGATACCCGTCATGCCCGGCTGCGAGATCCACGACGACCCGCTGGCGCCGATCTGCGGCGCATGCCGCGCCCGGCTGGCGGCGGAAGGCGATCACACGCCGATTGCCTGGCTTGGCCGCGAGGCCCGCTATGTCGAGAAGCTGGCGACGCCGGACGTCACCATTGCCGACATGGTCGGCGACATCGATCCGATCAAGGCGGCGAAGGCGGGGCTGCAGCTGTCGGACGAGCTGACGATGCACTACGGGCTGCTGCCGCGGGCGAACCGCGGCATCTTCGCCATCAACGAGCTGCCCGACCTGGCCGGCAAGATCCAGGTGGGCCTGTTCAACATCCTGCAGGAAGGCGACGTCCAGATTAAGGGCTACCCGCTGCGCCTGCCGCTCGACGTGATGATGGCGTTCACCGCCAACCCCGAGGACTACACGGCGCGCGGCAAGATCATCACGCCGCTGAAGGACCGCATCGGCTCGGAGATCCGGACGCACTACCCCGCCGGCCGCGCCGAGGGGATGGCCATTACCCGCCAGGAGGCGTGGCTGACGCGACCGGACGAGGCGCCGCAGAGCGAGGTGCCGGCCTTCGTGGCGGAGATCGTCGAGGAGATCGCCTTCCAGGCGCGGCAGGATCGCCGCGTCGACAGGCGGTCCGGGGTCAGCCAGCGGCTGTCGATTTCGGCAATGGAGAACGTCGTCTCGAATGCCGAGCGGCGCGCGCTGCTGGCCGGCGAGCGGACGGCTGTGCCGCGCGTGACCGACGTGTACGCCGCGCTGCCGTCGATTACCGGCAAGTTCGAGATGGAGTACGAGGGCGAGCTGAAGGGGGCCGAGGTCATCGCCCGCGAGCTGATCCGCGCCGCCGTCGCCAACGTCGCCGACGGCTACCTTTCGCACCTCGATCCACGCCAGGTGATCGACTGGTTCGACATCGGCGGCAGCCTGCAGCTGGCCGACACCCTGAGCGCCGCCGCGGTCGTTGACGAGGCAGGCAAGGTGCAGGGGCTGGTCGAGCTCGCGCACGCAGCTGGGGTGCCGCCGGACGCGTCACCGGAGTTGCTCGCCTCGGGCATCGACTTCGTGCTGGAAGGGCTCTACGCGCTGAAGAAGATCAGCCGCAGCGACGAGCGCGGCTACCACGGCGCCGAAGCGCCGCCCCGCCGCTCCGCGCGCGAAGCCGCGTTCGCAGACGAGGCGATGCCGCAGATGCCCGCGGGGAAGAAGAAGTACTACAACTAGTGAAGTTCAAGTACACGAAGTACACGCCGAGCCTGTTCGACGAGATCGATCTCGAGGATCTCGTGTCGAAGCTCTCCGACCTGCTGCTGTCGAGCGGCTTCAGCAACCCGTGGGGCGATCCGTCCATGGGCGACGAGGACCGGACGATGCAGGCGCTGCACGACGCCATCCTCGAGGCGCTGTTCAGCGGCGGTGTGCTCTCGGACGAGGCGATGCAGCAGCTGCTCGGCGAGCCGGCCGACGGCGACCAGGAAGCGGCGCGGCAGCAGCTCGAGGACCTCATCCAGCAGATCATCGAGCGGATGATGGAACAGGGATTCGTCACCGGCGCCCCCGACCTCGAGGGCGAGCGCGAGCATCGGCGCGGCGCCGGCGGCGGCATGGGCGAGGACGCCGGCCCGGTACGGTTCGAGGTCACTGACAAGGCGCTCGACTTCCTCGGCTACCGGGCGCTGCGCGACCTGCTCGGGTCGATGGGCCGCAGCAGCGCCGGCCGCCACGACACGCGGCACCTGTCGACCGGCGTCGAAGCGATCGCCGCCTCAAAGCCGTACGAGTTCGGCGACACGATGAATCTCGACCCGTCCGGGACGATCCTGAATGCGGTGATTCGTGCGCATGCAGAAGGGGGAAGGGGGAGGGGGGAAGGGGGAGGCAGAAAGGGGGAAGGGGGAATCGAGGTCGAGTATTCCGATCTGATGGTGGCGCAGAGTGAGTACCAGAGCTCCTGCGCGACGGTCATCATGCTCGACTGCAGCCACAGCATGATCCTCTACGGCGAGGATCGCTTCACGCCGGCCAAGCGCGTGGCGCTGGCGCTGTCGCACCTGATCCGCACGCAGTACCCCGGCGACTCGCTGCACGCGGTGCTCTTTCACGACTCCGCCGAAGAAATTCCCCTGAAGCAGCTCGGGCGCGTCCGCGTCGGCCCCTACTACACCAACACGCGCGAAGGGCTCCGCCTGGCGCGCCGCATCCTCGAGCGGCAGAAGAAGGACATGCGGCAGATCGTAATGATCACCGACGGCAAGCCGTCGGCGCTCACGCGGCCAGACGGGCAGATCTACAAGAACGCCTTCGGCCTCGATCCCTACGTCATCGCCGAAACGTTCGCCGAAGTGAACGCCTGCCAGAAGGCCGGCATCATGATCAACACGTTCATGCTGGCGCGCGACCCGGACCTGGTGGCCTTCGTCCGCCGCGTCGCCTCCATCTGCCGCGGCAAGGCCTACTTCACGACGCCGTACACGCTGGGCCAGTACGTGCTGATGGACTACATGGACCGGAAAACCAAGACGATCCATTAGGGATTTGGGATTGGTGATGTGTGATTGGGTTGGTGAATCACAGATCGAAGATCCCTATTCACCAATGCTTCCCACACAGATCCCGCTGTTCCCGCTGCCGAACGTCGTCCTGTTCCCGAACGTCTTCCTGCCGCTGCACATCTTCGAGCTGCGCTACCGGACGATGGTCACCGACGCGCTGGCCGGCGACCGGATCATCGGGATGACGCTGCTGAAGCCTGGTTACGAGGCGGACTACGAGGGGCGGCCGGCGATCTACAGCATCGGCTGCGCCGGCGTCATCACCCACGCCGAGCCGCTCGACGACGGGCGCTTCAACATCGTGCTGCGCGGCCTCGAGAAGTTCCGCGTGCTGCAGGAAGACATGAGCCATCCGTACCGCCTGGCGGTCGTCGAGCCGCAGCCGGAATACACGGTGAAGGACCAGCAGGAGGCGATCCGCGCGCAGCGTCGGCGGCTCGAGGCGCTGCTGGCGGCGGCCATCGAGCGATCAGGCGGCGAGCCGCGCTTCCCGCCCGCCGTTCCGGACGACGACCTGATCAATGCGCTGGCGCAGTACCTGGATCTCGAACCGGTCGAGCGGCAGGCACTGCTCGAACGCGACGGCACCCTGGACCGGTGCCAGGGGCTGATCGAGCTGCTCGAGATGAAGCGACTCAGCGGCGAGGCGGGCTTTCTGGGGAAAGCCGTACATTGACGGATTGACGGATTGACGCATTGACGAAGTTCAGTTCGTCAACCCGTCAACCCGTCAATTCGTCAATTCGTCAATCGTCAGATAGCGCCAGGTAGAGGGCGAACGGGACGATCGCCGCGCACATCACGATCGCGGCTGCCGCCGGCACCAGCCAGCGCGCGCCCTCGCCCAGCATCGACACCACCGTCAGGATCCGCGGCCACGCCGCGCCGGCCGCAGCCGCGGCCAGGCCGACCGCGCAGGCGGCAGCCAGCCCCTGAGACCACGTCAGGGGCCGTTCCGCCGCCCGCGCGGCCTCTGCACGCGAGCGCATGGCGGCGCGCCACCAGACCTGTCCGGGGGCCGGCACGCGCGCCTCCTGCGCGGCCACGCGCGCTTCGTTCTCAAACAACGCCTGCAGTTCCTGATCGGTCATGACTCGGTCCCCAGCAGCGCCTCGAGCCGGCGCCGCGCCCTGAACAGCAGCATCTTGAGGCTCGAGGCCTTGAGGCCGAGCCGCGCCGCGATCTCCTCGTGCGAGCACCCCTGGGCATACGCGAGCCACAGCAGCGCGCGTTCGCGCGGCTTGAGCTGGCCCAGCGCCCGTGACAGGTCGACCCGCTGCACGGCGCGGTCGGCCACGCGCACCTCGGTGCGAAGTGCCCCGTCGCCCTCGCCAATCCCCTCTTCACGCGGCCGCCGCCGGTGGTCGTTCGCGAGGTTCGTCGCGATGCGGTAAAGGTAATTCTTCCGGTGCTCGTCGCTCTCGAAGGTCGAGCGGCTGCGCAGCAGCCGGTAGTAGGCCTCCTGCAGCAGGTCATCAGCGACCCTCGGGCTGCCCGTGACACGCGCCAGGTAGCCCCACACGGGCCGCGCCGTCAATTCGTAGAACGTGCGAAACGCCTGCTCGTCCATCACGAACGTCCGGTCGGCCTCATCGAGAACCGCAAGCCGTTCGATATCGCTGAGTGTCGTCGTCATGATGCCTGCCGCGCCGACTCCACCAGCCCGAGACGGGCCGAGAGCAGGTAGGACACCACCGCGGAAATCACGAACCCGACACCGAGGGCGACCGACACGATGCCGATGACGGAGAACAGCTGCTGAAGTTCCTGGATGATCGACCCCTGCGCCACCCAGACGCCGACCCCGAGCGTCACGAGGATGACGCCCACCTGGATCGACCAGAGGATCCGGTTGAGCGGCGCCGCCACGGGTGGCGCCACCGCAGTGTCGAGCGGGATGGGCGTCGACTCGAGGAAGCGGCGGCCGGCCGGCGTCTGCATGTAGGCCATCAGGTCCTCGTTGTTCGTCAGGCGGTCCAGGAGCTTCGTGTGCACCTCGGTCTGCGTCCGGGTGACCCGGTTCCAGCGCCGGTAGTCGATCAGCTGCCGGATCACCCAGGTGAGGACGAGCAGGAAGGCGACGAAGGCCGCCAACCCCGCGAACCCACCGGCGATGATCGTCATCGATTCATAGAGCCGCTCGCGCGGGTCGCGCTCCTCGAACCGGCCGTTGCCGAAGTAGAAGGCCGGGTTGCGCCGCACGTCCGGGCGCTGGGCGACGAAGGCCACCAGCGACGGGTAGGCCGAAATGTAATCCGGCTGGTTCAGCAGCGTGGGGTCGAGCGCCAGGACCTGCCCCACCGACGGGGGGAGCTGGCGCAGCACCTCCTGCAGTTGCTGGCGGGTCTGGCGCGCGTCCTGGTCGGGCACGAAGGCCGGGACGGCCGGCGGCGCTGGGGCGGCCGGCGGGGCTTCCGGGGTCTGGGCCCAGGCGGCCGGGGCCAGCAGCAGGAGGAGCGCAAGGGTCAGTCGCGTCATACCCCCTTACTACCGGCGGCGCCGGCTTTGGTTCACAGCTAGTCGGTCGCGGCGGCGGGCGGCGTGCGGCTTCCGTTGGCCGCCAGGAAGGCGTCGCGCTCGCGGCGGGCGCGGTCGAACAGCTGGCGAATTTGCTCGCTGTCGCGGAACTCGGCCAGGATCTGCCGCTGCTTGCTGGTCTGGCGAATCTGCAGCTCGTAGGCCAGCATGGTCGCCATCACGCTCCCCTCCTCCGTCCTGGTCGCCGCAAACCTGGTGCGGAAGCGCTGCAGCGTGGCGTCGAACGCCTGGCTGTCCCACTCCTCGAGCGGCATCTCGAGCGAGACGAACTCGTCGAGCAGCTCCTGATAGGCCGCGGGAGCGGGACGGTGCCAGAAGGCGACGTCGGTACCGATGGCCGGGATGTGGCGGGGTAGATAGACGGTGGCGCCGCGGGGCACGCGGCGCACCAGCGCCGGGTTGAAGCGCTGCACCTCGTCGCGCGACAGGCGGGCCGTGCTGGCGATTTCGGCCAGGGTCCAGACGCGCGACGTCCGCATGGCGTAGACCTTCTCCTGCGGCGTCTGCTCGTTGGCGAGGTTCGACACGGTGATCGTGTTCCCGAAGACCATCTCGGCGTACAGCGACGACCGAGGCCCGTAGGTGCCGTAGACGTCGCGGTAGGTGCCGGGTGACAGCACGCGCAGGTCGCGGGCGAACGCGGCGCCGAGGAAGTACTGCTCGCGGACGTCGAGCCCGCCCAGCCGCTCGCCGTTGATCAGCGTGCGGCCGATGTTGGCGCCGCCGGCGTGATGTTCCGAGAGCGCCGGGATATAGCTGCCGTATTTGGTGCTCAGAACCGTGAGATAGGCGGCGCAGTACGGCGCCTGGGTCGTCTGGTTTTCCGCTTCGAGCACCGCCGGCGACAGCCGGTCGAGGACGCGCCAGTTGCTCAACAGGAACTGGCAGAAGCCGATGGCACGCGCTTCGGACTTGACCGTCCCGCGCAGCCCCGATTCAACGACCGCCTGGGCGAGGCCGATGTCGCCCGGCACGCCAAAGCGCTCGTAGATGGCCCGCCACTCGTTGATGAACGGGCCGTAGCGCGATGCGCTGGACAGCAGCGACACGCCGCGGCTCGGGTTATGGACGACCGGGCCCGCCGAGAGCGCCAGCTGCTGCGCCATCAGGTCGCGGCGATCGTCGAGGCGGCGCGGCCACGCCTGCCCCTCCACCGCCTGCGGCAGCGCCGGATCCTGCCATTGGGCATCGGTCCCCCAGTTGCCGTTCGACGGCACCGTGACGAGCAGGCGGCCGTCGACGGCGCTGCCGAACAGGATCGAGCCGTCGGGAATGGTGAAGATGTGGCGCCAGAACGGATAGGAGGGGCGGTACGCCTCCATCGCGATCCGGTCGCGCAGCAGGCGCGCGCTCGCGTAGTCGAGCGCCCGGGGAAGTTCGGCGGATTGCGCCGCGATCGTCGCGGCGGCCAGGGCCATCGCGATCGTCGACACTGCAAATGATCGAGCGGCCCGTGAGAGCATCCCAGCCGATTATGCGCTACGGATCCGATCTGTCAAGGTGCTGATGATCTTCGCGCCGTGGAACCGGCCGTTCTCGATGAAGATCGACCCGGTGTTGCGGCCGGCGATGGCGCCGCCGGCGAGGAAGAGGTTGGCGACGTTGGTCTCGAATGTCTCGGGATCCAGCGCCGGCGCCAGCGTGTCGGGGTCGCAGGTGATGCCGGCGGCGCGCATCAGATCGACGTCGGGCTTGTAGCCCGTCAGCAGGAAGACACCCTCGGCCGGGATCTCCTCGCGGCCGCTCTCCCCCTCCACGACTACGTGGGTGCGCGTGATCTCGGTCACGCAGGTGTTGAACCGGGCGGCGATCGACCCTTCCTTGATCCGGTTCTCGATGTCGGGCCGGACCCAGTACTTGATCGAATCGCCGAGCGTGGGGCGCCGGTGCACCAGCGTCACCTGGGCGCCGCCGCGAAACAGCTCCAGCGCCGCCTCCGCCGCCCCGTTCTTGCCGCCGACGACGACCACGCGCTGCCGGTAGTACGGGTGGGCGTCGGTGTAGTAGTGCGACACGTGCGGCAGGTCCTCGCCCGGCACGCCCAGGTAGTTGGGATTGTCGAAGTAGCCGATGGCCAGGACGACGGCGCGCGCTTCGTGGGTGCGCCGGTGGCCATTCTGGCGCTCGGTCGTGACCAAGAACAGCTCGCCTTCCTTCTCCACGCTGACGACCCGCTCGTGGAAGGCAATCTGCAGCTGGTAGGTATCGACGACGCGCCGGTAGTAGCGCAGCGCCTCGAGACGGGTCGGCTTGTCGTACGGGCTGACGAGCGGCAGGCCGCCCACTTCCAGCAGCTCCGGCGTGGTGAAGAACACCATGTGGGTCGGGAAGCGGAAGATGGCGTCGACCAGGACGCCCTTCTCGACGACCAGGTAATCCAGGTTGTGCTGCCTGGCGGCAATCGCCGTCGCCAGCCCCGACGGCCCCGCGCCGATGACGAGGACGTCGCGCACCGGCACTAGACGGCCACCCCCGCGCGATCGAGATGGAAGGCGGCGTGCAGCGCCTTGACCGCGGCGGACGCATCCTCTTCCTCGACGACCAGCGAGATATTGCGCTCCGACGACCCCTGCGAGATGGCGATGACGTTGATGTTGGCGCTGCCGAGCGCGGTGAAGACGGTCGCGGCAATGCCGGGGGTGCCGCGCATGCGGTCGCCGACGGCGGCGACGACGGCCACCGGCTGCTCGGCGATCTCCTCGATGTGGTCGCGCTCGAGCTCCAACTCCAGCGCCTGGCGCAGCGCCCGCACCACCCGAGGCGCGTCGCTGGAGCTGATCACGAAGCAGATGTTGTTCTCGGAGGAGGCCTGCGAAATCATCAGCACGTTCGCCCCCTGCTCCGCCACGACGTCGAACGCCTTGGCGACGATGCCGGGAATGCCCTGCATGCCGGTGCCGCTGATGGCAATCAGGCTGACGCCGCGGATCGACGTGACCGCCTTGACGCCGAGCGCCGAGGCATCGCCGCCGACGCTGACCCGTGTGCCGGGATGCGCCGGCTCGAAGCTGTTGAGGATCCGCACCGGGATCTTCTTGCGGAAGGCCGGGAGGATCGTCTTGTAGTGCAGGACCTTGGCGCCGTAGTAGGCCAGCTCCGACGCCTCGCTGTAGGAGATCTCCGGCAGCGTGCGCGCCTCGGGCACCTCCGACGGGTTGGCCGTGAGCACGCCGTTGACGTCGGTCCAGATCCAGACCTCGTCGGCGTCGAGCGCGGCGCCGACGATCGACGCCGAGTAATCGGACCCGCCGCGGCCGAGCGTGGTCAGCACACCGTCCGCCGTTGCGCCGATGAAGCCGGTGATTACCGGAATGACGCCCGTCTTCAGCAGCGGCAGCAGCCGTTCCTGCATCCGGTCGCGGGTCGCCTCCATCAACGGCTCGGCGCCGCCGAACTGGTCGGTGGTGACGATGACATCGGTGGCGTCGATCGCCTCCGACCGGCGCCCCTGGCCCTCGATGGCCGCGGCGACGAGCGGGGCGGCGAGCATCTCTCCGGTGCCGGAAATCGCGTCGAGCAGCCGGGGCGTCAGCTCGTGCACCATCGACAGCCCGAAACAGAGCTTTTCGAAGCGATCGAGCCGGCGGTTCAGGGCATCGATGACCGGCGGCAGCTTCGCCGGCGAACCGATGACCGCCTCCGCCACCGTCCGGTGCCGGTTGAACAGCTGCTCACGGACGAGCGGGTCCCAGCGCCCGGTGGACGCCTCGCGCGCCGAATCGATGAGCGTGTTGGTGACCTTGCTCATCGCCGAGGTCACCACCACGACCTGGTGCCCCTCGGCGGCGCTCTTCGTGGCCAGCGCCGCGGCCTGCGCGATTCTCTCGGCGGAGCCCACGGAGGTCCCGCCAAACTTCATCACGATCAACATTCGAAGCAACTCACACTGATTACGGACCACCGAGACACCGAGACACCGAGAAGAACTGTTTCCTCCTCGGTGTCTCGGTGCCTCGGTGGTCCGTCGCTGTGGAAGATGTTACGCGAGCGGCGCCGGCAGCTGCGACTCGCCCATCAGGAACTGGTCGATGGCGCGGGCGGCGCTGCGTCCTTCGGCGATCGCCCAGACGATCAGCGACTGGCCGCGCTGCATGTCGCCGGCGGTGAACACGCCGGGCAGGTTCGTCATCCAGCGCGCGTCGCGGGCGACGTTGCCGCGGTCGGTCAGTGACACCCCGTTCGTCTCGAGCAGCTCGCGCTGCGGGCCGGTGAAGCCCATCGCCAGGAGCACCAGCTCCGCCGGGATCTCGAACTCGCTGCCGGGCACCGGCTCGAACGACACACGACCCTCGCGCGTGACCTTCTCCACCTTCACCGCATGCAGCGTCGTCACCCGGCCGGAGGCGTCGCCGGTGAACTGCTGCGTCGACACCGCGTAGAGCCGGTCGCCCCCCTCTTCGTGCGCCGGCGAGACGCGGAAGATGTTCGGATACTGCGGCCAGGGGTTGTCGGCAGCGCGCTCCTGCGGCGGCGTCGGCAGCAGCTCGAGCTGCGTGACCGAGCGCGCCCCCTGGCGGTGCGCCGTGCCGAGGCAGTCGGCACCGGTGTCGCCGCCGCCGATGATCACCACGTGCTTGCCGGCGGCCGAGATGAAGCGGTCGTCGGGGACCGAATCCCCCTCGTTGCGCCGGTTCTGCAGCGTCAGGTACTCCATCGCGAAGTGAATGCCCTTCAGCTCGCGCCCGGGCACCGGCAGGTCGCGCGGCTTCTCGGCGCCGCCGGCCAGCAGCACGGCGTCGTAGTCGGCGCGCAGCCGTTCGAGCGGGACGTCGACGCCGACGTTGACGTTCGGGCGGAACACGACGCCTTCGTCGGAGAGGATGTCGAGCCGGCGCTGGAGCACCGCCTTCTCCATCTTGAACGCGGGGATGCCGTAGCGCAGCAGCCCGCCGATGCGGTCGGACTTCTCGAACACGGTCACCGAGTGGCCGGCGCGATTGAGCTGGTCGGCGGCGGCGAGGCCAGCCGGGCCGGAGCCGACCACCGCCACCTTCTTCCAGGTGCGGTTGGCCGGCGGCTGCGCCGTGACCCACCCCTCGTCGAACGCGCGGTCGATGATCGACACCTCGACGGCCTTGATGGTCACCGGGTCGTCGTTGATGCCGAGCACGCACGACCCCTCGCACGGCGCCGGGCAGAGCCGGCCGGTGAACTCGGGGAAGTTGTTGGTCGCGTGCAGCCGCTCGATGGCCGCGTGCCAGCGGTCGCGGTAGACGAGGTCGTTCCAGTCCGGGATCAGGTTGCCGAGCGGGCACCCCTGGTGGCAGAACGGGATGCCGCAGTCCATGCAGCGCGCCCCCTGCAGCTGCAGCTCGCCCTGCGGATACGGCAGGTAGACCTCGCGCCAGTCCTTGACGCGCTCCTCGACCGGCCGCGTCGGATGCTTGTGGCGCTGGATCTCGATGAACCCGGTCGGCTTACCCATGGACGGCCACCTTCGCGTGTGCGACCGGCGCCGGCGCCGCCTTGGCCTTGCCCTGCGCCGCCAGCGCCTTCTTGTATTCGCGCGGCATCACCTTGACGATCCGGCGCTGCAGGCCGGCCCAGTCGTGCAGCAGCGCCTCGGCGTGGCGGCTGCCGGTGTAGGTGACGTGCTTCATGATTGCCACCTGCACGAAGTCGATGTCGTCCGCCTCGATCAGCGGCTCCAGGTCGACCATGTCGCGGTTGCAGCGCCGCTCGAAGTTGCCGTCAACATCGATGACGTAGGCGACGCCGCCGCTCATGCCGGCCGCGAAGTTCCGCCCCGTCTTGCCGAGCACCACCACGCGGCCGCCGGTCATGTACTCGCAGCCGTGGTCGCCAACGCCTTCGACCACCACGGTGGCGCCGCTGTTGCGCACGCAGAAGCGCTCGCCGGCCACGCCGCGGACGTAGCCTTCGCCGCTGGTCGCGCCGTAGAAGCCGACGTTGCCGATGACGATGTTCTCCTCCGACTTGAAGGTAGACAGCGCCGGCGGGTAGACGATCAGCTTGCCGCCCGAGAGCCCCTTGCCGAAGCCGTCGTTGGCATCACCGACCAGCGTCAGCGTCATGCCGCGCGGCACGAAGGCGCCGAAGCTCTGGCCGGCCGATCCGGTGAAGGTGATCTTGATCGTGTCGTCCGGCAGGCCGACGCCGCCGTAGCGCCGCGTCACCTCGTAGCCGAGCATGGTGCCGACCGTGCGGTCGGCGTTGCGGATGAACGCGGTGAGCTCGACCGGCGTGCGCGCGTCGAGCGCCGGCGCCGCCGCGCGGATCAGGTCGTTGTCGAGGGCGACCTCCAGCCCGTGGTCCTGCTCGCGCACCTTGCGCCGCGCCACCGACGCCGGCAGCTTCGGCACCTGCAGCAGCGGCGCCAGGTTCAGCCCCCTGGCCTTCCAGTGGTCGACCGCCGCCGCCGCGTCGATGCAGTCGGCACGCCCGATCATCTCGTCGACGGTGCGGAAGCCGAGTTCCGCCATCAACTCGCGCACTTCCTGCGCGATGAAGCGGAAGAAGTTCTCGACGAACTCCGGCGTCCCGGTGAACTTCTTGCGCAGCTCCGGATCCTGCGTCGCGATGCCGACCGGGCAGGTGTTCAGGTGGCAGACGCGCATCATGATGCAGCCCATCACCACCAGCGGCGCCGTCGCGAAGCCGTACTCCTCGGCGCCGAGCAGCGCGCCGATGACGACGTCGCGGCCGGTCTTCATCTGGCCGTCGACCTGCACGACGATGCGGTCGCGCAGCTTGTTCATGACCAGCACCTGCTGCGTCTCGGCCAGGCCGAGCTCCCACGGCAGCCCCGCGTGCTTCAGGCTGGTGAGCGGCGACGCGCCGGTGCCGCCGTCGTGCCCGGAGATCAGCACGACGTCCGAGTGCGCCTTGGCCACTCCGGCGGCGACGGTGCCGACGCCGCCCTCGGCGACCAGCTTCACGTGGATGCGTGCCTTCGGGTTCGAGTTCTTCAGGTCGAAGATCAGCTGCGCCAGGTCCTCGATCGAGTAGATGTCGTGGTGCGGCGGCGGCGAGATCAGCCCGACGCCCGGCGTCGAGTGCCGCGTCTTCGCAATCCACGGGTACACCTTGTGGCCCGGCAGCTGCCCGCCTTCTCCAGGCTTGGCCCCCTGCGCCATCTTGATCTGCAGGTCGTCGGCGTTGACCAGGTATTCGCTGGTCACGCCGAAGCGGCCCGATGCCACCTGCTTGATGGCGCTCCGCTTCGAGTCGCCGTTCGGCATCGGCACATAGCGCTCCGGGTCTTCGCCGCCTTCGCCGGTGTTCGACTTGCCGCCGAGACGGTTCATCGCAATGGCCAGCGTCTCGTGTGCCTCGGCGCTGATCGAGCCGTAGGACATGGCGCCGGTCGAGAAGCGCTTCAGGATGGTGTCGAGCGGCTCGACCTCGTCGAGCGACAGCCGCGGCCCCGCCGGCTTGAGCCGGAACAGGCCGCGCAGCGTCGCCCGCGTCTGGTTCTGCTCGTCAACGGCCCGCGTGTAGTCCTTGAAGATCGAGTACTGCCCGCTGCGCGTCGCGTGCTGCAGCTTGAACACCGTCTCCGGGTTGAACAGGTGGTACTCGCCGTCGCGGCGCCACTGGTACTCGCCGCCCGGCGGCAGCTCGGCCGGCGCCATCGGCAACCGCCGCGCGAACGCGCGCTCGTGGCGCAGCCGCACTTCCTCGGCGACGACGTCGATGCCGACGCCGCTCACCCGCGACATGGTGTGCGTGAAATAGCGGTCGACGAACTCCTGGCTCAGGCCGATCGCCTCGAAGATCTGCGCGCCGCAGTAGCTCTGGAGCGTCGAGATCCCCATCTTCGACATGACCTTGAGGATCCCCTTGTTGAGCGCCTTCACGTAGTGCTGGACGGCGTCGTCGCGGTCGATGCCGGTGAGCATCCCCTGGCGGATCATGTCGTCGATCGTCTCGAACGCCAGGTAGGGGTTGACCACCCCGGCGCCGTAGCCGAGGAGCAGCGAGACGTGATGCACTTCGCGCGCGTCGCCGCACTCGACGACCAGCGCGCAGCGCGTCCGCGTGCCTTCACGCACCAGGTGATGGTGCACGCCCGCCGTCGCCAGCAGGCTGGGGATCGGCGCCTGGCCGGGACCGACGCCGCGGTCGGAGAGGATCAGGATGTCGTAGCCGGCGGCCACCGCCTCGCTGGCGCGGCGGCACAGCGCGGCCATCGCCCGCTCGAGCGCCTGCCCCACCGCCTCGCCGCCCGCATGTTCGGGCAGGTCGAACAGCATCGACAGCGTCGTCGAGCGGAACGGCACCGTCGGCGGCAGGTTGCGCAGCTTCGCCACGTGCGCGTTGTGGATGATCGGGTACTTCAGGTTGATCTGCCGGCACGACTCCGGCTCCGGCTTCAGCAGGTTCCGCTCCGGGCCGATCGTCGAGCCCATCGAGGTGACGATCTCCTCGCGGATCGCGTCGAGCGGCGGGTTCGTCACCTGCGCGAACAGCTGCTTGAAGTAGTCGAACAGCAGCCGCGGCTTGTCCGACAGCACGGCCAGCGCCGTGTCGGTGCCCATGGAGCCGACCGGCTCCTCGCCGTTGAGCGCCATCGGCGACAGCAGCACGCGCAGGTCCTCCTGCGTGTAGCCGAACGCCTGCTGCCGCTTGAACACGGTCGCGTGGTCCGGCTGCTCCTCGCGCGCCGACGGGAGGTCGTCGATGTCGACCAGGTGCGCGTCGAGCCACTCGCGGTACGGGTGCTCCGCCGCCAGCTCCCGCTTCAGCTCGTCGTCGTCAACGATACGCCCCTTGGCGGTGTCGACGAGGAAGATGCGTCCCGGGTGGAGGCGTTCCTTGACCAGCACATCCTCCGCCGGCACGTCGAGCACGCCGACCTCGGACGCCATGATGACGAGGTCGTCCTTCGTCACGTAGTAGCGCGAGGGACGCAGCCCGTTGCGATCGAGGACCGCCCCGATCACCGTGCCGTCGGTGAAGGCGATCGAGGCCGGGCCGTCCCATGGCTCCATCAGCGACGCGTGGTACTCGTAGAACGCCTTGCGCGCCGGATCCATGAAGTCGTTGGCGCTCCATGGCTCGGGGATCATCATCAGGATGGCGTGCGGCAGCGAGCGGCCGGCCATGACCAGGAGTTCGAGCACGTTGTCGAAGGTCGCCGTGTCGCTGCCGCCCTCGCGGATGATCGGCAGCAGCTTCTTCAGGTCGTCGCCGAACAGCTCGCTCTGGAGCAGCCCCTCGCGCGCCCGCATCCAGTTGATGTTGCCGCGCAGCGTGTTGATCTCGCCGTTGTGGGCAATGAAGCGATACGGGTGCGCCAGCGGCCACGACGGGAACGTGTTGGTGCTGAACCGCTGGTGGACCAGCGCCAGGCACGACTGCAGATCGGCATCGCCGAGGTCGGGGAACATCGGCCCCAGCTGGCGCGCCGTGAGCATCCCCTTGTAGATCAGCGTACTCGTCGACAGGCTGACGATGTAGAAGAAGCGGCGCGAGAGCGCGCTGATCTTCAGCGTGTCGACGCCATGCTCGATCCGCTTGCGGATCACGTAGAGCTTGCGTTCCGCCTTCGCCCTGCGGGCTTCGGCGGACAGGTCCCGCGAGTCGGCGACCAGCCGTTCGAGGCCGATGAACAGCTGCTCGAAGATCGGCTGCGTGGCGCGGGCGCTGTCGCCGACCAGCGAGTTGTCGGTCGGCACGTCGCGCCAGCCCAGAAGCGTCGCCCCCTCTTCGTTGACGATGGCGGCGATCAGCGCCTTGACGGCGTCGCGGTCACGCTCGTCGCGTGGCAGGAACACCAGGCCGGCGCCGTACGAGCCCGCTTCTGGAAGGGGGAATTCCAGGACCTTGCGGAAGAACGCGTCGGGGGTCTGAATGAGGATGCCGGCGCCGTCGCCGGTGTTGGCCTCGCAACCGCAGGCGCCCCGGTGCTCCAGGTTGATCAGGACCTCAAGCGCTTTGCTGACAATGTCATGCGAGCGCTCGCCCTTCATGTGCACGACGAAGCCGACACCGCAGGCGTCGTGCTCGAGGGTAGGGTCGTACAGGCCCTGACGTTCAGGGAAGCAGCCTTCCGGGTTGTTCATGGTCGCAACATTGTGGCCGCAGCCGGACCATAAGGGAAATACAATGATCTGAGCTTTTCCATGCGTTTAATGCATATGTGCCTGATTCTCGGGTTCACCGGATTCCGTACGGCTGGTGCCGGGTCAGGATCTCGCCATGTCCGCCACCACCTTCCAACAGCTCAGCCGTGACGTGCTCCTTCTCGGTCTGAGCGTCGGTCCGCCTCGCCGACTGGAGACTGGAGGCTTCGGAGGCCGC
>JBFWUM010000021.1:0-29623 GCA_050247255.1 Vicinamibacterales bacterium | reverse complement strand
GCTGGTGCCGGGTCAGGATCTCGCCATGTCCGCCACCACCTTCCAACAGCTCAGCCGTGACGTGCTCCTTCTCGGTCTGAGCGTCGGTCCGCCTCGCCGACTGGAGACTGGAGGCTTCGGAGGCCGCAGCCTAACCACAGAGCCGCGGAGACACGGTGACGCGTCCCAGTGTCCCCGTGGTTAAGCTGCGAGCTCCGTCGCCTCCTGGCGGGACATAATCACACCGGTGCTCCTGTTCGAGTTCTTCCCGCTCTTCGTCGCCATCGTCGGCGCGATCGTGTGCGTGAGGCTGGTGATCGCGGATCGGCGGGCGCGCCATGAGGAGCGCGAGCGCTAGGCGGCGGGGCGGCTCTCCTCGGCGTGGGCCAGCAGGCCGTCCCAGAAGACCTTCACGCCATCCAGCATCTCCATCCCGGCGCGCAGGAACGGCTCCTCCTCGAACTCCGGCGCGTGGTACATCGCCTCGAGCTCATCCCAGACGTGGCTCTTGTGCAGATCCTCGATGCGATCGTGCCAGGTGAAGAACGCGAGCGGCATCTGCGGGACCTGCGCGCGCTTGACGGTCTCGAGGCCGGCGATTAGCTCCTTCCAGAAGCCGGCGGCGGCCCAGTTCTCCACCGCGAACGCCGCGCCCATCGCTTCGTTGTAGTCCTCGCTGCCGTACAGGCGGAACAGCTCATCGCAGAAGAACTTCGTGCTGTCGGTACCGTGGCGCCGCTTGCCGATGTCGTTGAATGTCAGGCCGAGCGACTCGGCGAAGTGCAGGATCCACTCGAGGTGCGCCGCCTGGAAGCGGAACTTCCCGCCGTCCACCGTCCCCTCGACCGAGACGAGGGTGGGATCGCCCTCCCGGTCCTTGTCGGCGACGGTCGCCTGCGGGCTGGCGCTCGCGCCCTTGTTGTAGATCACCCCCAGCTCGTTCATCAGGATCTCCTTCGACTCGCGCGCCGCCTCGAGCGAGTTGGCGTTGATCACGCGGTTGAGCGCGGCGAGCAGGAACTGGCTGGAGAACACCGAGAACTGCACGGTGAAGTGGCGCAGGTGGTCGAGCGACATCGTGCCGCGCGCGAACCACGCCGTGTAGGCGTTCTGCGTCACGACCGGATGGTGCATGAAGGTGGCGTGGATGGTGCGCTTGAAGGCGTCGAAGTCCTGTCCGGCCATACCGGATAAGAATAGTCGGATATGCCGCCGGGGGCCAGCGCCTGCCCGCCCACCCGCCACTAGTGCCCATTCGCCGGAAATAGGGTCGAAATTCCCCGTCCAACCCCTAAAATCGCCTGAATTCCCCAAGTCCTGCGGGCTCGACCGTGGGCACCTATCCGAGGAGTGACGCATGCACGCGCCAATGAAGTACGTGGAAAAGGGGCTGTCGATTGCCGCCAACGGCATCTGGCAGGTGTTTTCCGCCGCCAACAAGATCAACCAGAACCCTTCCTTCACGCCGCGCTGGTCTGAAAAGCCGCTCCTGAAGTCGCACCAGAAGACCAAGCCGCCGCTCGGCTGGCCGCGCCAGACCGACTCCCTCTGCCCGACCTGCACGCGCGAAGCGCGGCAGGAGATCCTCGACGGCAAGAAGGACGTGTCGGTGCTGCTCAACGAGAAGGTCGGCGAGATCCCGGCGACCATCCTCGAGCGCGACGGCAAGATCCTGATGGTCAAGGACTGCCCCATTCACGGCCACTTCGAGGACGTGATGGCGATCGACACCGACTTCTTCAAGCACCTCGAGGAAGTGTTCCCGGGACGCGACATCCGCGCGCACAACGACGAGACGCTGCACAACCACGGCTCCTCGACGGTGCAGCACGGCCGCGGCGCGGTGCTGACGGTCGACCTGACCAACCGCTGCAACATGATGTGCGACCCGTGCTTCATGGACGCCAACCAGGTCGGCTTCGTCCACGAGCTGTCGTGGGAGGAAGTGAAGCAGGTCCTCGACAACGCCATCACCATCAAGCCGCGGCGCCAGATGTCGGTGCAGTTCTCCGGCGGTGAGCCGACGATGTCGCCGTTCTTCCTCGACGCCATCCGCTACGCGCGCAAGGTCGGCTACAACAGCGTGCAGGCGGCGACCAACGGCATCGAGTTCGCCAAGAGCCCGGAGTTCGCGAAGCAGGCGGCCGAGGCCGGCCTCCGCTACGCCTACCTGCAGTTCGACGGCATCGGCAACGCCGCCAACTCGCACCGCCGCGTCGGCAACCTGTTCGACGTGAAGCTGCGGGCGATCGAGAACCTGTACAACGCCGGCGTCGACATCGTCCCGGTCATCACCATCGTCAACGGCGTCAACAACGAGCAGGTCGGCCGGGTCATCGAGTTCGCGCTCGACAACCCGAAGCGAATCAACTTCCTGTCGTTCCAGCCGGTGTCGTTCACCGGCCGCGACGAGGAGATCACGCCGGAGCGCCGCGCGGCGCAGCGCTACACGCTGTCGCACCTGGCGCACGACGTGAAGAACCAGGTGGGCATCGGCGAGCCGACCCGCGACTGGTTCCCGATCTCGTTCATGTCGACCTTCACCGACTGGGCCGACGTCGTGCACGGGCCCGACCGCGACTGGGGCCAGCTGACCTGCGGCTGCCACCCGAACTGCGGCGTCGGCATGGCGGTGATGATCGACAAGGAAACCAAGGAAGCGGTGCCGGTGACGGCGTTCCTGAAGGCCGAGCAGCTGGCCAAAGACGTGGCGCAGGTCAACGATGCCGCGCGCGGCAGGTTCCTGTCGGTGGCCGGCATGGCGCTGGCGCTGATGCGGAACTACGACCCGTTCAAGGCGCCGACGCACTTCCGCATCGCCGACCTGCTGAAGAAGTTCGACAAGACCTTCGGCGCGACCGGCAAGAGCTACGGCAAGGTCGAGGGCGACCGGACGATGGACGACATCCAGAAGCGGCGCGCCGACCGATGGAACTTCCTGTTCATCGCCGGCATGTGGTTCCAGGACCTGTTCAACTACGACTTCCGCCGCACGGAGATGTGCATCATCCCCTACGGCACGCAGCAGGGCGAGATCAGCTTCTGCGCCTACAACACCGGCATCGGCTGGCGGAACATCATCGAGAAGATGCACATGACGGCCACGCTCACCAAGTGGTACGAGGAGCACGGCCGCCACGAGATCTTCGCCGGCAACAAGGCGGTGCCGCTGTCGAGCAAGGATCACTCGCTGGTGCTCAACGCCGAGGCGGTGGCCAAGGGGGCGCAGACCGACCTCGACGAGCTCGGCATCGCCAAGAACGCGCGCGAGGAGAAGCTGAAGGCGCGCAAGCTGTCGCAGATGACGCCGGAGGAGCTCCGCCACCACCGCGAGATGGAGGCGCTCTACCGCAAGGAAGTGCTCAAGGAGGCGCCGGCGGAACCGGTGCTGCAGATCCAGGGGCTGGGCGGCGGCAAGAAGAAGACCGACGTCGCCGAGGTCGTGCACAAGCCGACCGTCTAGCTGGCAGCGGGCAGCCGGCAGCTGGCAGCAAGTCCGGGCCGGCGGTTCATCGAACCGCCGGCCCTTTTTCTTTTTGCGCGACGCTTCAGTATCCTGCGGCCGGTGTCTCGCCTCACGGCCGGGCTTGTCGTGCTTGCCGCCATGGCGCGGCTGCTCTTCCTCGACTGGAAGCCGGTTCACTACGACGAAGGGATCAACGGCTACTTCGTCAACCAGCTCTGGCTGAAGGGCTTCGCCGAATACGACCCGGCCAACTATCACGGCCCGCTCTACTTCTACTACCTGCAGCTTGCCGAGATCGTCTTCGGACGCGGCATCGTCGCCTTCCGCTTCGCCACGGCACTGCTGTCGTGCGCCACGGTCACCCTGGCGGCGCTGCACGCCCGCTACATCGGGCGCGCGGCGTACTGGGCGGCCGCGATCCTGGCGGTCAGCCCGGCGTTCGTCTTCTACGGCCGCTACGCGATCCACGAATCGCTGCTGATCCTGTTCCAGGTCTGCTTCACCTGGGGCTTCCTCGCCTGGCACGACGAGCGCTCGCGGCGCGGGTGGGTCGCCATGCTCGCCGGCGTTTTCGGCTCCATCGCGACGAAGGAAACCTTTTTCATCTTCTTCGGCTGCTGGTTCATCGCCCTGGCGCTGGTGCGGCTGCCGGCGATCCGGCTTCCGGCGAAGGTCGTGACTCCGGAAGCGGAGCGAACGGCCGACGATATCCCCAGCGTCAGCTGGCGGCTGAGCGTGGCCGTGGGCATGGCCATGGCGACGCTGGCGCTCTACTCCGGCTTCCTGCTCGACCCATCCGGCGTCGTGGACATGTTCAGGGCCCTGACGGCGTGGACGCAGACGGGCACCGGCGCGTCGCCGCATGCCAAGCCGTTTGCCTACTGGCTGGAACTGCTGCTCCACTATGAATGGCCGCTGCTGTCCGGGCTTACGCTGGCGTGCCTGTACAGCCTCGCCGGCTCGAGGTGGATGCGCCTGTTTGCGGCAACCGGCTTCGGTTTGTGGCTCGCCTACTCGCTCATTCCCTACAAGACACCGTGGCTCGTCATCGGGCTCTGGCCGCTCGCCTTCGCCGCCGGCTTCCTCGCCGTTGAAATCCGGCGGCCGCCGCTCCGTAGGGCCATGCAGGCACTCCTGGTGGGTTGCCTGGCCGTCTCGGCGGTGGCCATGCTCCGCCTGAACTTCAGGAACTACGCGAACCCGGTTGAACAGTACGTCTACGTGCAGAGCACGACAGACCTCAATGTCATCATGGACACCATCGAGGGGCGTGTCGAGCGTGCGCCGGAGGACCAGGCGATGCCGATCCGAGTCTGGGTGCGCGACACCTGGCCGCTTCCGTGGCTGCTGTCGCTCTATCCCGATGTCGGCTACGGCACGTTCTCGCCGGGCATGAACGTGGATGGCGCCGTGGTCCTCCTCGACGCCAGCGAGCGGCAGGCGTTCGAAGCGGCGTTGCGCGCGCCGTACCTGCGCATGCCGTTTCACCTGCGTGACGCCTATTCGCCAGGGTTCGCGTACTTCGAGCAGGCCCGCTTCGCCACCCTGTTGCCCGCCGGCGCCACCGTGGTCGGACCCACGGCTCCATGATCGCCTTCGGGCTGCTGCACATCCTGGTGTCGACGCTCGCCGGCTACGCCTTCGCTGCCGCGGGCGGTGGGCTGTCGGGCGGCTCGGCGGCACTCAGCCTCGCCATCGGCGCCGTGGCCGCCGCAGTCCTGCGCCGGCAGGTCAACTGGCGAAGCGGTCCGCCGCCGGCAACCGCATCATCGACAGGCGTGTCGCGCGTCATCGAAGCCGCGTTGCTGATCTTCCTGGGCCTCGCGGCCTACCGCCACTTCGGGTGGATGCTCTATGCCGCCAACGGCAGCCTTCGCACGCTGTCGCTCACCAACTACGGCGATCTGCCGCTGCACGTGAACTACATCCGCTTCTTCGCCGCGGGAGCGCCGTTCCCGCCGATGAACCCGATCTATTCGCCGGAGCCGCTCTATTACCCGCTGGGGATGGATCTCTACAACGCGCTGTGGGAGGCCGTCGGCGTCCCCACCGCGTCGCACCTCTTCCTGGCCGGCATGTTCTGTTTCATCGCCAGCGTGGGGCTGCTTCGCGCGTGGGGCGGGTGGCTCGCCGTCGGCGGCCTCTTCCTCAACGGCGGGATCGACACGTCGTTGGCGTGGAAGAACCTGCTGCTCACAGTGTTCATCACCCAGCGCGGGGTTCTCTTCGCGCTGCCGGCGGGCGTCCTAATGATTCACCTCATGCGCGCGTGGCTTCGCGAAGAGGCCGTTCCCACGCCGGCGCAGCGCCGGGTGGCCGGCCTGCTGTGGGGCGCCCTCGCCCTGTTCCACCTGCACACCTTCCTGATCGTCAGCCTGATCCTCGCGGGGCTTTTCGCCCTTCACGGTGTTCGCCGTCACCTGCGCCTGGCGCTCGGCATGCTGGCCTGGGCACTGCCGCTGGGTGCCGCGTTTACCGTCTACGCCACGCGATGGTTCTCGATGGGTGGCGTCACCCGCTGGCGCTGGGGCTGGATGTCAGGAACCGAAGGCGTGCCGATGTTCCTGGTTACAGACTTCGGCTGGTGGATTCCGGCCGTCGGTGCCGCGGCCATCGTCCTCGTCTGGAGGAAACAGCGTAAGGATTTGCTCGAGTGGCTCCTCGCGCTCGGGCTGTTCGCGCTGTTCCTCAACCTCATGGTCGCGCCGTGGGAGTGGGACAACATCAAGGTGCTGATCTGGCCCTGGGTCCTCTTTCTCGGCGTGGGCTGGCGAGCGCTCGCCACGTTGAGAGCAGCGGCGCGTCGCTTTGTCGAGCCCGCGCTGGCAGCGCTCCTCTTCTTCTCCGGCGCAACGACGGTCGCCAGGACGTTTGACGATGCGCCGCAGGCGCCGTCGCTGGTGCCGCTGGCCACGTATGCGCGCGCGGCAGGTGCGACAGCGAGTGTTCCGCCCTCAGCCGTGTTCGCCGCCGCGCAGACACCCGACCACGCGCTCGCCTGGCTCGGACGAGCCCGCGCGCTCGGCTATGAAGGGCATCTGTGGACCCACGGCGTGAACTCTGCAGCGGCCACAGCCGACCTACGGGCGATCTACGCCGGGTCCGATGGCTGGCGCACGGCCGCCGGGCGGCTGCGCGTCACGCATGTCTTCTGGGGGCCTCAGGAAGCCGAGGCGTTCGGAGAACTGTCGGCGGCGGTCCGCAACGCATCGCGACAGCTCTCCGCGGTGCCTGGCTACGAAGTCTACGAGCTATCGCGCTCCCGATAGGCGGCGCATCTCGAAGCGCTCCTCGCGGACCGCGCCGTCGCGGCCGCGCAGGGCCAGGAAGATGTGCAGCGTGTCCGCGTCGACGCGCCGGAATGTCAGGCCGCCAAACCACGCCTCCGTCGGCCCCAGCTTCGCCAGTGGGAACTGGACCCACCGGTCCTTCTCTTCCCACGGCGTCAGGTCGGCGTTGAAGTGCTTCAACTTGAGCACCAGCGATCCGCCTTCTTCGCGCAGGTTCATGAACTCGTAGAAGCTGACCTTCCCGCCAACGACCAGCCGGTACATCCCGACCATCGCCCCGTCGGCAGGCGCCGCCCAGGTCTCCTCGGACACCCCGCCAAGGCCGGTGCCGGTCCACTCGCCTGCCAGCCACGCCAGGTCGGCAATCGCTGCCTTCGGCCGTTCGCCTTCGCCCGGATCCGGCACCGTGTTAGCCGTCTGCCCCGCCGCCGGACCCGCGAGGACGGCCCAGACCACCAGGATTACCGGAATTCTTCGCACCATCCGCGCCTCCTTTGCCTGATAGTCGACGGGCAGGGCCAGGATTCGACATTAGAATCGGCGCATGCGCCGAATATTTTGTGCCCTGCTGGCCGGGCTGGCCCTGGTGCCGGCGGCCGCCGCCCAGGATGATCCCGCGCTCGTCGCCCGCGCCCGGGCCATTCACGACCGCGTCATCACGCTCGACACCCACGACGACATCGACGCCCTCAACTTCACCCGCGCCTGCAACTACACGCAGCGGCTGTCGACCCAGGTCGACCTGCCGAAGATGAAGGAGGGCGGCCTCGACGTCGCGTTCTTCGTGGTTTACGTCGGGCAGGGGCCGCTGACCCCGGAGGGATATGCCGACGCCTACCGGCAGGCGGTCGAGAAGTTCGACGCGGTGCACCGGCTGACGACCGAGATCGCCCGCGACGACCTCGAGCTGGCGCTGTCGCCGGCCGATGTCCGGCGCATCGCCGCGAGCGGCAAGAAGGTGGCGGTGATCGGCATCGAGAACGGCTACCAGATGGGCACCGACCTTGCCCGGCTGAAGGAGTTCTACGACCGCGGCGGCCGCTACATGTCGCTGGCCCACAACGGCGCCAGCCAGCTGTCGGACTCGAACAACGGCGAAGCGACCGGCATGTTCCCGCACGGCGGCCTGTCGCCGCTCGGCCGCCAGGTGATTGCCGAGATGAACCGCCTCGGCATGATGATCGACGTGTCGCACCCCTCGAAAGCGTCGATCATGCAGACGATCGAGCTGTCGCGGGCACCGGTCATCGCCTCCCACTCCTCGGTGCGCGCGCTCGCCAACCATAGCCGCAACATGGACGACGAGATGTTGCTGGCGCTGAAGAAGAACGGCGGCGTCATCCAGATGGTGGCGTTCAACGGCTACGTGAAGGTGCAGCCGCAGGACGTCACCCAGGCCCGCAATGCCGCGGTGACCGCGCTGCAGCGCGAGCTCGGCGTTCCCGCGGCCGCCACCGGCGCCGCGCGCCCGTGCCCCGTGGAGAACCCGGAGTACAACCGCCGCCTCGCCGAGATCTACCGCCAGTACCCGCGAGCCAGCGTGCGCGACTTCGTCGACCACATCGACTACGCCGTCAAGCTGATTGGCGTCGATCACGTCGGCATCTCGTCCGACTTCGACGGCGGCGGCGGCGTGGACGGTTGGAACAGCGCCGCCGAGACGTTCAACGTGACGCTGGAGCTGGTGCGGCGCGGCTACACCGAGGAGCAGATCGCCAGGCTCTGGAGCGGCAACCTGCTGCGCGTCTGGACCGACGTGGAACGGGTGGCAGCGGAGCTGCGGCGCTAAGCGCGGCAGCTACGGGAAGTACTTGTCGAGCCCTTCGGGATCGTCGGGGTCGATCTCCTCGATGACCTGCGACGGGTCGGCGGGGGTCGGCAGGTCGATCATCGCCACCTCGCCGAGATACTGCACCGGCCGGTCTTCGATCCCCTTGAGCCGGGCAATGACGTCGGCCACCCGCAGCAGCGCTTCGTGGGTCCCGGCCAGCCCTTCCCGCACGTCGGGCGGAAGCTCCCGCTGCTCGAGCAGCTCGAGGTAGCCGACCGCTGCCGCCAGCGGATTGTTGATCTCGTGGCACACCGTGGCGACGAGCTCGTTCATCGCCTCCCGCCGCCGCTGCTTGATCGCCCGCTCCTGCGCCTCGCGATCGCCGAGCAGCTTCGACACCCGCGTCAACAGCTCCTGCGGATCGACCGGCTTGACCAGGTAGTCGTCGGCGCCGACCTTGAACCCGGTCAGCTTCGACGCGACATCGTCGTTGGAGGTGACCATGACGATCAGCGGATGCTCGCCCTGGTCGGAGGCGCGGACCGTCGAACAGACGCTGAAGCCGTTCATGCCGGGCAGCTCGACATCGAGCAGGATCAGCGCCGGGTGCCATTCCGAGGCGATGGCCAGGGCCGCTTCGCCGGTGGCGGCATGGCGCAGCTCCCAGCCGCCGCGCGCGAGCACGGCGCGCATGATGGCAGCAATCGTGGCGTCGTCTTCAACGAGGAGGATTCGGCTCAAGGCGGCGGTAGCCTAACATAAGCACATGCAGATCGAAGGACGCACGATCGTCGTCAGCGGCGGCGCCTCCGGGCTCGGCGGCGCAACCGTCGACATGATCGTCGCCGCCGGCGGGCGGGCGGTCATCCTGGACGTCAACGAGGCAGCGGCGAAGGAGCGCGTCGCCAGGCTGGGGGCCGGCGCGACGTTCATCCGCACCGACGTGACGAGCGCCGCCGATGCCGAGGCGGCGTTTGCGGCGGTGGCAGCGGCCGGGCCGATATATGGCGCCGTCTGCACCGCGGGCATTGCGGTCGCCGAGCGCGTGCTGCCGAAGGACGGCGTGCAGCCGCTCGACCATTTCACGCGCGTGATCCAGATCAACCTGCTGGGCACGTTCAACGTGGCGCGGCTTGCCGCCGCCGCCATGGCGGGCAACACGCCGCTCCCGAGCGGCGAGCGCGGCGTCATCGTGCAGACCGCGTCGGTGGCCGCCTACGACGGGCAGATCGGGCAGGCGGCGTACTCGGCGTCCAAGGGGGGCATTGTCGGCATGACGCTGCCAATGGCGCGCGAGTTCGCGCGGATCGGCGTCCGGGTGATGACGATTGCGCCGGGCACGTTCGACACGCCGCTGCTGGCCGGCCTCCCGGAGGCGGCGCGGGAGTCGCTGGCGCAGCAGGTCCCCTTTCCTTCGCGCCTGGGGCGGCCGCCGGAGTACGCCGCGCTGGTCCGCCACATCGTCGAGAACGAGATGCTGAATGGCGAGGTGATTCGCCTGGACGGCGCGATCCGCATGGCGCCGAAGTAGTACGATGGATGCTTCATGCTGACGGTTCTGACAGGCGCGCTGGCCGGGCTCTTTCACGTGCTCTCCGGGCCCGATCACCTGGCGGCGGTCGCGCCGATCGCCGTGGCCGATCGGCGCCGCGGCTGGATTGCCGGGTGGACGTGGGGCGCGGGCCACGCGTCCGGGGTCGCAGTGGTCGCCGTGCTGGCCGTCGTCTTCCGCGATCTGCTGCCACCCATCGACGTGATCTCGAGCTGGGGTGAGCGCCTGGTCGGCGTGGCGCTCATCGGCATCGGCCTGTGGGCATTGAGCAGGTCGATGCGCATCGAGCACGCCAGCCACCGCCACGGGCACGTCGCACACGAGCACCTGCACGTCCGCCGCGGCCCGGCATGGATGCAGCGGCTCGGCCACGCGCACGCCTCCTTCTACATGGGCATCCTGCACGGCGTGGCCGGCAGCTCACACTTCTTCGGCGTATTGCCGGCGCTGGCGCTGCCGACCCGCGGGGCGGCGCTGACGTACATCGCCGCCTTCGGCGTCGGCTCTGTGGCGGCCATGACCCTGTTTGCGGCCGCCGTCGGGCTGGCTGGCACGCGCGTCCCGAACGCCGCCGGCGCTCACCGGCTGATGATGCGTGCTGCGGCGATGGTGGCGCTCGTCGTCGGCGGTGTCTGGCTCGTCGGGTAGTCCGGGCCGGCTTCCTTCTCGAACAACTCGAACGCGCGTCGAACCTGGAGGGCGCGGTCGCCCGCAAAGTCCGGGGCGGTCGCTTCCTTCGCCAGGACGATGGCCTCGCGCAACTGCGCTGGAAGGGCCTCCGGGAAGTCAGCGAGCATCCGCGACACCGCGGCCCGCACCTTGGGGTCAGGCGTGTCGACCGCCGAGAGGACGAACGGCTGCACCTGGCGGAATCGAGTGACGACCGCGTCGACCCTCGCGCGTTCATCCTGTGCCGGAGTTACGTCGGTGTCGTTCTTCGGCGCTGTCCGACGGGCGGGTGTCGCCGTTCCGCCTCCGGGCTGCGGCCACGGCGGATCCGGCCACGCCAGATCGATGTAGACGCGCCGTGCTTCGAGCCGGACCCGGGTGATCGCCTCCGCCGGAATCTCGAGGCGGATGCGCATCCCCTCGCCGTCCTCGCTGCGCGGAGGGAGGACCTGCACTCCTTCCAACAGCAGCGTTCCTGCCGGGGCGGACCATCGCCGGGGCGATGGCATGGCGGGGGCTGGATGCACTTCGACGTCGAAGAGCCGCGCCGCCACGCGCTCGGCGCGCACGTCGGTCGGCGGCGCGTCCGTCTCGATGACCACCGACAGCATCCCAGGCGCGGCCGCGGCGACCACACGCGGCGTCCGCTCGCGGCGGCTGCTCCACGACAGCACGCCGGGCTGCGGCGTGTCGCGTCGCATGCTGTCGTCAACCATCAGCCGCGTATCGGCGAGACCGCGGCGGGCCAGCTCGCGCTGCGCGGCCTGGGCCTCGCCACTGGCTACGAAGGGACCGACGAGCACCTGGTGTCGCTGCTCCGCGGCACGAAAGCGGACGAATGCCGGGTGCCCGGCCCTTTCGATGGCATCGGCATACACCACGGCCTGGGCCCGGCTGCTGAATGACGGGCCAGCGATGCTGAGGCTGGCGGTGGTGGCAACCGGCACGCTCACCTGGCTCGCCGTGTACCAACTCCAGGCGGTCAGGGCGCCGACGACGACGGCGGCGGTGGCTACGCCGATCGCCAGGTACCGTCTCATGGATCGATCACCAGCGCCAGCCGGTCTCCGTGCGCGAGGTCGATCCCATCGAGGGCGCCCGCCGGCAGTTCGACCACCGCTCGCGCCCGTAACGCCATCCGGATCCGCCACGGCCGCAGATCGCGCGCAATGCGCACGGCCCGCCACTCGCGGTCGAGGAAGATGACGTCAATGGCGCAGCGCATGAACGCGGTGTGAATCGCGGCGCAGGGCCGGAGCACCAGGGCGAACCCTGGTGGCAGGCGATGCCGCCCGAGCAGTCCCCGCCGCCGCTCCCGGCGCGTCGTCGCCAGCTCGATGCGCCGCGCCAGCGTCTCTCCGGTCCGCGTATTGAGCAGCCTCACGCCGCGCTCCCCACGAAGTACGAGGCGCAGGCGGCGTCGATCAGCTCACGATCGATCCGCGGCTCGATACCCCGGTAGCGGCACAGCGCCGTCATCTGATCGAGCAGGTCGCGGGGATGGCACGATCGAAGCGCGCGGCCGCGCGGCAGGTAATGCCGCCGGTACAGGTAGGCGACCTGCACCGGGTGGAAGCGGATGTTCCGCCGGCGGCAGTTCAGCTCGAAGATCCGCGTGAACTGCTGGATGTCCGGATCGTCAACCGCGATCTTGTAGGGAATGCGCCGCAGGAACGCCTCGTCTGCCAGGGAGGCTGGGTCGAGGTTGGTGGCAAACACCGTCAACACGTCGAACGGCACCTGCAGTTTCTTGCCGGTATGGAGCGTGAGGTAGTCGACGCGGCTCTCGAGCGGCACGATCCAGCGGTTGAGCAGGTCCTCCGGGCGCATCCGCTGGCGCCCGAAGTCATCCACCAGGAACACCCCCCCGTTGGCCTTGAGCTGAATCGGCGCCTCGTAGAACTTGGAGAGCGGGTTGAACCTGAGGTCCAGCATGTCGAGGGTCAGTTCCCCGCCGACCATGACCACCGGCCGCCGCACGCGCACCCACCGCGGGTCGTGCGTCACCTCCGACTTCACCAGCGACAGCGTCTCCGGCTCGTCCTCCGGAATCACCTCGTGGCAGATCGGATCGAACACCGTGATCGTGTGGCCGTCGACGTCGATCGCATACGGCACGTACATCTCGGAGCCGAGCGCGCGGCCGAGCCCTTCGGCCAGCACCGTCTTGCCGTTGCCGGGAGGCCCGTACAGGAAGACCGCCTTGCCGGCATTGGCCGCCGGCCCCAGCTGTTCGAGCATGCGGTCATCGACGATGAGGTGCGCGAAGCCGCGGCGCAGCCGCTCGCGGTCGATAAAGCCGCGGCTGGCGGTCAGCCCGCGCATGTACTCGGTGTAGGTGGACAGCGGCACCGGGGCGGCGCCCGCGTAGTGGCTGGCCGTAAAGTACTGCCGGGCGCGGTCGCGGCCGAGATCGGTGAGGGCGTAGCGGTACGCCGCGCTGCCAGAACCGGTCACGCCGCGCACCTCGACCAGCCGCTCGGCGCGGGCCCGCTCGACGAGCGGCTCGATGATCGGGAACGCGAGCTTCAGCGTGTGCGACAGCGCCAGCCCGGTCTGCTCGCCGCCGAGCAGCACCTTGATGGTGAGCTGCTCGATCTGATCGGCAGACAGGCCCGTTTCTTCGAGCAGCGCCGGCACCGTCACGGCTGCTGCCCCTGCGCCATCGGGAAGAGCACCTGCACGAACTTGATCGCCGCCGGCCCGATGGTCACCACCCAGATCGCCGGGAAGATGCAGAACACCAGCGGGAAGACCATCTTGACGCCGGTCTTGGCGGCCGCTTCCTCTGCCCGCTGGCGCCGTTTGGTCCGCAGCGTCTCGGAGTGCACGCGCAGCGACTGCGCGACGCTGGTGCCGAACTTGTCGGTCTGCACCAGCATCGCGACGAGCGAGGCCACATCCTCGACGCCCGTGCGGGTGGCGAGATTGTGCAGCGCCTCGGCCCGTCCGGTACCGGCCCGCAGCTCGAGGTTGACGAGGCGCAGTTCCTCGGAGAGATCCGGGTGCGCGAACGACAGCTCGTCGCCGACGCGGAGAATCGCCTGGTCCAGGCCCAGGCCGGCCTCGACGCTGACGACAAGCAGGTCGAGGGCGTCGGGCAGCGACAGCCGGATGCGGTGCTGCCGCTTCCGCGCCATGCGCCCCAGCACCATGCCAGGCAGCAGGTAGCCGGCGCCCGCGGCCCCCAGCGCCACGGCCACGTTCGCCCGGAACAACGCCGGGAGCGAGGCGACGGCAAAGCACACAAGGCCGAAGCCGACGCGGATGCCGAGGAAGATCCAGATCGCCTCGTGCCGCCGGTAGCCGGCCGCCAGCAGCTTGCGCTGCAGAGACCCGATTTCCGACGCCGACTTCGGCGCCATTTCTCCCAGCCGCTTGAAGGCGGCGATCAGCGCCTGGCGCAGCCCGGGACGCTCGGCGCCCGGCCGTCCCTCGTGCGCGATCTCCTCGAGCCGCCGCTCGACGGCGGCCGCCGGCCGCGGCGACAGCGCAATCGCCGCGGCGGCGACGAGCAGCGAGACGAACAGGAAGGCCAGCAGCGGCAGCAGCAGCGTCACATCACACCTCGATCCTGATGACCTGCCGGATCCAGACGAAGCCGATCACCTGCATCACGACAGCGCCGGCGAGCATCATTTGCCCCATCTGCTCGCGGAACAGCAGCTGCATCTGGTCGGGGCTCACGTACGACAGCGCGGCGGCGAGCGCGGCCGGGAGCGCCAGCAGGACGTAGCCGGTGAAGCGGCCGTGCGCCGTATGGATGCGCACCTGCCGGCGGATCTTGAAACGCTCCCTCACGACGTGCGCCAGGTTCTCGAGAATCTCCGACAGGTTGCCGCCGCTCTCCCGCTGAATGGCGACTGCCGTGACGAAGAACCGGATGTCGAGCAACGGCACGCGCGCCGCGAGGCCGTCGAGCGCCTCGCGCAGCGGCAAGCCGAAGTTCTGCTGATCGAAGGTCTTGCGGAACTCGGGGCCGACCGGGGCCGCGAGTTCGTCGGCGACCATGCCCATCGACGTCTGGAAGGCGTGCCCGGCACGAATCGCCCGCGCCATCAGGTCGAGGGCATCAGGGAACTGCTCCTCGAACTTCGCCACGCGGACGCTGCGCTTCCGCAGGAGCCAGAGCGACGGCATCGCCAGCCCGAGAGCGCCCAGTCCCGACAGGGCCAGCGGCTGCCTGACGAACAGGGTGGCGGCGAGCGGCAGCGCGAGCGCCAGCCCGACGCTGATCAGGACGACCGTGCCCGGCGCGGTCTTCACGCCAGCCTGCTCGATCAGCCGCGGCAGCGGCGACGCGGCGGCACTGGCGCGAATGGCCCGATCGAGGGCCGGCAGCATGCCGACCTCCGGCGCCGCCAGCACGCTCGTGGCCGGCTCCTCCTCCTCCGCAGCGCCCACCTCTTTCAGGCGCTGGCCGACGCGATGCTCGGCCACCGCGGCTGGGAGATCGCGGGCGACGACATAGGCAGCGAACACCAGGCCGGCAACGAGCAGGAACACGAGCAGGGCGGCCACCATTACCGCACCTCCATCGCACCGTCGAACATGGCCGGCGGCAGCGTGATACCGGCGGCACGCAGCCGCTCGCACACCTTGGGGCGCACGCCGGTCGCGCGGAAGCGCCCCTGCACCTTCCCGTCCTGGGTGATGCCGGTCTTCTCGAAGACGAAGATGTCCTGCATGGTGATGATGTCGCCTTCCATGCCGGTGATCTCCGCGATGCCGGTCACCTTGCGGCTGCCGTCGCTGAGCCGCGTCTGCTGCACGACCAGCTGAATGGCGGAGGCGATCTGCTGGCGCATGGCGCGCTCGGGCAGCGAGGTCGAACCCATGGCGATCATCGTTTCAATACGGGCCAGCGCGTCGCGCGGCGTGTTGGCGTGCACCGTGGTCAGCGACCCGTCGTGGCCGGTGTTCATGGCCTGCAGCATGTCGAGCGCCTCCTCGCCACGCACCTCGCCGACGACGATGCGATCGGGGCGCATGCGCAGGGCGTTGATCACCAGCTCGCGCTGGCGGACGGCGCCCTTCCCTTCCACGTTCGGCGGCCGGGTCTCGAGGCGGGCGACATGCTCCTGCCGCAACTGCAGTTCTGCCGCGTCCTCGATCGTGACGATGCGCTCGCGATCGGAAATGAAGCTCGACAGCACGTTGAGCAGTGTCGTCTTACCGGCGCCGGTGCCGCCGCTGATCAGGCAGTTGAGCCGCGCCCGCACGCAGTGCGAGAGGAACTCGAGCATCGGCGCAGTCAGCGCCTGCAGCGTCACCAGGTCGTCGGCCTTGAGGCGCTCGGCCGGGAAGCGGCGGATCGACAGGAGCGGGCCGTCCACCGCGAGCGGCGGGATGATGGCATTGACACGGGAGCCGTCGGCCAGGCGCGCGTCCACCATCGGCGAGCTGTCGTCGATGCGGCGGCCGATGCGGCTGACGATGCGATCGATGACGCGCAGGAGGTGGCGGTCATCCTGGAAGGTGGCCGTGGCCCGTTCGAGCACACCACCCCGCTCGACGAACACGTGGCGATAGGTGTTGACCAGGATGTCGTTGACCCGCGGATCACGAAGGAGCGGTTCGAGTGGCCCCAGCCCGAATACGTCGTCGAGGACCTCGGCGAAGAGCGCCTCGCGCTCGGCCAGGCTGAGCGGCGTGACTTCTTCAGCGAGCAACTGCCCGAGCAGCGCCCGGATTTCCCCTTCGGCCCGCGAGCGCTCCGCCTGCGCCAGTGCCTCGAGGTTGAGGCGGTTCAAGAGCTTGCGGTGAACATTCGCCCGCAGCTCGAGATACTGCTGGCGGACTGGCGCCGGGCGGGCGGGCGGTGGCGGCGTGGCACTGACAGTTGTAGCCATCGATCGTTTACCAGAGGGAAGCCAGGCGCTGGAGGTTGAGCGGCGACCGGCGTGGCGTTACGGCCGATGCGTCAGCGGCAGGTGCCTCACTACCGATGAACGCGCGCGTGAACGTCTCGAACTGCTGCGCGAGGTCGCTGTTGCCGGCGAGGGCCAGCGGGACGCCGGCGTTGAGCGCCCCGGCAACCGTGCGGTAGTCGCTCGGGAACATCTGATGAATCGGATGGCCGAGCGCCGTCTCGATCTGCGCAGGCGGAATCGGGAACGGCTCGGCGGCGCGGTTTAGCAGCACGCGAATGCGTTCGCTGCCCGGCCCGAGCTGCCGAATCCGATCGAGCAGCCGCTGCGTGTTTCGCACCGAGGCGACGTCAGGGTTGGCCACCAGGCAGATCGCGTCGGCCGCGTAGAGCGTCGACGCCGCCGCCGCGGTGATCTGGGTGCCGGCATCGAGCACGATGTGGTCGTACTGGCGCGACAGGAGCCGCAGGATCTCGTCGACGGCGGTGCCATCACCGGGGCCTGGCCGGTCGAAATGCTCAGACCCGGCCAGTACGTCGAGCCCGGATTTGTGCCGCGTGACGAGCTCGCGCACGAAGCCGGCGTCCAGGCGATGCAGGTTCTCGAGCGCGTCGAGCAGGGTGAACCGGCAACGGAGCCCGAGGAAGAGCCCGACCTCACCCAGGCCCGGCTTGAGATCGACGATCAAGGTCGAGCCGCCGCCAAGGCGCGCCAGCTCCACGGCGGTGTTCACGGCAAGCGTCGTCGTGCCCACGCCCCCCTTGGCGCCGAGGAACACCAGCAGCGAGGCCTGTGCCCGGCCGCTCGCCGCCCCCTGGAGCCGCGATGCGGCGCGGGCCAGCGCCTCGTGAAACGCATCGTCCTGGAGCGGCCAGGCGAAGAACTCGTTCGCGCCGGCACGCATCGCCTGGAGAATCACCGTCGGATCGGCGGCAGCGGCCACAAGGAAGATGGCGGTTGCGGGCGAGGCCGCGCGCAGGCGCTCGATGGCCGCCACCGCCGCGCCGATGTCGGCGCGCCCGTCGACCATGACCAGGTCCGGCGTGACGCCAGGGCGCGACGCGGCGTCGACGCCGAGCGTCACCGGCACCGGCCCGGAGCGCAGCAGCTCGCCCAGCCGCGCGGTGAAGATGTCGTCGTCGGTGATGATCGTGCCGGTGAGTCGTGCCATGGTTATTCGACCAGACGAATGGCCCGGGGGAACGCATCTTCCGGGGCCTGGGGGAGGTTGGGATCGATGACGCCGCGAATCGGCGTAATCCGGCCGTAGACGTCGTTGCCGGAGCGGCCCTCGAGGAAGAAGCCGATCCAGTTGGTCATGATCAGCGTGGCGTTGCGCCCCGTCTCCTTCCCCTTGTCGTACTCGTCGGGGTCGTAGAGCGGAATCGGAAACACGCGTGGGCTGGGGTTGATCGAGCTCTTGACCGAGTTGGTCGTCGCGTCCCAGTACGCGTCGGGGTCTTTGGCCAGCAGGTCGTCAATGCCCTGCATGGTCGGGCCAACCATGTTCCCCGGCTCCTGGGTCATCTCGAACCCCATGCCGAAGGTTGCCTGGTTACAGTTCGCGATGTTGTCGCGGTAGTAGTCGCCGCCGGTGCCGCCCGGCATCTTCCACGACCAGTACATCGACGGCGAGATGTTGTTGCCCGTCCCGGCCCGGATCGTCAGCAGGGCGCCCACATCGTCGTACATGTTGTAGCCCTGATAGCCCGATTGCCCAGGCTTGATGTAGCGATCGGGATCCTTGAGCAGCCGCCCCTTGTTGTGGTAGCGCTCGAAGCTGCTGTCGACGGTCCACGGCGGATCGCCGACCTCTTCCCAGCGATCGGGAATGGTGAACGGCTTCACGCACGTCATCGCGTTGGCGGGCGCTGCTTCGGCGGTCGCAGTGGCCGAGATGTCCACCGTCGGCACGCCGAAGATCGGACCGATCAGCGTCGGCAGCGGGTTGCTCCGCGGCGCCGTCCGGAACACATTGACGCGCACGCGGTTGTCCAGGCCCGTCGGACCCAGCGGAAAGGTGATGTCGGGCACCGTGACCGACGGGGTCCCGGCCATGATCGCGTTCTGCTGCGCCGTGGTGATCGCCGCCTGCACCGCCGGGCCGCCGGCTGACCGGTCGTCGTAGTCGTTGAAGGCGAGGGCGGTCGCGCCGGCCAGGGCGCCGGCGTCGGCCGAGGTCTGCGCCTGGCTGCGCGCGGTCATGAACATGCCGACGTCGATCGCCAGCGTCGACGCCGCCAGGAACGCCATGAACCCGAGCCCGACGTAGATGAACGACATGGCTACTGCGCGGGCGCCTCGAACGCCGGGGGCGGCGGGGCGATGGCCTCGTTGTCCTGGAGCGGGGACAGGAAGGGCTCGCCCAGCCGCGGCAGCGTCGGGCTGACGCCGGGAGAGGCCGGCCGCAGGATCTCCGGCGTGATCATCACCAGCAGCTCGGTGCGCTCCTTGCGGGACGCGCGGCTGCGGAACAGGTGGCCGAGGATCGGGATGTCGCCGATGCCCGGAATCTTCTGCAGCGTCGAGTTCATGCGGTTGTCGATCAGCCCGGCAATGGCGAACGTCTGGCCGTCCCCCAGTTCCAGCTCGGTTTCCGTGCGCCGGGTGGAGAGCGCGGGAATGCGGAAACCGTTCAGGATGACCGCGTTGTTGAAGTCGAGCGAGCTCACCTCGGGACGCACCTTGAGGTGGACGCGGCCGGCCGCCGTCACCGTCGGCGTGAAGTTGAGACGGACGCCGAACTCCTTGAACTGGACCGCGATCCCGAGATTGGATCCGGCCCCCTGCACGATCGGGATTGGGAACTCGCCGCCGGCGAGGAAGCTGGCCTCCTTGCCGCTTTCGGCCACCAGGTTCGGCTCGGCCAGGCTCTGGAACAGGCCGCGCGACTGCAGCAGCTTCACCATCAACCCGAGGTCGAATTTCTCGGAGAACAGGAACAGGTTGAGGAAGTCGCTGAAGGTGAACTTGCCCTTGGCGCTGGCGACGTCGGCGCCGAAGTCGCTGCTTTCCTTCACGACTTCCAGGTCGGTGAAGCCGGGGGCCGGGAACTGCTGCGTGGTGATCCGGCCAAGCGTATTCTCGACGCCGGTCGGGCTGGTGAAGAGCGACAGCCCCGCCTCGGTCAACGCGCTGCGGCTCACCTCGGCGAACCGCACGCGCAGAAGCACCTGGTCAGCCGGCCGCGGCGGCTGCACCTGCAGCAGCGACACGACCTCCTCGCGGCTGGCAACGAAGCTGGCGGCCACGTCGACCGCGCGGTCGAGGACCTCCTTCGACGACACCGTCCCGGAGAGCACGACGGTGCGGCCGCTGCTTTGGACATCGATCGTGTCATTCGGGAACAGCTCGCGCATACGCCCGGCGGCGCCGGCGATGTCGCGGTGCACCGACACCTCGTAGCGGCGGACGTCGCCGCCGCGGCTCCAGACGAACATCGAGATGCTCCCCGGGACCTTGCCGTGCAGCAGCAACTGGTCGGGGGCGGTCACGAGCGCGTCGGCGATGTCCGAGCTGGTCAGCGACACGCGCGTGATCGGCGCGCCGATCTCGACCAGCGTCGAGCGGCCGACGATCAACTGGAGTTCGGTCGTCGTCTCCTCGGCGTGCATCTCGCCGGCGCCGAAGACGACGATGAAGAGGATCAGCAGGCCGGCGGTGCGTGGCATACCCATGGTGTCGCTACTCCTGGCGGACGACTTCCTGCGCCCGCTTGTCGCCGCGAATGATCTCGACGGTCGGTATCGGGTCGGCGGCTGCCGCGACCACCCGCGTCTGTCGCGCCGCCGCCCGCGGCCGCACGACGGGCCGGGCGGCGGGGGCGGCGCCGAGCAGTGCGGCCGGCCGGATGCCCGGTGTCTGGGGTGCGCTCTTGTCGAGCGGGTTGCGCAGCGCCAGCTGGATCTTCCCTTCGGTGCTGGCGAGAGTCAGCCGCTCGGCCTCAGCCGGGCTCACCAGCAGGGTCACCACGTTGACGGTGACCGGCTTGCTGTCTTCGCTCTCGCGCTCGATCTTCGTGCCGGCGGCCAGCACCTGGACGTTGCTGAGAATCAGCTTCGAGGTCACGTCGGGTTGCTGCGTCGTCGGGTTGACGGTGGCAACGACATCGACCGTCGTGCCCGGGAGCACGTAGCCGGCGACGCTGATGACATCGTTGACCCGCACCGACACCGCGCGCAGCCCCTCGGGGATGATCGGCGGCAGCCCGGCGCCGGCCTCGACCGGCGGCATGTGGCCGGGAAGAATCGGCGAGTTCTGCACCACGGCCTGCACCAGGCCGCGCCCGACGAGCGCCTGCGGATCGCTGGCGGCGCCGGCAGGAACGGCGTCGGCCGGCCAGTCGATGACGCGCAGGTCCTCGCGCCGCAGTTCGCTGCCCATCTCGAGATCGGCGGCGGCGACAACGACCGGCGCCACAGGCCGCTCCGGCCCGGCCGCCGGCTGTTGCTGGATGTAGCGATAGGTGAGCAGCGCGAGGGCGCTGCCGGCACAGATCGCCAGTGCCAGCACCATCAACAGTCGTTTACGCACCATGGGGTCCCCTGTCTCCTACTGCTCGTTGCGCATCAGCGCCGACGCGGTCATGGTGAGCGGGGCGCCGACGTCTGACGCCGGGTTCACCAGCTGCGCCACCGGCTGCAGGACGATGAATTCGTACGGATAGGTCACGGTCACGCGCGAAGCGCTCGCGGTGCCGCTGCCGATGGAAATCTCTTCGTCGCGGGCGATGCTCACGTCGGCCGCGTCCGGCGCTTCGATCTGACCGTCGGTCAGGTAGGTGGCCACGCGCGCGCTCACCGCGTCGTCGGTCGTGCCTGGCAGGACCGCGATCCGCGCGCCCTCGCGGGCGGCGTTCGTGAGGATCTGCCACGTCTGGTAGGCGCGCCCGAACTCGAGGATGCCGATCGACACCAGCAGCATCAGCGGCAGCGTCAGCGCCGTTTCGAGGAGCGCCGTGCCGCGCTGGTCGCGCGCGAGGTGCCTGCCCTGCCGTCTCATGTGTCCCTCACGTCAGCGCCGCCGCCAGCGCGCCGATGGCCACCGCCGGGGCGTACGCGAAATAGCGATCCGTGCTGCCGGCCCACCGCCGGCGCAACATGAGGGCGAGGGCGATGCCGCCGCCGGCGATCGCCATCGCCACGAATGCCGTCACCGTGTCGCCGGGGCCGAGCAGCGTGCCGAACGCGGCCAGCAGCTTGACGTCGCCGCCGCCGGTGGCCCCGAACACGTATCCCGGCAGCATCAGCGCGAGCCCGATGAGACCGCCGGCCAGTGCCGCCCCGATCCCGATATCCCCCGCCTGCATCGCTGCCAGGGCCAGACCGAACACGCCCGTGCCGAACGTCAACGCGTTCGGCACGCGCCGGGTGCGCAGGTCGATCGCGGTGGCCGCCGCGCCCGCAGCGGCCACCAGCAGAATCGACGTCGCACCCGCCTCCATCGGCTACGAGCCGGCGCCGCCCGAGCCCGCCGCCGTGCCGAGGCGCGAGGCGATGCTGTCGAAGATCGCGTCGACGTTGGTGCCGGTGAGCTGCACCGCGCCGTACGCCACCAGCGCGATCAGTGCCACGAGCAGCGCGTACTCGAGCAGGTCCTGTCCTTCTTCGTTGCGCCGCAGCGCGCGCACGAAAGCCATCGCGTTCATGCCGTCCTCCTGTTGTCGTGTGCGAAATGCGATCACGCGCGCGGCGCAACCGCGGAACGCCACGCTATTGCGCAACGGGTATGCCACTGACGGGCTGGCGATCGCCGATCGCGACGGATCGCGCCGTGTTCACCGGCAGAAATCGCGCGCGACCTTCCGCATCATCGTGCCGCGCGGATGGCAGCGTGAGGGCGGGGCAGCACTGATTTTCGTAACCGCAGCGTCGGAAGTTGTCGGCCACGGCGGTGTCGCGAAACGGATCATGTGCAATCACGCGCACGCCGCCCGTTTCGTAAGCGCGATCGCTGTTTTGGTCAGCGCGGATCACCGCATCGCCGATGTGGACGCAGTGGTGACGCGAAGTGCGGGGTTGGCAATCAGGAACGCGACTTGCGATCCGGTCGATATGCGCGACGTGGCGCTCTCGCTTGTCGCCATCGCGATACTCGTGGCGCTGCTCGCGCTCGCGGACAACCGTGTGCGGGAGGAGGGCACGCGCGTCGCCGGCGGCGGCGTGCTCGCCGCCAGCGTGCACACCGCGAACGCCGGTCGCAGGTTCGTGGCGGCTGCGCGTGACGTGGACACGGAACAGATGTCATTGGCCCTGTTTGTGGTGATCGCCACCGGGCTGGTGATCGCGATGCTTCGGACCTGACATCCATGGCCCTGATCCTGACGGTGGAACCTGATCGCACGCGCGCCGCGCAGCTCGAAGCGATGGCGCGCGCGCACCTCGACGCGGAATTTATCGCGGCGCCGTCGGTGGCGCGCGGCTTCCAGGCTCTGGGTGAGCGCGTGCCCGACCTGCTGCTGCTAGCGCCGCTGCTTCCCGCCGCTGAGGAGGCGGCGCTCGACGACTACCTGCGCCTGATCGGCCCGGCGGCCGCCCACGTCCGTTCGCTGACGATCCCGCTACTCGCCGGGGGAAGGCAGGGCGGAGACCGCGGCCTGCTGTCGGCGCTGCGACGGGAGCGCAGCCGGCCTGCCGACGCGGACGGGTGCGATCCGTCGGCGTTCGCCGAGCAGATTGCCCACTACCTGCGGGACACCATGCGCCAGGCGCCGCCGGTTAAAGCCGAGGCCGAGCCCGAGCCCACTGACGAGCCCATTGACAAGTCCATTGACGAGCCCGTCGACGAGGGGCCTCTCGTTGACCTGTCGGCGCTGCTGGAGGCGGAGCCGGAACCGGATTTCGCGATCGCGCCGGAACCGGTGATCGAGATCGAGCCCGAGGCCATCCTTGAGCTCGCGCCCGAACCCGAGGCCGAGCCCGACCCTGCACCCGACCCTGTGATCGAACTTCCGCCGGTGGAACTGGCGCCGGTGCCGATGCTGATGAAGCCTGCGCCGGCGGTGGTCGGATCGGCGCCTCTACCCGCGCTCGTGCCCGTAGCCCCCGTACCGGCAGCCCCGCTTGCCCCTGTCCTGGCTCCGGCCATGGTGCAGCAGGTCATCGAGGTTCCCACGGGCACGGGTGCCCAGGTGCAGGCGTCTGTCGCCGTCAATGTTGCCGTGTCGGTTCAGGTGGCGGCCGCGGTCAACGTGAGCGCGGCGCCGAAGAGGAAGGGGAAGCCGCGCCCCATCCAGGACGAATGGGGCTTCTTCGATCCGGGCCAGTGCGGCTTCCAGGCGCTGATGGCGCGCCTCGACGAGATCGCCGCGACGGAAGAGCGCGACGACGCCTAGCGGCGCCGCGCCGGACCGGGCCGGTACTCCAGCGTGATGTTGCTGACGACCGCAATCGGCCGGCCCGGAGCCGTGAAGCTGTCGGGGATCTCGCTGTCGGGCCTGACCACCGTCAGGTTCTCGCCGAGAATGCTGACCCGATCGACGTTGGCGGCAAGGGTCAGCGTCAACGATTCGATGCCGGTCGGCGCCACCGCTTTGACGCCGGTGCCGGTGTCGGCCGCGACGCGCTCGACCAGGTCGGCGTTGGACCGGAACTCGGTCCGGATCAGGAAGCGCGACAGCAGCGTGTTCCCGTCGTCCAGGACGCCGATGCGCGCGGTGTACTGGCGGTAGCCGCGCCCGGACTTCACCAGCTCCTCCGAGTAGAGGTGCCGGTTGTGCAGGTCGAACCGCAGGGTCACCGTCCCCGTGTGCGGCGGGATGATCACCTGGATGCCTTCCTCCTGGTTGCGGCCCGTCAGTACGTCGCAGTAGGCGCGTTTCGACTCGATGCCGACGCCAAGAGGGGCCTGGCATTCGATCTGCGCAGGCTCGGTCCGGGTGGCCGCTCCCCCGCGGCGCTGTGCGTCGGCTCCCGCTGCGGCGAACACCACGAGCGCGGCGACGGCGATCAGTCGTTGACGCATGCGAGCGCAGCTCCTTCCGGCAGGTTCGGCACGCCGACGTGGCGCAGCTTGATGAGCTCGAGGAACTCCATCCGCGTCCGGGCATTGTCACGGAACGAGCCGAGCATGGCGCTGGTCACCGCCAGGGAGTTCTGCTTCTCCACGCCGCGCATCGACATGCACAGGTGCGTTCCCTCGCAGACGACCGCCACCCCCAGCGGGTTGATGGCCTCGCGGATCGTCTCGGCAATCTGGTTGGTCATCCGCTCCTGGATCTGCAGCCGCCTGGCGAACACGTCGACCAGCCTCGGGATCTTGCTCAGGCCGATCACCTGCGTGCGCGGAATGTAGGCCACGTGGCACTTGCCGAAGAACGGCAGCAGGTGGTGCTCGCACAGGCTGTAGAAGTCGATGTCCTTCACGATCACCATCTCGCTGTAGTCGACGGTGAACAAGGCGTTATTCAGGACGGTGTCGATGTCGGCGCGGTAGCCGCTGGTGAGAAACCGGAGCGCCTTCTCGACGCGCGCCGGTGTGCGCACCAACCCCTCGCGGTCGGCGTCCTCGCCGAGCTCCACGAGGAGCTGCCGAAGGAGATCCTGCATCCCGGTATTATAAAGGCCTGAGTCTGTCGCACCCCTCCATCGCGGCGCTCCGGCACCGCAACTTCCGCCTTCTCTGGCTCGGCCTGCTGTTCTCGTTCACCGGGTCGTTCATGCAGAACGCGGCGCTGCTCTGGCACGTGGCGCTGCTGGCGCCAGGGTCCAAGGGACTCGCCCTCGGCGGCGTCGGCCTGTCGAAGGTCATCCCGATCGTCGTCTTCTCTCTGGTGAGCGGCGTCGTCGCCGACGCGTGGGACCGGCGCCGGGTCATGCTGATCACGCAGACCGGGTCGGCCTGCGTCGCCGTGGCGCTCGCCGTCCTGACCTGGCAGGGGCTGACCGCGCTCTGGCCGATCTACCTGCTGGCAGCGCTCGGGGCGGCGTTCAACGCCTTCGACCTCCCGGCCCGCCAGTCGCTGGTGCCGGTGCTCGTCCCTCGCAAGGACCTGCCGAACGCCATCAGCCTCAACATGATCATGCTGCAGACCGCGTCGATGACCGGGCCGGCTGTCGGCGGCCTCGTCATCGCGGCAACCGGTCTGACGAGCGTCTATGCCGCCAACGCCGTCACCTACGGCTGCGTGATCGCTGCCCTGCTGCTGATGCGCGACGTGCCGCCGCAGGGCACGGCCACGGGACGGGAGCATGTGTCGTGGAAGGCGGCGAGCGAGGGGTTCCGCTTCGTCTTCACCAACCCGCTGATTCGCTCGACGATGCTGGTCGACTTCTTCGCGACGCTCTTCTCGCCGGCCGTCGCGCTGTTGCCGATCTTCGCGCAGGACATCCTGCACGTCGGGCCGCGCGGCTACGGCTGGCTCTACGCGGCGCCGGCGGTCGGGGCCACGGTGATGAGCGCCGGCATGGTCGTGCTGACGTCGCGGATCGTGCATCGCGGCCGCGTATTGCTCGGAGCGGTCATGGTCTATGGCGCCGCCAATTTCTGCTTTGGCCTGTCGCGCCACTTCTGGTTGACGTTCGCCTGCCTGGCCACGGCCGGCGCCGCCGACAGCGTCAGCGCCATCATCCGCAACATCGTTCGCCAGCTGGAAACGCCCGATCACCTCCGCGGCCGGATGACCGGTATCAACATGGCCTTCTTCCAGGGCGGGCCGCAGATGGGCGAAGTGCAGGCGGGGGCGACGGCGAACTGGCTGGGCGCGCCGGCGGCGGTGCTGATCGGCGCCAGCAGCTGCCTGCTGGCCACTGGCTGGGTAGCGGCGGCCACGCCCGTGCTCAGGCGCCACCGGGCGACCGAGGTCGGCTAGAGCTCCGCGCGGACGATGGCTGCGCCGGCCACCATGGCGCGCATCTTGGCGTCGGCCACCTCTTTCGGCAGGTACTTCATCCCGCAGTCGGTCGAGACGATCAGGTGCTCGGCCGGCACGAAGTCGAGCGCCCGGCGAATGCGCGCCGCCACCAGCTCCGGCGTCTCGACGGTCATGTCTCCCAGGCTGATGACGCCGAGGAGGATGTCCTTCCACGGCAGCGTCGTCAGCACGCGGCAGTCGAGATCGGGCTGCGCCGCTTCGATCGACACCTGGTCGCAGGTGCAGGCGGCCAGCTCGGGCAGGAAGGAATAGCCCGTCGGCCGGTCGTGCACCAGGGCCGCATAGCCGAAACAGAGGTGCACGCAGGTCGTGCCGTCGATCCCTTCGAGGGCGCGGTTCAAGGCGGCGACGCCGTAGCGGCGCGCCTCCTCCGGGCGCGCCTGCAGGTAGGGCTCGTCGATCTGCACCACGTCGGCGCCGGCCGCGAACAGGTCCCGGATCTCCTCGTTGACCGCGGCGGCGTAGTCGAGCGCTGCATCCTCGATCTCCGGGTAGTAGTCGTTCTGGGCCTGCTGCGTCATGGTAAACGGCCCGGGCACGGTGATCTTGATCGCCCGGTCGGTGTGCTCCCGCAGGAACCGGACGTCGGCTACTGCCACCGCGTGGCGCCTGGCGATCGGGCCGACGATGCGCGGGACCGGCACCTCCTGCCCGGATCGGCTGATGACCGTGCCGGGACGATCGAGGTCCAGCCCGTCGAGCGCGGTGGCGAAGCGGTTGGAATAGCTCTCCCGTCGCATCTCGCCGTCGGTCACGATGTCGATGCCGGCGGCCTCCTGCGCGCGGATGGCCTCGAGCGTCGCCTTGTCCTGTGCCGCCGCGAGCTCGGAATCCTGCGGCCGCCACAGTTCGCGCGCGCGAACGCGGGGCGGCATGATGGCGCCAAGGCGGCTGCGATCGATCAGCCAGTCAGGCTGCGGATAGCTGCCGACGATCGTGGTCGGAAGGAGCATGCCGCGGGTATAGTAGCGCGATGCGCTACCTCACCTTCTCCTTCAAGGACGACCACACGAAACGGCTCGGGGTCATCGACGGCGGCGAGATCGTCGATCTGCAGTCGCTGTCGGCGCCAACCGGCTTCGGCCAGCTCCCCGGCTCGCTGACCGACCTCATCGCCATGGGGCCGGTGCACTGGGCGCGGGTCGCCCAGATGTTGAAGGAGGAACTCCCCCGCCACGACGGGCTGCGCCACCGCGTCGACGACATCCGGTGGCATGCGCCGATTCCGCGGCCGGCGCGCAACATCCTCTGCCTCGGCCTGAACTACGCCAGCCACGCCATCGAGTCGGCCACCGCGCGCGGGCGCGACCCGAAGATCCCGAAGGACCCGGTGTTCTTCACCAAGGCGCCCTCGACGGCCAACGGCCCATTCGACGACGTCCCGGTCGATCGCGGTGCCACCGGGCAGGTCGACTGGGAGGCTGAGCTCGGGGTCATCATCGGCGTGCGCGGCAAGAACATCCGCCGGGCCGACGCGCTCGGCCACGTCTTCGGCTACACGATCGTCAACGACGTGACCGCCAGGGATCTGCAGGCGAAACACATCCAGTGGTTCAAGGGGAAGAGCCTGGACGGCTTCGCGCCGATGGGACCGTGCGTCGTGACCGCCGACGAGTTCGGCGACCCCCAGGGCAAGCGGATCGCCTGCCGCGTCAACGGCGTGACCAAGCAGGAAGCGAACACGAAGGACATGATCTTCCCGGTCGACGTCATCATCGAAACGCTGTCGCAGGGGTTCACGCTGGAGCCGGGCGACATCATCTCGAGCGGCACGCCGGAAGGCGTCGGCATGGGACGGACGCCGCCGGAGTTCCTGAATGACGGCGACGTCGTGGAAACCGAGGTCGAGGGCATCGGCGTGATGCGCAACCGCATCCGCGGGTAGCCTTCAGAGCTTCATTCCCTTCAACCCGAAACGCGCGGGAACGCGGTGCGCCGGGCGGGCGCAGGCGCGGCGGCCGGGAAATCGAGCTCGGGCTCGTACCCTGCCGCACCCGCGCCGACTACCGCTGACTCGTCACGACATCCGTCGCACGGCTCAAAACGTCCGCGCTGCCTCGCAGCAACTCGAACGCGCTGAAGGAAGTCGACGCGGTGAATCGCTTCGCCCGATTTCCGGCGTCGCGGTGAGTCGGCCTTGCGCCGATGCGCCCGCCCGCCGCACCGCGTCCCCGCGCTGTGCAAGCCGCACCACCCACCGATTCCTGGGGTGCGGCCTGTCTCATGCCTGCGCAAGCATGTTGCGGATGTCGCGAACGAGGTCACCGATCGCGAGAGAACCAGTCATGTCCACATGAAGGACCGGGCCAACGGCAAGCGTTCCCAACGCTGACAGTGCCCTGAGAGACGACAGGATCTGCGCCCGCGTCCGCTCGCCGTCCAGGTGTCCTGGATGCCGCCGTCTCTCCAAGAATCGCGCCGCCGCGACCTCGGGTGGACAGACGCACTGGACGACTACGACTCGGTGGCTCGTCGCCCTCAACCAGTCGGCGTGCGAGCCGGAGTCTTCCGGCATGCCCGGCACATGCCAGAAGGATGACAAGATCGCGCCATCGGACGCGAGCGCAGCCTTCTCGAGAATCGCGTCGCTCAGGCGGCTCAGGGTTCGGCGCCATGTCGCATCTCCGATGCCACGCGACGCGAAGAGCCTTTCCAGGATGTCGTCCTTGTCGATGAGCGGCAGGCCGAGAGCTGGCGCCAGCACCCTGGCCAACGTCGTCTTTCCGCTCGCTGGAAGGCCAGCGACCACCACGAACGACTTGCGCATGCTGTAGAGGTCGCCCTCCTGCGCTACCGCTCAGACCAGACGGCCAACTCATTGCCGCTCGGGTCCTTGAAGTGAAAGCGGCGGCCGCCTGGAAAGTCGAACGGCTCGGTGGTGATGGTGCCGCCGGCCGAACGCACGGCGGCAAGCGACGTCTCGAGGTCGTGCGAATACAGCACCGGCAGCGGGCCGCCCGTCCGCACGTCGTCCGACTGGCGGAACCCGCCGGGCTCGCGGTCCTTGCCCTTGATGCCGGCGTACTCTGGCCCGTAGTCGGTGAACTCCCAGCCAAACGCCGCGCTGTAGAACCGCTTGGCCGCCGCCAGATCCCGGACCGTGAACTCGACGTAATCGATGTCGTGATGCGTGTGCATGCCCACTGCCTCCCGAT
>JBFWUM010000020.1:2912-73619 GCA_050247255.1 Vicinamibacterales bacterium | reverse complement strand
CTAGAGATAGTGACGTGGAAGGTCGAGCACGATCCGGCGGCGGCGAAGAGACTCGTACTCCCGCCCCAGCGCCGCCGGAGTAAGCTCCCGCGGCAGTGTCAGCCGGTCCGCCAGGTAGCGGCGGCAATCGGCGAACTCCTCCGCATACTCCTCGGTTGGAAATTCCAGCGTGAGCGCCTGCGATCCGTCCTGGACCTCGACGCGGTACAGCGGGTTCACGCCCAACACGCCCCGGACCGGCGCGACCGGCATCGGCCCGTAGTGCTGGAAGATCGCATCGTGCGGCGAGGCCACAATCGTGAGCGACGGCTGGTCGCCAAGACCTTCGGGTGTCATCGGCTGTGACAGGTCCACGGCGCCGCGCGCGACCGCATCGTCGAACAACTCGCGATCGCTGAACAGCCTCGGCTGATGCGGCGCCAGCAGGTCACGGTACGCGGCCGGCGTCAACGGCATGCCGGGGGAGAAGTTCTCGCCGAGCGCGCTGTGCAGGTGTGGCATGACGATGGTGCCGTCGCGGCCGGCGAGGCGCATCATCTCGTCGGTCAGCATCCGCTTGTGCCAGATGTACGGAAACGCGTCCGAGAGGACGACCAGCGAGAAGGTGTCGCGCTCGAACGGCAGCGGATTGTTTCCGTCGCAACAGATAGCGGCAATGCCCGGCGTCGTGAACCGGCGCGCCAGCCAGAGCTTGAAGTAGAACAGGTCGGCGAGCACGCCACGGCCCGGGGCCACCGGGTCCAGCACGCGCGACAGGTGGCCGGACCCGCCGCACAGGTCGAGGACCCGTCCGCGCGTGACCGCCGGGTGGCGCGCCACGGCGTCGAGCACCGCCTCGGCCATCACGTAGGTGGGATCCGAGAAGCGATACACGAAGTAGGTCCCCTCGGCATCCGGGCTGAGTACGGCGACGGCGTCGCGGTACGTCAGTGCATCGCCGCGCGCGAGCAGTTCCCGGAACGCGGAGCGCCGTGCCTGGTCGAGTCCGAGCAGCATGAACAGCGCTTCGTCGGGCCGCCCGGCCTCGAGCGTGTGCATCGCCTCGCGTGTGGCATCGTCGGCGATCAGGACCGGAATGCCGGCGACGACGGGGAAGGCGCAGCACTCGCAGCCAAGGACGGCCGACTCGATCTCGTCTCCGTCCCGCCGAAGCGCGTCGTTGTCGACGATGGCCAGGCGGGTGCCGCAGAAGGGGCAGCGCAGGATCTCGAGCAGCGTCAGGTTCATGCGAGTTCGTCCAGGAGCGTTCGCCCCGGGTGACCAAACGGGCCGCGGCGGAACTGCTCCACGTTGAGCATCCGTGCCGCGCGGGCGGCGTCGAGCCGCGCCAAGGCGCCGCCGGCCACCTGGCTGGCGTGGCACTGGATCGCTGCGAGCTTCTTCGCCGCGCTGCCGCTGACGTCGATCGTGAGTGTTGGCGCTGGCGCCAGCGTCCCGAAGGCATCGGGGTCCTCGATGCCGAGCACGTGTCCGCCGCCCACCGCGTCCACGAGCGCGCGCATCGCCCCCTCAGGCATCGAGACATAGTAGAGCGACGGCGCGTCCGGACCCAGTGAGCGCACCGCGGCAGTGACCCGATGGTGCAGGGCAATGTGATCCGGGTGCCAGTAGAGGCCGTCCTCATCGAAGGTCACGACGACGTCGGCCCCGACCCGCCGCGTGACGTCGGCGATGTCGCGCTCGAGGGCGGCTGCACGCTCCTCTGGCAGCCACTTGAGCTCGCCGTCGGGGTAGTCGAGCAGGATGATCTCGCCCACGCCCAGGACGCTCGCGGCGGCCGCCAGCTCCTCGCTGCGCTTTCCGCCCAGCGCTGCGCGGTCGTCGCCGGGGGGAGCCGCATCCTCGCCTCGCGTCACACAGAGGAGTGACACCTCCACACCGCGCTCGGCGCAGCGCGAAAGCAGGCCGCCGCAGGCGATCGACTCGTCGTCCGGATGGGCGAAGACCGCCAGCAGCGAGCTCATGACCTTCCGCCTGAAGGCGGAAGCCACTGCTGTGGCTTCCGGCTTGAGCCGGAAGCTGCGGCCAGCTTCGCGTAGATTTCGCAGTAACCGTCGATCATGCGCGCGGCACCGAAGCGGTCCACCGCCGTGCGCCGTACCGCCTCGCGGTCGAGCGCCAGCACCGAGGGCAGCCCTGCGATCAACGCGTCGACCGAGGAGAACACGCCGCCGGTCACTCCCGGAGAGACGATCTCGGCGACCGGGCCGCAGTCGAGCGCGGCGACCGGCGTGCCGCAGGCCATGGCCTCGGTCAGCACCAGGCCGAACGACTCCGGAGACTGGACCGGGTAGAGCAGCGCCCGGGCGCCTCCGAGCAGCCGCGCCTTCGTGGCGTGGTCGGCCTCGCCGGCGTAGACGACCTGCGTCCCATCCACCAGCGGCGCAATCACATCCCGGTAGTATTCGTTCTCTGCCGCGGCCAGCACGAGCTTCATGCCGCTGCGACGGGCGATCTCGATCGCCTGCCGCACGCCCTTCCCCTCGGTGAACCGGCCAAGGAACAGGAGGTAGTCCTCCGGGCGTTCGGTGAACGTGAACGCGTCGGTATCGAGGCCGTGCGGGACGATGCCGACGACGTTGAGACCGTCGAGGAGGCTGGCCTGCTCGCGCGAGACCGCGACGAACGGGGCGTGGGGGTACCGTGACCAGAGCGCCACTTCGGTGGGGCCGGGCGCGTGATGCAGCGTCTGCACGATCGGCGTTGGCACCAGGCGCGAGAGGGCGACCGACATCGGGTAGTACTCGGCCTGGTAGTGGATCACGTCGAACGCCGCGGCGCGCTCCACCGCGGCTGTCAGGTTCATCAGCTCGCAGAACTCCCAGGGCCACAGCGACAGGTCTTCGCGATAGCCCTGCGCGAACGTCGCGTGCAGCCGCGCGGTTGTCCGCGACGAGGCGGTGGCGAAGAGCGTGACGTCGTGCCCCCTGGCGACGAGTCCCTCGGTCAGGAGCGACGTCATCGCCTCGACCGAGCCGGAGCGCTCGGGTGGCACCGATGTCGCCACCGGCGCGACCATCGCAATGCGCAACCGCGCGCTCATGCGAGGGCGACCTCCAGCAACCGCGGCAACACGCGGTTGGCGTCGAAGTGCTCGCGGGCAATCTCGGTCGCCAGCCGCGACTGGCGCAGGGGATCTGCCGCAATCGCATCCAGGGCGGCGAGCGCCTGCCCGGGGGTCGAAAAGGCGAACAGGCCATCGCCGGTTGGAAGGTGCGCGCTCCAGCCGGTGTCCTGGACGACGGCTGGCCTTCCGGCGGCGAGATAACACTCGGTTCGGTCGCTGAACCAGCCCGACGTGCGGGCCACATACGCATGCTTGGCGACGCCGAACTCGCCGCGCGAGCCCTGGATGAACGCGCGGTAATCGAAAAGCGATCGCGACACGCCCATGGCATCCACCGTGTGCCAGCCATGGCTGCGGAGGAAGTCCTGCGGTCCGTTGATCGCCAGCTCGAACCGGTGGCCGGTGCGGGACGGCAGGTCGAGGAAACGGAGGAATTCCTTGTCCTTGTTGCCGTCGACGTCGGTGAAGCTCTCGATGCGCCAGGTCATGACCGTCGTGAAGCGATCGCCCGGAGGCGCCGGCGTGCTCCACTGGGCCAGCACCACCGGCTGCCATGTGTGGTGCCACGTGAACTCACCGGTGGGCACGTCGCTGGCCGGCGTGCCGATGTTCGCGCCGAAGGTGAACAGGCGATCGAACTGGCGGAAGAAATCGACGTACCACCCCTCGGCCTTGGCAATCGCCAGCTGGGTGAAGACGGGATCGGAGTCGATGAACACCTTGCGCGGAATGCGCCGGTACTCATCGCGCCAGAACCACGATCCGCCCGAGAGGTTGATGAAGAGGTCGGCATCCGCGCAGAACGCCTTCACCGTCTCATGCGACGCGCCGTGGTAGCTGCCGTCGTAGTTGACGAAGGCCCAGCGGTCGCCAAGCCCGAACGGCTCGAGCGCGGCGTGAATATACCGCGTGCCGTAGGCGGGATCCTCGGAGCGGGTGTTCTGTTCAGGGTCGTAGATGCATTCGCCGGTGTCCTCGACGTAGAAGACCTCGTGGCCGAGGTCGCGCAGGCCGAGGAGATACATCAGGGAGCACCAGGTCACGCCACCGAACGGGTAGCGGGCGATGATGCCGGCGACGAGAATCTTCACGAGGAGGCGGCGATGAGCTCGTCGACCGTTTCGGGCTCGTCGAGCGATCGGCCGACCGAGAGCCGTGCGCACATGCGGCGATAGAGGTCGCTCGCGGCCAGCAGTTCCTCGTGGCGCCCCTGCGCGATCAACCGCCCTTCGTGGAGTACGAGGATGCGATCGGCGTCGCGGATGGTCGACAGCCGGTGGGCGATCACCAGCGTCGTCCGGCCGGCACGCAGCGCCCGGAGCGCGTCGAACACCGACTCTTCCGAGATCGAGTCGAGCGAGGAGGTTGGCTCGTCGAGGATGAGGATGCGCGCATCCTTCAGCAGGGCCCGGGCGATGCTGAGCCGCTGGCGCTCGCCGCCCGAGAGCGTCGCGCCGGCCTCCGCGACAGGCGTGTCGTAGCCGCGCGGCAGCCGGGAGACAAACCCGTGGACCAGGGCCGCCTCGGCCGATGCCTGCACCTCGGCATCGGTGGCGTCGAGCCGGCCGTAGCGGATGTTGTCGGCAATCGATCCGGCAAAGAGCACCGGCTCCTGCGGCACCAGGGCGATCTGCTCGCGCAGCCCCCGCAGGTTGTAGCGCCGCACGTCCACGCCGTCGATCCGCACCTCGCCGCCCGTCGGGTCGAAGAAACGCGGAATCAGGCTCGCCAGCGTGGTCTTGCCGGCACCGGTCAGGCCGACGAGCGCGACCAGTTCGCCGGGCTTTGCGGCAAAGGTGATCCCGTCGAGGATCGGCCGTTCAGCCTCGTAGGCGAAGGAGACGCGCGCAAACTCAATCTCGCCGCGCAGCGCCGCCGCGTTGATCCCGTCCGGAGCCTCGAGCGGCTCGGGTTGCAGCGCGAAGATCTCCTGGACCCGGCGGGCGCTGACCACCGCCTGCTGCAGCGACCCGGTCGTGTGGGCAATCGACGACAGCGGGTTGTAGACCGCCGCGAGGTAGGCGATGACCACGAGCAGGCTGCCGACGGTCAGCGTCCCCTGCAGCACGTGCAGGCCGCCGACGGTGAGCACGAGGGCGGTGCCGGCCAGCGTAATGCCGGTCACGACCACCGAGAACAGCGACTCCTGCCAGGTCAGCGTGAGGCGCGCCGCCATCGTGCGATCGCCGACCGCGACGAAGCGATCGCGCTCGAACCGCTCGCGAGCGAAGCTCTTGACCACCTTGATCGACGAGAGGATCTCGAAGAGCCGCTCGACCAGGGCGGACTCGGCCTCCTTCACGCGCTCGGCACGGTCGACCATCTGCCCCGAGTAGTAGCGGAGGCTCGCGTAGAGGAACGGCACCACCACGAGCGAGAGCAGCGCCAGCGTCAGGTCCAGCCGCGCCAGGATGACGAACATCACGGTGAGCTTCAGGAACGCAGTGGCCAGCGGGAAGACGCCCCCCATGACCAGGTCGTTCACGCAGTAGGCGTCCGCTTCGAGCCGGTAGACCGAATCCGCGGTCCGGGCCTCGACATGGTGACGAAGGCTGAGCGCCTGCAGATGGCCGAGCAGGCGCGCCCGCAGGTCGTAGACGATGCGCTGGCCGGCGCCCACCTGCAGCTGGGTGTGCACCATGGTCACGACTTCGGCGAAGAGCTGGAGGAGCAGGCCGGCCACGACGATCAGCAGCAGGAGCGCGACGACGCGTCCGCCGGTGATGCTCGACGTCACGCCGGCCAGCCACGGCGGCAGCGGCTGGCCGCCGAGCACGTTGTCGACGACCACTTTCAACGGCCAGGGTGCCAGCGCCGCGAGCGCGGTTTCGACGCCGATGAGCAGCGCGATGGCGGTGACCCGGCCCCGATACGGGCGCAGCAGTGCCAGCGTCCAGGCGGCGACGCTCATGCCGGCTTCCTCCGGGAGGGCACGACGGCCAGCTCGATCGGTTCCGGAAGGGGGACCGCGACGACGGTGATGCCCGTCGGGCTCGCATCCTTCACGTACAGCCAGCCTGACCGGTGATAGGCGAGGCGCGTCGGCGCCCGCACGACATCCGGCGTGGCGACCGTCGAGACCGTGCCGTCAGGCGCGATGCTGCGCACGGCGCGCGCCCTCGAGTCGATCACGTAGACGACCAGCCCGGCGTCGGTCGGACGCAGCGTCAACCCGGTCGGCGCATCGATGGCGGCGACCGTCGTGATGATGCCGGTTGCCGCGTCGACGCGCCGCACGCGATCGTGCCCGGTGTCGGCGAGATAGATGTCCCCGTTGTCGGCGATCGCCACGCCGGCCGGCGCGTCGAGATACGCGTCGGTTGCCGGCCCCCCGTCACCGACGTGGGCGCCGGCTTCAGCCGGCCCGTTCGGCTCACCAGTGCCGGCCACGGTGCTGATGAGACCGGTGTCCTGGCTGACCAGGCGGATGCGATTGTTCCGCGTGTCGGCAATGAAGAGATCGCCGCGGCGATCCACGGCGATCGCCTCGGGACGCCGGAGCGGCGACTGTGCCGCCTGGCGTGCCTCGCTATCGAACCCTTCACCGCCGGTGCCGGCAATCGTGACCACGCGTCCGGTCGTCCGCTCGATGCGGCAAATCCGGTGGTTCGCCGGATCGGCCACGAGAAGATCGCCATTGCTGGCCATGGCCAGATCAGCCGCCGCGTCGAACGGGAGCGGGGTGCCGACCATCTGGCGGGCGGGCGCCGCGTCAGTTGCCGTGGTGCGCACGGTGCCCGGCACCCGGACGTGATAGCGGCGGATGAGTCCCTCCACCGCATCGGCCACGTAGAGATCGTTGGTGGCCGTGACCGCGACGCCGCCGCGAAGCTGCGGCTGCAGCAGCGCGGCGGTGGCGGCGCGCGCCGCTTCTTCCAGCCGGAACGCCTCACGAGCGGCGATGCTTCGCTGCAGGAAGATCACGCTGACGACCGCGCTGGCGACGACGAAGGTGACCACGGCGGTCTGCAGCAGCTGCGAGGCGCTGGCAGGACGAAGACGAATGCGCCGGCCGGAGGCTTCGCCGGCGAGCGGCAGCGGAGTCATTCCAGCCGCACCGGTGACGCGCAGCAGCGCGCGCTCCATCACCGCCACGGCGCGCATGGTCTGCCAGGCGCCGCGGCTGAACACGGCTGCGGCAGTCGACACGCAGATCAGGCTGACGATCGGTCCTCGCAGCACGGTGATGACCGCGCTGGTAATGGCGACCAGCGCCACCGCCGAGAGGACGGCAAACACGATCCCGGCGAAGCTGGGGCGCAGGCGCATCGCCACGCGCAGGAGGCAGCGCCCCTGCGCGTGCTCCTCGACGAGCGCGCGGATGTGCACCCAGCCCCAGCGGCCGACGCCGACGCTGACGTCGCGATCCGCATGCCACCCATCGTCTGTCTCGACCCGTGGGGCAGGGCGAGCGGCGCGCAGCACGCCGCCGATCTCGGTGAGCAGCGTCGGGTGCGAGGCCCACTGCTCGCTCCAGAAGTCGCGCTCCGTCGTGCCGCCGATGAGCAGCAGCAGCGCGCGACCGGCATCGCGCAGCGACGGCATCGGTGCCTTCCAGGGGACGCGCGTGACGTGCTCGGGCGTAATCGATGGCGGCGGCGACAACATGCCGCGCACGCGGCCGTAGAGCCGCGCGACCGGCTGAATGACGTGCAGCCACGCGATGAGCAGTCGCGTGCGTAGTTGCGGAACTCTCGTTCCGCCCAGACCCGTTCCGCCCAGGACCGTCGCGCCCGGCAAGTCCGAGCGCAGCGCGAACGTGAAGCAGCGGCCGATGGTGACGGCCCAGCCGAGCGAACCAGCGGCCAGCAGCAGCGCGGTGGCGCCAACAAACGGCGATGCCATGCCGAGGAACCCGGCCAGCAGCATGAGCGTCGCGCCGAGCATCCATCCCGGCGAATGGGGAAGGAACTGCGCCGGATGCACGTCGGTGCTGTAGACCGACGGGAACGCCGCCGTGCCCCAGACACCGAAATTGATGCGCGTGCCGGCCAGCGACCGGACGAAGGGCAGCGGGCTGTAGATGCGCCCGCGCCACAGCATCTGGCCGCCGATGAACTTCTCGGGATGGTGCGCGTCGAGCCAGGTCTCGCCCTCGCCGTAGCCGACCTGTTGCCGCCAGTACGCCTTGACCGACGCGCGATGGTGGTGCCAGACGAGGGCCGCCGGCGCGAACCCAATCCGCTGGCCCCTGGCCTGCAGCCGCCAGCAGACATCCACATCGTCACCGGCGCGCAGGTAGACCGGATTGAAGCCGCCGATGGCGAGCAGCGCGTCGCGGCGGAAGGCCATGTTGCAGCCGGGCACGTGCTCAGCGATGCGATCGTCGAGCAGCACCTGCGTCGGCCCGCCGGGGGCGCGCGCCACGCACTGCGCCACCCACGGATCGTCGGCAGGGATCACGTTCGGGCCGCCGGAACCGACGACATCACTCGTCAGGAACGGCTGGACGAGATACGTGAGCCAGTCGGGATCGACGCGCACGTCGGCATCCGTATAGGCGACGAGTTCGCCGGTGGCAGCCGCGAGGCCCACGTTGCGCGCCGCGCTGAGGCCGCCGTTCGGGATCTCGATCAGCGTGATCGACGGATAGCGACGGGCAATCTCGCTGCTCTGGTCGCGCGAGCCGTCGTTGACGAAGAGGATCTCGACATCCGGATACGTCAGCTTCGCGAGCGAATCGAAGCAATCGGGGAGCGTGTCGGCCGCGTTGTAGCCGCAGACGATCACCGAGACCTTCGGCCAGGTCGCGCGCTCGCGGGCGGAGAAGGGCGCCTCGGCAAACGCCTGCTCGACGGCCGCCAGCGCCGGCTTCGGCTGGCGCGCGGCATCCACCAGGCCGAACGCCCAGTCGCGCACGTCGTGGCCGCCGCGCCACCACTCATCGGTCCACGAGAACGCCACCGCACCGCAGGCGCCTTCCGCGAAGGCGGTGCGCAGGTGCATGGCGGTGATGCGCGCCTGGCCATCGAGCCCTTCCCGGATGCTGTCGGCGCCCGCTTCTGCGAGGAGCAGCGGCGTGTTCCCGGCAATGTGCTGCAGCCGCGCCAGGTAGGCACGCAGGTCCGCTTCTCGATGCAGGTAGACGTTGAACGCGCAGACGTCGAACGGCGAGAGATCGAGGAACTCGGTCGGCGGGAAGTTGACGTAAGTAAGCAGCGCCTCGGGTGCGGCACCCTTCACGTCACCCGCCAGCTCGCGCAGAAACCGCTCGACGCGGGCCTGGCCGTGCCAGCGGACGACCGACGGGGGAATCTCGTTGCCGACGGCAAAGAGCAGGGCCGCGGGATGCGCACCGAGCCGGCGGACCACGTCCACCGCCTCGCGCCGCACCTGCCGCGCCAGAGACTTGTCATCGAGAAAGGCGACGTGCTGCGCCCAGGGGATGCCGGCCATGAGCCGCAGGCCATGGCGGGCCGCTTCGTCGAACAGCCACTCCGGCGGCACCGTGTAGGTGCGCACCGTGTTGATGCCGGCCGCCGCCATCCGCGCGAAGTCGTTGGCCACCACCGAGGGCGCCGGGAACTGGACGCCGTCGCGATCCGGCGCAAAGGTGCCGTAGGCGACCCCCTTGATCACGAAGCGCTCACGCACCCCGCCAGCGTCGAGGGCCAGGAACTTCCCCTCGACCCGAGGGCGGGCAGCCGAAAGACGGGTAACCTCTAGTGATTTCAACGAGTTAGTCCGAGCTAAGTATTGTCGCCTTCACCACTGGGGGCGGTCAAGGGAGGTCCACGGAGTTCTTCACCACAAAGGGCACAAAGGACACGAAGGCCAGACTGGCGGTCACAGCACGATCCGCTTCAAGCCTTGCTTGAGGGTGGGGGCGTGGAAGTTCATCAGCAATCCGAGTCGCAGCCGCGTGCTTCGGAGATAGGACATCACGATCGCTTCATGAATACCGTCCAACCGAGAGATCGCCTTCAGCTCGACGATGACTCGAGCGTCAACGACCATGTCCGCCCGCTGGCACTTGATGTCCAAGTTCCGGTAACGAACGACGATCGGCTTCTCGGTCTCAAACGGCACGCTTCGGCTAGCAAGTTCGTAACACAGCGCCTCGCGATACACGCGCTCCAGAAAGCCGGGGCCCAAGGCCCGGTGCACAGCGATAGCCGCGCCGATGATGCTGCGTGCGACTGCCTCCGTGGCCTCAGGAATGGCCTCGTACTTCATAGAAATCCTTTGTGTCCTTTGCGTCCTTTGTGGTGAAAAGTCTCCGTGCCTCCGTGGCCTCACTCGATGAACCGGTACTGCAGCGCCTCCGCGACGTGGTCGGCCTTCACCTCGTCCTCCGTGGCGAGATCCGCGATCGTCCTCGCCACTTTCAGCACGCGGTCGTAGCTGCGGGCGCTCAGGTTTAGTTTCTCGGTGGCGTGCCGCAGGATTGCTCGCCCTGTGTGGTCCGGGCGGCACCACTTCGCCACCGTTCCGCCGCGGACGTCCGCATTGGTCCTTGGCCCGGTGGCGCCGTAGCGCGCGTGCTGGCGGCTGCGCGCGGCGAGGACTCGCTCGCGTACCGCCGGGGATCCTTCGCCGGGGGCCATGTCTGCGAGCGCCGCGACCGGCACCGAGGGCACCTCCACGATGAGATCGATGCGATCCCGCAGCGGCCCGGACAGCCGTCCGCGATAGCGGGCGATCTGCCCCGGCGTGCAACGGCACGCGCGCCGCTCATCACCCAGGTACCCACAAGGGCACGGGTTCATCGCTGCCACCAGGACGAACCGCGCCGGAAAGACCGCGGTGCGCGCCGCGCGGGCAATGGTCACGCGTCCTTCTTCGATCGGCTGCCGCAGGACCTCGAGTACCCGGCGATCGAACTCGGGCATCTCGTCGAGGAACAGCACGCCGTTGTGCGCCAGCGAGATTTCTCCTGGGCGCGGGATGCCACCGCCGCCGACGAGCGCGACGTTCGAGATCGTGTGATGCGGCGCGCGGAACGGACGCACCGACAGCAGGCCGCTGCCTGCGGGAAGAGTGCCGGCGACCGAGTGGATGGCCGTGCACTCGAGCGCCTCGTCGAACGTGAGCGGCGGCAGGATTCCCGGCAGCCGGCGAGCCAGCATCGTCTTGCCGGTCCCGGGCGATCCAGTGAACAGCAGGTTGTGGCCGCCGGCTGCGGCGATTTCCAGGGCGCGGCGGGGGAGGGCCTGGCCCTTGATCTCGGCGAGATCACCCTCCGCGCCGCTGTAGGGGGAAGGGGGCAGGGGGAAGGGGGAGCGTTCCGCTGGTCTGGCGGTGTCGGGCGCATTCAGGGCGTCGACGGCTTCCACGAGCGAGCGAACGACGCGGACGTCCAGGCCGTCGATGACGGTGGCCTCGGCGGCGTTCTGCGGCGGCAGGAGCAGGCGCTTCAGGCCGAGGCGGTGCGCGGCGGCGGCAATCGGGAGCACGCCGCGGATGGCGTTGATGCCGCCGTCGAGCGAGAGCTCCCCCAGGACGACCGTGTCGTCAATCTCGCGCCGCTTGAGCGCGCCCTCTGTCGCGAGCAGCCCAAGCGCGATTGGCAGATCGAACGACGAGCCAGCTTTGCGCACGTCGGCCGGGGCCAGGTTGACGGTGATGCGGTGCTCGGGGAACGGATAGCCGCAGTTCTTGATGGCCGCGCGCACGCGGTCGCGGCTCTCGCGCACCGTCGGGTCGGGCAGGCCGACCATCGAGAACGCGGGCAGGCCGAACGAGACGTCGACCTCGATGTGGACAGGGAAGGCCTCGACGCCGAAGACGGCGGCGCTACGCAGCGTGGCAAGCATGACGCCGCGCAATGCAATCGGATGGTCAGAGACGATCGGTGCGAATCAGGCGCGATCGGCGAGTCGGGCGGGACGAGAGCGCAGGAACTGCGCGGCGAACTGCCGGCGCGGATGGCGAAACCCGCGATCGGCGCCGGTCAGGTCCAGACGACAGGGACGCCGTACCCTTCGAACTGCCGGTCGTGCGTCACCAGCGTGGCCCCTTCGGTGGCCGCCTGCGCGACGAGCATCCGGTCGAATGGGTCGGTGTGGTGCGCCGGGATGGCCGACAGACGCTCAGTGTGCCGCATCGTCACCGGCAGCTCGGTGAAGAGGCTGTCGGCAACGAGCGCGCTGAAGGGATCGTCGAGCCGAATACGCCCGAGGCCCTGCTTGATCGCGATCTCCCACGCCGACGCGGCGCTCACCCAGACAACATCAGCGTCGACGATGGCCTGGCGTGCGTCGCGCTTGAGCCGGCGGCTGGACAACCGCCACCAGAGAAAGACGTGGGTGTCGAGGAGCAACTTCATGAACAGGCCGGCTAAAGCCGGCCTCCACGATTGCCGAACGCATCCAGCAGCTCATCCGGCAGCGGCGCGTCGAAGTCCCCGGCAAGGTGGATCCGTCCCTTCGAGCCGCCGGGACGACGACGGACGGCCGGCTTGACGGGGACGAGACGCGCGCGCGGCACGCCGGCCTTGGCGATGATGATTTCCTCGCCGGCGGCGGCGGCCTCGACGAGGGCCGAAAAGCGGGCCTTGGCTTCGTAGACGTTGAAGGTCTTCCCCACGCATCGACCGTAGCATCGTCCACGAGAGTTGGTCAAGTTGGTCAAGCTGCTGCACAGATCTGCGCAGCGGTTGAGTTACGCGAGCTCGGCGGTTATCCTCTTGGACACTCGCGGGTTACCGCACTTCACTCCAGCAGGAACAGAACCATGCTCGACGCCATCAAGGGCCTCGCCGGCAGCGGCAAGGGCCAGAAGCAGCAGTCCGAGGATCTCCAGGCCCTCATCGCCGCCGCGCGCGAGGAGCGCAGCGCGCTCTCGACCATGCTGACGCAGCTGTCGATGCGCAGCTCGAAGCTGTCGCAGATCGGCAAGGCGCTGGAGTCGGTCGATGAAAAGGCGACGGCGACCAACGGCAAGCTCGACGACCTGATGAAGCGGCTCGAGTCGCTGGAAGGGCGGGCGAACACCTTTGCCGAGGTGGAGAAGCGCGTGGCATCGCTGATCGACACCGCCACCCAGGCGCAGCAGGCGGCCGAAAAGCTGCTGTCTCCCAACGGCGAGCTGCAGAAGCATAAGCAGCAGGTGCAGGCGCTGGCGTCGCAGGCCCTCGAAACGCAGGCCAGCGTCGATGCGCTGAAGAAGGAGCGCGCGGCGCTCGAGGAGTTCCGCACCCAGTTGCGGCAGTCGCAGTCCGAGATCAAGCAGTCGGTCGACGGCGCGGCCACGCTGCGCGGCGAGCTCGACCAGGTGCGCGGCACCGCCGGCCAGCTCGCGAAGGACTACGCGGCCCTGCGCGAGACGTCGCGCGGCGCCAGGGAAGACGCCTCCGCCGCGACCGAGGCGGTCAAGGACGTCGAGAAGAAGCTCGGGCCGCTGATGCAGCTGCAGGAGCTGAGCAAGTCGACCGAGGAGAAGCTCACCGCGCTCAACGCCCTGGCCGAGCACGTCAACCAGAAAGCCAAGGCGCTCGAAGGGCAGAAGCACGCGGTCGAACGCGCCGTCGTCGAGGCCAACCGCCTGAACGAGATGGTCTGGAGCATGGACGTCCAGGTCAACAAGCTCAACGAAGGGCTGAAGCAGGCCGCGCGCAGCGAAGAGACGGTGGCTCGCATCGAGCAGATCGTCGCCGCGACCAACGCCCAGGCGGACGCCGCGGCGAAGGTGCGCGACGAGTTCGCGCGCGAGGCGGCGCGCTTCGAGAAGGATGGGCGCGCGCTGGTCGACGTGATGCGCACCAACCTCGAGAAGCTCGCGCTCGAGAAGAAGGAGTTCGAGGCGTTCGATCACCGCCTGCGGGCGCTGCAAACCGCCATCGGCGAGTCGGAAGGGCGCATGGACGCCCTGGCGGCCAAGGAAAAGCACCTGTCGACGCTGAACCAGCGCGTCGACGCGCTCAGCAAGGACTTTCAGTCGCTCGGCGCACACGCCGACGACCTGACGAAGAAGCAGGCCAGCCTCGATTCGCTGCAGGAGAAGCTGACCCAGGTCGACGAGCTGACCAGGCGCACGGCGGCGCAGTACGACAGCCTCCGCCAGAGCCGCGCCGATCTCGACGCGCTGCGCAAGGAGATCCAGGAATTCCACAAGGCGCACGCCGAAGCGGCGCAGCTGCGCGACAAGCTGGGCGCCGATCGCGCCGCGCTCGAGGCCTTCGGCGATCGCCTCACCTCGTTCAAGGCGCGGACGCCGGAGCTCGAGGCGACGATGGACGCCATCCTCGGGAAGATGGCGCAGGTCGAGGAGGGCACGAAGCAGGCGACGCGCCTGGGCGAGCTGGCCTCGGAGCTCGACGCGCAGCTCACCCGCGTGACCAACCGGATCCAGTTCGTCGACAAGCTCGAGGCCCGTCTCAACACGCTCAACGTGATGAGCGTCGACGTCGATCGCAAGCTGGCCGAGCAGTTGGCGCGTCGCACCGAGCTCGACACGCTCAAGAGCCAGGTGGACGGTGTCATCGCGCAGATGCTCGACGCGCAGCAGAAGGTCGAGGCGGTGGCCAGCGCGCAGGGGAAGGTCATGCCGCTGACCAACCGCCTCGACAGCCTCAGCGCCCAGCTCGAGAAGGCGCAGGCGCGCTTCAACGAGGTCGTCCGCGACGAGGCGGCGCTCACCGAGCAGCAGGTGCGCCTCAACGAGCTGGCCGAAACCGGCCGCACGCTGGCAACGGACGCCGCCGAGCGCCTGAAGCAGCTGCAGGCGCTGAACGAGGAGCTTGGCCGCTCCGCCACGGTGAAGGACGAACTGATCGCCGAGCTGGCGCGGATCCAGGTGCGGCAGCGCGACGCGGTGGCCCAGGCCGAGGCGGTCGAGGATCAGCTCAAGCGCGCCGAGGGGCTCTACAAGTCACTCGAGCAGCGGCGGGCGCAGCTGGCGTTCTCGGAAAAGAAGGTGGCGGCGATGGAGGTCAAGCTCGCCGAGCTGGGCCAGAAGTCGGCGGACGTCGACCAGAAGATCAAGGCGATCACCGAACGCGAAGCGGTCGTCGCCGCGGTCAAGGCCGAGGTCGAGAACGTGCACCAGATTTCCGCGCGCAGCAAGAGCGACCTGCAGTTCGTCAGCGATCGCCGCGAAGAGGTCGCGGCGCTGCGGCAGCAGGTGCAGACGCTGCTGGCCACGGCGGGCGCGACCGAGGAGAAGATCGCCGCCATCGAGGCGCGGCGCGTCGTCGTCGACGAAGTCCAGTCCAAGACCAGCCTCATCTCGAACCTGCTCGAGGACGTCCGCGTGAACCTCGAGACGCTCGGCGAGCAGAAGGCGGTAATCGATCACGTCGCCGACAAGCTGGCGCGGCTCGAGTTCCTGATGCAGGAAGCGCAGAACACCCACCGCACGCTCCAGCACGAGCGTGAGCTGGCCGAGCGCATCGAGCAGAGCATCAAGCAGCTGCGCGCACGCACGGCGGCGGCGCCGGGAGCAGGGAAGAGCGCGACGGCGAGCTAATGCGTCGCGTTGCGCCCGGGGGCTGACCGGACGGTCAGCCGCTGGCCGACCTTGATGGCGTTGCTGCGCAGCCGGTTCCACGACTTGAGCGACGCCACCGTCGTGTCGAACAGCCGGGCAATCTTCGACAGCGTGTCGCCGCGCTTGACGCGGTAGACGATCGGCCGATCCGGCGTCACCGGAGCAGGGACCGCCGTGTTCGAGGCGGCGACGACGGTGTCGAGCTGGCGTGATTCGGCATCCGGCGCCGGCGTCTCGGTGCGCGCCGCGAGCAGCAGCGTCGGCGCGCGCGGGATCACCAGCTGCTGGCCAGGCGTCACGCGGGCGCGGATCGACAGGTAGTTGGCTTCCGCGAGATCCGCCCGGCTCACCCGGAGCTTGCGGGCAATCGACGTCAGCGTCTCACCCTTCTTCACCGTGTGCCGGTTCAGCGCCGCCAGCTCGTCGGGCTGCGCCTCGTCCAGACGCGCGTCGACCAGCGACGCGGTGCCGGCCGGCACCTTGAGCACGTAATCGGCGCGCACCGGGGTCGTCCAGCGGCGCAGCTCCGGGTTGAGGTCCTGGATCGCCTGCACGTCCACGCCGGCCCATTCCGCAATGCGGCGGATGTCCGTGGCCGCGGGCAGCACGAGCGTCTCGAACAACGGCGGCATCGACGGCTCGATGTTCATGCCGTACTGGGCCGGGTTCCGGGCCACGAGTGAGGCGGCCAGGATCAGCGGGACGTAGTCGCGCGTTTCGCGCGGCAAGTACCGGGTGCTGGCGCTCAGGGCCCAGAAATCATCGCGGCCCGACCGCTTCATCGCCCGCTGCACCCGCCCGGGGCCGCCATTGTAGGCCGCCAGCGCCAGGTGCCAGTCGCCGTTGAACATCTTGTGCAGCGTCTTCAGGTACTTCGCCGCCGCCCGCGTGGCCTTTTCGGGCTCGGCGCGCTCGTCGATGTACCAGTCGTGCTTGAGGCCGTTCTCGAGCGCCGTTCCCTGCATGAACTGCCAGATCCCCTTGGCCTTCGCGCGGGACAGCGCGTTCGGCTTGAAGGCGCTCTCGATCAGCGGGATGTAGGCGAGGTCGAGCGGCAGCCCCTCCGCGCGGAACACGTCCTGGATCATCGGCAGGAACCGGGCGCCGCGGCCGAGCCCCTCCTCGAGGTAGCTCCGCAACCGGCCGGTGAACAGCTGCACGTAGGAGAGCACTCGCGGGTTGAGCGGGATCTCGATGTCGTGCAGCGCGCGATCCTCGGCCACCGCCTGCGCCACCTCCGCCGACGCCGGTGGCGCCTCGAACGTGGTGATCGCCAGCAACTCGTCAATGGATGCCGCGTCGTATTTCTTCTCGGTGAAGCCGTCCCCCTGGGCCAGGGCGAGCACCTCGTGGGCACTCACGCGGTCGACGAGCCGGTCGAAGTGCTCGCGGATTCGCGGTTCCGACCGCGCGCCGTAGGGTGACACGAGCAGCACGTCGAGGGCGCGATTGAACTCGCCCTTGGCCATCTCGAGATGTCCGAGCTGCAGCTGCTGTTCGCCCGCCGCGAAGTGGCGGTTGGAGAGGGCAATCAGGTCGTCGATGGCGTCGAGGACGGGCTGGGGAGCTGGAGCCGCGGGGGCGGGAGCGCTGGCAGCGGGTCCGGTGAGCGCCGGGGTCGCCGGCATCGGAGCCCGGGCCGCGCACGCCGCCGAGAACAGGCCGAAAGCACAGATCGCTCCCGACAGGCCGTGGCGCGGTCTCACAAACATCGCCGCGTACTCTACCATTCGGTAGAAAACGCGGTCAACAGTAAGTCTAATAGACTCAGCAGTTAAAGCGGGTCAGTAGGTCCAGCCGGCCTGCAGGAATACCTTCTGCGCCTCACCGAGGTCACGCGCGGCGGGGGTGATGATGGTTTTCTCGTCGACCAGCAGTTTCTGTCCCGCCTTGACCGCGGCCCTCACATCGTCTTCGCACACGAAGGGGAGCGGCGCTTCCGCGCCGTGGGGCTTGGGATTTGGGGCTTGGGGCTTGGGGGTTAACCCGACGCCGGCATCCGGCGCCTTATACCCCCTCGACGACAGAAACTGATCGATCCGGTCGGTGAGCGTCTGGGCTGAGATGGCGTTGGAGGTCGGTTTCACTGGGCTCTTGGGGAGAGTGGTTCGTGGCCGCACTGTGTCCCGGGGCGCCGCGACCGCCGGGCGCAGTTCATAAGCGAGGCGCTTCACGTTCAGCAGGTGCTTCGGCGAGATGTTGTCCGAGGTGATGTTGCCGCCCCAGCCGCCGCAGCCGAGGGTCATCGCCGGGTCCAGGCCGGTCGTCAGCCCGATCGAGCCATGCGTCGTCGGCGTGTTCACGCAGATGCGGAACGCCGGCTTCCGCAAGCCGAACTGCAGGATCACGTCCTCGTTCTTCGAATGGATCGACATGGTGTGTCCCATGCCGCCGTAGCGCAGGATCTGGATGCAGCGTTCGCACCCTTCCGTCCAGTCCTTGACCACGTACCACGAGAGCACCGGGCAGAGCTTCTCGATGGAGAGCGGGAAGTCGCGGCCGACACCGGTGAGCGGGGCGATCAGCGCCCGCGTCCCCTCGGGCACCTGCAGTCCCACGTCCTTCGCGATGATCGCCGCCGACTTGCCGACCAGCTTCGGGTTCGGCAGCCGCTGCGGCGTGACCAGGACCCGCGCCAGCGCATCCATCTCGGCGGCGTTCATGAAATACGCCCCCTGCGCCTGGAACTCGCGGCGCGCCTCTTCGGCCACCGCCTCGTCCACGACCACTGAGTTGGGGGAGGAGCAGAGCACGCCGTTGTCGAAGGTCTTGCCGGTGAGGATGTCGCCGGCCGCCTTCTTCACGTCCGCCGACCGCTCGATGTAGCACGGCGCATTGCCCGGACCGACGCCATAGGCGGGCTTCCCGGCCGAATAAGCGGCGCGGACCAGCCCCATGCCGCCGGTCGCAAGGATCACGGCGACGTCGCGCACCTTCATCAGCTCCTGCGTGCCTTCGAGCGTGACCGTCTTCATCCAGCCGATGCTGCCGGCCGGCGCCCCGGCGCGCGCCGCCGCCTCGGCCATGATCTCCACCGCGCGCGTAATGCAGCGCGCCGCCGACGGGTGCGGGCTGATGACGATCGCGCAGCGCGCCTTCAAGGCGATGAGCACCTTGTAGATCGCGGTGGACGTCGGGTTGGTCGAAGGGACGATCGCCGCGACGACGCCGAAGGGTTCGGCAATCTCGACGATCTTCTTCTCCTCGAGCCGGTTGATCACGCCGACGGTCTTCATCGGCCTGATGAAGTCGAACACCTGGCGCGACGCGAACAGGTTCTTCTGGATCTTGTCGGCGACGACGCCGTAGCCGGTTTCCTCGACGGCCAGCTGGGCCAGCGCCTCGGCGTGCGGCGTCACCGCCTCGGCCATGGCCGTGACGATGGCGTCGATCTGCGCCTGTGACAGTTCGGTGAGCTGCGTTTGCGCCTGGCGCGCGGCGCGCGCCAGGGTGCGCGCCTCGGCAATGGAGGCGAGGTCCTTGTCGGTCTGGGATGAAGCGACTACGGCCATGTGCCCGCTGCCGGCTGCCCGCTGCCGGCTACTTCGGCAGAATCCGCTCGACCTCGGCGTGGGGCCGCGGGATGACGTGCACCGACACCAGCTCGCCGACGCGGCGCGCGGCCGCGGCGCCGGCATCGGTGGCCGCCTTCACGGCGCCGACGTCGCCGCGCACGAGCACGGTGACGTAGCCCTGGCCGATGTACTCCTTGCCGACGAGGGTGACGTTGGCGGCCTTGACCATGGCGTCGGCGGCTTCGACGGAGCCGATCAGTCCCCTGGTCTCGACCATTCCGAGCGCGTCCTGTGCCATGTGGGTGTGCAGGACTGTAGCAAGTTTTCCGGTATCATTCCACTTCGATGCGCGCCGTTCGCCGGGCTTTTCCGCTGCTGCTCGTTTTCCTCGCCGCCTGCGGCGGCGGCGACGAGACCGTGGCGCCGATGGTCACTCCCACGGTCACGCTCTCGCGGCAGACGGCGCCGATCGGCAGCCCGGTCGACATGACTTACCGGTTCGTCGTCGCCGACGGCGCCAGCTTCGGCGAGAACTACCGCGTGTTCGTCCACTTCCTCGATGCCGACCGCGAGGTGATGTGGACCGACGATCACGATCCGCCGGTGCCGACCACGGACTGGCGCGGCGGCCAGACCGTCGAGTACACGCGCACGCTCTTCATCCCCAAGTTCCCGTACATCGGCGAGGCGACCGTGCAGGTCGGCCTGCACTCGCCGGAGACGGGCGAGCGCATCGTCATGGACGCGCCGACGCGCGGGCTGCGCGAGTACGACGTGGCGACCTTCAACATGGTCACGCAGAGCGAGAACCTGGTCGTCGTTTTCCGCGACGGCTGGCAGCCGGTGGAGGTTGCGGCGGAGGGGACCGGGACCGAGTGGCAGTGGGCGATGAAGGCCGGGGTCCTGGCCTTCCGCAACCCGAAGCGGGCCGCCACCCTGTACCTGGAGCTCGATCAGCCGGTTGCGGCCATCGGAGCGCAACAGGTGGAGGTGCGCATCGGCGACCAGGTCCTCGACAGTTTCGAGGTAGCCCCGGGGCCACGCGTCCTGCGCAGGATTGCCCTGACCCCCGAACAGCTGGGGGACGTGGACGCCGCCGAAGTGACCGTCAGCGTCGCCCGGACGTTCATCCCGGCCGACATGCCGGAGCTGAACAGCTCCGACCGGCGGGAGCTGGGGGTCCGGGTCTTCAAGGCGTACGTCGAACCGACCTAGGCCTTACAATACTGAGCGGATGCTCAGGGGCCTCCTCCTTGGCGTAGTCGTTCTGTGCGCCACGGCCATTCCGGCGGCCGCGGAGCTGGTCTATTTCCCGTCAGGACGCGCCCTGTCGGTGAAGGCGGTCCGGCAGCAGGGCGATCGGCTCGTCCTCTTCCTGCGCAGCGGCGGCACCATCGAAGTCGACCCCATCGTCATCTCGAAAGTCGAACCCGACGAGATCGAGTACCCCGACGAGATCCTCGAACAGTTGCCGTTCGCGCGGTCGCTGCGCGAAGCGCCGGCAGTGCCGTCGCAGTATCGCGAGCTGATCGAGTCGTCTTCGAAGAGGCACGGGGTCGATCCGAAGCTGGTCCACGCGCTCATCCAGGTGGAGTCGGCCTATCACAGCCGCGCGGTGTCATCGGCCGGCGCCCGCGGGCTGATGCAGATCATGCCGGCCACCGGCCGGCAGTACGGCGCCCTCGACCTGTTCGACCCCAAGGTCAACGTCGACGCCGGGGTGCGGCACCTGAAGATGCTGCTGTCGCGCTATTCCGACGTGGCGCTCGCGCTGGCTGCGTATAACGCCGGCGAAGGGGCGGTCAACCGTTTCGGCGGCATCCCTCCGTTCCGCGAGACGCAGAACTACGTCACGCGGATCCTCCGCATCCTGAATCAGACATAGGTCCGGCGAAAGGACCGGCCTTTACCGGCCCCGCTCGGTCTAATGCCAGAGGACGCTCGTGTCCTATAATGACCGAACCGTAATGCCCTGCCGCTCAGATCGTTACGATGGAATTTCGCTGTAGGCTCGCCACCGCCCGGGGCGAGATCATCGAGGACGTCTACGTCGCCGACAGCGAGGAGCGGCTGCGCCACGAACTCGAGGAGAAAGGGCTCTTCGTCCTGTCGCTCCAGCGGCGGGGCGGGGTGCGCGGCCTCGCCGTCGGCACGCCGCGGCGCCGCAAGATTGCGTCCCGGGAGTTCCTCGTCTTCAACCAGGAGCTGGCGACGCTGCTGAAGGCCGGCATGCCGCTGGTCCAGTCGCTGGACATCCTGCGGCAGCGGGTCACGAACGTGACCTTCAAGGCGGTGCTCGACGGGGTCCACGACAAGGTGAAGGCCGGCACGGCGCTGTCGGATGCGTTCGGGGAGCACCCGGACCTGTTTCCGCCGATCTACGCCGCCTCGCTCGTCGCCGGCGAGCGCGCCGGCAACCTGGACGACGTGCTGCGGCGCTATGTCGCCTACGAGAAGGTGATCGGCGCCGTGAAGCGCCGCACGATCTCGGCGCTGATCTACCCGGCGATCCTGGTGGCGATGATGATCGGCCTGGTCGGCATCATCGTGCTGCGCGTGGTGCCGGCGTTCTCCGATTTCTACGGCAACTTCGGCCGTGAGCTGCCGTTCTCGACGCGCGTCGTCGTCGGCTTCTCGAACCTGCTGGTGTCGAACCTCTGGCTGGCGCTCGCGCTGGCCGTCGGCGGCGGCATCGCCCTGACCGCCTGGCTGCGCCAGCCGGGGCAGCGGGCCCGCTTCGATCGGCTGCTGCTCCAGCTGCCGTGGGCCGGTGAAACGGTGCGCAAGTTCGTCACATCCCAGCTGGCCCGCACGCTGGCCACGCTGCTCGGCGGCGGCATTCCGCTGGTGGAAGCCCTCCAGATTGGCGTGCGCTCGATGAGTAACCGATACCTGGCGAGGGAACTCGAGCAGGTCACCGTCCGCGTCCGCGAAGGGCAGGGACTGGCGGCGGCCCTGCGGACGAGCGGCGTCTTTCCCGACGTCGCGGTGAAGATGGTGGAGGTCGGCGAGTCGACCGGCGCGCTGCAGGAAATGCTGAACAGCCTGGCCGACTTCTACGACGAAGAGATCGATACCGAGGTCTCGCGCTTCATCACGCTCGTCGAGCCGGTGATCCTGGTGGTCATGGGCGCGATCATCGCGCTCGTCGTGTTGGCGCTCTACATGCCGTTGTTCGAGCTGAGCTCGGTGGTGGGAGTCTAGGAGCTTTTCGATGTCATCAGCCGATCACGCCAGCCTCGTCCAGACGCCCGAGGACTACTCGGCGGAAGTCGCGCGCGCGCGCAAGCTGGCGGAGCGCTACCGGCTGGAGTTCGTCGACATGGACGAGTTCCGCATCGACCAGGAGCTGTTCCGCTCGATCCCGGCCGACCTGATGCTGCGCTACGGGTTCGTCCCGTGGAAGCGCGACGGCAAGGCTCTCGTCATCGTCGTCTCCGATCCGACCGACCTGCCGATGATCGACGAGCTCGGGGTGCTGCTGAGTACGCCGATCAAGGTGACGGTCGGCGCGCCCTCGGCCATCCAGTCGATCCTGAAGAAGAGCGAGAGCTCGCAGCGCGTGCTCGAGGACGCCACCGAGGGGTTCGAGCTGCAGGTGCTCAAGGACGAGGAGGCGGCCGAGGACAGCCTCACCGTCGAGCGGTTGACGAGCGACATCAGCCCGGTCATCCGCCTCGTCGACTCGACCATCTACACGGCCATCCAGCGGCGCGCCTCCGACATCCACATCGAGACCGGCGACGATGCGGTGCACGTGAAGTACCGCATCGACGGCGTGCTCCAGCCGGCGATGCGTCCGATTGCCCGGCAGTTCCACAGCCCGATCATCTCGCGCATCAAGGTGATGGCCGAGCTGGACATCGCCGAGAAGCGGGTGCCGCAGGACGGCCGATTCAAGGTCCGGATGCCGGGCAAGACGATCGACTTCCGCGTGTCGATCATGCCGAGCGTGCACGGCGAGGACGCGGTCATCCGCATCCTCGACAAGGAGTCGATCAGCGAGCAGTTCACCGAGCTGAGCCTCGACGTGGTCGGCTTTCCCGAGCAGGAGCTACGGCGGTTCCGCAAGTACATCCGCGAGCCGTACGGCATGGTGCTGGTCACCGGGCCGACCGGGTCGGGCAAGACGACCACGCTCTACGCGGCGCTGTCCGAGATCAAGACGGTCGAGGACAAGATCATCACGATCGAGGACCCGGTCGAGTACCAGCTGCGCGGCATCACCCAGATCCCGATCAACGAAAAGAAGGGGCTGACGTTCGCCCGCGGGCTGCGCTCGATCCTGCGCCACGACCCCGACAAGATCATGGTCGGCGAGATCCGCGACCCGGAAACGGCGCAGATCGCCATCCAGTCGGCGCTCACCGGCCACCTGGTGTTCACGACCGTCCACGCCAACAATGTCTTCGACGTGCTCGGCCGCTTCCTGAACATGGGCGTCGAGCCGTACCAGTTCGTGTCGGCGCTGAACTGCGTGCTGGCGCAGCGGCTCGTCCGGTTGATCTGCGTGCACTGCAAGCACGCGGTCCGGATCGATCCGACGCTGCTCGAGGAGTCGGCGCTCGACCCGGCGCTGGCGCGCATCCATCAGTTCTACGAGGGGGCCGGCTGCATCGAGTGCGGCGGCACCGGGTTCAAGGGGCGGACCGCCATCTGCGAGCTGCTCGACCTCTCGGATCGCATCCGTGAGATGATCCTCGCCCGGCGTCCCGCGTCGGAGCTCAAGAAGGCGGCGCAGGAAGAGGGTATGCGCTTCCTCCGCGAATCGGCCGTCGAGCGCGTGCTGCAGGGGCAGACGACGCTGCGCGAGATCAACAAGGTGACCTTCGTCGAATGAGTCAGGGTCTGTTAGCGCGCTGGCTGGCCAGTCCGCCGCCGGACGCCGCCGTCGAGATTACGGGCGAACGCGTCTCGGCGGCCGTGATCGGCACGCGTGGCGGCGCCGCGGTGGTGCAGTCGTACGCCGTCGAGCCGCTCGCGCCCGGGGCCGTCGTCCCGTCTCTGACCGCACATAACATCGTCGATCGCGAGGCGGTGCGGAATGCCGTCAGCCGCGCCGTGGGGCAGCTGGGCCGATCGCCGTCGCGCGTGGCGCTGGTCATCCCTGATGCGGCCGCCCGCGTCTCGCTGGTCAAGTTCGACCAGGTGCCGGCGCGCCGCGAGGACCTCGACCAGCTGATTCGCTGGCAGGTCAAGAAGAGCGCGCCCTTTCCGATCGAAGAAGCGTGCGTCACCTACTCGCACGGCGCCCGCGCCGCCGACGGCAGCCAGGAATTCGTGGTCGTCTCGGCGCGCCGGCCGGTCATTGAGGAATACGAGGCTGTCTGTGAAGGGGCCGGGCTGTATGCCGGCCTCGTCGATCTGGCGACGCTCAGCGCGATCAACCTGTTCCTGGCCGGGGCCGCCATTCCTGCTGGCGACTGGATGCTGGTGCACATGCGTCCGGCGTACACCTCGCTGGTGATCCTGCGTGGCGCCGACGTGCTGTTCTTCCGCAGCCGCCCCGAAGGGGAGGAGGACTCCCTCGCCGACATCGTCCACCAGACCGCGATGTACTACGAGGACCGGCTGGCCGGCGGCGGCTTCTCGCGCGTGCTGCTCGGCGGCGGCGGACACACCGCGAGCGCCGTGGACATGACACGGCGCCGGCTCGAGGAGCGGCTGCAGGTCGCGGTCGAGCCGATCGATCCCACCCGCATCGTGCCGATTGCGGATCGCATCACCAGCAGTCCCGACCTGGCGGACATCCTGACGCCGCTGCTCGGCGTGCTGATGCGGACGCGCGCGGAGGCAGCGGCCTGATGCTGCGCACGAACCTCTCGACGCGCCCGTTCTACAACGTCCGGGCGGTGCAGGCCGTCATCTGGCTGCTCGCCATCACCGTGCTGGCGCTGTCGGTGTTCAACGGTGTCCGCATCGTCCAGCTCGCCCTGGCGCAGCAGGCGCTCGGATCGCGCGCCGAGGACGCGGAGCGCGAAGCCGAGCGGCTGCGGGCCGAGGCGGCGTCGGTGCGCGGGCAGATCAACCCGCGCGAGCTCGACGTCGTCACCGCGGCCGCGCGCGAAGCGAACGGCATCATCGACCGGCGGGCGTTCTCGTGGACGGCGCTGTTCGCGCAGTTCGAGCGGACGCTGCCACCCGACGTGCGCATCACCGACGTGCAGCCGCAGCTCGACGACAACGGCATCTTCCGCGTGGCGGTAGCAATCGAAGCGCGCCGCCCCGAGGACCTGGATGCCTTCATCGAGGCGCTCGAGGAGCGGGGCAACTTCCGCGACGTCCTGCCGCTCGAGGAAGCGCGGACCGATGACGGGCTGCTCGAAGCCACCCTGCAAGGCATTTACGTGCCGGCGGAGGCGCCGTGATCGGCGGGGCGCCGATGCTGCGCCGTGTCGTCGCCGAGCATCGGCGCGTGTTCAGCGCGCTGGCGGTGCTGATCCTCGCCAACATCGCGGTGTACGCGTTCGTCGTCTACCCGCTCAGCCAGCGCGTCGCCAACAGCCAGCAGCGTGACGAGGCGGCGGAGCAGGGGCTGGCGGCGGCGCGGGCCGAGCACGCGCTCGCCACCGGCACGTTGACGGGCAAGGACCGCGCCTCCACGGAGCTGGCGACGTTCTACCAGGACGTGCTGCCGGCGGACGTCTCCAGCGCGCGGCGGCTGATCCACCTGCGCCTGCTGCAGCTGGCGCGCCAGTCGGGCCTGCAGTTTCAGCGCTGGCAGTTCGAACGCGTCGAGGACCGCGACAGCACGCTGTCGAGCCTGCGCACCGAGATGATCCTCTCGGGCAGTTACGACGACATGCGCACCTTCATCTACGAACTCGAGACCGCCCCCGAGTTCGTGGTCGTCGAAAACGTCTCGCTGGCGGAGGAGGATGCCAACGCCGGGGCGCTGGTGGTGACGCTGCAGCTCGCCACCTACTTCCGGGACGAGGCGCCATGACGGCGGCGGCGCGCCGCCAGGCGGCGCTGCTCGGGATCCTGGTGCTCGCGCTGGCGGCGCTGCTGTACCTCAGGCGCGAACCGCAGCCCCCGGCCGGCGCGGCGCCGGCGGCGTCCAACCCTGCAACCCCCGCCGCGGCCGCGCCGGCCGCTGAACCGCCGGTGGCGGACGTACGCCTCGAAGCGCTGACGGGCGATCGCGACGATCTGGGCCCGGCGGAGCGCAACCCGTTCCGGTTTGGCGGCCGCCAGGCGCCCGAGCGGCAGGCGGCGCGCCCGGCTCCCGAGCCGCGGCCGCAGGCCGCCGCCACGGTCGCGCCGGCAGGGCCACCACCGCCGCCGCCGATACCGCTGAAGTTCATCGGCGTACTGGAGGCGCCCACGAGGATCGGCACGGTCGCCATCCTCAGCGACAGCCGCGGCAACGTCTTCTACGGAAAGGAAGGCGATATCATCGAGGGCCGCTACCGGGTGCTGAAGATCGGGACGGAATCGGCCGAGGTGGCGTACGCCGACGGGCGGGGCCGGCAGACGATTCGACTATCGGGACAATGATGACTCCAGAGAACCGCTCGCGTCGTGCTGCCTGGCTGCGTGTCGTGCCGGTGCTGCTGCTGGCCGCCCTGCTCGCGGGGTGCGCCGCCGGGCGGGCGTTCGGGCGCGGCGAGAGCGCGGCCCGCGCCGGCGACTGGGATTCGGCCGTGTCCTACTACCGCCAGGCGCTGCAGCGTGATCCCGGCCGCGCCGACTACCAGATCGCGCTCGAGCGCGCCATGCTCAACGCCTCGCGCGTCCACCTCGATCAGGCGCGCGTGCTCGAAGCGCGCGGCGACCTGGAGGCGGCACTGCGCGAGTATCGCCGCGCCAGCGAGTACGATCCGCCGAACCGCCAGATCTCGGCCAAGCTCCTGGAAATGGAACGCCGCATTCGCGACGCGGCGGAGGCGGCGCAGGCGCCATCGAACCTTGCCCAGCTGCGCGCCCAGGCGGCGCGGCAGTCGCAGCAGCCGGTGCTGATCGGCGCCAACGAAATCGTCCCCGGGATTCGCTTCACCAACTCGAGCACGCGCGACGCGCTGAATGCCATCGGCGCGGCGACCGGCATCAACATCACCTACGAGAGCACCTACAACGACCGGCCGGTGACGCTCGAGCTCGACAACGTCACGCTCGAGCAGGCGCTCAACCAGATCCTCTCGGCCAACCAGCTGTTCTACAAGGTGGTGAACGAACGGACGATCATGGTGATCCCGGACACCACGCCCAACCGGCAGCGCTACGAAGAGCAGGTGATCCGCACCTTCTTCATCGCCCACGCCGACGCCACCGAGCTGGCGCAGATGATCAACACGGTCATCCGCGTGCCGAACATGGCGATCCAGCCGCAGATCACCGCCAACAAGACCGCCAACACGATCGTCGTGCGGGCGAGCTCGAACGTGGCGGCGATCATCGAGCGGCTGATCGAGGCCAACGACAACCCGCGCGCCGAAGTCGTCGTCGACGTGCAGATCCTCGAGGTCAACCGCAACCGCGCGCGCACGCTCGGTGTCAACCTGAGCGACTTCGCGATCTCGGGGGCGTTCTCGCCGGAGCAATCGGCCGTCGGCGGCGATGGCGGCCTGGTCGGCCAGCCGTTCAACGCCAACACCATCACCCGCGGCATCTCCACCGCCGACTTCTACCTGGCGGTGCCGCAGGCGGTCGTCAACTTCCTCGAAACCGATTCCGAGACGCGGCTCATCGCCAAGCCGCAGCTGCGCGGGGCGGAGGGGCAGAAGATCACGCTGAACCTCGGCGACGAGATCCCGGTGCCGGCGACCGTGTTCACGCCGATCGCGCAGGGCGGCGCGAACACCAACCCGCTGACCTCGTTCAACTACCGGCCGATCGGCGTGATCATGGAGATGACGCCGCGGGTGACGCCCGACGGCGACATCATCCTGGATCTGTCGCTCGAGAACTCGACGCTTGGTCAGAACATCAACATCGCCGGCCAGAGCCTGCCGTCCTTCGGCACGCGCCGCGTCGTCACGCGGCTGCGGCTGCGCGACGGCGAGTCGAACCTGCTCGCCGGCCTGCTGCGCGAGACCGATCGCCGCGACCTGCGCGGCGTCCCCGGCCTGATGCGCCTGCCGGTGCTCAACAAGCTGTTCGGCAGCACCGACAGCTCGATCGACCAGACCGACATCGTCATGCTGCTCACGCCGCGCATTGTCCGGACGCAGGAGCTGACAATGGCCGATGTCAGCCCGATCTTCATCGGCACGCAGAACAACATCAGCCTGGGCGGTCCGCCGCCGCTCATCGCCCCGCCCGACGCGCCCGCGGCGCCGGTGGAACCGGGCCCGCAGCCCGATGCGGCCCCTGGTGCGGCTCCCGGCATTGCCCCGGGCGCGGCCGCAGCGCCAGCCGTGGCGGCGCCGGCGCCGTCGGTGCCCCCGGCGGGATCCGGCGCCCCGGTCATACCGCCTGGCAGCTCGCAGATTCCGGGGACGACCACGCTGCCCGCGGGCGGGGCAGAGCCGTCGCCGGCCGCCACGCCAACCGTCACCGGCGGCGCGCAGTTCGTGGTCACCCCTCCCGGAACGGACTTCCGCGTCGGCGGCGGTCCGTACACGGTTGCGGTGTCGGCGACCAATGCGGCCCGGCTGTCGGCGGTGACGCTGACGCTGACCTACAACCCGGCGGCGCTGCGCGTGCGGGCGGTGCAGGAGGGGAGCCTCATGCGCGCCGGCGGCGTGATGGCGACCTTCACGCAGCAGGTGGATGCCGCGACCGGGCGCATCGACATCGCCATCGTCCGGACGGGTGATACCACGGGGGTCGCCGGGACGGGGCTGCTGGCCGCGATCCTGTTCGACGCCGTGGGCGGCGGCCCGGCGTCGCTGAACCTGGCAGGCACGGCAAGCGCCCCCGGCGGCGCGCCGCTGCCGGTGGAAACGGTGCCGGTCCCGGCGGTGACCGTGCGCTAGATGAACGAGCGGGGCTACACCTTCATCGAGCTGCTGGTCGTCACGACCATCCTGCTGATCCTGGCATCGGCGGTGATGCCGCTCGCCCAGGTGACGTCGCAGCGGCAGCGTGAGGCCGAGCTTCGCCGGGCGCTGCGCGAAATGCGCACCGCCATCGACCAGTTCAAGGATGCCGTGGACCAGGGGCAGATTGCCGCCTCCGATCTCCGTCCGGGGAACGAAGGCTACCCGCCGACGCTCGAGATCCTCGTCGAAGGCATCAGCGCCGCCAACGACGCCAGCGCCCGGCAGTTGAAGTTCCTGCGGCGCATCCCGATCGACCCGATGACCAACAGCACGGAGTGGGGGCTGCGGTCCTATCAGGATCGCCCCGACAGCTTCAGCTGGGGCGGCCAGAACGTCTACGACGTGCATACGACGTTCGACGGCGAGGCGCTCGACGGGACGAGGTACCGCGAGTGGTAAGGATCGGAGGGTCCGAGGGTTCGAGGGTCCGAAGGTCGGGCGGATTCACGCTCATCGAGCTGATGATCGTGATGTCGCTCATCGTCATCCTCGCCGGCATCGGGCTGACGGTCTACGCGAACAGCGTGACACGGGCGAAGGAAGCGGTGCTGAAAGAGGACCTTTACCGGATGCGCCAGGCCATCGACCAGTACTACGCGGACAAGAACCGGTATCCGGAATCGCTGGACGTCCTGATCACCGAGCGCTACCTGCGGGCGATGCCGGTCGATCCGTTCACGAACTCGGTCGCGACGTGGCAGACCATCCAGGCCGACATCGAGCCGGGCAACATCACGGCCGCGCCCGGCATCTACGACGTGAAGAGCGGCGCGCCCGGAAGGGCGCTCGACGGCACGGCGTACAACGAGTGGTAGATGAAGAGACAGATTCTCCTGGTGCTCGCCCTGGCCTGCATCGCGGCAGCCTGTGACCGGGCGCAATTGCTCGCGCCGACCGACTCCGCGCTGACCCTGACGTCGGCGGCCACGTTCCTGGCTCCCAGCGGCACGACCACCATCACGGCAGTCGTCATCGAGTCCGCCGGGACGCAGGTGCAGAACGGCACCACCGTTCGCTTCACGACCACGCTCGGTCGGCTCGAGCCGGCGGAGGCGCAGACGCGCAATGGCGTCGCCACCACGACGTTCCACGCCGATGGCGCGTCCGGCGTTGCCACCATCCGCGCCAGCTCCGGCGCCGCGGCCTCGGAGGAAGAGATCGAGATTCTCGTCGGCACCGCTGCCGTCGAGAACATCGCGGTGCGCGTGAATCCATCCAGCGTGCCGCCGTCCGGAGGGACCGTCACGGTGACAGCTCGCGTCACTGGTGAGCAAGGCCAGGGTCTCAGCGGAATCCCGGTCGCGTTCACCACCAGCGCCGGAACCCTGAGCTCGTCGACCGCGACGACTGACGCCAATGGCGATGCCACGGTCCAGCTGACGACGACGCGTGAGGCCACGGTCACCGCGCGCGCCGGCGGGGAGGCGGACGAAGTGGAGATTGCACTGCTGGCGGCCGCCACGGTGACGCTGTCCACGCCGACCAGCACCGCTGTTGGTGTACCTGTGTCGCTGACGGTGACCCCCACCGAAGGCACATCGCCGCGGGTGGTGATCGAGTGGGGCGATGGCCGCTCAACCGACCTGGGCATCATGTCTGGTGCACGTACCGTTACCCATGTCTATGAGGAGCCAGGTACGTTCACGATCTCCGCGAATGCGACGGACAACGGCGTGACGAACACGACGTCGACCACGGTGGTGATTACCGTGCCGACGGGTCCGACGATCTCGGTAAGCCCGGCGAATGGGACCACGGCCGCGACGTTCACCTTTACGGTGACGCCCAACGTATCAGGAGGCATTCCCTCTGACGTGACCGTCGAGTTCGGCGACGGCAGCTCACAAAGCCTGGGTGCGATCTCGACAGCCACGACGGTGACGCACCGCTACACCACGGCCGGCACGTATGTGGCGCGTGCCGTCCAGACGAACCCGACAGGGACGCAGTCTGCGACGACCGCGAGTGCCGTCACTGTGACTGCGGCACCGTGATCGACGAGCAGGGCGGGCGTCGCGAGCAGGGTTACGCGATGGTCGCCCTGCTCGTCGCCATCGCCATCATGGCGGTGGCGCTCAGCGTGGCGCTGCCGACGTGGAGCACGATGGCCAAGCGCGAGCGCGAGGCGGAACTCATCTTCCGCGGCGAGCAGTACGCGCGCGCCATCGCCCTCTACCAGCGGCAGTTCGCCAACGCCTTCCCGCCGAGCATCGACCTCCTCGTCCAGCAGAAGTTCCTGCGCAAGAAGTACCGCGACCCGATGGTGGCGGACGGCGAGTTCCAGGTGATCCTGGTCGGCCAGCCGATTCCGGGGCAGACGACGGCCCCGCAGACCGGGCGGGCCGGGGCCGCCGGCGCGCGTGGTGCGCTCGAGGAGACCGCCCGCCGCGGCGGCGCGCTACCGGGCGCGGGCGCACAGGGCGGCCAACTGGGCCAGGCCGGCCGCGGCGCGCTGGGAGGGCAGGCGCAAGGACGGATCGGCGGCCGCGTCGGTGGCGGCGGCATTCAAGGTGTCGTCAGCAAGAGCACGGCGACCTCTCTGCGCCTGTACAACGGGCGCAACAAGTACAGCGAGTGGGCGTTCGTGGCGCTGCAGGCGCAGACGCAGGCAGGCGCACCGCAGGGAGGCCGGGCCGGGGAAACCGGCGGCGCGCGAGGCGGCCGCGGCGGCAACCGGCTGGGGCTGCCGCCGCCCACTCAGCCGGGGAGGCGTGGGGGTGGGAATTGACGAATTGACGGATTGACGGACTGACGGATTGCATTGCGCCAATCCACTTCGTCAATTCGTCACTTCGTCAATTCGTCAATGCATCCATCACCCTATCGTGAAACGCGCGCCGGACCTCGCGAATCGTGACGTTGGTACGCGCCGGGTGGACCCGGTTGGTCAGCAGCACCGCATAGACCCCCCGCTCCGGATCAATCCATAGCGACGTGCCGGTGAAGCCCGGATGGCCGAAGGCGCGCGCCGACAGGCGGCTGCCGCACGACGAGGTGTCCTTCATCGTGTCCCAGCCAAGCGCCCGCGTGCTGCCCGGCACGTCGCCCCGGCGAGTGATGAAGGTTTCCAGCGTCCCCCGCTGGAACGCCCCGGTCCGCCCGTCGAGCACCTGCAGCAGGTGGCGCGCGAAGGCGCCGACCGCTGGCGCCGTGCCGAACATCCCGGCGTGCCCGGCGGCGCCGCCGAGCGCCCAGGCATTGGCATCGTCCGGTTCACCGACGAGCAGCCGACCCCGATAGGCGTCCTGTGCCGTGGGGGCAATGAACGTCCGCCAGCGCGGCGGCGGGTTGTACTGCAGCGGATCCGCCACGCGCATCTGCTGCAGCAATCCCGCGAGCCGTGACGGCAAGCCGCTCGATCCACCCATGATGACGCCGAGGAGCATCATGTCGAGATCGCTGTACGTGGACTGCGATCGCGGCGCGTACTCGAGTGGCAGCGCACAGATCGCTGCCTGGAACGCGGCGTCTCCCCGTTCCCGCAGGTAGAGCGGCCGATACGCGGGCAGCCCGCTGCAGTGCGCGAGCAGGTCGCGCAGGGTGACCCCTTCGCGCTCACGGCCGGCCCAGGCGGGGAGGTGCTGCGCGACCGGATCGTCGAGGCCGAGCGTGCCCCGCTCGACGAGCTGCATGACGAGCGGCGTCGTCGCCAGGACCTTGGTCAGCGAGGCGAGATCGAAGATGGTGTCGGCTGTCGCGGGCGGGGCCGCCGGTTCGAACGTCAACCGGCCGAACGCCTCGGTCCAGAGCGGGCGGGTGGCATCGCCCACCTCGGCCACGGCGGCAGGGAAGGCGCGCTCGTCGATCGCCCGGGCGATGACGCCGCGGGCGGCGGCGAACGAATCGCGCGAACGGCTCGCCACGGCTCAGGTCGGCCGGGTGACCCTGGCCTCGGCGTGCCCCTGCAGCATGCCGCGCAGCCGCGGCTCGATGTCCTCGCCGAGCGCTTCACGCATCGAGTCGTGCGCCTTGCGAAGCCGGGACAGCGCCTTGGGATAGGTGAGGCCGGTCTTCTGCATGACGATCGCCGCCTTGACGTTCCAGCGTGCCTTCTTCAGCAGCTTGTCGGCCTCGTCGTAGTCGAGCCCGGTGACGATGTTGACGATGCGGCGGGCGCGGTCCTTGAGCTTCTCCGACCCGGAGTGCACGTCGATCATCAGGTTGCCGTAGGTCTTGCCGATCCGGATCATGGCGCCGGTCGTCAGCATGTTGAGTACCAGCTTGGTGGCCGTGCCGGCCTTGAGGCGCGTCGATCCGGCAATCACCTCGGCGCCGACGCCTGGGGCAATCGTCAGGTCGACGAAGGTCTGGAGCTCGGTGCCCGGGTCACAGGTGACGAAGATGATGCGGGCGCCGGCGCGCCGGGCGCGGGTCAGGGCGCCGCGCACGAACTGGGTCATGCCGCTCGCCGACACGCCGACGACGACGTCCTTCTTGCTCGGCGTCAGGCGCATGATCGACCGCGCCCCCTCTTCGTAGTTGTCCTCGACGCCTTCCTTGGCGGTCAGGATCGAGGTCTGGCCACCGGCCATGATCGCCTGCACCAGCTTGGGATCGGTGCTGAAGGTCGTCGGCATCTCCGCCGACTCGAGGACGCCGAGCCGCCCGCTCGTCCCGGCGCCGACGAAGACAATGCGTCCCCCCTTGCGCAGCGCCGCGGCGATCATCTCGATGCCGACGGCAATGCGCTCGTGCTCGCGCTGCACCGCGGCCAGCATCTTGCGATCCTCGTTGAGCATCACGTCGACGATGCCGTCGGCCGAGAGCTTGTCGATGCCGAGGGTGGAGGGGTTGATGGCTTCGGTCGGCAGGGACTGCCATTTCGATCGCGTGGCCATCCTATAATTCTATATTCCACACACGGCTTCTCCTGACGCGTACCTGACGCACCTGACCGTCGAACGGCGGCTGGCGGTGAACTCCGTGGAGAGCTACGCCCGCGACCTGCGGCTGCTCGCCGAGCGCGCCGCGGGACAGGGGAGGGCCGTGGACACGCTGTCGCGGCAGGACCTCGAGGCCTTCGTGCGCGACCTGATGGCGGAGGGGCGGTCGCCGCGCTCGGTCGCCCGCGCCGTCGCCTGCTACCGCGGCTTCTACCGCTTCCTCGTCATCGACGGCCGGCTGCCGGCGAGCCCGGCCGAGGATTTGCGGCCGCCGCGGGCGTGGAAGGTGTTGCCGCGCTACCTGTCGGTCGAGGAGGTGGATCGGCTGCTGGCGCAACCCGACGTCGCCACACCGCGCGGGCTGCGCGATCGGGCGCTGATCGAGCTGCTGTACGCGACCGGCATGCGCGTCAGCGAGCTGCTCGGCCTCCGTCCCGCCGACATCAACCTGGAGGCGTCGTACCTAACCTGCACCGGCAAGGGAGACAAGCAGCGCATCGTGCCGATCGGCGACGAGGCCCGGGCCTGGGTCGCGCGCTACCTCGCCGAGAGCCGGCCGGCGCTGCTGGGGAAGCGGACCAGCCCGCGGCTGTTCGTCAACGCGCGGCGCGGCGGCCCCGGCCTGACGCGGGTCGGCTTCTGGAAGATCCTCAAGCGTTACGCCCGCGCCGCCGGCCTGCAGACCGCCCTCAGCCCGCACGTGCTGCGTCATTCGTTCGCCACGCACCTGCTCGATCGCGGCGCGGACCTGCGCGCGATCCAGATGATGCTCGGGCACGCCGACCTCTCGACCACGCAGATCTACACCCACGTCCTCGAGCACCGGATGCGCTCCATCTACGACAGGTTCCACCCGCGTGCGTAAGCGACTCGGCGTCCTCGTCGCGGCGGCCGCCGGCGCCGCGCTTTACATCGCGCTGCTGCCACCCGCGCCGCTCGAGTTGACGGCGACAGGTCCCCGCCAGCCGCGCGGCGTCTTTCACGTCCACACGAGCCGCTCGGACGGGGCCGGCACCCCGGCCGACGTCGCCGCTGCTGCCGCCCGCGCCGGGATCGACTTCGTCATCCTGACCGATCACGGGGATGCGACGCGCGCGCCGGACCCTCCGGCCTACGTCGACGGCGTCCTGGTGATCGACGCGGTCGAGGTCAGCACGACGCGCGGCCACGTCGTGGCCCTCGGCCTCGCGGAGGCCGCGCCGTATCCGCTCGGTGGGGAAGGGCGCGATGCGGTGGAGGACATCCAGCGCCTCGGCGGCATGGCCATCGCCGCGCACATCGGGTCGCCGAAGCCGGAGTTGCAGTGGACCGACCCGGCGGCGGCCATCGACGGCATCGAGTGGATCAACGCCGACAGCGAATGGCGCGACGAAGGCGCGTGGACACTGGCGCGCGTGCTGCTCGCGTATCCCGGGCGATCCGCGGCGGCGCTCGGCAGCGTCCTGGACCGCCCTGATCCGGTGCTGGCGCGCTGGGACACGCTGCTGCAGGCGCGACGCGTGGTCGGCGTGGCGGCAGTCGACGCGCACGCCCGCGTCGGCGCCAACGAGCCGTACGACGGCCGCATCTCGCTGCGTCTGCCGTCGTACGAGGCGATGTTCCGGACGATGACCATCGCGCTCGAGTCGGCCACCTTCAGCGGCGATCCGTCCGCCGACGCGGCCGCCGTGGTCGACGCGCTCCGCCGCGGCGCGTTCTTCTCGACGATCGATGCCATCGCATCGCCGGGGGAGCTCCGCATCACGAGTACGAACGGGACTCTGCGCGTGGACAGCAATGCGCCAGCCGACGCGACCATCGTCCTGCTGCGCGGTGGCGACATGGTGACCAGCGCCCCTGGGCCGGTGATGGAATATGCGCTGCCAGCAACGCCCGCGGTGTACCGCGTCGAGGTCCGCGTGCCGTCGGCGCCCGGGATGCCGCCGGTTCCATGGCTGGTGTCGAACGCGATCGACGTGCTGCGTCCGGAGGCAGTGGAGGCCAGTGCTCCAGCTCCGCCCGGTGTGCCCGGGACCACGCTCTTCGCCGACGGGCAGGCCGGCGCATGGACCGTGGAACGAGGTGGAGCCGCGCAGGCGGCGCTCGATGCGATCTCGGCCGCGCCCGCGGGTGAGCAGCTGCTGTTCCGTTTCGCGCTGGGCGGCCGCGTCTCGGAGAACCCGTTCGCGGCGGCGGTCGTGCCGGTCACCGGTCTCGCCGACTACCGGCAGGTCACGTTTGCCGCCCGCGCGGATGCGCCCATGCGCCTCGCGGTGCAGCTGCGCGCCCCGTCACCGGGAGCGGGACGCGACGGCGAGCGGTGGCGGCGTTCGGTGTTCATCGACCAGACGCCGCGCACGATCACCGTGTCCTTCGACGATCTGCGCCCGGTGCCCGGCGCGCGCGAGGGCCAGGTCCCGCTGGCCGCCGTCGATTCGCTGCTGTTCGTCGTGGACCTGGTGCACACCCCGCTCGGCGCCTCCGGGCGAGTGTGGCTGGATGATGTGCGGCTTGAACGATAACGGCCGCACGTCGCGAACGACGGGCGGTTAGGTTCTGACCGTCAGCAGCAGGTAGGCGGCGCCCGCGCCAAAGAGGAAGTTCGGCGCCCACGCCGCGACGAGCGGCTCGACGACCCCGCCCGACCCCAGCGCCGCGAACACGCTGATCGCGACCCAGTAGGAGATGGCCAGCACGATGCCGACGCCGACGCCATACATGGCGCCGCGGCGGCCGGTCGTGACGGCGAACGGCACGGCGATGAGGGTCATGATCAGCGTGACGAACGGAAAGGCGAGCTTGCGCGCCAGCGCGACCTCCTGGTCGCTCACGTCGAAGCCGCTCGACTGCAGCCCCTGGATGTAGTCGCGCAGCTCGGTGTAGCTCATGAACTCCGGATCCGGCTGCTGCGTGGCGAACGCGTCGAGCGGCTCGAGCTCCACGGTCGCGCGCTCGATGGGGGCGAATTCCTCGACGTTGCCCGAGGCGTCGAACTGGCGCTGCCAGCCGTTGGCGCCGGTCCAGTCGTCGCCGCCGGCATACACCGCCCGGTCCACGTAGGTCCGCCGTTCGAACGCCTGCAGCCCGTCGCCGAACTCGTAGACCTCGAGCCCCAGCAGCTGCCGCTGGTCGGGATCGAAATAGTTGTAGTGGTAGATCTCGCCGTCGCGGCCCGACAGCCACTGGCGGTTGAGCACATCGAAGGTCTCCAGCGAGCCGCCGCGCATGACGTGGCGGATGGCCGCCGCCTTGCGGTTGGCCGGGCCGAGAATGCTCTGGTCGAGCAGGAACAGCACGCCGCCGGCGAACAGCGCGCCGCACAGCATGGGCACCGCGACGCGATACAGGCTGATGCCGCATGCCTTCATCACGATCAGCTCGCTGTTCTTCGTCAGCAGGCCGATGCTGACCAGCGTGGCCAGCAGCACCGCCATCGGCAGCACGTAGTAGACGTACTGCGGCGTGATGTACCAGAAGAACTGGCCCATCATCGTCCAGGTCGCATCCCCCTTGAAGACCTTGTCCGAGAGATCGAGGAACGTCGAGACGTAGAAGAGGCCGGCCAGGCCGAAGGCGGAAATCGCGAACACGCGGGCGTAGCCGGCGGCGACGTAGCGGTCGAGGATCCGGGCGACGCTGCCGCCGGGGGCGGAGGCCATCACGCCACTCGGGCGCCCGTCAGGCTCGGCGCGCCTGAAGAGCCGCTGCACCACCGGCGGCAGCGAGATCATCAGCGGCTGATCGGCGGCGCGCGCGCGCCGCGCGAGCATGACGATGCCGAGGGCGCCGAGCAGGAGGTTGGGGAACCAGACCGCCAGCCACGGCGGCACGAGCCCACCCTTGGCCATCGCCGGGCCGAGGAACAGCGGGATGTAGTAGGCGAAGATGACGCCGAGCCCGAAGACGAAGCTCCCCATCTTGCCGTCGCGGCGGTTGGTGGCGCCGAGGGCGAGGCCGATGACGCCGAACACCAGGCAGGCCACCGGGATGGAGAACTTCCGGTGCACCGCCATCCACTGGTTGTGCGACGAGCCGCCGGCCGCCTCGATTTCAGCGGCGCGCGCCTGCAGTTCGGCGATGGTCATCTCGTTGTCGCCGCGCGCCGGGCCCGTACGCGGGAACACCGTGTCCGGGTTGACGCTCAGGACCAGCTGCTCGAACTGGAAGACCTTGTACTCGCCGTTGGGGTCGGCCGTATGGCGCGTGCCGTCCTGCAGCAGCATCTCCACGGTGCGCTGCTCGCGATCGAGGATCACGCGGCCGTGGCGCGCCACGTACACCGCCGGCGTCTGCCCGGCGCGGCGGTCGGCCATGAACACGTCGTTCCAGCCGCCGCTCGCCGGCACGTCGCGCACGTAGAGCGCGAGGTCGGGGAAGCCGAGGAAGAAGGTGCGCGGCTTCACCTCGCCCTCGGCGCGGCTGGCGACGACGTTGAAGGTGATGTCGCGGAAGGCCTGGTTGGCGTTCGGCAGCGCCTCGAGCATCACGTATGAGGTGGCCGCCCAGCCGAGGACGCAGACCACGAGCACGGGGCGGAGCAGCCGGCCGAGGCCGATGCCGCATGCCTGCATGGCGACGAACTCGCGATCGGCCGAGAGCCGGCCAAAGGCGATGAGCAGGCCGACCAGCAGCGCCGCCGGGATCGCCAGCGCGAGAGCCTGCGGTAGCAGCGTCGCCATGACGCGCAGCACGACCGTGGTCGGGACCCCCTTGGCAATGAAGGTCTCGGCGTAGTCGATCAGGAACGGGATAATGAGAATGAACGTGAAGACGAGGAGTCCAATGACGAACGGCCACAGGACTTCCCGGATCACGTACCGATCGATCATGCGCACGGCCCTTCCATTATGACCCGCGTCGCCATCCTGTGGCATATGCACCAGCCGTTCTACCAGGACCTGCTCACCGGCGAGCACATCCTGCCGTGGGTGCGCCTGCACGGGCTGAAGGACTACTGGGGGATGGTGGCGCTGCTGCGCGAGTTCCCCGGGGTGAAGGTCACCTTCAACCTCGTGCCGTCGCTGCTCGTGCAGCTCGAGGCGTTCGCCCGCGGCGAGGCGCGCGACCGGCACCTCGAGCTGGGGCTCAAGCCCGCCGATCAGTTGACCGCTGACGAGCGCGCGTGGTGCCTGGAGAACTTCTTCCACGCCCACCGGCCGCGCATGATCGAGCCGTATCCGCGGTACGCCGAGCTACTGGCGCGGCGCGACGCCAACGCCCCGTTCTCGGTGGAGGAGGTGCGGGACCTGCAGGTGTGGCACAAGGTCGCCTGGCTCGACCCCTCTTACCTGGACGGCGACGAGCGCATCCGCGGGCTGATCGCCAGGGGGCGCGGGTTTTCAGAGGCGGACAAGCTGCAGCTGCGCGAGGTCGAGCTCGAGATCCTCGGGAAGGTGATCCCGGAGTACCGCGACGCGGCGACGCGAGGCCAGGTCGAGCTGTCGACGTCCCCCTTCTATCACCCGATCCTGCCGCTGCTGTGCGACACCGACGTCTACCTGCGCACGCACCCGCAGTCGCGGATGCCGCGCGAGCGGTTTCGCCACCCCGAGGATGCGGAGGAACAGCTGCGGCGGGCCGTCGCGCTCCACGCGCGGCTGTTCGGGCAGCCGCCGGCGGGACTCTGGCCGTCGGAGGGCTCCGTGTCCGACGCGATGGTGCCGCTGGTCGCCGGCGCCGGCATCTCGTGGATGGCCACCGACGAGGAGATCCTCGCGCGCACGCTCGGCGAGGCGCACCTGCGGGACGCCGCCATCTACCAGCCGTACCGCGTGGGCGCGCCGGGCGCCGACGTGGCGTGCGGGTTCCGCGATCACGAGCTCTCGGACCTGATCGGGTTCACTTACGCCTCGTGGAATCCCGACGATGCCGCGCGCGACTTCACCGATCGCCTCGTCGCCGCAGGCTCCCGCTACCGGGCGGCCGGCGGCAGGGGAGAGCCGACGGTGTTCGTGATCCTCGACGGTGAGAACGCCTGGGAGCACTACGACGGCCAGGGCCGGCCGTTCCTGCGCGCGCTGTATGGGAACCTGGCGTCGCACCGCGGCCTGCGGACGGTAACCATGGCGGAGGCGTGCGCGGGGGCCGAGGCGCGCCTGCCGACGATCTTCCCGGGCTCCTGGATCAACGGCGACTTCTACATCTGGATCGGCCACGCCGACGACCACCGCGCGTGGGGCCAGCTGGCCGAGGCGCGCCGGGCCCTGGATGCGCCGCCGGACGGGCTCCCCGAGGGGGCGCTGGCACGCGCGCGCGAGGAGCTGCTGGTCGCCGAGGGCTCCGACTGGTTCTGGTGGTACGGGGACGACCACTCGTCGGACCACGACCTGGCGTTCGACGACCTGTTCCGCCGCCACGTCCGCAACGTCTACCGGGCGCTCGAGCAGCCGATTCCCGAGGAGCTCCACGTCACCAACATCACGACGCAGGCGGCCCCGGTGCAGGTGGACCGGCCGACCGGCTTCATCCACCCGGCAATCGACGGTGAACCGAGCAGCTACTTCGAGTGGATCGGCGCCGGCTGCGTGGAGGTCGAGGCCACGGCCGGCGCCATGCACCAGGTGGCGCGGCAGGCCGGCATCAGGGTCATCGAGTTCGGCTTCGACCTCGACGCGCTGTACGTCCGCGTCGACCTCTCACAGGCGGCCGCGGAGGTCCTGGCCACGGGGATGGGCGTCAGCCTGAACATCTACAAGCCGGCGGGACACCGCGTGATGGCTGCCACCGTCGGCGGCGCCATGGTCGCTGAGCTGAGGGTTCGGCGTCCCGACGGCACCTGGATCCCGCAGCCGTGCGAAGGCCTGGCGGCGGCAGCCGGGAGCGTGTTGGAGCTGGGCGTGCCGTTCCGTGGGCTCGGGCTGCAGGCCGGCGACACGCTGGCGTTCTTCATTGGCCTGAACGGGCCTGGCGGCGAGATCGAACACCACCCGCGGCACCGGCCGATCGAGTTGACGGTTCCCGACGCGCACTTCGAGTCGGCGAGCTGGACGGCCTAAGGGCATTCACCTCAAAAGACATCCGCAATCCATCAACAGGCGACTTTATCTAGGTATTTGTACAACGTCGCATAATACAAGTTATGTTAACGTAGATGGTAGCTGGTCGATGGTCGTGGTTCCAGGATTCAAGGCTCCGCGACGACCGACCAGCGACCAGCGACCACCGCTACCTGGCCGCCTTCAGCTCGCGGATGATGTTCTCGAGGGCCGTGATGATCTCCGACTTCTCGACCTTTCCTTTGCTGAAACTCATCTTCAGCTGGAAGGCCTTCGTCGGCGGCCGGAAGGCAAAGATGAAGTGCTTTGGGCGCCCTGGCCTGGGCTTCTGTGTTTCCTTGCGGACCGCTTCACGGGTGGCGCCGCCGGCACCGGCCAGGCGTTCCACCAGCGCCAGCATCTTCGCCGGGTCCTGTTGACGGACGATCTGCAGCAACGTCGACTTCGAGGTGACGTCGGCCAGCCGACAGAGGTTCCGGACCTCGTCGGGCATGCTGTTCAGCGACAGCGATTCGGTGATCGACGTCCGCGACTTGCCAAGCTTCCGCGCCATGTCCTCGTGCGTATAGCTGCACTTCTGGGCGAGCTGCTGCAGCGCTTCGGCCTCTTCGAACGCGGTCAGGTCCTTGCGCTGGAGGTTCTCGACCAGCGCCAGCTCCATGACCTCCACATCGTCGACCTCCCGGACGATGACCGGGACCTCGCTCAGGCCCACCTGGACGGCCGCATGGTACCGGCGCTCGCCGGCGATGATCTGGTAGCGCCCGCCGCGCTGGCGGACGATCAGCGGCTCGATGATCCCCTTTTCGGCGACCGAGGCCATCAGCTCGGACAGGTCACCCATGACCTGCCGTGGCTGCCCCGGGTTGGGATCGAGCAGGTCGATGGCGACCATCCGGCCGACCGGCGCGCCGGCCGACGCCGCGAGCGCCTCGACGTAGTGCTCGTCGTGCCGCATCCTCAGCGTATTAGGCAGTCCGCGCTTCGACACGTTCGATGACCTCCTCGCACAGGCTGTAGTAATCGGTCGCGCCGGTCGAGTCCGGCGCGAACGTGAAAATCGATTCCTTATAGGCGGGGCTCTCCTCGAGCCGGACGCTCTTGGTGATGACCGTCTTGAACACCTTGCCGCCGAACACCTTCTGGATCTGCTCGCGGATATCGCGGGCCAGCGCCGTGCGCTTGTCGTGCATGGTAATGACGACGCCCAGGATCCGCAGTGCCGGGTTGGCGCGCTGGCGCACCTTCTCGATCGTCTCGAGCAGATCGTCGGTCCCCTCGAGCGCGAAGTAGGACGACTGGATCGGCACCAGCAGGTGCGTCGAGGCGACCAGGGCGTTCACCGTCAGCAGGCCGAGCGCCGGCGGGCAGTCGATGACGATGTGCTCGAACTCCCCTTGCAGCGCGGCGATCTTGTCCTTGAGCCGGAAGTGGGCGTCGAGCTCTCCCACCAGCCGCGACTCGAGCTTGGCGAGGGCGATGCGCGCCGGCGCGATGGCCAGGTTCTCCACCGGCGCCGGGTGGATGATGTCGCGCAGCGACACTTCCGGGTCCGCGATCATGTCGTAGGTGCTCTTCTGGACGGCGGCAAGATCGAGGAACGAGATCGAGCTGTTGGCCTGCGGGTCGAGATCGATGAGCAGCGTGCGGGCGCCGCGCAGGGCCAGGGCTGCGGCGAGGTTGACGGCCGTCGTTGTCTTGCCGACGCCGCCTTTCTGGTTTGCGATCGAAACGATCATGCTGGACGCATGGGGTTCTACCTGAGGGGTGCGGCCAGTGTAGGGGCGGGGATGGAATGTGTCAAACGACCCATCGAGCGGTGGTCGGTAGTTGGGGGTCGGTGGTCGGCCGAACCGGGCCTAGCGACGGCCGACCATCGACCACCGACCAACTGTTTGTCGGCCGGCCGACAAGCTACATCTTGTACTTGCCAAGTTCCTCTGGATCAAGGCTTTCCAGCCACTTCTGGAGGCGCTCATTATCCGCAGGCTGTGACGCGAAATCGACCGACTTGGCGTTGTCGATGACCAGCTCGTCGACGAGAATGGGCGCCTTGGTGCGGAGCGCCAGCGCGATCGCGTCGCTCGGCCGCGCGTCGACCGCGACCCGCTCGCCGCGCACGGTGAGGTGGATGACCGCGTAGAAGGTGTTCTCCTTGAGGTCGCTCACCACCACGCGATCCACGCGGCCATCGAGGTCGCCGATGATGTTGCGCAGCAGATCGTGGGTCATCGGCCGCGGCGTCGCCACGTTCTCGATCTGCAGCGCGATGGCGTTCGCCTCGAACACGCCGACCCAGATCGGCAGCACGCGGTCCCCTTCCCTGTCCTTGAGGATGACAATCGGCGTGTTGGTGATGGGATCCACCATCAGCCCCTTGATGGTCATTTCGATCAGCATGGCGTCACCGCTGGTTCGCATGAAGCGTGCCCTGCACGTCCCCCTGGAGCGTCCCGCGCAACGAGTGCGGCCCGGCCCGTTCGACCCGCACCGCCACCGTCCGCCCAATCCACGCCGCCGGCTCGCTCCCCGCCGGCGCCGCCAGGTTCACCACGACGTTCCCGCTCGTCCGGCCGGAGATCTCACGGTCGTCGCGGCGGCTCGCCGAGTCGATCAGCACCTCCACCGTCGCACCGACCGTCCGCTCGAGCAGCCGCGTCTGGATCTCGCGCTGCAGCGCCTGCAGCTCGACGATCCGCGACGTCTTCTCCGCCTCGCTCACGTCGTCGGGCATCCGCTTCGACGCGAGCGTGTTCGGCCGCACCGAGTACTTGAAGGAGAACATGCTGACGTACTGCGCGGCCTCGGCCAGCGACAGCGTCTGCGCGAAGTCCTCCCGCGTCTCCCCGGGAAAGCCAACGATCATATCGGTCGATAGCGTCACGCCCGGGATGGCCGTGCGGATTCGTGCAACGAGGTCGAGGTACTGCTCACGGGTATGACGCCGGCGCATCGCCGTGAGGATGCGCGTCGAGCCCGACTGCACCGGCAGGTGCAGGTGCTTGGCGACCTTGGGCAGGTCGCGCACCGCCTCGATCAGCCGTTCGCCGGTGTGCCGCGGGTGCGGGCTGGCGAAGCGGATTCGTGCGATGCCGGGCACGTCGTTGACCTCGGACAGCAGCTGGGCAAAGTCGCACGCCGGATCGTCCGGCGCCTGGTAGTGGTTGACGATCTGCCCGAGCAGCTGGACTTCCCTGCGCCCCGACGCCGCCGCCTCGGCCACGTCAGCCAGGATGTCCGCCTTCGGCCGCATCCGCTCGTGACCGCGGGTGTAGGGGACGACGCAGAAGGCGCAGTGGTCGTTGCAGCCTTCGATGATCGTCACGTACGCGCGGACGGCATCGCCGCGCCGCGTGACCCCCACGGGGAACGTCACGTCGTCGAAGGCGGCAATGTCGACGGCCGCGCGCGCGACGTGCGACGCCTCGGCGGCCTGCGCGACGAGCGCCGGCAGCTGCTTCAGGCGCTGCGTCCCCATGACGACATCGATCATCCGGCCGTTGCTCTTCCGCAGCAGGCGATCGCCTTCCTGCTGCGCAACGCAGCCGGCCACCGCGACGACCCGGGTGCGCCCGGTCGCCTCCTCGAGGACCCGCAGCTCGCCGAGACGCGTGTAGAGCTTTTCCTCGGCATGCTCGCGCACGCTGCAGGTGTTGATGACGATGACGTCGGCATCGCCGTCGCGGTCCGTCGGCTCGTAACCAGCCTCGTCCAGAAGTCCCGCCATCCGCTCGGAGTCGTGGACGTTCATCTGGCAGCCGAAGGTCTCGATGCGGTATTTCTTAGCCATTCCGCGACTTTCGCTTTCGCCTTTCGCTTTCGCCCTTGGCCGAGCCCAGCAATTCCCGGGCACTTGCCCTTACGGTTTCGGTGACCGAAGCGCCGCCTATCATCCGGGCGATCTCGTCGATCCGCGCCTCCGCGTCGAGCCGCTCCACCGAGGTCACCGTCCGGCTGCCCTTCACCTGCTTCTCGATGCGAAACTGCGTGGCACCGCGGGCGGCAATCTGCGACAGGTGCGTGATGCAGAGCACCTGGAAGCGTGCCCCGAGCGCCTGCAGCCTGGCCCCGACGACGTCGGCGACACGCCCGCCGATGCCGGCATCCACCTCGTCGAAGATCAACGTCTTCCCTTCCGCGTCGGCCGCTGCGAGCGTCTTCAACGCGAGCATCACGCGTGAGAGCTCACCGCCGGAGACGATCCGGGCGAGCGGCCGCAAGTCTTCACCCGGGTTCGGCGAGACGAAGAACTCCGCCTCGTCTATTCCGCGCTCGCCCCAGGCAGACTCAGCCAGCGGCTGCGCGTTGAACCTCACCTCGAAGCGGGTGCGGGCCATCGCCAGTTCCGCCAGCAGCGCCTCGAGGAACTTGGCGAACGTCGAGGCCGCGGCGTGGCGCTTCGCCGACAGCGCGCTGGCCGCCTCGAGAAAGGCCGTTGTCGCGGCCCCGAGTTCCCGCTGCAGCGCTTCCCCATCCTCGCCCGCCCCGGTCAGCAGGTCGCGCTCGCGGGCGAGTCCGGCGCGGCGATCGATCACCTCCTGGAGCGAGGGCCCGTACTTCTTCTTGAGGCCTTCGAGGAGCGCCAGCCGATCCTCGACCTGCTGGAGCCGTGCCGGCGACGCGTCGACGCCATCGGCGTAGCTGCGGAGGAAGAACGCCAGGTCCTCGAGCTGCGACTTGATGCCGTCGCGCGCGTCGACGTAGGCGCCAAACTGCGGATCGATGGTCGCCAGCTCGCCGACCCGCTTCCAGACGCCGCCCAGGCCCGCGAGCACGGCGCCGTCGCTGTCGTACAGGGCCGCGTAACTCTCCTCGCAGAGACGCTGGACGCGGTCGGCACTCGCCAGGACGTGGCGCGTGGCCGCCAGTTCCTCGTCCTCACCGGGTTTCGGCGACGCCTTGTCGATCTCCCCGAGCTGGAAGGCAATCAGGTCGAGGCGCGCCGCCTTCTCGCGCCCGTCCATCCGCGACCGTTCCACCTGCTCACGCAGCGCGCGGACGCGGGCCCAGCGCGCGGCCACGTCAGCGGCCTGTGACTGGAGCCCGGCGAATTGATCCAGGAGCGGCAGGTGCGTCAGCGGATCCAGCAGCGCCTGGTGCTCGTGCTGGCCGTGCAACTCGACGAGCCGCGCAGACAGGTCGCGCAGCGCCGCGGCGGTCGCGAGCGCGCCATTGATGTAGGAGCGGCTGCGCCCCTGGCTGGTGATCTCGCGGCGGACGACGAGCTCGCCGCGGCCGGCGTCCTCGAAGATGGCCTCGATCGACGCCTGCGCCTCGCCGCTGCGCACCAGGTCAGCAGAGGCGCGGCTGCCGAGCAGCAGCCCCACCGCTTCGACGAGGATCGACTTGCCCGCCCCCGTCTCGCCCGTGAGCACGTTGAAGCCGGGCTCGAACTCGACCTCGACGCCCTCGATGACGGCCAGGTTCCGTATGCGGAGGAAGCGGAGCATGCGGCGGAACTCCCATCGTATCAAATCTTTGACAGCACTTTGGACGCGTGCTACGCTGCCGTGACGCGCTGTCCCAGCGGCGCACTTGCCTACGCATCGGAGGCTTCGTTGTACACGCTTGGCTCACTGGTCCTGGCACTGCAGGTGCCGGACGGCGCTGCCCCTGTCGCTGGGTCGGGCAGCGAGATTATCCGCGTCATCGCGGAAGCGACTCCCCTCAATCAGGCTGTCCTCGCGATCCTGCTGCTCTTTTCGATCGCCTCGTGGGCGGTCATCGTCGGCAAGATCCTGGCGTTCCGGCGCTCGCAGGACCAGAGCGCGAAGTTCCTCGACGTATTCCGCAAGAGCAGCAAGTTTTCCGAGGTCCAGGCGGTCTGCCCGACGCTCGAGTTGAGCCCCCTCGTCGGCGTCTTCCAGGCCGGCTACGCGGAGCTCAACGCGCAGTTCCGCGTCGGCCAGCCACAGGGCGCGGCCGCCCCGGCTGCGCGGCCGACGATCAAGAGCCTCACCGCGGTCGACCGCGCGCTGCTGCGGGCGGCAACCACCGAGGTGAGCAAGCTCGAGAAGCGGCTGACCTTCCTGGCGACGACCGCGAGCATCACCCCGTTCATCGGCCTCTTCGGCACGGTGGTCGGGATCATGATTACGTTCTATCGCATCGGCGCGACCGGCTCGACCAACCTGGCGATTGTCGGCCCGGGCATCTCCGAGGCGCTCATCGCCACCGCCGCCGGGCTGTTCGCGGCGATTCCGGCCGTCTACTTCTACAACCACCTGACGACGCAGGTGAAGACGTTCGCGGCCGAAATGGACGACTTCGCGCTCGAGTTCCTGAACATCACCGAGCGCAATTTCACGTAGGGAGCTGACGTGCCGAAAGTGATGCCTTCAGCCTCCGCCGCCGGCGCCCGTCCGGGGCGCGGCCGGCGAGTGTCGACGACGCTGGCGGAGATCAACATCATCCCGCTGGTCGACGTGATGCTCGTGCTGCTGATCATCTTCATGGTGGCGGCGCCGATGCTGCAGCGCGGCGTCGAGGTGAACCTGCCGGTGGCGAGCCGCTCGCAGGAGATGGCCACCGAGCAGATCTTCGTCAGCGTGCCGCTCTCGTACAAGGACGACAGCCGCGTGTTCATCGGCGAGGAGGCGATCCGCGTCGACAACCTGAGCGAACGGGTGCGGCAGTTGACCCTCAACCGGACCGACCGCCAGGTGTTCCTGCGCCTCGACGGCGCGCTGGCGGTGCAGGACCAGATGGACATCTTCGACCGCCTGAAGGCGGGCGGGATCGAGAAGGTCGGCATTGTCAGCAAGCTGCCGGGTGAGGAGTAGGGCGCCCCTTTACGGGGTGCCAGGCAACGATGCACGAGGCCGCTGACGACATCATCGCCGCGCGCGCGAGGCAGACCGACAGCCTCACGAAGACCTTCGTGTGGTCGGTGGTGGCGCACATCGGGCTGGTGTTGTTCTTCGTCTACATGCCGGAGAGCTGGCGCGGCCAGACCGACGAACCGCCGCGGACGGTGATGACGATCAGCCTGGGCGGCGCGCCGGGGCCGCGCGCCGGCGGCCTCACCCAGATGGGCGGCCGCACGGTGCAGGAAGCGACGCCGGAGCCGATCCGCCGCGCCGATCCGCCGCCGGCGGCGCGGCCGCCGGAGATGGCACTCCCCAACCAGCGGCAGACCCCGCGCCGCACGCAGCCGCCACCCCAGGCGGCGCCGCGCGATGCCGTCGGCCGGCGGCCGGTGCAGGGCCGCGAAACGCAGGAAGGCCCGGCGCGCGCCGACACCGGCGCGCGCGGCCAGGGCTTCGGGCTGACCACCGGCGGCGGTGGCGGGACCGGCGTGCAGCTCGACGTCGCCAACTTCTGCTGCCCCGACTACCTCGAAGCGATGATCCGAGCCATCACGCAGAACTGGCAGTCCAATCAAGGTGTGGGCGGCACCGTCGTCATGAGGTTCACCATCATCCGCAGCGGCGCCGTCCAGAACGTGCAGGTGGCGAAGCCGAGCGGGTTCCAGGTGCACGAACTCGCGGCGCAGCGCGCGCTGCTGCTCGCGCGGCTCCCGGAACTGCCGCCGCAGTTCCCCAACCCGACACTGACCGTGAACATGTTCTTCGAGTATCGATGATGATGATTGCCCTTTTCGCCTCACCGCGGGTCCGCCGGACGCTGCTGCTGCTCAGCGCCGTCGCGCTGGCGCTCGGTCTTCTGATGACGCGCGTGAGCGGGCAGCAGGCGCCGCCGGCGGCAACGCCCCCGCAGCAGCCGTCGGAGATCGAACTGCGCATCACCGGCGATCCCGGGACACCGCCGCGCTACGCAGTGCCGGACTTCGTGGCGCTGACGCCGGACGCGGCCGAGGCGGCCAGGACCGGCGGCCAGGTGCTCTGGAACGACCTGAACTTCGAGCGCGAGTTCTACATGATCCCGCGCGATACCTACGGCAGCGTCCGCACCGCGTCCGCGCCGGAGCAGATCGACTTCGACGGCTGGCGCGAGCTGGGGGCCGACGCCGTGGTGTTCGGCACCGTCCGCCGCAGCGGCAACACCTACACCGCGCAGATCCGGCTGTTCAACGTCCGCTCGCGGCAGATGGTCTTCGGCAAGGAGTACTCGGGCAGCAGCGTCCGGCTGATCGCGCACACGGTGTCGGATGAGATCCACCTGCAGCAGCGCGGGCTGCGCGGCGTCGCGCGAACGAAGCTCGCGTTCTCGTCGGATCGCAACCGCGAGCGGATTGCCGGCCCGGTGCAGAACCGCGACGTCAAGGAGATCTACATCGCCGACTACGACGGCGACGCGCAGCGCCGCATCACGACCAACCGCCAGCTGAACATCACGCCGGCGTGGTCGCCCGACGCGCGCGCCATTGCCTACACCTCGTATCGCCGCGGCTATCCCGACATCTTCGTCGCGCTGATCTATGAGGGCGTACAGCAGGAGCCGACGCGGGGCGTCGGGCAGAACTTCCTCCCGGTCTGGTCGCCGGACGGCACGCGGATCGCCTTTACGACCAACCGTGACGGCAACCCGGAGATCTACGTGATGAACCGCGATGGCTCCGGGCTGCGGCGCATCACCAACAACCCCGCGATCGACGTGACCCCCACCTGGTCGCCCACCGGGACGCAGATCGCCTTCACCTCGGACCGCACCGGCACTCCACAGATCTACATCGTCGGCGCCGACGGGTTGAACCTGCGGCGGTTGACGACGGCCGAGTCGTACGCCGATCGCCCGACGTGGTCGCCGGCGCCGTTCAACGAGGTGGCCTTTGCGGCGCGCACCGGGCCCGGCTTCGACATCAAGGTGTACGACCTGGCGAGCGGCCAGACGCGGCAGATCACCTTCGGCGAGGGCACGAACGAAAGCCCGGCGTTTTCGCCCAATGGGCGGCATCTCGCCTTCACGTCCACCCGCGCCGGGCGCGTGCAGGTGTTCACCATCGGCCGCGACGGCCGCAACCCGCGGCAGATCACCCGTGACGGCAACAACTACACGCCTTCCTGGTCGAATTGATAGGACAGACATGACGTTCACAGTTCCTCGTTCCGGCTTCCACGTTCGTGTTCAGGTTCTTGTGTTCATCCTGGCGGCAGTCATCGCGGCAGGATGCGCGAAGAAGGCGGCGCCGGTCACCACCGCTCCACCGCCGGTCGAAGTGCCGCCGGTCGACTCCGCCCCGCCTCCGCCACCCCAGCGGGTCGAGGAGAACCTGCCGGTTCCGCAGCAGCCGCTGGCCGAGGACGGGATTGCCGGGCGGTCGCTCGACGACCTCAACCGCAACTCCCCGCTGCAGCCGGTGTTCTTCCCGCTGGACGGTTTCGACCTCGACGGCGACGGGCGCGCGATCGTGGCGGCAAATGCCGATATCCTGAAGCAGTACCCCTCCTGGATGGTGACCATCGAGGGGCATTGCGACGAGCGCGGGACGGCGGAATACAACCTGGCCCTCGGCGAGCGGCGGGCGGTGGCGGTGCGGGCGTACCTGGTGTCGCTCGGCATCCCGGCCGATCGCATCCGCACGGTCAGCTACGGCAAGGAGTTTCCGTTCGACCCGGGGCATGACGAGGCCGCCTGGTCGAAGAACCGCCGCGCGCATTTCGTGATCACCGCTAACTAGATCGGCAACAGGCCGCGCCCCCGGGGGCCGGCAGTGAAGAGACCATGACCAAGATGTGTGCCGCAGGCGCTGCCTGCCTGATCGCCGTTGCGCTCGCCTCCCCTGCCGCCGCGCAGAGCCGCGAGCAGCGCCAGATGATGGCGACGCTGCAGATGCTCCAGGAACAGGCGCAGCAGCTGGCGATCTCCGTCGCCGCGCTGCAGCAGGCGCTCGACGAGACCAACAAGTCGCTCAACGCCAGGATTGACGAGGCGACCAACGACTCGCGGAAGGGGTTCGCGGATCAGCGGTTGCTGATCGACAACATCGCCAGCGACGTGCGGGTGGTGCGGTCGAGCACCGACGACACCAACGTCCGCATTGCGTCGCTGCGCGAGGAGATCGAGGCGGTGCGCGCGACGGTGCTGACGCTCCAGGCGCCGCCCCCGCCGGCCTTTCCCGTTGATCCGAACGCGGACCCGAATGCCGTGCCTCCGGCCGGCGCCACCGCCGTTCCGCCGGCCGGCGCCGCGCCGGTCGCGCCGCCGCCGGCGTCGATTGCCGGCTTATCGCCGACGCGGATGTTCGAAACGGCGCGCTCCGACTACTTCCAGGGACAGTATTCCGTGGCCCTGGTCGGCTTCGACCAGTTCCTCAAGGCATTTCCGCGTTCGGAGATGGCCGATGATGCGCAGTTCATGATCGGCGAGACCTACTCCGCGCAGCGCCAGTGGGCGCCAGCGATCACGGCCTACAACCAGGTGATCCAGAACTATCCCGGGACCAACTCGGTGGCCGATGCGCTCTACAAGCGCGCCCTCGCCGAGGAGGGCGCCGGCCAGCTCGAGGCCGCCCGCGCGTCGTTCGAGCTGGCGGTCAAGCAGTTTCCCGAGAGCGACGCCGGCCGCCTGTCGAAGCAGAACCTCGACCGCCTGGCCGCGCGGCGGCCGTAGTTCGTCGGTGGTCGTTGGTCGTTCGTCGGTGGTCGCCGGTTTTCGGCTAGCACCTCCGACCATCGACCAACTACCATCTACCATCCAACAGTGACCTTCCCTGTCATCCCGACAGGCGACACTAGATGTACGGGTCCCTGACACGGAACCCGCAGGGGCAGGCCGTCGCCTGCCCGAAAGGACGACCGATGGGCAGCGTGAACAAAGTGATTCTCGTGGGCAATCTCGGGCGCGACGCAGAACTGCGCTACACGCCGGGCGGCGCCGCCGTGGCGACGCTGAACCTCGCCACCACCGAGGTCTGGAACGACCGCAACAACCAGCGGCAGGAAAAGACCGAGTGGCACCGCGTGGTGCTGTGGGGCAAGCAGGCCGAGAGCCTGCAGGAGTACCTGACCAAGGGGAAGCAGATCTTCGTCGAGGGGCGCCTGCAGACCCGCCAGTGGGACGACAAGGACGGCAACAAGCGCTACACCACGGAGATCAAGGCAGACCGGATCACCCTGCTGGGCGGTGGCGGTGGCGGCGGTGGCGGCCGCAGCATGGATCGCAGCAGCTCGCAGGGCGGCGGCGGTGGCATGGACGAGCCGCCGATGGAGCCGATCACCGACGACGACATTCCCTTCTAGGTGGTAGATGGTCGGTGGTAGTTGGTCGTTCCGAACGGCCAACTGCCATCGCCATGGTCGCCACGCGCCAATCCCCCCGTGCTCGCGACGCGATAGTCACCGGACGCCGGATCAAGAACCACGAAATCCACGAAATTCACGAAGGCTGCGTCTCGTCGCTCGATATATGGGGATATGCCGATCGGCATATCTGCATATGCTGCGCGGCCGCGCGCCGCTTCGCGGGTTAGTACTAGTCAGACATCGCGAGCACCATTCACCATTCGGGCTATCCTGAAGGGGCCGAACGGTGAGTCCGCACTCGTCGTAAGCGTGTGGTTCGTTCCGCATGATCGCGGCGTCCCGCGCTTTGTCACCGCCTACCCTGGAGGCGCCCGATGACGCTTCACAATCTCGATGTCGTGGTCTTGAACGAGGATCTTCCTGCGCAGGGTCTTCAGCGTGGTGACCTTGGCACGGAGGTCGAGGTCTACGCGCCTGATCGCGTGGAAGTCGAGTTCGTCACGGCGTCGGGGCGTACACAGGCGCTCGTCACGCTCAATCCGTTGGCAGTGCGCGAAGTGGGCGACGACGACTTGGTGTCCGTTCGCCCAGCTTCCAAACGCGACGTCTAACAAGCGCTTGCAGCCGACGGCCGCCGCATCATGATCGGCCGCGGCTGAAGCGCGTTACGTTAGGCCGCTGGGCGATCCGCCGACCTGCTTGTCCCGTGATGACTCAGTTGCTGACGCTTGATTCGACCAGCGAGCCGAACAAGCTGTTGCACCTGACGGCACTACGTGAGACTGCTGAACGTCCGGCCGACGCTATCCGAGGATCTCGTTCAGGCCGTCGAGCACGCGTGCGAGTTCTTCCTCGCTGGCGCGCGCCAGTCGCGCGCCAATCCGGTCCACCGACAGGGTTCGAACCTGGCTGATCTTGATCCACGAGCGCTTCTTGAGACCGGCAGCCTTGCTCTCAATGGTCAGAGGAAACCCGGCGCGGGGCTCCTGACTGGTCATCGCGACGGCAATCACGGTGCCCGAACGCTCGTTGAACACGTCGTGGCTCAGGATCAGGATCGGCCGCTGTCCTGCCTGCTCATGGCCCCGGACGGGATTCAGGTCGCACCACCGGACCTCGCCTCTCAGTATTCGGGCCATGTGTCCAACGCGTCCGCCAGCGTCTCTTCGGCTATGCGCTTCTCCTCGACCGGGTTCAGCTTGGCCGCCTCCCGTGCGAGGCGAGTTCGTGCGAGCCGGTGAAGCTTGTCCGACAGCGCAGCTTCGACGGCCTGGCTCCGATTGCGAAACTTCTGCTTGGCGACGAGTTCGTCCACCTGCTCAAGGAGGCCGGCATCAAGCGTCAGGGCCACTTTGGTCTTTGGCATGGCGGTATGACAATATATCATACCCTCAGGCTCACGCGGCTTGCAGCCGGCACCTCGCCCTTATGACCGGCCGGCGGTCGTGACCAGGAAGCTGCTGCCCGCCGCCGCGGGAATACGCGCGTCGGTCACCGACGCGGGAATCACGCAGAAGCCTTCGGGCTCCAACTCGACTTCTTCTCCCCCGCCACTCACGCGAATGCGCTTCTCGACGCAGGCGACGACGCGCAGCCGCGGCGCTTCGAAGTTCAGCACGTCGTCAACGTCGGCGTAACAGGCGTCGATGTCGAAGAGCGCGTGACGCACGAGCGGGCGGCGCGCCAGCCCTGCTTCATGAGCCGGAAGGTGCGGCACGAGTGCCGGCTCGATGTCCCCGAAGTCGATGCTGGCGAGTGACTCGACGATGTGCAGTTCGCGCGGCTTGCCGTCGAGGCCGGGGCGGTTCCAGTCGAACACGCGGTAGGTGGTGTCTGAGTTCTGCTGGATCTCGAAGAGGCGGAGCCCGCTGCCGATGGCGTGGACGCGGCCGCTCGGCAGGAACATCACGTCACCGCGCGCGACCGGCAGCCGCTGCAGGCACTCGGCCACCGTCCCGGCCGCCAGCCGCTGTTCGAACTCCTCGCGGCTGACACCGCGCTTCAACCCGACGTACAACTCCGCGCCGGGATCGGCGGCGGCGACGTACCACATCTCCGTCTTCGGCTCGCCGCCCAGCATCGCCGCCCGCTCCGCCGGGGGGTGCACCTGCACGGAGAGCGTCGCGCGCGCGTCGATAATCTTGCAGAGGATTGGGAAGCGATCCCCGGCCGCCGCGGCCGCGGTCCCGAGGAGCGCCTCGCGGTGCCGGGTCATCAGCTGCCGCAGCGTCGTGCCGGCCAGCGCGCCGTTGGCGACGACGCTCTCGTCGCCTGGACGATCCGAGACCGTCCAGAGCTCGCCCCCCCACACACGCGGTTTCTGGATTGGCCGGAACGTCAGCGGGTAGAGCACGCCCTTAACTCGCGTCACTTCCGCCTGAAGGCGGAAGCCACGTTGCCACGGGGTCGCCATCGCCGGGCCGGCCGAACGCCTCGGCCAGGCACTGCTCGATCTCTTCGACGGTGCCGAGGCGGAGCACCCGCGCGGCAATCCGCGCGACCTCGCGGCGATCGGTTTCCTCGACGACGCGGCGCGCGACCGGCAGCGCGCCGGGGGTCATGCTGAACTCGTCGAGGCCGCAGCCGATGAGCAGCCGCAGCAGCAGCGGATCCGACGCCATCTCGCCGCAGACCGATACCGGGATGCCGCGCTGCGAACCGGCGCGGCGGATCTGCCGCAGCAGCCGCAGCACCGCCGGGTGGAGCGGCTCGTAGCGATCGGACACGCGCTCGTCGGTGCGATCGACGGCCAGCGTGTACTGGATCAGGTCGTTGGTGCCGATGGTGAAGAAATCGGCCTCGCGCGCCAGCAGCGACGCGGTGAATGCGGCGGAGGGCACCTCGATCATCAGGCCGATCGCCACCTCGCCGGCACTCTCGCCGCGCGCATCCAGCTCGGCGCGCGCCTCGGCGACCAGCGCCCTGGCGGCGCGCACCTCGTGCACCGACGAGACGAAGGGAAACATCACGCGCAGCCGGCCGTGGGCCGCGGCGCGGAGCAGCGCGCGGATCTGGGTCTTGAAGATCGCCGGCTGCGCCAGCCCGAGGCGGATGCCGCGCAGGCCCGCGAGCCCGGGGCGGTCCTCCTGCTCCTGGAACCAGCGCGCGTCGAGCGCGGCGTCGACCAGCGGCCGCGCCAGCTGCCGCTCGTCGATGTCGAACGTGCGGATGGTCACCGGCCGCGGCGCCATCCGCTCCACGACCTGACGATACACGTGATACTGCTCCTCTTCCCCCGCCATGTCCGGGGGCCCGCCGACGAGCAGGAACTCCGAGCGGTACAGCCCGATGCCTTCCGCCCCGGCCGCCAGCGCCGCCGGCACGTCGTCGGAGCGCTCGATGTTGGCGTGCAGGTGGACGCGGACGCCGTCGCGCGTGTGCGCCGGGCCGCCACTCGTATGCACCGCCGGCGCCGGGACGCGCAGGCGCACGCGCGCTTCCGCCTCCTGGCGCTCGGCCGGCGAGGGGTCGATCACCACCTCGCCGGTCGTGCCGTCGACAATCACCGACGCGCCGGACGGAATGCGCCGGCTGACGTCGTGCAGGCCAACGACCGCCGGCACGCCGAGGGATCGCGCGAGGATCGCCGTGTGGTACGTGCGGCTGCCGGCATCGGTGGCGAAGCCGCGGATGCGGGTCCAGTCGAGCTGTGCCACCACCGACGGCGTCAGTTCGTCGGCAATCAGCACGCACGGCGCGTCCAGGTCGTGCAGCAGGTCGCGCGCGCCCCCTTTCTCCCCGCGCATGTTCATGCGCAGCCGTCCGGCGACGTCGTGGAGGTCGCCCTTGCGCTCGTGCAGGTACGGGTCCTCGATGTCGTTGAAGACCTCCGCCAGCTCGTCGAGGGCGCGCTGGACCGCCCACTCGGCGTTGACCCGCTCCTCGTAGACGATCGATGCGGCGCGGCCGATCAGCATCTCGTCCTCGAGGATCAGCAACTGGGCGTCGAAGATCGCCGCCAGGTCGGCGCCCTTGAGCTCGGCGATGCGGCGGCGGATCTGCGCCAGCTGCTCGTGCGAGCGGACCCGCGCCCGCTCGAGGGCCGAGAGCTCGCGCGCCACCCGGTCGGGCGAGATCGGGAAGCGGATGACCTGCGTGCGCTGGATGGCCACCAGCGCCGGCCCCACGGCCAGCCCGGCGGACACCCCGATTCCGGTGAGGCGTTCCACGGCTCCCTCAGTCGGCGGTCTCGCCAAAGCCCGACTCCACGAGCCGGATCAGCGCGTCGACCGCCGCGGCCTCGTCCTGCCCCTCGGCGCTGATGACCAGCACCGACCCGCGCGCGGCCGCGAGGAGCAGGATCCCCATGATGCTCTTGCCGTCCATCACGCGGGCGTCGCGCGCCACGCGGATGTGCGACCGAAACCGCGCTGCGACGCCGACGAACTTCGCCGCCGCCCGGGCATGCAGCCCGAGGTGGTTCGTCACCGTCACCGCGCGCGACGTCACTACGTCTTCTCCCCCCGCAGCAGGTCGGACGCGACCCAGATGGCGTTCCGCCCCTGCTCGCGCATCTCCCGGGCGACCGCCAGCAGGTCCGACTGCTCGGCCAGCCCCACCAGCTTGATCAGCATCGGCAGGTTGACGCCGGTGATCACCTCCACCTTGTCCTGGTCCAGGAAGGTCATCGCCAGGTTCGACGGCGTGCCGCCGAACATGTCGGTCAGGATCAGGACGCCGCTGCCCTGCTGCACGCGCGCCACCGCCTGCGCGATCTCCTCACGCGCGTCCTGCGTGTCCTCGTGCCAGCCGATCGACACCGCCGTGAACTGCGGCAGGTCGCCGACAATGGTTTCCGCGGCGTTCAACAGCTCCCGCGCCAGCTGCCCGTGGGTGACAACGACGACGCCAATCACTAGGAATCCCTGTGCTTCACGCGGAGCCTGATGCCCTGGACGTCACCCAGCGCCTTCTTCAGCGCCTCGGCGACCATCACCGAGCGGTGCCGCCCGCCGGTGCAGCCTATCGCCACCGTCAGGTAGCTCTTCCCCTCCTGCACGTACTGCGGCAGCGCGAAGCGCAGGAAATCGGCGACGCGATCGATGAACGGCTGCGTGGCGGGGTGCCGCCGCATGTACGACACCACGGCGCGATCGCGCCCGGTCAGGCGCCGCAGATTATCCACGAAATGCGGGTTCGGCAGGCAGCGCACGTCGAACACCAGGTCGGCGTCCACCGGCACCCCGCTCTTGTAGCCGAAGCTGACCAGGTTGACGACCATGTCGGCGCGGGCGCCGCCGTCCTTCGACATCCGCATGAAGACGTCGCGCAGCTCGTGCACCGTCATGTTCGAGGTGTCGACGATCAGGTCGGCGATCTTGCGGATGGCGTTCAGCTTCTCGCGCTCCTCCTCGATCCCCTCGCTCACCGAGCGGTCCCGCGCCAGCGGGTGCGGCCGGCGCGTCTCGCTGAACCGCCGCACCAGCGCCTGGTGGCTCGCCTCGAGGAAGATCAGCGTCGGCGTGAGCCCCGGCGTCGCCTTCAGCTTGCGGTAGACGCGCGGCAGCTCCGACAGGAACCCGCGCTCGCGGACGTCGACGACGATGGCGATCTTGCTGAGCCCGGACGTCTCCTCGCGCTGCGCCAGGCCGGCCATGGTCGGGATCAGCAGCACGGGCAGGTTGTCGACGCAGAAGTAGCCGAGGTCCTCGAGGGCGCGGATCGCCTGCGTCTTGCCCGACCCGGAGAGCCCGGTCAGGATCACGAACTGTGTCCCGGTCGATCGCGCGCGCACCCGCGCCTTCGGCTTCACACCTCGCCCCCGTGTTCGATGTCCTCGGCGTCCTCGTCCGGGCGGCGCAGCTGCGCCTCGAGCCGGGTCACCAGCTCGCGCGCGGCGTTCAGGCCGCGCGTCCGCAGGATCTGGTTCCGCGCCGCGACCTCCACGAGGATCGCCAGGCTGCGGCCGGGCGCCACCGGCATCCGCACCAGCGGAATCTTCAGGCCGAACAGCTCGTGGGTCGTTTCCTCGAGCCCCAGCCGATCGTACTCCCGTTCGGGGACCCACCGTTCGAGCTGCACGACCAGCTCCACGCGCTTGGACACCCGGGTCGACGCGACACCGAACAGGTCCCGGATGTTGATCACGCCCAGCCCGCGCACCTCCATGTGATGCCGCGTCATCTCCGGGCAGGTGCCGATGACCACCGTCTCGCCGCGCCGCCGCACCTCCACGGTGTCGTCGGCGACGAGCCGGTGGCCGCGCACGACCAGGTCGAGGGCGCACTCGCTCTTGCCGATGCCGCTCTCGCCGACGATCAGGACCCCGAGGCCCAGGATGTCCAGCAGCACGCCGTGCACGATTTCCCGGACGGCCAGCGTGTCGTCGAGGAGCGCCGTGATCTTGGCGATGGCCACCGGCGTGTTGACCGAGGTGCGCAGCAGCGGCACCTGATAGCGCGACGCGGCGGCCAGCACCTCCGCGGGCGGCTCCCAGGCGCTCGTCACCAGCACGCACGGGATGGCGTAGCTGAAGGCGGCGGCCAGCACCTTCATCCGGTCGTCGTGCGGCAGGCTTTCGAGGTAACGGACCTCGCTCTCGCCGAACACGAGAATGCGGCCCTGCTGCAGGTATTCGTGGAACCCGGCCAGGGCCAGGCCGGTCTTCTGGATGTGCGGGCTGTCGATGGCCCGGTCGAGGCCTCCCTCGCCGCCGAGGAGTTCCAGCGGCAGACCGAGAGCGTCGGGCCGGCTGGCGAGCAGGCCGGCGACCGTCAGTGACGGCATCGTCCCTTGATTATGCGCCCGGTTCGATCAGGCCGACGTTGCCGTCGGGCCGCCGGAAGACAATCGAGACCGCCTCGGCCCCTGGCGCCCTGAAGACGACGAACGAGTTCGGCGTATCGCCCACCACCGAGGCGGCATCGTCCACCGACATCTGCTTCACGGTCCAGCGCCGCATCCGGATGACGCGGAAACCGTTGGCCGGCGGCGGCTCGTCGGCGGCAAAGAGGCGCGCGGCGCGATCGGGCCGTGGCGCGGCCGACGACCCCTTGGCGGCCGAGATTCCCTGCCGCTTGCCGTCGGCCCACTTGTTCTTCACGCGCTGGGCCTGGCGGTCGATCTTGTCGAGGACCGCGGCCACGGCCGTGGGAACGTCGCGGCCCGAGGCCTCGCCGTGGAGGAAGCGTTCACCCTTGGCGTGGAGCGTGGCCTCGGCGTGAACGCGAGTCTTTTCCTGCGTGAGCACGACCTGGGCGGAGACGGCGCTGCCGTTCAACTTGCGCAGGGTGTGGGCGAGCCCGTCCTCGACGAGCGCGCGGGTTGCAGGGGTGATCCTGATGTGCCGGCCGGTCAGTTCGAGACGCATGGTCCTAATAGAGAACTTTGCGCTGGTTGGAGGTCGGAATCTTCAGCTCTTCGCGGTACTTGGCGATGGTGCGCCGCGCCAGCTCGAGCCCCTCGCGCTGGAGGATGCTGACGATCTTCGAGTCGCTCAGCGGCTTGCGCGGATCTTCCTGCTCGATGATCTTGCGGATGCGCTGCTTGATCGTCACCGACGACACCGCCTCGCCATAGGAGCTGGCGATGCCGCTGTGGAAGAAGTACTTCATCTCGAACACGCCCTGCGGCGTGTGCATGTACTTGTTGGTGACGACGCGGCTGACGGTCGATTCGTGCATGCCGATGTCGTTGGCGACGTCGCGCAGCACCAGCGGCCGCAGGTATTCGATGCCGTGATCGAGGAAGTCGCGCTGGAAGCCGATGATGCTGGTCGCGACCTTGTGGATCGTCTTCTGCCGCTGCTCCACCGACTTGATCAGCCACAGCGCCGAGCGGAACTTGTCCTTGACGTAGGCGCGCGTCTCGTCGGTGTTCTCCGACGCGCTCTTGTCGAGCAGCCGCCGGTAGACCGGGCTGATGCGCAGCTGCGGCAGCCCCTCCTCGTTCAGCACCGCGACGTACTGGTCCTCGACCTTGACGACGTAGACGTCGGGGATGACGTACTGCGACTGCGACGGGTTGTGGCGGTTACCGGGCTTGGGATCGAGGTGGCGGATCAGCTCGATGTGCGGCTTGAGGTCGTCGATCGACATCCCGAGCTTGCGCGCCAGCTCCGGCACCTGGTGGTTCTGGAGCAGCCGCATGTGCTCGCCGACGATCTTCTGCGCGACCAGGTCCTCGGGGTGATGGTGCCGCAGCTGCAGCAGCAGGCATTCCTGCAGGTCGCGGGCGGCGACGCCGATCGGGTCGAAGCCCTGCAGCAGCCGCAGTCCCCGCTCGACCTCCTCCGTCGCCCAGGGACCCATCGCGGACAGTTCGTCCACCGTCGCCACGAGCACCCCGTCGTCGTCGAGGTTGCCGATGATGGCTTCACCGATCTCCCGCATCAGCGGGTCGTCGGTCTGCATCGAGAGCTGCCACAGCAGGTGGTCGGAGAGCGAGGCCGAGCTCGAGAGCGTGTTCTCGATCGGCGGCAGCTCCTTGACCTCGGTCGGCGTCCGCGGGCGGTAGCCGTCGTCGAGGTAGTCGCCGAAGAAATACTCGTAGTCCTGGTCGTCCCAGGTGTCGCCCTTCTCCTTCTCGGCCGGCTTCTCCTCGGCCTTCTCGGGGGCGGCCTCGACGGGCTGCAACTCCTCGGTGGGGACCTCCTCGAGCATCGGGTTCTCCACCATCTCCTGGTTGAGCAGCTCCGACAGCTCGAGCGTAGACATGGGCAGCAGCTTGATCGCCTGCTGGAGCGACGGCGTCAGAATCAGCTTCTGGACGAGCTTGGTGTGCAGCTTCTGCGAAATCGCCATGGCGTCAGTAGTTCAGCTTCGCTCCGTGTCTCGAACCCATCTTAGTCCAGCCGGAAATCGCTGCCTAAGTAAATCCCGCGCACGTCTTCATCCGCCGCAAGCGAATCCGGCGTGCCGCTCCTGAAGATCACGCCGTCGTGCACGATGTATGCCCGGTCGGTGATGCGCAGCGTCTCGCGCACATTGTGATCGGTGATCAGCACGCCGATGCCACGCTCCTTCAAGTGGAAGATGATCTTCTGGATCTCGGTCACCGCGATCGGATCGATGCCGGCGAACGGCTCGTCGAGGAGAATGAAGCGCGGCGAGATGACCAGCGCGCGGGTAATCTCGGCGCGCCGCCGTTCACCGCCTGACAGCGTGTAGGCGGGCGCCTGCGCCAGCGGCGTCAGGTTCAACTCGGCGAGCAGTTCCTTCAGCCGCGCCTGCCGCGCCGACGCATCGAGATCGAGCGTCTCGAGGATGGCCAGGATGTTCTGCTCGACCGACAGCCCGCGGAAGATCGACGGCTCCTGCGGCAGGTAGCCGATCCCCTTCCGCGCCCGCACGTACATCGGGTCGTCGGTGACGTCTTCCCCGTCGAGGATGACGCGCCCCGAATCAGGATTGGTCAGTCCGACGGTGAGGTAGAAGGTCGTGGTCTTGCCGGCGCCGTTCGGGCCGAGCAGCCCGACGACCTCGCCGGAGTTCACTTCCAGGCTGACGCCGCGAACGACGGTGCGGCCACCGTAGGACTTCGTGAGCTCGTGGGTGCGTAGCGTCGACATCAGCGCGGGCGCGGCGGAGGCTGCGCGCACGTGTTGCCGGTGGTCGTCTGCGTGCGGATTTCCTCGTTGCCGTCGACGATGATCCTATCGGTGGCCTTGAAGAAGATCAACGTGCGGCCGCTGATCTGCCGGCACTGCTCGACCACGGTGACCGGGTCGGTCCCGGTGCTGGTCATCACGTAGCGTTCATCGTCCGCGAAATATGTGAGGCGCCCGCCCGCGGCCTGGCGGCCTTCGAGGGCCAGGGCCACGCGGCCGAAGGCCTCGAGCCGCTCGGCATCGTCCCCCTCGGCGGAGAGGACAATCTGGATCTCTCCCGCCCGCAGCTCGCCGAACGGGCCGCTCAATTGCGCCGTCGTCGCCGGCGGCGTCCCCTTGGTGTAGGTGATCGTCCTGGCGGCCTCGGCGTAGGCGATGCGCTCGGCGCGCCCGACGGAGGTCGCATTATCGAGCGTCATCGTCGACCGCGCCTCGCCGGCCGCCAGCAGGTCGCCGCGCGCCTGGTCGAGCGTAATCTGACGGGCGCGAATGGCCGTCTCCCCCTGGAACAGCGCCGCGTCGCCGTCGTAGACGATGCGGCCGTTGCCCCCTTCGTAGGTGAAGCTGCCGGCATTGACGTTGACCGCTCGCCCCTCCTGCAGCAAGCCCGGGAGTCGTCCCGAATCCTGCGCCACGCCCCCCCGCCGCCCCGCCGCCGCTGCCGGGCGCAGCGTCGTCTTCACGTCGCCCTGCGCGGCAATGCGGCCGCCGGCGATGGTCAGGTCGATCGCGGCCGCCTCGACGGTGACGCGATCGTTGACGACCGTCGACGCGGCGGGCGCCTCGCCCGGCGCCAGCCGCAGCGAGTCGCGGGCGGGGTCGTACAGCGCGCGGCCCGCGGTGGCGCGAAGCGCGCCCTCCTGGAAGCGCACGTTGCCGGTGAAGGCCGCCGAGCGGATCGCCGTATCGGCCATCTGCACCTCGAGCTGCTCGGAGCGGGCGACGCGCGCGGCGGCACCGGTCCCCTCGCGATACTCGACGTCGCCCTGGAAGCGCGCCCCGGTCAGGCCGCGGCCACTGGCGCCGGTGGCGTTCAGCGACCGGCCGGCGATGACCCGCGCGGGCGACGTCCCGCCGCCACCCAGGTCGAGGGAGACGCCCTCGCTGCCGGCAATGCTGGTCGGCGAGCCGTCCGCCGCGAGATGAATGTCGAGCTGCTGCCCGAGCACGGTGCGCGACGCCATCCCGTTGCGCATCTCCACGCGGCCGTCGCCGGTCAGCTCCAGGCGCTCCAGGCTGCGTCCGTCTTCGGCGTAATGCAGGTCCATCGCCTGCGCGCTCATCGCCTCGAGGCCCTGGCCGCTGCCCGAGACAATGGCGTTGCCGCGGAGCTGCAGCAGGGTCACCCGCGAGTCGTCTTCCGCGAGGCGCGCCGTGGCTTCCACGGCATCGATGGCCTGGCCACCGCGCAGCACGTGCACTTCGCCCATCAGTTCGAGCAGGTGTTCGGGACGCGTGAACACGGCGCTGCCGGCGTCGAAGGCCATTGCCTCGTCGCCCTCGCCGTCAAAGGCGACCGAGGCCTGCTCGCGGATCGAGATGACGTCGTTGTTCTTGTCGTAGGACATGCCGAGGCCCTGTCCCGACATCCGGCCGCGGCTGAAGGTGAACGCCTCCGGCGCCCGCACCGTCCCGTCCTGCTCCGAGAAGAAGGCCTCCTCGGTCGCGATCTGGAAGCCGTCGCTGGCCTCGAGCGTGACGGCGCCGGTCAGGCGGAGCTCCTGCTCCCCCTCGCCCGCCTGCGCTTCGCGCGCGGTGATCACGTAGTCGCGCCCGCCGCGGTTCTTCACCGTGACCTTGATGTCGACCAGCCTGGTGGCGCCCCCCTCGTAGGTCAGCTGCTGCGCCGCCTCGATGATGTAGTCCTGCCGGGTGCCGCGGACCTGCTGCAGGATGTTGCCCCGGCTCTCGATCAGCGCCTTCGGATCGACCCGGTCGACCACCGCCGCCGGGGCAGGCTGCGCCCGCTCCTCCATCACGGCGTAGACGCCGATGGCGGTCGCCACGGCCACCGACGCAGCCGCGATTCGCGCCCGTTTCTGCCAGCGCATCAATGAGTTAGCTTAGCATCCTGAACAGGGTTCATTGTTCCGGGTTCCGGCTTCCGGGTTCGTGTTCGGGGTTCCGGGTTCGTGTTATTCGCCGGGCTTGTTTGGCGTTCCCAAGGGCTTCGGGGGACTGCAGGTACTTGATCAAGCCGGTCGCCTCCCTCAGGGCGGCAACAGCCAGCCCGTCTAGCTGCTTCAAGGCCACTTCTGAAATCTGACCCCTGTCGCGTAAGTCGATGAGATGGTTCTGCGATTCCATTAACGAAGCTCGCGCCATCACCACAAACCGGGCGAAGTCCGGCGGCCCGAACCGACCGAAGCCCTCTGCAATGTGAGCGGGCGGTGCGCTGGCCGCGCGTTCCAGCTGGTCGCGCAGGTCGTAAGGGAACCTGCCGCGGCGACAGGCGTCATACACGGCGCGCTTGAAGGTCACAGCGGCGCGCCAAGCTCGTATGTCTGTGAAGTGCTTGAAACCATGCCCCATGCCTGGAGCAGAGCATGTGCCGAGCCACGTCAGAATCCCACGCCAATCGAGACAGGCAGGTCGAGCGTGCGCAGAACCTGCGAGCTGCCCGCCCGGCCGGGAGCGCAAGTTCCGAACCCTGAACACGAACCCGGAAGTTGGAACAAGGAACCAGGAACTAGGCTTCCGGCGCCCTGAAATCCGCGACCGACAGCTGAAGATACCGCTCCCCGTTCCACGTGTCCTGTTCCAGATTGAAGGCCACGTCGATGGCGCCGCGGTGTTCGGTGACGAAGGCTTCGCGTTCAGAGGCGCGCCAGGCAATACCGCGCAGGACGCGGCCATCCTGGCGGAACGCCATCTTCAGATGGCGTTCCTTGATGCGGCGCGGGCCGTCGATCACCTCGACGCGGCTGGCGCGGAACACGGGGTTGGGGTTGCCGGCGCCGAACGGGGCCAGCGCAGTGAGCTCGGAGCCGACCTGGCCGCTGATCGAACGGAACGCCAGCGCGCCGTCGATCCAGAGCCGCGGCCGCAGGTCGTCCGGCTCGAGGTGCGCATCGGCGAAGTCGTTGACGCGGGCGCGCAGCTCGCGGATCCTCGACGCCTCGATGGTCAGGCCGGCGGCCACCTTGTGGCCGCCGAACCTGGTCATCAGCTCCCCGCACGACTCCAGCGCGGCCAGGATGCTGAACGACGGGATGCTGCGGCACGATCCGTGGGCCACGTCGCCGTCGATCGACAGCACGATCGCCGGCCGGTGGAACGCATCCACCAGCTTCGACGCGACGATGCCGATGACGCCGCGGTGCCACCCCTCGCCGGCAACGACGATGACGGTGCGCGAGCCGATCTCCAGATCCGTTTCGACCAGCTTCTTCGCCTGGGTGACGATGTCGGCCTCTTCCTGCTGCCGCCGCAGGTTCTCCTGATCCAGCTGCTGTGCCAGCTCGCGCGCCTCGTCAGCCAGCGCTTCGTCCGACGCCAGCAGCAGGCGCGCCGCGATGTCGGGACTGCTCATCCGACCGGCGGCGTTGATGCGCGGCGCCATCACGAAGCCGATGTGATAGCTGTCGATCGCCTTTCCCGTGAGGCCGCAGACGTCGAGCAGCGAGCGCAGGCCGACCTTGTGCGGTCCCTTCGACAGCATTTCCAGCCCGAGCTTGGCGATGATCCGGTTCTCGCCGGAGAGCGGCACGACGTCGGCCAGCGTGCCGATGGCGGCGATCTTCACGAAGGCCGGCAGCCAGTTCGCGCGCCCCGACTTGAGGCACAGCGCCTGCACCAGCTTCAGCGAGACGCCGACGCCCGCCAGGTTCTTGTCGGGATACCGGCAGTCGTGGCGCTTGGGGTTGATCACCGCCAGCGCCTTCGGCAGCTCGGTGTCGGGCTCGTGATGGTCGGTAATGATCAGGTCGAGCCCGAGTTCGCGCGCCCGCAGCGCCGCCTCGGGCGCGCGAATGCCACAGTCGACCGAGATGACGACCCGCACGCCGTCGGCATGCAGGCGTTCGAGCGACGCCGGCTGCAGCCCGTAGCCGTCGCGGAAGCGCTCGGGCAGGAAGTGAATGACATCGGCGCCGAGCAGTTCCAGCGCCCGCCGCAGGATCACCGTCGACGTCACGCCGTCCACGTCGTAGTCGCCGTGGATGGCGATCCGCTCCTGCCGCGCGATCGCCCCCAACACCCGCTCGACGACCACATCCATGTCGGCCAGCGCGAACGGATCGTTGAGGTCGTCCAGCGACGGCGAGAGGAAGCGCTGCGCCTGCTCCGGCTCCCCGAACCCCCGCTGGCACAGCAGGCGCGCCATCACCGGGCTCACACCGAGGGCCGCTTCCAGCCGGCTGGCCGCGGCGTCGTCGCACGGAAGGTCCTGCCAGATTTTCGGGGCTTTCAATCTCGAGCCCCCTGCCGTTCCCAGTTCCCTGTTCCGAGTTCCTGGTTCGTGTTCAGGCTCGACCGGTGCGAACGTGCACACGAACCGGGAAGCAGGAACACAGAAGCCGGAACGGCACGCATCGCCATGGTCATTCCGCGATGCCGATATTGCCCATCGCGCGGAACTTCCGGTACCGCGCATCGACACGCTCGCGCGGCGCCATCGCCGACACCTCGCGCAGCGTCCGTTCCAGCGCGGCGTCCAGCAACGCGGCGGCCTGCTCGTGGCTGGTATGCGCGCCGCCGACCGGCTCCGGCACGATTTCGTCGACGATCCCGAACCCCATCAGGTCGGGGGCCGTGAGCTTCAACGCCTCCGCCGCCTCGACCTTCCGGTTCGAATCACGCCACAGGATCGCCGCGCACCCCTCGGGCGGGATGACGCTGTAGATCGCGAACTCGTGCATGAGGATGCGATCGCCGACCGCCAGGCCCAGTGCCCCGCCGCTGCCCCCCTCGCCGTGGACGCAGACGATGATCGGCACTTCCAGCGCCGCCATCTCGCGCAGGTTGAGCGCGATGGCCTCGGAAATGCCGCGCTCCTCCGACTCGACGCCGGGGTACGCCGCCGGCGTGTCGATGAACGCCAGCACCGGCCGGTTGAACTTCTCGGCCAGCTTCATCATCCGCAGCGCCTTGCGGTAGCCCTCGGGCTTGGCGTAGCCGAAGTTGCGGTAGATCTTCTGCTTCGTGTCGCCGCCCCCTTTGTGGTGTCCCATGACCAGCACCGGATCTCCCTTGTAACGGGCGAAGCCGGTGACGATGGCGTGATCGTCGGCAAAGCGGCGATCGCCGGCGACCTCGGTGAACTCGGTGAACAGGCGACTCACGTAGTCGAGCACCGTCGGCCGGTTCGGGTGGCGCGCCACCAGCACGCGCTGCCACGGCGTGAGGCGCCCGTAGAGCTCGGCGCGAATCGACTCGATCCGCCGGTTGAGCCCGTCGATCTCCTGCTGCCGCTGCGGCGTCGCCGGCAGCATCGAGAGCGCCTCGATCTCCTTCAACAGCACGGCAATCGGCTCTTCGAACTCCAGTGTGTCAGGCGGCATGGACAGGGTAGGTCATTTTGAATCTTGAATCTTGAATTTTGAATTACCGAAGGCTCACGGAGCCGCTGCCGACGATCTTCTCCACTTCCGACACCAGGCGCTCGGACGGGCGAACGCGGATCTGGGCGTTGACGTCGACCCGCACCCGGTAACGCCGGTCGGCCTCGTGGACCTCCACGTCGAAGGCGACGCGCCGGTCGCCCTTGTGCTGGGCGAACAGGTCCCACAGCTGCTCGAACGTCTTCCGGTCGTGCGGCGGGGTCGTCAACCGGATGGCCACGGCCTTGGCCAGGCGCTCGCGCACCATGTCGATCGGCGCGATCTCCGACGCGATGATCCGCGTGGTCTCGTCGTCGCGCTCGTGCTTCCCCTTGACGAGCAGCATCTGCCCGTTCTCGGCCAGGTGGCCGTACTGCTTGAAGGTCTCCGGGAAGACCACGACCTCGATGCTGCCGGCCGCATCGTCCAGCATGAACACGCACATGCGGTCGCCCTTGCGCGTCTTGAGCGGGCGCAGCGCGGAGGCGATGCCGCCGATGCTGACCTCGTCGCCGGGGCGGCCGTTCCGCGGGCCGCTGGTTGCCGGGCCGGCGGGGAGCTCGTCCTCCACAGCGGCCGCCAGGGCATCCGCATCCCGCTTCGGGTTCAGCTCGGACGTCGTCTTCGCGCCGTACTCGGCGAGGTCGGCGGCATAGCGATCGATCGGATGGCCGCTGAAATAGAGCCCGAGCGACTCCTTCTCGTAGTTCAGCTGCTCGATCTCGCTCCAGGGGGCGACGTCGGGAAGCGGGACGACCGTCGACGCGGCTGTCCCCGCATCCGATCCGCCGAACATGTCGAACTGGCCGACGTCGCGATTGCGCTGGTGCCGCGCGCCGTGCTCGCAGGCGCCGTCGATGGCGGCAAAGAGCTGCGCGCGGATCTCTGGCAGCTTCCGGCTTAAGCCGGACGCCACGGCTGGACAAATCGAGTCGCAGGCGCCGGACTTCACCAGCGCCTCGAACACGCGCTTGTTGGCGATCCGGAGGTCGAGGATCTCGCAGAGCGCGTGCAGCGACGGAATGCGGCCGCCGAGCTCCTGTCGCGCGGCGAGAATGGCGTTGATCGCCCCCTCGCCAAGCCCCTTGATCGCCGTCAGGCCGAAACGGACGCCGGTCCCGGGCTCCACCGAGAAGTGCAGCTGGCTCTGATTGATGTCGGGCGGCAGGATGGGAATGCCGCGATCCTTCGCCTCGGCCAGGTACATCGCCAGCTTCTCGGTGTTCTGCGCCTCGATGGTCAGCAGCGCCGCCGTGAAGTGCCACGGGTAGTTCGCCTTCAGGAAGGCGGTCTGGTAGGCGAGGTAGGCGTAGGCGGTCGAGTGCGACTTGTTGAAGCCGTAGCCGGCGAAGAACTCGATCAGCTCGAACAGCTTGACCGCCTTCTTCTCGTTGATCCCCTGCTGCTTCGCCCCCTCGAGGAACGACTCGCGCTGCTTCGCCATGACCTTGGGGTCTTTCTTCCCCATGGCCTTGCGCAGCACGTCGGCCTGGCCGAGGCTGAACCCGGCGACCGCCTGCGCGATACGCATCACCTGCTCCTGGTAGGCGATGACGCCGTAGGTGTCGTTGAGGATCGGCTCGAGCTCCTTCAGCTCGTACTTGACCTCGCGCTTCCCCTGCTTGCGCTCGACCCAGTCGTCGACCATGCCCGACTTGAGCGGGCCGGGGCGATACAGCGCGTTGAGCGCAATCAGGTCGTCGAGCCGCGTCGGCCGCGCCTTGCGCAGCAGCTCGCGCATCCCCGAGCTCTCGAACTGGAACACGCCGTAGGCGGCCCCTTCAGAGAACAGCTTGTAGGTCTTCGGATCGTCGAGCGGAATGGCGTCGATGTCGAGGTCGATGCCCTCGGTCCGCTTGATCTCCTTGAGCGCGTCGTCGATCAGCGTCAGCGTGCTGAGGCCGAGGAAGTCCATCTTCAGGAGGCCGACGCGCTCGACCTCCTTCATGTTCCACTGCGTCGTAATTTCGTCGCGCTGCCCCTTGTAGAGCGGCGCGTAGTCGGTCACCGGCCCCGGGGCAATGACGACGCCGGCGGCGTGGACCGAGGCGTGGCGCGACATCCCCTCCAGCCGCTTGCCGATGTCGATGACCTCCTTGACCTTGGGATCCTTCGCCACCATGTCCTTGAGGACCGGGTTCTCGGCCAGCGCCTTCTCGAGCGTCATGTCGAGCGCCGGCGGAATCTGCTTGGCGATGTTGTTGACGTCGGCGTACGGCAGGTCGAGGGCGCGGCCGACGTCGCGCACCACGGCCTTCGCCTTCATCGTGCCGAAGGTGATGATCTGCGCCACGTTCTCGCGCCCGTACTTGCGCGTGACGTAGTCGATCACCTCGCTGCGGCGCCGCTCGCAGAAATCGACGTCGATATCCGGCATCGAGATGCGCTCGGGGTTGAGGAAGCGCTCGAACAGCAGGTCGTAGTCGATCGGATCGACGTCGGTGATCCGCATGCACCACGCCACCAGCGACCCGGCGGCGGAGCCGCGGCCCGGCCCCACCGGGATGTTCTCCTCGCGGGCGTAGCGGATGAAGTCCCAGACGATCAGCAGGTAGCCTGGGAACCCCATCTTCTTGATCATCTCGATCTCGTACTCGAGACGCGTGTGGTACTCCTCGATCGTGTGGCGCAGCGCCCCGGCGGCCGCCAGCTGGCGCAGGCGCGGCAGCCGCTGCGCGAAGCCTTCGCGCGCCACGTGCTCGAAGTACGAGTCGATGCTGTAGCCCTCGGGCACGCCGAAGGTCGGCAGGTGGTTCTGCCCCTTCGGGATGTCGACGTCGCAGCGCTCGGCGATGAGCAGGGTGTTCTTCAGCGCCTCGAGGTGGTCCTTGAAGACGACCGCCATCTGGTCGGCGGTCTTGAGGAAGAACTGGTCGCCGGTGTAGCGCAGCCGCTGCGCATCGTTCACGGTCTTGCCGGTGCCGATGCAGAGCAGGATGTCGTGCGGCGCCGAGTCCCCCTGCCGCAGGTAGTGCACGTCGTTGGTCGCGACCAGCGGCAGGTTGAGCTCTTTCGCCAGCGGCAGGATCCCCTTGTTGACGATCCGCTGTTCCTCGATGCCCTGGTACTGCATCTCGAGGAAGAAGTTCCCCTGCCCCATGATGTCGCGCAGCCGCGCCGCCGCCTCGAGCGCCGGGCGCGCCTGCTCGACCTTCAGCGCGCTGGCGACCTCGCCCTTCAGGCAGCTGCTCAGCGCAATCAGCCCCTTCGAGTGCTGCGCCAGCAGTTCCTTGTCGATACGCGGCTTGTAGTAGAAACCTTCGGTGTAGCCCGCCGAGACGAGGCGAATGAGATTCTTGTAGCCCTCGTTGGTCTCGGCCAGCAGCACCAGGTGGTTCGTCTCGGTCTGCGCCGCCTTCTCGAACCGGCTCCCCTGCGCGACGTAGACCTCGCACCCGAGGATCGGCTTCAGCCCGCGGTCCTTCGCGTGGTCGTGAAAGACGACCGACGAGAACATGTTGCCGTGCTCGGTGACGGCCAGCGCCGGCATCTTCAGCTTCACCGCCTCGTCGAGCAGCTCGTCGATGCGGCAGGCGCCGTCGAGCAGCGAGAACTCGGTATGAAGATGAAGATGAACGAATTCAGCCATTACCTACCATCGACCACCGACTATCGACCACCG
>JBFWUM010000020.1:0-2812 GCA_050247255.1 Vicinamibacterales bacterium | reverse complement strand
ATCGACCACCGACTATCGACCACCGGCCACCGACCATCCAGCTGTCATTCCCACTCGATCGTGGACGGCGGCTTGGAACTGATGTCGTAGACGACGCGGTTGATACCGCGGACTTCGTTGACGATGCGCGACGAGATGCTGGCGAGCAGGTCGTGCGGGAGCCGCGCCCAGTCGGCCGTCATGCCGTCGAGCGATTCCACGGCGCGCACCGCGATCGTGTACTCGTAGGTCCGCGCATCCCCCATCACGCCGACGCTCTGCACCGGGAGCAGCACGGCAAAGCTCTGCCAGAGCCGCTCGTACCACCCGGCCCGGCGGATCTCCTCGGCGACGATCTTGTCCGCCAGGCGCAGCAGGTCAAGGCGATCCTTCGTCAGCGCCCCCACCACGCGGACGGCGAGCCCGGGACCAGGGAACGGCTGGCGGACGACGAACTCCTTGTCGAGGCCGAGGTCGAAGCCGACTCGCCGCACTTCGTCCTTGAACAGGTCGCGCAGCGGCTCCACCAGCTTGAACTTCATCCGCTCCGGCAGCCCGCCGACGTTGTGATGGCTCTTGATCACCACCGCCGGTCCATGGACGCCGGCCGACTCGATCACGTCGGGGTAGAGCGTGCCCTGCCCGAGGAAGTCGAACTGCCCCAGCTCGTTGGCGCGCAGCTCGAACACGTCGATGAAGGTCGCGCCGATGATCTTGCGCTTCTGCTCGGGATCGGTCACGTCGGCGAGACGCGTCAGGAACAGGTCGCTCGCATCCACGAACTCGAGCGGCAGGTGCAGCTTCTGGGTGAAGCGCTTGTTGATCTGGCTCGCCTCCTCGTAGCGCAGCAGCCCGTTGTCCACGAAGATGCACGTCAGCCGATCGCCGATCGCCCGGTGGATCAGCATCGCGGCCACCGTCGAGTCGACGCCGCCGGACAGGCCGCAGACGACCTTCCCGTCGCCGACCTGGCGGCGGATGCGGTCGGTGGCCTCCTCGATGAACGACGCGATCGTCCAGTCGCCGGTGCAGCCGCAGACCGTGAAGGCGAAATTACGCAGGATCTCCAGCCCGTGATCGGTGTGCGCCACCTCAGGGTGGAACAGGAGCGCATACAGGGCGCGGTCCGGCGCTTCCATCGCCGCAATCGGCGCCGTGGCGCTCGTCGCCGCCACCTGGAACCCCGGCGGTACGCCGGCCACGTCGTCGCCGTGACTCGCCCACACCCGCAGCTCCGGCGGCACGCCCGCGAACAGCCGCGGCACCGCCTCGCGGGCGGCGACCGTCACCTGGGCATGGCCGAACTCGCGGTGGCCTGAGCGCCGCACCTGGCCGCCGAGCACATCGGTCATCAGCTGCATGCCGTAGCAGATGCCGAGCACCGGCGTGCCGAGCGTGAAAATCTCCGGCGCGCACTTCGGCGCCCCGGCCTCAGACACGCTTTTGGGCCCGCCGGACAGGATGATGCCGACCGGCTGTTTCTGCCGGAGCGTCTCGACCGGCGTGTTGAAGGGGACGACTTCGGAGTAGACCGACAACTCGCGCAGTCGCCGCGCAATCAACTGCGTGTACTGCGACCCGAAATCCAGAACGAGGATAGTTTGATGAGCCACGGTATTGAGGAAGGAGGAGCTATTATATCGTGGTGTTTCGCCGGGGAGCCACGACATATAGCGTCCTCTTCATCTTCCTCACGCTAGCCGTAGCTTCGGGGCAACAACCAAAACCGAAGGGACCGCCGCCGCCGCACCCGCTGTTTCCGATCGAACAGGCCTGGCTGCGCAATTTCGACGCCGCGCCGTCGGCGCCGGCGTCGATGGATGTCGACCGCGTGTACGTGCCGCTGTCGTCCGGCAGCATCGTCGGCATCGACCGCCAGACCGGCGCGCTGCTCTGGAGCCGGGCCATCGACAGCCGATGGCCGGTCGTCATCGGCGCCGGTGTCGTCTACGCTTTCGCCGCCAGCAACGAGCTCTGGGCCCTCGATGCGGCGACCGGCGCCACGCTCTGGGCGCGCACGCAGCCCGTCCACCTCCTCATCGCGCCCATCTATGCCGCTGGACGGCTCGTGCTGGTGTTCGACCCGGGCGACTACGTGAGCCTGCGCGCGTCGGACGGTGTCGAGCAGTGGCGGCTGCGGATCGGCAACGACGCGCCGCTGTTTCCGCCGACGCCGGGCGGTGACTCGCTCTTCGTCGCGCTCGATGGAGGCGACCTCGCGGCCATCTCGGCCGCCGATGGCCGCCTCGTCTGGCGGCGAACCATCGGCGGGACGCTCAGCGTGCCGTCGTGGGCGCCGAATCGAGTCTTCATCGGCTCCACCGACAACTACCTGTACGCGCTCGACGCGGCCGATGGGGATCTGGAATGGCGCTGGCGCGCCGGCGGCGACGTCATCGGCGCGGCGCCGGATGCGGACGGCGGGGTCTACTTTGCCTCGCTCGACAACACGCTGCGACGGTTGAACCAGGGCAATGGCAACCAGCGCTGGCGCGAGGAGATTCCGACGCGCCCGGCGATGGCGCCGATGGCCGTCAGGAACATTGTCGTGATCACCGGCGTGGCCCCGCTGGTGACCGCCTTCGGCGGCCCGATGGGGATGACGACCGGCAGCTACACCGCTCCCGCCGAGATTCTCGGCGCGCCGCTCATCGACGACGACCTGCGGCCGTTCAGCGTCGGCATGATCGTCCTCACCCGCGACGGCCGCCTGGTCGGCCTCACCCCGGTCGCCGCGCTGTACCGCGATCCGCCGCTGACCCCGCTCAGCGCGATGCCGGGGACGCGATTGTCCCGAGAGCCAGTGCCCAGCGCTGTTCACTGATCACGGACC
>JBFWUM010000019.1:68101-74715 GCA_050247255.1 Vicinamibacterales bacterium | reverse complement strand
TCGACGCCGAGTTCCAGCGCGATCGGCAGGTTGGCGTTCGGCGCTTCGCCGCGGAACGGCGCCACGGCAATGCGCATCGGGATGCCGGCGATCGGCAGCGGGCTCGAGAGCGCTTCGGTGGCGGCCACGGTCAGTGGGTTCGCGCCGGGCGCGGCTGTCGGTGCCTCAGGGGCGCGGCCGCGCGGCGCCAGGTAGCCGCGGCGCGCGCGCACGGTCAGGCCCGGGCGCTTCACCCGCACCGTGATGTTACGGAAGCGGCCGTCGCGCCGCTCGTTGGTCGGGTAGTAGCCGAGCACGTAGTAGCTGCTGTTATCGGCCACGATGCGCTGGAACGCCGACGCGAAGTCGTTCTGGTTCAGCACGGCAAAGCCGCCGGTCTCGTCCGACAGCTGCCGCAGGCTGTCCTGCGCGACGCGGGATTCCTCGATCGCGCTGCGGATACCGAGGTTCCCCAGCGTCGGGTCGTCGGCTGCCGGGTTGAAGCTGAAGCCGTTCAGGTCGGTGCCCGGGTCGGTCAGGCCGCGCGGGTCGATGCCATAGATGGCCACGTTCGCGCGTGTCGCCGCGCCGATGGCGTCGCGCACCGACTCGAGCACACCGGACGCCGGGTTGCTCGCGAGGATGTCCCCCATCTGGTACTCGACGCCTTCGCTGATCAGCAGCATCGCCTTGCGGCGGCCGCGGACGTTGGCCATGAACTCGGAGAGCACCCGCAGGCGATCCATCGAATTGCGGGCGTTGAGCGCGCGCTCGAACTCGTAGGGATCGGCAATCGGGCCGCCTCCGGGCTCACGCCCCGGGCGGGCCTGCAGTTCCTGCATGCGTGCCACCGTCGAACTCACCGGCTTGGCGCCGATCGTCTTATCGATCGCCTCGAGCAGCAGCCGCTTGTTGTTGGTGAAGTCCTGCGTGTCCTTCGCCTGGCGGCCGCTGAAGACCACCGCGGCCACATCGTTGACGCCGAAGCTGCGCTCGATGAATTGCCGCGCCGCGTTGCGGACCTTGATGGCATTGGCCGGCGCGATGTGCAGCGTGTCGACGACGATCATGTAGATGCGACCTTCGCCGAACTCGTTCGTCTGGACGTCGGGCTCGACGGGCGCGCTGGCGAACAGCGGCCGCTCCGGCTGGTCGATGGGGAGGTTCACGTACGAGAACGCGCTGATCGTCTGCGGCGTCCGGTCCTCGATCAGCTCGAAGTCGTCGGCCGTGAGGTCGGTGACGACGCGCCCCTGGGCGTCGGTGACGATGGCATCGACCTCGACGTAGTTGACCTCGACCCGGAACACCGGCGGCGGAGTCTGCTGGCTGGGCGGCGGCGCCTGCTGTGCCGTCAGCGAGGCGGCGAGGACCGCGCACAGCGCGGCGGCGGACAGAACACGACGCGTCATGAGCATTCCTTTAACACTCTTAACATTCAGGACTTACGGCTCCTATAGCATCCACCAACTTTGGCCGGGGTGCCAGCGTCATTACATATACTGACGGCATGGCGCTCGACGTTGCCGCCATCCAGGCCACCCTCCGGGAGGACGGCCTCGACGGCTGGCTGCTCTACGACTTTCACGGCTCGAACCCCATCGCATCGCGGCTGGCCGGCCTGACCGGCGGCGGCCACATGACGACGCGGCGGTGGTATTACCTGGTGCCGGCCACCGGCGAGCCGCGCGGCCTGGTGCACGCGATCGAGCGGCACAATCTCGACGCGCTGCCGGGCCAGAAAGCCGTCTACGCCGGCCGCGAACAGCTCGATGCCGGGTTGACGCGTCTCTTGAAGGGGCTGCGGCGGGTCGCGATGGAGTACTCGCCGAACGGCGCGATCCCCTATCTGTCGCGCGTCGATGCCGGGACCGCCGAGGCGGTGCGGGCGCGCGGCGTGGAAATCGTATCGTCGGGCGATCTGGTCCAGCGCTTCGAGGCCTCGTGGACCGCCAGCCAGCTGGCGAGCCATCGGGCGGCGTCGGAGGCGCTCTATCGGATCAAAGATCGCGCGTTCGCGGCGACGGCGAAGGCCCTCAAGGACGGCCAGCCGTTGACCGAGTACCAGTTGCAGCAGCAGATGGTCGGCTGGTTCGAAGAGGAAGGGCTGGTGAGCGATTCGGCTCCGGTGGTCGCCATCGGCCCCAGCGCCGGCAACCCGCACTACCTGCCGACGGCCGCCGAGAGCCGCCCCATCGTCAAAGATGAGGTGCTGCTGCTCGACCTATGGGGGAAGCAGCGGGCGCAGGGCGCCGTCTTTGCTGACATCACCTGGGTCGGCTTTACGGGCGCATTGGTGGCGGCCGAGCCGGCGAGGGCGTTCCAGGCGATCGCCGACGCCCGCGATGCGGCCATTGCGCTGGTCGAGGATGCGGCGCGGACGGGACGCGATCTCCGCGGCTGGGAGGTCGACCAGGCAGCCCGGCAGGTGCTGCAGCAGTCCGGCTTCGGCGAGTACATCCTGCACCGGACGGGGCACAGCCTCGGGGAGGCGGTCCACGGCAACGGGGTCCACCTCGACGATTACGAGACCCACGATGAGCGCCGCCTGCTGCCGGGCGCCGGGTTTACGATCGAGCCGGGGCTGTATTTCCCCGGGTTCGGCGTGAGGACGGAGATCAACATGTATCGCGGGGATCGGGACGCCACCGTCACCGGCCCGCGGCAGACCGAGATCGTCAGACTGGTAGGAACGTAGTGTCCGGCGTCAGCCGGTAGGTACGAAGTGTCCGGCTTCAGCCGGACGTGAGGACTGGATCCAAATGTCGAACCGCAAAACTGCCGTCTTCTATGCGCTGCTCATTGCCATCGCGTCGCTCGCGGTCGGAATGGTGATTGCCTCCCGCCTGGGGCTCTCGCCGGAATCGGCGGCGCAGTCGGTGGCGGTGTCGCGCAACAGCGCGCCGATTACCGGGCCGCTGACCGCCACCACCTTCCGCGACATCGCCAAGGCGGTGTCGCCGACCGTCGTCAACATCCGCACCGAGTCGCGGCAGCGCGCGCAGGACCTCACCGAGTTCTTCGGCGGCCCCGGCGGCGGCGACGACCTGTTCGAACGCTTCTTCGGCGGCGGCGGCGGCGCCGAGCCGCGGCAGCAGCCCCGCGAGCAGGTCGTGCAGGCGGCCGGCACCGGCTTCATCATCGACAAGGCGGGCTTCATCCTGACCAACAACCACGTCGTCGAGGGGGCCACCAAGATCGCGGTGTCGCTCTATGGCGAAGACGATGGCCAGGAATACGAGGCGCGCGTCGTCGGCCGCGACCCGCTCACCGACAGCGCGCTGATCGAGCTGACCGAGAAACCGGACCACGAGCTGCCCGAGGTGAAGTTCGGCGACTCGGCGCAGATGCAGCCGGGTGACTGGGTGATGGCCATCGGCAACCCGTTCGGCCTGGCCCACACGGTGAGCGTCGGCGTGATCAGCGCCGACCGCCCGAGCGGCCTGCCGGTCGCCGAGGGGCGCCGCGCCGACGTCATCCAGACCGATGCCGCGATCAACCCCGGCAACTCCGGCGGCCCGCTGCTGAACATCCGCGGCGAGGTGATCGGGATGAACACCGCGATCTACACCGACTCGCGCCAGCAGGGGAACATCGGCATCGGCTTCGCCATGCCGATCAATGCCGTGCTCGACCTGCTGCCGCAGCTGCGCACCGGCAAGGTGACGCGCGGCCGTATCGGCGTGTCGATTCGCGCCGTCGCCGCGGAAGAGGTCGACGAGTTCGGCCTGCGTAATCGCAACGGCGCCGTGGTCATGAACATCAGCCCCAACGGCCCAGCCGACCGCGCCGGGCTCGAGCCGGGCGACGTGATCCTCTCCTTCAACGGCCAGGACGTCCGCCGCAGCGATGACCTGCAGGCGGCGGTCACGGCCACCAGGCCGGGGAGCACCGTGCCGCTGCGCGTCATGCGCGACCGCGCCGAGCGGACGATGAACGTGACCATCGAGGAGCTCGACCTCGAAGCCGAAACGCAGACCGCCAGCAACGACAACGGCGGCCGGGATCCGCAGGAGACGAGCGCCGCCATCGGCATCACCCTGGGCAACCTGACGCCGCAGATCGCGCGCCAGCTGCGCCTCGACGACGGGATGCAGGGGGCGGTGATCATGGCGGTCGACCCCGACAGCCCAGCCGAACGCGCCGGGCTGCGGCCGCGCGACGTGATCGTGCGGGTCGGCCGGACCGAGATCACCTCTGCCACGCAGGCGCAGCAGGCGCTCGCCCAGGTGCCGGCCGGCGGCACGGCATTCCTGCGCGTCGTCCGCAACGGGCAGGAGACGTTCGTGACGGTGACCAAGGACTAGCGCGGCGAAGGAGTAGAATCCTCCGTCCGCATGGTCGAACGCGAAATCAAGCTCCGGTTCGACAGCCCCGAGTCGGCGAGGACCGCCATCCTCGCCGCCGGGGCGGCCCCCCTCCGCTGCCGGCGCCTCCAGGAAGACGCCCTCCTCGACACCGACGACGAAACGCTGCGGCGCCGCGGCTGCGCGCTCCGCATCCGCACCGAAGCCGGCAAGAGCCTGCTGACGTTGAAGGGCCCGGTCCAGCCGGGCACGATGAAGGTGCGCGAAGAGCACGAGACGGTCGTCGGCGACGGCGAGGTGCTGCTGCACGTCTTCGAGGCGCTCGGCCTGCACGTGTGGTTCCGCTACGAGAAGTACCGCGAGGAGTACGCCGCTGAAGAGGTGACGATCGCCCTCGATGAGACGCCGGTCGGGACGTTCGTCGAGGTCGAAGGAGGCGAGCACGGCATCCTGGCGTTCACGGCGGCCCTCGGGCGGTCCCCGGATGACTTCATCGTCGATTCGTACCGGACGCTGTTCGTGAAGCACCGCGACGCGATGGGGCTGGCCGTGCAGCACATGACCTTCGAGTGATTCCGGCGCTGGTCCTGACCGCGGGCCTCGCAACCCGGCTGCGCCCGCTCTCATACGTCCGTGCCAAGGCGGCGCTGCCGGTCGGCAGCGAGCCGCTCGCCCGCCGCATCCTGCGGGGCCTGCGCGCCGCCGGCGTGACCGACGCCGTGCTCAACCTGCACCACCTCCCCGCCACCCTGACCTCGCGGCTCGGCGACGGATCAGACATCGGCATGCGCGTCCGCTACTCGTGGGAAGGGCCGGTGGTGCTCGGCTCGGCCGGCGGCCCCCGCCACGCCCTCTCCCTGCTCGGGCCGACGTTCCTGATCGTCAACGGCGATACGCTGACCGACGTCGACGTGCCGGCGCTGCTGCGCGAACATGAGCGCACCGGTGCGCTGGTGACCCTGGCGCTCATCCCGAACACCGAGCCGCAGAAGTACGGCGGCGTCACGGTGGACGGCAGCGGCGCAGTCACCGGGTTCGCCCGGCGCGGCTCCGCCGAACGCTCGTATCACTTCATCGGGTTCCAGGCCGCCGCGGCGGAGGTCTTCGCCTCGCTCCCCGACAACACGCCGCACGAAACGTTCAGGGCGCTCTACCCTGCGCTGATGGCCGCGCGGCCGGGATCGGTCCGCGGCTTCCTGACCAGCGCGAGCTTCATGGACATCGGCACGCCGGCCGACTACCTCGAGACCGCGCTCCGTCTTGGGGGCGACGACCCGCCGCGCGCGGGCGTCGAGCGCAGCATCCTGTGGGACGATGTGCTGATTGGAGCAGGGGCCATGCTGCGCGAATGCATCGTCACCGATGGCGTGCACGTGCCGGCGGACACCTCGTGGCACGGCGTCATCCTGCGCCGCGCCGATGGCGTGCTCGCCCCTGGTGAAAAACGGATCGGCGACCTCGCAGTGAGCGCAGTGTGACGGAGCGACGAACGGCGGCCGGCGACGTCCGCGCCCGCATCGATCGGTTTCTCGACGAGTCGGGCCTGGCGGGCCGGGGCGCGCGCGTGGTGCCGCTCACCGGCGATGCATCGGACCGGCGGTATTTCCGGCTGCTGCTGCGGGATGAGGACTCCCGGGTGCTGGCGGTGCATCCGGGGCCGATCGACTTCGACAGCCTGCCCTTCGCCAACGTGGCGCGGCTGCTGGCGGCGATGCCGCTGCCGGTGCCGGCGGTGCTCGGGCACTCCGACGCGCTCGGCATCATCGCCCTGCAGGACCTCGGCGATGTGACGCTGCAGGCGCACCTTGGCGCGGCGAGCGCCGCCGAGCACGCGGCCCTCTACCGGCAGGCCGTGAGCTTCATCGACACGCTGCAGCGGCGCGGCGCCGAACTGGCCGCGCCCGCGTTCGTCCCCTACGGCATGGCCTTCGATGTCGAGAAGCTGTCGTGGGAGCTGCAATTCTTCGTGAAGCACTTCCTCGAGGCGTACCGCGGGGCGGCGCTGACGGCGGCGGTGCGCGAGGCGCTCGACGCCGAGTTCGCGGCGATTGCCGAGGAGCTGGCCGCGGAGCCGCGCGTGCTGTGCCACCGCGACTACCACAGCCGCAACCTGATGTACCACCAGGGAAACCTGCACATCATCGACTTCCAGGATGCGCGGATGGGACCGGACACCTACGACCTGGTGTCGCTGCTGCGCGATTCGTACGTCGACTTCACCGAAACGCAGGTCGAGGAGCTGATTGCGTATTTCCTGGCGCTGAAGCGGGCCTTCCGCCTGAAGGCGGAAGCCACGGACGACGGACAGGCGGAAGCCACGGACGACGG
>JBFWUM010000019.1:44901-68001 GCA_050247255.1 Vicinamibacterales bacterium | reverse complement strand
ATTCGTACGTCGACTTCACCGAAACGCAGGTCGAGGAGCTGATTGCGTATTTCCTGGCGCTGAAGCGGGCCTTCCGCCTGAAGGCGGAAGCCACGGACGACGGACAGGCGGAAGCCACGGACGACGGACGGGCGGACGCCACGGACGACGGTGGCTTCCGGCTTGAGCCGGAAGAGTTCCGGCGGCGGTTCGACCTGATGGCGCTGCAGCGGAACCTGAAGGCGCTCGGCACGTTCGGTTTCCAAACGACCTCGCGCGGCAACCCGGTCTACATCCAGTACATCCCGCGCACGCTCAGCTATGCGCGCGACCAGCTGTCGCGCTACCCGCGATTCGGCCGGCTGCAGACGCTGCTGGCGGAGTTCGTCGAGGAGCTAAAATAGCGGCTTGAGCGACCGCTCGTTCGGCATCTCCACCCGCCTGTTCCGCGACGCCCCGCTGACGCGCGACCACCTGGTGCACATCGCCGCGCACGGCTTCGACGCCATCGAACTGTTCGCGTCCCCGGGGCATGTCGATCTGGGCAGCGACGCGGCGGTAGCGGACCTGGCCGAGTGGCTTGCCGATACGCGCCTGCGGCTGCACGCGGTGCACGCGCCGGACACTACGCCCGCTGCGGTGACGCCGGCGATTGCGCTGGCCTCACGCATCCCCTACACGACGCTGATCGTCCACCGTCCCGCCTCGCACAGCGAGAAGAGGCTGCACGCCCTTGCCGCGCAGGCGGCGGCCGCCGGCCTGACGGTGGCGGTCGAGGCGCGCAGCGGCCGCGACGACACGGTCGCGGCGCTGGTCGCGATGCACGAGGACGAGGAGGCGGAGGCGCCGGACGTCGGCCTCTGCTTCGACTTCGGCCACGCCAACCTCACCGGTGACGTCAGCGACGCCCTCGAGGCGGCGTCGGGCCACATCGTCACCACCCACGTGCACGACAACCGCGGACGGCAGGACGATCGGCTCGTGCCGTACGCCGGGCGCATCCCGTGGGACGAGGCGATGATGGAGATCCAGAAGGTCGGCTACGACGGCGCGCTGATCTTCGAGTACGCGCCGAGCGGCGACCCGGTGGACGTCCTCGCGCGGACGATGAAGGCGCGCGAGCGGCTGGAGAAGGCGTTCATTACGTTCTAGTGCCTCGTGCCTGGTGCCTAGAACGCCGCGTTGCCGGGCGTGCGCGGGAACGGAATCACGTCGCGGATGTTCGTCATGCCGGTGGCGTAGATGATCGTCCGCTCCAGGCCGAGGCCGAAGCCGGCGTGCGGCACGGTGCCGTAGCGCCGCAGATCGCGATACCACCAGTAGTGCGACGGGTCGAGCTGGAGCTCGGCGAGGCGGCGATCGAACCGCTCGAGCCGCTCCTCGCGCTGTGACCCGCCGATGATCTCGCCGATGCCGGGGGCGAGCACGTCCATCGCCGCCACGGTCTTCTCGTCGTCGTTCATGCGCATGTAGAAGGCCTTGATCTCCTTCGGGTAGTTCATGACGACGACCGGCGCCTTGACGTGCTCCTCGGTCAGCCAGCGCTCGTGCTCGGACTGCAGGTCCATCCCCCAGCGCACGGGGAACTCGAACGTCTTCCCGCTCTTCTCCAGCGCCGCCACGGCCTCGGTGTACGACATCCGTTCGAAGGACGAGTTGACGAAGCGCTGCAGGCGGTCGATGCACGTCTTGTCGACGCGCTCGACGAAAAACCGCAGGTCGTCGCCGCGTTCGTTCAGCAGCGTCGTGAGGATGGCCTTGAGGAACGACTCGGCGAGATCGGCGTTGGCGGCGAGATCGGCAAAGGCAATCTCCGGCTCGACCATCCAGAACTCGGCCAGGTGGCGGCTGGTGTTGCTGTTCTCCGCCCGGAACGTCGGGCCGAAGGTATAGACCTTTGACAGCGCGACGCAGTAGGTCTCGACGTTCAACTGGCCGCTGACGGTCAGGAACGCCTCCTTGCCGAAGAAGTCCTGTGCGAAGTCGGTGCGGCCGTCCGGCGTTTTCGGGATGGCGCCGAGGTTGGCGAGGTCGAGCGTGCTGACGCGAAACATCTCGCCGGCGCCCTCGGCATCGCTCGCCGTGATGATCGGCGTGTGCACCCAGAGGAAGCCGTGCTCGTGGAAATAGCGGTGGATCGCCTGGCTCAGGCAGTGGCGCACGCGCGCAATGGCGCCCAGCGTGTTGGTGCGCGGCCGCAGGTGCGCCACCTCGCGCAGGTACTCGAATGACGCTTTCTTCGGCTGGATGGGATAGGTGTCCGGATCGTCCACCCAGCCAACCACCTCGACCTCGTCGGCCTGCAGTTCCACCGCCTGGCCCTGGCCCTGGCTTTCGGTCAGCACGCCGCTGGCCACCACCGAGCAGCCGGAGGTGAGCTTGCGGACCTCGCTCTCGTAGTTGGGCAGATCCTTCGGCGCGACCACCTGGATCGGGTCGAAGCACGAGCCGTCGTGCAGGTGGATGAACGAGAGGCCGGCCTTGGAATCACGGCGCGTCCGGACCCAGCCGCGGACCGTCACCCGCGTGCCGGTCGCCACCTGCCCCTGCAACGCCGCGGCGACGTCGACATATCGAGCGTGAGCCATCGTGGGTCGATTATCCTAGTAGTTTGGACTCAGGAGCTAGAAGTTGAAGAAGGTCGGCATGGTGTCGCTCGGCTGCCCGAAAAACCTCGTCGACTCCGAGGTGATGCTCGGGCTGGCGCAACAGCAGGGGCATCAGCTCACGCACGACGCCGCCGAGGCCGACGTCCTGATCGTCAACACCTGCGCCTTCATCGACAAGGCGAAGCAGGAGTCGGTCGACGCCATCCTCGAAATGGCGGAGCACAAGAAGAACGGCCGCTGCCGGACGCTCGTGGTCACCGGCTGCCTCGCCGAGCGGTATCGGGATGAGCTGAAGGCGCAGATACCGGAGATCGACGCGGTGCTCGGGACAGGCGAGGTTCCGCAGATCGTTACGGCTCTGGGCGGGCCGGCTCACGCCGGCCCCCACGTGCTGCCGCTGCTCCGCCCAAACGGCACGGCGGTGACTGGCGAGTCGCGGCTGCCGACCTACATCTACGACGCCGAGACGCCCCGGCTCCTCGCGACGCCGCGGCACTATGCCTACGTGAAGATTGCCGAAGGGTGCGACTACAAGTGCGCCTTCTGCATCATTCCCAGGCTGCGCGGGGAATACCGGAGCCGGCCGATCGAGTCGATCGTGACCGAGGCGCGCGCGCTGGCAGCGCGCGGCGTCAAGGAGCTGCTGCTCATCTCGCAGGACACCAGCTTCTACGGCATCGACCGCGGCGAGCGGGGCGCGCTGGCGCGGCTGCTGCGCGAGCTGAACGCGGTGGACGGCATCGAGTGGATCCGGATGCTCTACCTCTACCCCACCACGATCGGCGACGACGTGCTGGCGGCGATGGCGGAGTGCGACAAGGTGTGCAAGTACGTCGACCTGCCGCTCCAGCACGCCTCGAACGCGGTGCTCAAGCGCATGAAGCGGCCCGGCACGCGCGCCTCGTACGACGCGCTGCTGCAGCGCATCCGGAGCCGGGTGCCGGGCGTCGCGCTGCGGACGACCTTCATCGTCGGCTTCCCCGGTGAAACCGATGCCGACTTCGCCGAGCTGCGCGATTTCGTCTCGAACACCCGCTTCGACCACGTGGGGGTGTTCACCTACTCGCACGAGGAGGGCACCTCGGCCTTCGGCCTTGAAGACGACGTGCCGGCGCGGGTGAAACGGCAGCGCCAGTCGCAACTGATGAGCCTGCAGAAACGGATCGTGGCCGACGCCCAGAAACAGCGGGTTGGCCAGACCGTCCGCCTGGTTGTCGACGGCCCGTCGGCCGACCACGACCTGGTGTTGCGGGGACGGCTGGAAGGCCAGGCGCCCGATATCGACCCGCTGGTCTACCTGACCGACTGCGACCCGTCCGAGTTCTCCCCGGGACGCTTCGTGTCGGGCGAAATCGTGGGCAGCCGGGGGTATGACCTGCTCGTCCGGCCGTGCTAAGATTTAGGGTCGTTTCCTAGGCGGAGTAGTACTCCAAGTGGGCCCGTGCCCACTTTTTTTGTTTGCGGTCGCTGGGCGGATGAGTGGCTGGGGCGACGAGCCACCGAGCAACCCAGCTACCCAGCAGCTTTTTATGCAGCCGCTGGATCAGGTTCGGACCATCGCGGAGCGCGTGGCCGCGTCGCGCGGCCTGGAGGTCTGGGACATCCAGAGCCGCCGCGAGACGTCCGGGCACGTCGTCCGGGTCTTCATCGACCGGCCGGGCCCCGCGGCCACGGCCGAGGAGAGCGTCAGCATCGAGGACTGCGAGCAGGTCAACCGCGAGATCAGCACCATTCTCGACGTCGAGGACCCGCTCCCGTTCTCCTACACGCTCGAAGTGTCGTCGCCGGGACTCGACCGGCCGCTGCGCGGCGAGGCGGACTACCGGCGGTTCGCCGGGCGCCTGGCCAAGCTGGTGGTCAGCGAGGCGGTCGACAACCAGAAGGCGTTCGAGGGGCACCTGCGCGGCGTCGAGGGCGCCGGCGGTGACGGCACCGGCGAGGCGGCCGTGCTGCTCGAGGCGCCCAATGGCCGGATGCACCGGCTGCCGCTGCGCCTGATTGCGCGCGGCCGCCTGGAGGTCGAATTCTAACTATGCAGCAACACCCGCTCATGCAGACGATCGAGGCGCTCGCCAAGGAAAAAGGGATCGAGCCCGAGACGATCGTCACGGCGATCGAAGACGCCGTGCTCACCGCGTCGCGCAAGTACTACAAGACCAACGAGAACCTGAAGACGCGGTTCAATCCCGAGACGGGCCAGGTCGATCTCTTCGCCATCCGCCACATCGTCGAGGAGGTCACCGACGAGGCGACGCAGATCTCGCTGCAGGAAGCGCGCGAGCTCTACGGCGAGGAAGCCGAAGTCGACATGGAGATCGAGTTCCCGAAGCGCACCGACGTGCTCGGGCGCATCGCCGCGCAGACGGCGAAGCAGGTGATCTTCCAGAAGGTCCGCGAGGCCGAGCGCGAGAACATCTTCGCCGAGTACAACCAGCGCGTCGGCGAGGTGATCAACAGCACGGTCAAGCGCTTCGAGAACGGCGACCTGATCGTCGAGATCGGCCGCGTCGAGGCGGTGCTGCCGCGCAAGGAGCAGTCGCGCGCCGAAAGCTACTCGCCGGGCGAGCGCATCCGCGCCGTGATCAAGGGCGTCAGCCGCAGCGCCAAGGGGCCGCAGATCGTGCTGTCGCGCACCGACCCGGCGCTGCTGATCAAGCTGTTCGAGCAGGAAGTCCCCGAGATCTACGACGGCACGGTGATGATCCGCGGCGCCGTGCGCGAGGCGGGCGACCGCGCCAAGGTCGCCGTCTACTCGCGCGAGCGCGACGTCGACCCGGTCGGCGCCTGCGTCGGCATGAAGGGGACGCGCGTGCAGGCGATCATCCGCGAGCTGCGCGGCGAGAAGATCGACATCGTCGAGTGGTCCGACGACACGGTGACGTTCGTGACCAACGCCCTCAGCCCGGCCAAGGTGCAGCGGGTCACGGTCGTGGACGACCAGGACCGCGTCATGGAGGTCGTCGTCGAGGACAAGCAGCTGTCGCTGGCCATCGGCAAGAAGGGCCAGAACGTCCGGCTGGCGGCCAAGCTGACCGGCTGGCGCATCGACATCAAGAGCGAGGAAGAGAAGCGCCGCGAGGTCGAGGCCGAGTTCGGCGTGCTCGAGGGCGGCGCCGTGGATGCGGCGGCGCAGATGGACGCGCTGTTCGGCGACAATCTCGCCGAAGCCGCGCCAGCCGACGACGGCGCTGCGGACGCGGACGCGGAGCCCCCGGAAGAGCAGGCCGTCCAGGAGACCCCGGCGGACGGGCAGGCTGTCCAGGACATCCCGGCGGACGAGCAGACGGTCCAAGAGACGAAGACCGAGGAATAACATTTGGCAACGGTTCGGATTTACAAGGTCGCGGAGCTCCTCGAGACGACAAGCCAGGAAGTGCTTGCGCTCCTGAAGCGCGATCACGGCATCGAGCTGAAGAGCGCCTCGAGCACCCTCGAAGAGGTGGTCGCGCGCAGCTTCGTCGAGCGGGTCGCGCGGCAGCGCAACATCTCGCTACCCGGCGGCGACATGTTCGCCGACACGCACCACGCGCCGGCCAAGGGTGGCAAGAAGCCGGCAGCCGCCAAGAAGGCGGAGCCTGCCAAGCCGGCCGCGCCGGTGCTCGGCCCGCCGCGCCTGGTGAAAACGATCAAGCCGGCCACACCCGCCGCGCCGCCGGCCGAGGAGCTGGAGACGCCGGCAGCCGCTGCGGCAGCCGAGGAGGCCGTCGAGGCCCCGGCCCCGGCCCTGGCCCCGCCGCCCGCCGCCGTCGAGCCGCCCGCCGCCCCGCCTGCCGTTGCGGCCGAGGCGCCGCCGGCCGCCGAGCCGGCCCCGGCCGTCGAAGAACCGCCGCCGGCACCGGAAGCCGAGGCGCCCGCGGCGGCCGCACCCGAATCGCCGGAACCGTCCGCTCCGCCGCAGGCGCCGGGCCGCTTCGTGCCGCCGACCATCCGGCTGCGCATCGAAGAACCGGGCAAGACGCCGCAGCCGGCGCGGCCGCTGACGCCGGCCAAGCGCCCGGTCGTCACCCAGCCGAAGATGACGCAGCCGCCGGCGGCCACCCCGCCGGCCGGCGCTCGTCCGGGAACTCCGGGCGCGCGTCCCGGCGGTCCGGGACGGCCCGCGTATCCGCCGCCGCCGAGGCCGACGACGCCCGGCATGCTCGGCGGACCGCGTCCGCTCCCCTCCCAGCCGGTCCGCACGCAGCAGCCCGGCATGCCGGGGCAGCGTCCGCCGTTCGGGCAGCGGCCGCCCTTCGGCCAGCGGCCGCCCTTCGGCCAGCACCGTCCGGGACAGCGCCCGGTCACGACGCGACGCGAGCGTCCGAGCGCGCCGGCGGCCCCGGCCGCCCCGGCCGCGCCGCCGCCGATTACCCGCACGATCACGCTCGCCGAGGGCATGACGGTGAAGGACCTCGCCGACAAGCTCGAAGTGCGCGTGAAGGACGTGCTGGCGAAGCTGTTGATGAAGCGCATGATGATGACCATCAACAGCACGCTCGACATCGAGGTGGCCAAGGACATTGCGCGCGAGTTCGGCGCCGACGTCGAGACGCGCAGCTTCGAGGAAGAGCTCGTTTCGGCCGAGGTCGAGGACGTCAACCCGGAGGACATCGTGACGCGCGCGCCGGTCGTGACCGTCATGGGCCACGTCGACCACGGCAAGACGTCGCTGCTCGACGCCATCCGCGAAACGAAGGTGGCCGAGCGCGAAGCCGGCGGCATCACGCAGCACATCGGCGCCTACCACGTCGAAGTCGGCGACGGCCGCAACGTCGTCTTCCTCGACACCCCCGGCCACGAGGCATTCACGCTCATGCGCGCCCGCGGCGCCAAGGTCACCGACGTCGTCGTGCTGGTCGTCGCCGCCGACGATGGCGTCATGCCGCAGACGCGCGAGGCGGTCGATCACGCCAAGGTGGCCAACGTGCCGATCGTCGTGGCAATCAACAAGATCGACAAGCCGGGCGCCAACCCCGACAACGTCAAGCGCGAGCTCGCCGAGATCAACCTGGTGCCGGAAGACTGGGGCGGCCAGACGGTCATGGTGCCGGTCTCGGCGAAGAAGAAGGAGAACCTCGACACGCTGCTCGAGATGATCCTGCTGTCGACCGACATCCTCGAGCTGAAGGCCAACCCGAAGCGGACCGCCTCGGGCACCGTGCTCGAGGCGAAACTCGATCGCGGCCGCGGCCCGGTGGCCACGGTGCTGGTGCAGGACGGCACGCTCAGCGTCGGCGACAACTTCATCGCCGGCCCCGTCGTCGGGCGCGTCCGCGCGCTGATCGACGACCGCGGCAAGCCGGTGAAGGCGGCCGGGCCGTCGACGCCGGTCGAGGTGCTCGGCCTCACGAGCCTGCCGTCGCCGGGCGATCCGTTCCAGACGGTCGCCGATGCCGCCAAGGCCCGCCAGATCGCCACCTTCCGCCAGGCGCAGGCCAAGGAGCGCGCGCTCGGCGCCAAGGGCGGCCGGCTCACGCTCGAGTCGCTCAAGGAACAGATCGCCGAAGGCGGCATGAAGGAGCTGCCGATCATCGTCAAGGCCGACGTGCAGGGGTCGACGGAAGTGCTGGCCGACTCGCTGGCCAAGCTGTCCGACGACAAGGTGAAGATCCGCATCATCCGCTCGGGCGTCGGCGCCATCAACGAGTCGGACGTGCTGCTCGCCTCGGCGTCGAACGCGATCATCATCGGCTTCAACGTGCGGCCCGACCGCAACGCCGCCGACATGGCCGAGCGCGAAGAGGTCGACATCCGCCACCACACGGTCATCTACAACGTCACCGAGGAGATCGAGAAGGCGATGGAAGGCCTCCTCGATCCGACGTTCAAGGAAGTGCGGCTCGGCGCCGCCGAGGTGCGCGAGATCTTCCGCGTGCCGAAGGCGGGCACCATTGCCGGCTGCATGGTCACCGAGGGCAGGATCCAGCGCGGTGGTGATGCCACCGCCCGGCTGGTGCGCGATGGCGTCGTCGTCCACGAGGGTAAGATCGGCGGCCTCCGCCGCTTCAAGGACGATGTGAGCGAGGTGAAGGCCGGCTTCGAGTGCGGCATCAGCCTGGCGAACTACAACGACGTCAAGGTCGGCGACATCATTGAGGTCGTCACGCAGGAGAAAGTGAGCGTGACGACCGCGTAATTCAGAATTCCGAATTCTGCATTCTGAATGTCATGGCGCAGGGACACAGGCCGGATCGGGTCGGCGAGCAGATTCGCGAGGAGCTGAGCGAGCTCCTGAGCCGCGGCGCCGTGCACGATCCGGGCATCGGCTTCATCACCCTGACGCGCGTGCAGGTCACCGCCGACCTGCAGATCGCCCGCGTCTTCTACACCACCCTCGGCGATCCGCAGGCGCGCAAGGCGACGGCGCAGGCGCTGCAGCGCGCGACGCCGTTCCTGCGCCGGCAGATCGGCGACCGCATCCGGCTGCGGCGCGTGCCGGAGATCGAGTTCCGCTTCGACGAAGCGATCCAGAACCAGGAGCGGGTCGAGCAGCTGATCCGCGAGATTCACGAAGAGGACGCGCGCCGCGCGCAGGAAGCCGCCGACGAGCCCGATGACCCCACCAAGTCCTGAGACCGCCAGCCGCGACGACGTCGTCCGCGAGATCCTCACTCGGCAGCGGTTCGTGATCAGCTCGCACGTGCGCCAGGACGGCGATGCCATCGGCTCGCAGCTGGCCATGGCCTATGCGCTCAAGGCGATCGGCAAGGAGGTGCGGGTCGTCAACGCGACCGTGCCGCCGCCGCCGCTGATGGTCTTCCCCGGCGTGGCGGACGTCGAGATCGCCGATCGCGTGGACGACCCGGGCGACGCGGTGATCGTGATGGAGTGTGGCGACCTCGGGCGTACCGGCGTCGCCGGGCTCGACCGCGGCTTCGTGATCAACATCGATCACCATCTCGGCAACACGATGTACGGGGCGGTCAACTGGTTCGACCTCGGCGCCGCCGCCTGCGGCGAGATGGTGTTCGACCTGGTGCAAGCGCTCGGCGTCCCGCTGACGCCCGAGATCGCCACTCACGTCTACATCGCCATCCTGACCGACACCGGCTCGTTCCACTACTCCAGCATCTCGCCGCACACGTTCGAGATCTGCAGGCAGTGCATGGAGGCCGGCGTCGACCCGCCGCAGGTGGCGCGCAGCATCTTCGACAGCAACAACCTCGGACGCCTCAAGCTGTTCGGCGCGGTGCTGAGCAACATGGAGCTCGACGACACCGGGCGCCTGGCCACCGTGTGGGTGACGCAGCAGCTGGCCACCGAGTGCGGCGGCACCTACGAGGACACCGAGGGGCTGATCAACCTGCCGCTGACGGTGAAGGAGATCCAGGCCGTGGTGTTCTTCAAGGAGAGCGGCCCCGGCGACTGGCGCGTCAGCATGCGCTCGAAGGGCGATGTCGACATCAACGCCGTCGCCCGGGACTTCGGCGGCGGCGGCCACAAGAACGCGTCAGGCTGCAGCGCGACCGGGTCGTTCGAGGAATTGAAGGCCGTGTTCCGAGAAAAGATCACCGCGCAGATCGAGTCGGCAGTCGGCAGCCGGCAGTAGGCAGCCGCACCTGCCTGCAACAGCGACTGCCCACTGCCGACTGCCAGCTGCCCATGGACGGAGTCCTCGTCGTCGACAAGCCGGAAGGCCTCACGTCGCACGACGTCGTGGCCGTGGCGCGCCGGGCCCTGCGGGAGAAGCGCATCGGCCACACCGGCACGCTCGATCCGCTGGCGACCGGCGTGCTGCCGCTGGCGTGCGGCAAGGCGACGCGGCTGGTGCGCTTCCTGTCGGCATCGGACAAGGACTACGAGGCGACCATCCGCTTCGGCCTTACCACCGACACATACGACATCACCGGGACCGAGACCGGGCGGGTGCCAGGCCCCATCCGGCGCGCCGAGGTTGAGGCGGCGCTCGAGACCCTGAAGGGGGAGTACCTGCAGACGCCCCCGCCCTACTCAGCCAAGAAGGTGGAGGGCGTCCGTGCCTATGCACTCGCCCGGCGCGCACAACCGGTGGCGCTCAAGGCGGTCCCCGTGCACGTGTCCGCGCTGACCCTGCTGGACCTGGACGAGGAGCGGGCCGTGGTCCGGCTGACCTGTTCGGCCGGGTTCTACGTCCGGTCGTTCGCCCACGCCCTGGGGCAGGCGGTCGGGACGGGGGCCTGCCTGGAGGCGCTGCGGCGGACACGGAGCGGGGATTTCACGGTCGAGGCAGCGATGACGCTGGATGAGCTTCAGGCAGACCCGGAAGCCGCCGCGGGCTGGGTCCTGCCCCTGGAGGGGCTCCTCCCCCGCTTCCCCGCCGTGACCGTGACCGATGAAGGGCGGCTTCGGGCGTCCCACGGCCGTGAGCTCCTGCCCGGGCACTACAGCGGCCGGCCGGAGGGCTGGACCCGGATTCTCGACGCCGAGGGACGGCTTCTTGGGCTCGGGCAACCGGGCACACACGCCGATTCTTTGCACCCCGAAGTTGTCCTGACGTAGAATGTAAGTTCTTTCTGATCGGGCAGTTAGCAACAGTACGGCGGCTCGGTACAGGTGAAAGGTCAAAGGTGAAAGGTCAAAGGTGCGTGCCCTTGACCTTCGACCTTTGACCTTTGACTTGGTGTCTTGGCCGTGCGTGGAGGATAGAACGTTGGCGTTGGACAAGGACCGCAAGACAGGGATCATCGGCTCGTACCGAACCCACGACAGTGACACCGGTTCGCCGGAAGTCCAGGTGGCGCTTCTCAGCGAGCGCATCAACTATCTCACCGAGCATTTCAAGGTCCACGCGAAGGACCATCACTCGCGCCGGGGCCTGCTGAAGCTGGTCGGCCAGCGCCGGCGGCTGCTCGATTACCTGAAGAGCAAGGACTCGGAGCGCTACGCAGAGCTGATCAAGCGGCTCGGCATCCGCAAGTAACTTCTTTTAGAGGTCGAAGGTCAAAGGTCAAAGGTCAGAGGTCAAAAGGCCGTGAGCACGAGCGCACTTCTTTTGACCTTTGACCTTTGCCCTTTGACCTGACCTTGGCATCGACACTACATGCACAAAGTCAATCTGCAGAAGCGCGAGGTCCGAATCGGCTCGCGCACGCTGTCGCTCGAAACCGGCAAGCTGGCCAAGCAGGCCCACGGCTCGATCATCGTCCGCATGGGCGACACGATGGTGCTGGTGGCCGCCTCGCACTCGGCGGCGCCCCGCGAAGGCATCGATTTCCTGCCGCTCACCGTCGACTACCGCGAGAACACCTACGCGTCGGGCCGCATCCCCGGCGGGTTCTTCAAGCGCGAAGGCAAGCCGCCTGAAAAGGAAATCCTCACCAGCCGCCTGATCGACCGGCCGATCCGGCCGCTGTTCCAGGAGGGCTGGCGCTACGAGACGCAGATCATCGCGCTCGTGCTGTCGGCCGACACCGACAACGACGCCGACGTCCTCGCCATCACCGGCGCGTCGGCGGCGATCGCCGTGTCCGACATGCCGTTCCAGAAGACGATTGCCGGCGTCCGCGTCGGCATGGTCGACGGCCAGTACGTCATCAACCCGACGTTCGAGGAGCGCAAGCAGAGCGCCCTCGACCTCATCGTCGCCGGCAGCCACGACGGCATCGTGATGGTCGAGGCCGGGGCGAAGGAAGTCTCGGAGGCCGACGTCGTCGGCGCGCTCGAGGCCGCCCACGCGGCGATCAAGCAGATCGTCGCGGCCATCGACGACCTGAAGGCCGCCGCCGGCAAGCCGAAGATGGTACTGCCGCCGCCGGCGCACGATGCGGCGTTCCACGCCGAGGCCGAGGCGAAGATGCTGGGCCCGCTCGCCGAGGCGATGCGCATCAAGGACAAGCTCGAAAGCTACGGGACGGTCGACGAAGTGCTGAGCACGTTCGTCAGCGGCCTCCCCGCCGACGACACGCTGGCGGCCAGGAAGGCCGAGGCGAAGCACGTCTTCCACGGCCTCAAGGAGAAGGTGCTGCGCGACGAGGTGCTCGACCGCGGCGTCCGCCTGGACGGCCGCAAGTTCGACGAAATCCGGCCGATCTGGTCGGAGGCCACCGTCCTGCCGCGCGTCCACGGCTCGGTCGTCTTCACCCGCGGCGAGACGCAGGCGCTGGTCACCTGCACGCTCGGCACGGCCGACGATGAGCAGAAGGTGGAGCACGTGACCGGCGAGTACTACAAGCGGTTCATGCTGCACTACAACTTCCCGCCGTTCTCCGTCGGCGAGACCGGCCGCTTCACCGGCCCGGGCCGCCGCGAGATCGGCCACGGCGCGCTCGCCGAGCGGGCGCTGACGCCGGTGGTGCCGGGCGAGGACAAGTTCGCCTACACGATCCGCATCGTCTCGGACATCCTCGAGTCGAACGGCTCGTCGTCGATGGCGTCGGTGTGCGGCGGCTCGATGGCGATGATGGACGCCGGCGTGCCGATCAAGGCGCCGGTGGCCGGCATTGCGATGGGGCTGATCATGGACGAGCAGAGCGGCAAGTATGCCGTCCTCTCGGACATCGCCGGCGCCGAGGACCACTACGGCGACATGGACTTCAAGGTCGCCGGCACGGCGCAGGGGATCACCGCGCTGCAGATGGACATCAAGGTCTCGGGGATCACCTCCGCGGTGATGGCCAAGGCGCTCGACCAGGCGAAGGCCGGCCGCCTGCACATCCTCGGCGAGATGGCCAAGACCCTCGCCGAGACGCGGAAGGCGATGTCGGCGTTCGCGCCGCGCATCATCACCGTCAAGATCCCGGTCGACAAGATCCGCGACGTCATCGGCCCGGGCGGCAAGATGATCCGCAGCATCATCGAGCGCACCGGCGTGAAGATCGACGTCGAGGACAACGGCACGGTCAACGTGGCGTCGGCCGACGGCGAGTCGGCGGCCAAGGCGATCAGCATCATCCAGGAGCTGACCGCCACGCCCGAGCTCAACAAGACCTACATGGGCAAGGTCCAGCGGATCACCGATTTCGGCGCGTTCGTCGAGATCATGCCGGGGACCGACGGCCTGCTTCACGTCTCGGAAATTGCAAACCATCGCGTGAAGGACGTACGGGACGAGCTCAAGGAAGGGCAGCAGGTGCTGGTGAAGGTGATCAATATCGACCCCACCGGCAAGATCCGGCTCAGCCGGAAAGCCCTGCTGGCGGACGAAGCGGCCACGGGCGAGGCGCCTGCCGCCGCGCCGGCCGCGAAGGAGTAGGATGATCACCCGCCGCGCGTTCGGCGTGCTGCTGACGGCGGCGGGGGTGTTCGGGCTCGCGTACGTGGCTTCCGGCTTCAGCCGGAAGATCGTGGGGTCCGGCTTCAGCCGGACCCTCCGCGCGCAGGAGCAGGCTCCGAACCGGCGCGAGTTCAGCCTCGCCATCCGCGACGGCCGCTTCGAGCCGGATCGGATCGAAGTGCTGCAGGATGACCTGGTGACGCTGACCGTAACGGGCGACAACGTGGCGCATAGCTTCGTCATCGACGAGTACCGCATCGTCCGGCGCGTGCCGGCTGGCGGCACGACCACGTTCCAGTTCCGCGCCGACCGCGCGGGCAGCTTCCCCTTCTATTGCAACATCACCAGCGAGCCGGGCCACGGGACACACCGGGGCCAGCTCGTGGTGCGAACGGCGTAAGAGCGCAAGACCACGGACGATCGACAGACAAAAGGACAACACATGGCGGCGACGATGAACGGCACGATCAAGCGACTGACGGACAAGGGTTTCGGGTTCATTGCGGCGAGCGACGGCTCGGAGTACTTCTTCCACCAGTCGGCCGTGCAGGGCGTGCGGTTCGACGACCTGCGCGAAGGGCAGTCGGTGAGCTTCACCGCCGGCCAGGGCCCGAAGGGGCCACGCGCCGAGAACGTTTCGCCCCAGTAAGGGCGACCCCTCTCTCCGGAATCCGGGCGAGTCGTTCGCGGCTCGCCCGACGCACTTCCCTCGACCTCTATCTCCGCTACAGCTGAGACGGCTGGCTATCGTTGTGCGCGCGGCGCGCCGACGTAGCTGCGGACATCAGTTCCGCCTATCCCCCACACGCCAGCCGGCAGCCCCGTGGCCCAAAGCTCTCGGCGCGCCGGAAGACGTTCGGGCGGCCGAGTACCGCCGAACGCCGCTCGGGTCGCGCCGGCTCCCGCCGTCGCTCAACCTCGCTGAAGCCCTGAGCCGCCTCATGTTTTCAGGCGATGCCTGTCGGCACGCCTCGAATGCTTTGTGCCACGGGGTTGCCGGCCGGCGGGCGGCGTGCGAAGAGCTGAGCACAAACCTCCGCAATCGAGGGTCCGCGTGCAGACGCGAACGCCGTGTCAGAACGAACAAGGAGGTTCTAATTGACAGGCTCCATCAAGCCTGGCCGTCAGCCTGGTTCTCGGATTCGGGCGAAGCCCCGCCGATAGCTCTCTTACGCTTAGGGGTAAACGGACCTGCTACTCGGTTCTTCTTTGACCGCTCCGCGAAAGCCGAAATCTCTTCTGCCGTCATGCCGTTCTCGGTAATTCGCCGACCATCAAACATCCAACCGAGACGCACAAGGTCTCGTTGGTCGCATGTCCCGGTGGCAAGGCGGCGCAGGTGCCACATCGCCATGTCCGCAGCCTGCAACGGGACCCGGTTCTTCTCGCCAGAATTCAAGCTACCAATCAGTCTGACTAGGTGAGGCTTGCCCTTCTCTCGGAGAGCGTCACCAAGTGTCTTGTGAAAATCGCCGATGCGATGCGTGACTTTTGACTTCCTCTCAACCAAGAAATCAACAGTCTCAGCATCAGGATAGTTATCTGCGACCCACTCCAAGGCCCCATAGGCGAAGCCGAGGAAGCCAAGGTAGTCCGGTTCCAACGGATACCATCCGGGCTGGTGCCCAGTCCGAACCACCTTGGTCGCCTTAAAGACCTCTCGGAACACCCCGCCGTCCAGTTGGGTACGAACCAAGTGCAGGCTACCGGAACTGCCAATGACGCGAGCCGCTTCATCGATTCTCGACTCAGCTTCTGCGCTTCCAAGCCCGATTGCGGCCCGCCACGACGGCGATCGCATCTCCACCATGTGGAAGTAGGGGATAACTGGCTTTCGCTTGATAACGCGGTCCTCCCATGCAGGATCGAACCAGTTGTTCCAATCTTGCGCCGGCGCTACAAAGCCACCGAATAGAAAGGCCCCTTGTTGATCCGGGCCATCGCTCTCGTCCGCCACTGCCTGAAAAACGGCCATCAGTCTCTCCACGGGATCGGACGCAAGAGCAGAACGCAATCAGTCGCTACGCTCTCTCGACAGGCCCTTTCTGATCCCCGCTCCGTCCCGGCCTGCATGCTCTGGCAAGTTGGGAGTAGTTCGCTTGCAGGCCTGGCGCCGCCGACGCAAGAGACTAGCAGGCTTAGCACCGCGGCTGCATGGTCGAAGCGGTGGCCGGCAGCTCGCGTGGCAAAGCGTTCGAGGCGTGCCGACAGGCATCGCCTGAAAACGTGAGGCGGCTCAGGGCTTCAGCGAGGTTGAGCGACGGCGCGAGCCGGCGCGACCCGAGCGGCCAGCGGCGGTACTCGGCCGCCCGAACGTTTTCCGGCGCGCCGAGAGCTTTGCCTCGCGAGCTGCCGGCCAGCGCCGCCGGGAGATCCGGCTTGCGCCTTCGCTCTTCGAGCTACGGCGCACAAGCAAGCCGGACACTACGTACGCCGAAGCTTCGCGAGTAGCTCCGCGAAATCGGCCGGCAGCGGGGCTTCGAACTCCATGCGGCGGCCGTCTGCCGGGTGGTCGAAGGCGAGGCGGCGGGCGTGCAGCGCCTGGCGCGGGAACGCGATCGGGCGCAGCTCCGGCGGGCCATAGACGTATCGCTGCTCGCCGATGAGCGTGTGCCCGCGCAGCCGGGCCTGGATCCGGATCTGGTTCCGCTTGCCCGTCTGCAGGCTCACCTCGATCAGCGACGTGTCGCGGAACGACTCGAGCACGCGGTAGTCGGCAATCGCCTCGGCCGCTTTCGGGTCGCGCGGCGACGTCTCCTTCTGGATCAGCGCCTTCGCATCCCACACCAGGTAATCGCGCCAGGTGCCCGACGCCGGTTCGGGATGGCCGTAGACCGCAGCCCAGTAGATCCGCTCGGGCTCGCGGCGGCGGAACTGCTCCTTCAGCGCGGCGTGCGACCGCAGATCCTTGGCAAAGACAACGAGCCCCGAGGTGTCGCGGTCGATGCGGTGCACCACCAGCGGCTTTCGCCGCGTCCGCGACCTCAGGTAGTCCTCCAGCAGGTCGACGGCCGAGTGGGCGCCGTCGAGCGGGACCGACAGCAGCCCGGCCGGCTTGTTGAACACGAGGATCGCGGCATCCTCGTAGACGATGGCGAGATCGCCGCGCGGCTGGCGTGCCGCGGGGCGCGAGCTGCCGGGACGATCCTCCCAGAGCCTGATGGTGTCGCCACCCGCGACGGGCCTCGCCGCGTCGCGCAGCGAGGCTTCCTCGTCGTTGACGAAGATCTTGCCGCGCTCGAGCGCGGCCGCGGCCCTCGCGCGGGAGCCGAGCCGGCCGGGTGCGGCGAGGAATTTGTCGAGGCGGACGCCAGCGGCGTCAGCGGCGACGATCCATTCAGGCACGTCGGCGGGACGCCCACGCCTGGGCGGCGGCAATGCGCGCCGAGATCGGCGGGTGCGAATGGAACAGGAGCTCGACCAGGCGCGACGGCCGCTCCTCGGCCAGGTTCTGCGCCCCGAGCCGTTTCATGGCGCTGACGAATGCCGGGACGTTCCGAGTCATCTCGAGCGCATAGCGGTCGGCACGCCGCTCGTGCAGCCGCGACAGGCCGTTGAACAGCGGCATCAGCACCATCGAGACGGCGCCGATGGCGAGCACCAGCAGCGGCAGCGCCGCGAGGTCGGACTTCCCTGCCAGTCCGAACCACGACCCGAACCGCGTGAGCGCGGCGTCCGCCGCGTAGAAGCCGCCGAAGATGAGGGCCGTCTCCACGGCAATGCCGGTCCAGATGTCGTAGTGCACGTGGTGCGCGAGTTCGTGGGCCAGGATGACCTCGATCTCCTCGTCGGAGTGATCGGCCAGCAGCGTGTCGGACACGAGGATCCGCCGCGTGCGTCCCAGGCCGGCCAGCGCGGCGTTGGCCTTGCGCGTGCGATCGCTCATCCGCCACTCGAACACGCCCATCACGCGGGCGCCCGCCTTGTCGGCCAGCGCAATCAGCCGGCGCACGAGTTCTTCCCGCTGCAGCGGCTTGAACTCGTAGAACAGCGGCAGCAGCACCACCGGCGCGAGTTGCGCCAGCGCCACGAGGATGCCCGTGAACACGGCGGCCGCCACCAGCCACCAGCGCTCGGGCGCCACGCGGAGCAGGCCGACGACGATCAGGGCGGCGATCAGCGCACAGAGCACGCCGATGCCGGTCGCCTTGCCGTGGTCCATCCACCAGCGGGCCGTCGTCTGCGTCGAGAGGCCGTATCGCCGCTCCAGGATGACCCCCTGGTAGAGGGCAAGCGGCAGCTGGATCAGCTCGCTGAGCAGCGCGACGGCGAGCACATAGAGCGCGGTGGAGAGGAGGAACGACCCGCCCCCGGTCGCGACGGCCCAGTCGCGCAGGGCCGCGGAGCCGCCGGTGACCAGCAGCAGGAACAGCAGCACCGCCCCGAGGGACGTGCCGAGGAGCGAAGCGCGGCGGCGAAGACGATGGTAGCGGGTTGCCTTGTCTTCGTTCGCCACGCGGAGAGTTTAGCTGGGATCGTCGATGCGCGCGTCGATCTCGATGCCGCCGTTGACGGTCGAGGCCGTGATGCGCGGCCCGCCGCCGTTGAGCGTCCCCGTGACCCGCCGGCGCGTGTTCTCGCCCGCCTGCAGGCCGAGCTCGTCATCGACATCGATGCCGCCGTTCACGCACGACGCGTCGAGCGTCGCCTTCGTGGCCGACGGCAGCTCCAGCCGGACGCCGCCGTTGGTCACCGACATCTCGAGATCGCCGGTGACGGACGCCATCTCGACGCGGATGCCGCCGTTGACGGCCGTCGCCTTGAAGCTGCCGGTGATGTCCTCGGCCGTGATGCCGCCGTTGGTGGTCTCTGCCACGACGTTCCCGGTCACGTTCTCGACGTCGACCCCGCCGTTGCCGGTCACGAACGACAGGTTCAGGCCGCTGGGGACCCGCACGGTGTAGCGGATGGTCACGTTGCGCCGCGAGTTCTGCTGATTCGGCACCTGGGCCTCGAGCCGCACGCGGTCGGAGGCGACCTGTTCCTCCATCTCCAGGGCGGCGAGGAACGCGCGCGCCTCTTCCTCGGAGTCACCGCGCACCTGGCGCAGGGCGACGACTTCGACCTCCCGGCCGCTGCCCTGGGTGACTTCGATGCCGCCGTTGCCGTTGGCAATCTCGAAGCGGGCGCCTTCGGGCAGGGTGTAGGTCCGCCGCCATTCGTCGCGGGCCGAGTTGGCCGCGATGTCGAAATCAAGGCCGTTGTCACCGACCCGGACGTCGCAGCCGGCCAGCAGTGGCGCGGCGAGCAGGACGAGGGCCAGGCAGGGGGTGGGCAGGCGCATGAAAGAAACCTCCGGATCACTCTACGTGACCCGGAGGGGCTTAGTTCAACTGGACCGAAATCAGCTTCGAGACGCCCGGCTCCTCCATCGTCACGCCGTAGAGCCGGTTGGCGATTTCCATGGTCCGGCGGTTGTGGGTGATGAGGATGAACTGGGTGTGATCGAGCATGCCGCGCAGCATGTCGACGAACCGGCTGACGTTGGCGTCATCGAGCGGCGCGTCGATTTCGTCGAGCAGGCAGAACGGGCTCGGCTTGTACTTGAAGATCGCGAACATCAGCGCGATGGCGGTCAGCGCCTTTTCGCCGCCGGACAGCAGCATGACGCTCTGCAGCCGCTTGCCGGGAGGCGAGGCGACGATCTCGATGCCGCTCTCGAGCGGGTCGTTCTCGTCGAGCAGCGTCAGGCCGGCGCGGCCGCCGCCGAACAGCGTGCTGAACGTCACCTGGAAGTTCGCCTGGATCGCGGCGAACGCCTCGGTGAAGCGGGCGCGCGTCGTCTCGTCGATGCGCTTGATCGCCTCCGACGTCTGCGCGATCGAGTCGACGAGGTCCTTGCGCTGGGTCGTGAGGAACACGTGGCGGGTCTCGAGCTCGTCGTACTGCTCGATGGCCATCATGTTGACCGGCCCGAGGCGATCGATCTTGCCCTTGAGATAGGTGATCGCCGCTTCGGCGGTCATCGAGGCGGGCGGCGGTTCCTCGGTCCGGCTGAAGCCGGACACTGCGTCCGCCTCCTCCGCGTCGGGGTCGGGTTCCTCGGCCGTGATCGCGGCGGCGTTCGGTTCGGCGAGCCCGTCGGCCTCGAGCTGCTCCACCTCGACGAGCACGTCCTCGATGGCGGTCTGCACGGTATCCACGCAGGTCTGCGCGAGGTGCGCGCGGTCGCTCTCGGCGGTGGCGCGGGCGACTTCGAGCTCGCCGGCCTCGGCGCGGATGCTTTCGACGACCCGCCGCGCCTCGCGGATGACCTCGTCCTGCGCCTCGACGCGAGCGCGCAGGTCTGCCGCGGCTTCGTCGGCGCGCACGAGATCCGCGCGCACCGTGTCGAGACCGCGGATGTTCTCGTCGAGCATCCGCTCGCCGTCGGCGATGGACTGCAGCAGTTCTGCCCGGCGCGTCTCGGTCTGCTCGCGCTCGGCCGTGCGCGCAGCAATGCGGTCCTCGAGCTCGCGCGCGCCCTCTTCGAGCCGCGCCACCTCGCCGGCCAGCGCCGACGCCCGCTCGAGGAGCCCGGCGTGGGTCGCCCGCGCCTCGGCCGCCTGCGCGCTCAGCGCGTCCACGTCGTCGCGCGCCTGCATCAGCCGGCGCTGCGCTTCGGACAGCCGCTCGTCGGCGACCCGCTGCTCCTCCTGGAGCCGGCCGATCGACGCCTGCGCCTCGGCGTGCCGCGCCTCGAGGGCGGCGCGCTCCTCTTCGGCCTGCCGACGCTCGAGGGCAATGACCTCCGCCTTGCGCGACAGCCGGACGGTGTCCTCCGCCGCCCGGGCGAGCTGCGCGTCGAGGCCGACGAGCGCCACCTCCTGGCGATGCTGCTCGGCCTGCACCGCGGCAATCGCCGAGCCCGCCTGCGCGATCGTCACCTCGAGCGCGGTGGTGTCCTCGACCAGCCGCGCCAGCGCCTCGCGGTCGGCGGCGACCCGGTCGCGGAGCTCCTTGATCTCGCGCCGCGTGGCGAGAATGCCTCGCGACTCGACGTGCGCGCCGCCCGACACCAGGTGCGGCCCGCGCAGCACGTCGCCGTCGATCGTCGCCACCGGCGCCGCCGTCTGCCGCGACAGCGCCACGGCCTGCTCGAAGCTCTCGGCGACATAGGCCTCCGGCATCACCTTCTGGATGGTGAATGCGTGCGGCCCCTGGATCCTGACAACGTCGCTGACCGGGACGATGCCCGGCATGCGCAGCGCTTCGCGCGGGTGATACCCGTTCGAACCGGGATCGATGACGACGAAGCCGCAGCGCCCGGCGTCGTGCTCGCGGACGAGCGAGAGGCCCGCAGCCGCCTGGTCGTGGCGCTCGACGATGACATGCTGGAGGAGGTCGCCGAGGCAGGCCTCGACGGCGCGCTCGTAGCGGGCGTCGACCTCGAGGTAATCGGCCACCGCCCCCTGCTGCCCGACGTGCCCGTTGGCCTGCACCAGCACAGTGCGCGCGGCATCGCCGAACTCGGCGCGCGACGCTGACACTTCCTCGAGCGAGCGCAGCCGCGCTTCGACCGCGGCCAGCTCCTGTTCGCTGGTGCGGACGCTGCGGGCGCGCCATTCGTGCTCCGCACGGGCGGTCGCGAGCTCCGACTCGCGGGCCGCGCGGTCGACCGTGAGCGCCTCCAGCGCCGCGCGTGCGCGCTGCAACGCGTCCTGCGCCGCCGCCTGCTCTGCGTTCACGCGCTCGTGCTCGACACGCAGATCTTCCTGCTCGACGTCGAGCTTGGCCAGTGTCTCGCCCACCCGCCCGCGCTGGGTGGCCGCGTGCTCCATGGCGTGGCGCAGCGCCGTGGCCGAGTTCATGGCCGCGAACACCTCGCTGCGGGCCGCGTCGACGTCGGCTTCGAGCCCTTCGATCTGCTGCTGCGCGCGCACGTGGGCGTCGGTGGCCTCGGCCAGCACCGCCGCCGCCTCGTCGCGCGCCCGCTCGGCATCCGCGGCCGACTGCCGCCGTGCCTCGAGTGCGATCCGCGCCGGCTCGCGCCGCGCCTCGAGGTCGCGCACCTCGTCGGCCGTCTCCGTAATCCGTGTCGCCAGCGAGGCCGCCTGCGAGCGGTCGAACTCGAGCTGCTGCTGCCGCCGGTTGATGTCGAGCTCGCGCGCGTGGGCGTCCTCGCGAATCCGCGCCGCCGCGGCGTCGGCCTCGGCCTGCTCGATGCGCAGCCGGCTCAGGTCGGCCTCGACTTCCGCCAGCCGCCCGGACGCCGCCGCCTCGCGCTCACGGGCGTCGGCCAGCCGCGTCCGCGCCGCCTCGATCGCCTGTGCCAGCTCGCGATACTTCCGCGCGAACAGCACCTTCTCCCAGCGGCGCAGCTCGTCGCGCAGCTTCTTGTAGCGGCGCGCCTTCGCCGCCTGCCGCTTCAGCACGCCGCGCTGCTTCTCGACCTCGAAGACGATGTCGTCGATGCGGGTCAGGTTCTGCTGCGCCGCTTCCAGCTTCAGCTCGGCGGCGCGGCGGCGCGACTTGTACTTGGTGATGCCGGCCGCTTCCTCGATCAGCTGCCGCCGGTCCGCCGGCCGCGTGCTGAGGATCATGCCGATCTTGCCCTGCTCGATGATCGAATAGGCCTTGGCGCCCAGGCCCGTGTCCATCAGCAGCTCGTGGACGTCGCGCAGGCGGCACACCTCGCCGTCGATCAGGTATTCGCTCTCGCCCGACCGGTACAGGCGCCGCGTGACCTCGACGTCGCGCGTGAAGCGCTCGATCAGCTCGGCAACCTCGGGGTGGTGGCCGTTGCCGTTGGTCTCCGGATGCAGCTGCGGAACTTCAGTTCCGCCCATCTCCATCTCTTCTTCGGCGTCGAGCTTGCGCGCCGGCAGCGCCAGGCCGCTCAGGCGGAGCCGCACCTCGGCCGTGCCGCCGGGCTTGCGGGCATCGCTGCCGTTGAAGATGACGTCCTCCATCTTCTCGCCGCGCAGGCTCTTGGCCGACTGCTCGCCGAGTACCCACGTAATGGCATCGGCAACATTGCTCTTGCCGCAGCCATTGGGGCCGACGATGGCGGTGACGCCTTCGTCGAAGGCAAGCTCCGACCGATCGGAGAAGGACTTAAAGCCAGAGATTTCAAGGCGTTCCAGTCGCATGTGTCTTATTGGATACGGGCCGTAATCAGGTTAAAGCTGAGGGACGCCACAATCTAGCAAGTGCTAGTCCTAGTGGCAAGGGCAAAGTGACACCACTATATTTTGGGCTATGCGACCGAAGCCGGGCACCCACAGGCACCCCGTAAAGGGGTGCCCTACGAAAGGGGTGCCCTGCGAAAGGGGGCGCCCTACGGAGGGGAGGGGTTACCGGGCGGCGCGGACGTTGGCGCCCTGGCCCAGGCGCAGGAGCGCTTCGGCCTCGGGGAACTGC
>JBFWUM010000019.1:23992-44801 GCA_050247255.1 Vicinamibacterales bacterium | reverse complement strand
AAAGGGGTGCCCTACGAAAGGGGTGCCCTGCGAAAGGGGGCGCCCTACGGAGGGGAGGGGTTACCGGGCGGCGCGGACGTTGGCGCCCTGGCCCAGGCGCAGGAGCGCTTCGGCCTCGGGGAACTGCGAGAGGGCGAACTGGAGCTGCGGGTCGGCCTTCGCCAGGTTGGTGCGCGAGGTGGCGACGCCGAAGAGGTCGAGGTCGATCTCGTAGCGCATCATCGCGCGGATGAACGGCTGGTCCTTGACCCACGCCTCCTCGTCCCAGCGCACGCGCGCCTGCTGCACGTGCTCCTTGAACTCGGCGACCATCGCGTCGGTGACGACGAAGTCTTCGCTCAGTTCCCGCGGCAGGCCGGCCCGCGTCGCGGTGATGCGGGTGTCACCCTTGCGCGAGAAGCGCTGCGCGTAGGTGTCGAACAGGTTCCGGTTGTAGATCGTCCGGGCGAAGCGGCTCGGGTTGAACCCCTCGATGGGGCCGTCGAAGCGCTTGTCGGGCTCGACGCCGCCGCCGCTGTACACCTTGCGGCCGGCGTCGGTGTACTTCATCTCGTCGGCGCTGTGCGTCTTGTTGGCGTCCTGATCGCGCAGCGTGTAGGTGAGGTACTCGTCGAAGCTGTCGTCCCACGGGCGCTGAATCAGCCGGCCGCTCGGCGTGTAGTAGAACGCCGTCGTCACCGCCACGCCGGCGCCTTCGCTCACGCGATACACCGACTGGACCAGCGCCTTGCCGAACGTCGTCTCGCCGACCACGAGCGAACGGTCGTGGTCCTGCAGCGCGCCCGACACGATTTCCGAGGCGCTGGCGCTGCTGCGGTTGACGAGCGCGATCATCGGCAGGTCCAGGTACTCGCTGCGCTCCGTCGCGCGGTAGTCCTGGTCCGAATTCGGCACGCGGCCGCGCGTGTACACGACCATGTCGCCGCGCGGGAGGAAGCGGTTCGACACGCGGATCGCCTGGTCGAGCGCGCCGCCCGGGTTGTTGCGCAGATCGAGCACGAGCCGCTTCATTCCCTGCCGCGTCAGCGCCTCGAGCGCGTCGCCCAGCTCGGAGTCGGTGTTCTCGCCGAACTCCGACACGCGCACGTAGCCGGTCTGCGCGTCCACCATGAAATACGCGGGCACGGTCGGGATGTGGATCTCATCGCGGATGACGTCCACCGGGATCAGGTCGTCGAACCCGGCGCGGCGGATGGCGATCGACACCGGCGTCCCCTTCGGCCCGCGCAGCTGGCGCACGGCCTGGTCGCTGGTCCACCCCTTCGTGTCCTCGCCGGCAATGCGCGCGATGACATCGCCGCGCCGCAGCCCGCTCTGGTAGGCCGGCGACCCCTCGAAGAGGGCCGCCACGGTGATGTCGCCGTCGATCACCTGGATGGTGATGCCGAGGCCGTAGTACCGCCCCTCCTGCCGCTCGCGCATCTGCGCGTAGGCGCGGGGGTCCATGAAGCTCGAATGCGGGTCGAGCGTCTGCAGCATCCCGCTGATCGCGCCGTAGACCAGCCGGTCGGATTCCGGCTCGCCGACGTAATTGCCCTCGATGGCGCTCAACGCCGCCGTGAACACGCGGTATTGATCCGGCACCTGGTCCTGGGCCGAGAGCGCGCTGCGGCCGAAAAAGCCGCCGACAAGCGCACTGACGACAACCGCCGAGGCCGCGACCGACAGGGACCGGTAGCTACGCATATGCGAGAATAGTAAACCCTTGCCTTGACCCCGTCCAGATCGGATTTCTATAATCCAGTGAATCACTTAAGGGGATTTTGAATGTTTGGTTCCATCGGCATGCCCGAGCTGATCATCATCCTGGTGGTCGCGCTCATCATCTTCGGGCCGCGCAAGCTGCCTGAGCTCGGCCGCTCGCTGGGCCGCAGCCTCGGCGAGTTCAAGAAAGCCTCGAACGAGCTGCAGCGCACCCTCGAAGAGGAGATCAAGGTCGAGGAAACCAAGGAGCAGCGGGCACAGATCCGCGCCGAGCAGGACTCGGCCATTGCGGCCGCCCAGCCCCCCACGCCCTCAGCGCCCGCCGCCGCGGGCGACACGGTCGCCACGCCCGCCGGCGAGACGATCAGCCGCAACACCGGCACGTCCGGCACCGCCTCCTAGGGGCGCTCGATGGCCCTGGTGCCGTTCCCCAACAAGGCGGCGGTTCGCGACCCGGACGACGACGACCCCGATTCCGATCTCGAAGCCCAGGACGAGGACTCGGGACGGATGTCGTTCCTGGAGCATCTCGACGAGCTCCGGAAACGGATCATCTGGTCGATTGTCTCGGTGATGCTCGGCTTCGGCGTCGCCATCTTCTACGTCGGCGAGCTGTTCACGTTCATCATGCAGCCGATGCAGCGGATGCTGCCGGCCGGGCAGACGCTGATCTACACCGATCCGGGCGAAGCGTTCTTCCTGCAGATCAAGATTGCGCTCATCGCCGGGCTGATCGTCGCGTCACCGCTCGTCTTCACCCAGGTGTGGCTGTTCATCGCCCCCGGGCTCTACTCGCACGAGAAGAAGCTGGCCATCCCGTTCGTGCTGATGTCCACGTTCTTCTTCGCCGCCGGCGCGGCGTTCGCCCACTTCGTCGTCTTCCCGATCGTCTGGCAGTTCTTCGTCGGGTTCAACACGCCGTTCCTGACGTTCACGCCGCGGGTCGAGCCGGCGTTCTCGATGTACCTGCGCCTGATCCTGGCGATGGGGATCACCTTCGAGCTGCCGACGCTGGTGCTGTTCCTGGCGCGCATGGGGCTCGCCTCGCCGCGCTTCATGATCCGCAACATCAAGTACGCGGTGCTGGTCATCATCCTCGCCGCCGCGGTGCTGTCGCCGGACGGGAGCGGCGTCGGCCTGGTCGCGATGGGCGGACCGGTGCTCATCCTCTACATCTTCAGCATCGGCCTGGCCTGGGCCTTCGGCAAGAAGAAGAAGCCCCTCGACGACGACGCCGCCTGACGTGGTGATCCGCTCCTCCTCGGCCGGCGAGGTCGAGCGGCTCGTCGCCCGGCTGCGCAGCGGCGACGCCGTCGATCGCGAAGCCGCCGTCGCGCGCCTTCGCGTCATCGGCGCGCGCGCCGCCAGCCACCTCGTTCCCCTGGTCGCCTCCCCCGCCGAGCCTCCGGCGGCCCGCTCCGCCGCGCTCCGCGCCCTCGACGGCAGCACGGACCTCGCCGCGCGCGACGCCGCGATCGGCGCCCTGGCTGACGACGGGGTGGCGCCGGCGGCGATTGCCACGCTCCGCCCCTGGCTGATCCGGGACGATGGCGTGACCGTACTCGAGGCGCTGACAGCGCTCGCGCTGGACGTCACCCGGCCCGCCGATCTCCGGCTGGCTGCGCTCGACGCTCTCTCCCAGCTCCCCGCCGACATCGTCCAGCCGCTGCGGGCGGCGGCGCCTGTTCCCGGCGGCACGGAAGCCAACGTCCCGGGCGACCCGCTCGAGCTGCGCGAGTGGCTGGGCGGCCAGGCTGGTGCGCCGCTGTCGGTGCTGCACGACGTGGTGGTGGAGGCGCGCGAGCGCGAGCGGCGGGAGCCGTCGGCGCGCCGGCGCGAGCACTGGCTGGTGACGCGCGGCACCGCCCACGCGATCCTCGCCCGCCGCGGCAGCCGCGTGGCGCTCTATGACCTGAAGGAAACGTTCGACGCCGCGACCGGGCCGCTGCCGATCGACTTCCTGGCGGCGATCACCGCCATCGGCGACGCCTCGTGCCTCGAGCCCATGGCCCGCGCCTGGGCCGCCGCCGCGCCGGCCGAGCGCTGGTGGCGCGACCGTCTGGCGGATGCCGCAGCCGACATCATGCATCGCACCCGGCTCTCCGGACGCTCGGCGGTCGTCCGCCGCATCCGCGTAAAGTTCAGCGGATTCCTCTGGTCACGAACCACCGAGACACCGAGACACCGAGAGCCAAAGGATTGAATTTCTCGGTGCCTCAGTGCCTCGGTGGTTCGTCGCTGTGAAGGGCGCTGCTTAGTACGATTTGGCGAACCAGGCGTGCTGGGTTGCCGGCTGGCCGCACTTCAAGCAACCCTTGCCCTCTGCCGACGTGGCGACGAACGGGATGTTGCGGATCGTCGCCTGCGTCTCGGTCTTGATCTCCGCCTCGCACTGCGCCGAGCCGCACCAGGGGGACACGACGAAGCCGGGCCGCCCCTCCATGATGCTCCTGAACTCGTCGTAACTGTCGGTCTCGGTCGTGTGCTCGGTCCGGAACTGCAGCGCACGGTCGTAGAGCGCCTGCTGGATGGTCTTCAGCAGCTCGCCGGCGTGCGCCGCCAGGCCGTCCATCGGCACGAACGCCTTCTCGCGCGTATCGCGACGGGCGACGACGACCTGCTGCTTCTCGATGTCCTTGGGGCCGATCTCGATGCGCAGCGGCACCCCGCGCATCTCCCACTCGTTGAACTTCCAGCCGGGCGTCTGCGAGTCGCGGTCGTCGAGCATCACGCGCATGCCGCGCGCCACCAGCTCGTCGCGAATCGCCTTCGCCTTCGGCAGCACCGTCTCCTGCCAGTTGCCGCGCATGATCGGCACCATCACGACCTGGTACGGCGCAATCCGCGGCGGCAGGATCAGCCCGCCATCGTCGCCGTGCGTCATGATGACGCCGCCGATCATGCGGGTCGAGACGCCCCACGACGTGGTGTAGGCGTACTGCACCGACTTGTCGCGCGCCTGGAACTTGATCTCGAACCCTTTGGCGAAGTTCTGCCCCATGTAGTGCGACGTGCCGGCCTGCAGCGCCCGGCCGTCGCGCATCAGCCCCTCGATCGAGTAGGTGCGCTCGGCGCCGGCGAACTTCTCGCTCTCCGTCTTCTGCCCGTCGACGACGGGCATGGCGAGCTCGGTTTCGGCGAAGTCCTTGTAGACCCCGAGCATGCGCATGGTTTCCTCCTGCGCTTCCTCGGCGGTTTCGTGGGCGGTGTGCCCTTCCTGCCAGAGGAACTCGGTGGTGCGGAGGAACAGCCGCGTCACCTTCTCCCAGCGGACGACGTTGGCCCACTGGTTGATCAGGATCGGCAGGTCGCGCCACGACTGGACCCACTTCGCGTACATCGTGCCGATGATCGTTTCCGAGGTGGGACGCACCACGAGACGCTCTTCGAGCGGCTCGCTCCCTCCCTGCGTGACCCAGGCCACCTGCGGCGCGAAGCCTTCGACGTGCTCCGCCTCCTTCATCAGCAGACTTTCGGGGATGAACAGCGGGAAGTAGGCGTTGACGTGCCCGGTCGCCTTGAAGCGCTTGTCGAGCGCCTGCTGCATCAGCTCCCAGATGGCGTAGCCATACGGGCGGATCACCATGCAGCCCTTCACGGGCGAATAGTCGGCGAGCTCGGCCTTGCGGACGACGTCGAGGTACCAACGGCCGAAGTCGACGGATTGCTTGGTGATTTCCGTGGGCAGGTCTGGGAGGTCGGTCTCGGAAGCCATTTATCTCAGTTCGTCGGAAACGTGTTTCTTCCAGTGTACGTCGTCGTGCGCGGGAAAATCGGCGCGAAAGTGCCCGCCGCGGCTCTCTTCGCGGCGCAGGGCGGCGCGCGCGATCAGCAGGCCGACGGTCACCAAGCTCAGCACGCGGCGCGATTCGGCGTCGAAGGCGCCGGTGCCCGGCAACGCGGCGAACCAGCCTTCGAGCGTCTCGACGGCGCGTTCGAGGCCGTCGCGGCGGCGCAGCAGGCCGGCATGGCGCCACATCAGGTCGCGCACCTCGAGGGCGGCCGGCAGCGGCCCGTTGACGCGGCGCGGCACCGGGTAGGTGACGACCTCCGCTGCGGTGGTCGCGGCGGCTGGCGGCTGCTGCATGGCCAGCGCCGCGCGCGCGCCGAAGACGAGACCCTCGAGCAGCGAGTTGCTGGCCAGGCGGTTGGCGCCGTGCACGCCGGTGCAGGCGACCTCGCCGGCAGCGAACAAGCCCCGCAACGAGGTTCTGCCGTCGAGATCGGTCTCGACACCGCCCATCACGTAGTGCGCCGCCGGGCTGACCGGAATGCGATCGGTGGCCAGGTCCAGCCCGGCCTGGCGGCAGGCGGCGGCGATGGTCGGAAACCTCGATCGGACGAAATCCGGATCGAGGTGCGCCATCGTCAGGTAGATCGGCGCCCCGGTGCGTTCGGCCTCGCGGACGATGGCGCGCGACACCAGGTCGCGCGACGCGAGGTCACCGGCCGGTTCGTAGCGCTGGACGAAGCGCTCGCCGGCCTCGTTGACCAGGCGCGCGCCCTCGCCGCGCAAGGCCTCGGAGAGCAGGAAACGCGGCGCCCCCTCGACGCTCAACACCGTCGGGTGGAACTGCACGAACTCGAGATCGGTGACGCGCGCCCCGGCGAGTGCAGCCATGGCAATGCCGTCGCCGGTGGCAATCGCCGGGTTGGTGGTCTCGCGAAAGACCTGGCCGGCGCCGCCGGTGGCCAGCAGCGTGCGCGCGGCGGTCACCTCGTGGATCGTCCCGGCGGAGTCGGCGTAGGTCGCGCCGGTGCAGGCGCCGCCGCGGGCGCGCAACGCCGTCGCCTGCGCATCGTCGAGGACACGAATGCGCGGGTTGGCGCTGACGCGCGACCACAGGATGCGGCCGATCTCGCGCCCGGTCGCGTCACGGGCGTGCAGCACCCGCCGCACGCTGTGCGCCGCCTCGCGGCCGAGCGCCGGGTTGCCGTCGGCGTCGCGATCGAACGCGGCGCCCCACTCGATCAACTCGCGCACGTAGCGCGGCCCCTCCTCGACGAGCACGCGAACCGCGTCGGGCAGGCACAGCCCGTCGCCGGCGGCGATGGTGTCGCGGGCGTGCAACTCGGGTGAATCGTCAGGCCCGAGCGCCGCGGCGATGCCGCCCTGGGCGTAGCCGGTGTTGCTTTCGCGGGGATCCGCCTTGGTGAGGACGATCACGTCGCCGGCGCCGGCGAGCGAGAGCGCTGCGCGAAGGCCGGCGACGCCGCTGCCAATGACCAGGAAATCGCCGCCGACGTTCACGGTGTTATCCTACCAATGCACAATGCTCAATGCCCAATGCTCAATGACAAAGACGTCGTCGATCGGGGCGTTTGGCATTGAGCCTTGGGCCTTGGGCATTGAGCATTGACCTCACATCGCTGACGCGCATAGACGTCAGCACCAGCGCGTCCCCGTCTGCTATCTATGTCGGCGACGGCGCGCTCGATCGGCTGCCGGCGCTGCTCGAGGCGCACCGGATCGGCGCGCGGCGGTTCGTCGTCTCGACGCCGGTCATCTGGCGGTTCCACGGGGCGCAGGTCCAGCAGGCGCTCGGCGCCGTCGACCCGATCCTCGTGCCCGATGGCGAGCGCTACAAAAACCTGGCGGCCGTCACCAAGATTTATGACGCGCTGATTCGCGCCGGCGCCGATCGCGGCAGCGCGATCGTCGCGGTGGGGGGCGGCGTCATCGGCGACACGGCGGGGTTCGCCGCGGCGACCTTCCTCCGCGGCATCTCGCTCGTGCAGGTGCCAACCACGCTGCTGGCACAGGTCGACAGCTCCGTCGGCGGCAAGGTCGGCGTCAACCACACGCTCGGCAAGAACCTGATCGGCGCCTTCCATCAGCCGGCCGTCGTCGCCGTCGACCCGCTGCTGCTGCGCACGCTGCCGCGACGGGAGTTCCGCTCGGGCCTGTACGAGGTGGTCAAGTACGGCGTCATCGCCAGCCGCCCGCTGTTCGATCGCCTGGCCCGCGAGACGAAGGCGATCTTCGCGCGCGAGCCGGCGGCGCTGGTGCCGTCGATCGTCGAGTCGGTCAGCATCAAGGCCGACGTCGTCTCGAAGGACGAGCGCGAGAGCGGCCTGCGGCGCATCCTCAACTTCGGCCATACCGTCGGCCACGCGCTCGAAGCGGTGACGAAGTACCGCCGCTTCCGGCACGGTGAAGCGATTGCCTACGGCATGCTGGCGGCCGCCGACCTGGCCGTGGCCCGCGGCGCCCTCGCCGAGGGTGAGCGCCAGGCCATGGCCTCGCTCATTCGCACGCTCGGTCCACTCCCGCCGGTCGCAGACCTGCCGCTCGGCGAGGTGCTCGACGCCGTCAAGCGCGACAAGAAGGTGGTCCACGGCACGCTCCACTTCGTCATCGCCATCGAGATCGGCGCGACGATGACGGTGGACGATGTGACGGAAGAGGAATTGCGGACGGTCCTGCAGCGCCTGGGACTGAACTAGGCTTACTCCAGACCGTACTCCTTCACTTTTTGCTGCAGCTGCTTCTGCGTGATCTGCAGCAGCGCCGCGGCGCCGGCGCGGTTGCCCGGGGATTCGCGCAGCGCCTGCTGGATCTTCCGGCGCTCGGCCTCGGCGGTGACGCGGCGGAGCGCCTCCACCAGCGAGCCGCCCAGGTCGATCTGTTCCCACGGGCTCGCGCTCGGCGTCACTGCCCCCTCGCGGAACGTCAGGTTCAGGTGGCGCGGGTGAATCGTCTCTCCCTCGCACAGGATGACCGCGCGTTCCATGCAGTTCTGCAGCTCGCGGACGTTGCCAGGCCAGGGATAGCGGCGAATGCCATCAATCGCTTCCGGTGCGAGGGCAAGCGCCGGCTTGTTCAGGTCGCGGCAGAAGCGGCCGACAAAATGGCGCGCCAGCGTCACCACGTCCTCGCCGCGCTCGCGCAAGGGCGGGATCTCGATCGGGAACACGGACAAACGGAAGTACAGGTCCTCGCGGAACTGCCGGTCGGCAACCCGCTGCTTCAGGTTGCGGTTGGTCGCGGCAACGACCCTCACGTCGACCGTGAGCGACTGCGTGCCGCCGACGCGCTCGAACTGCTTCGTCTCGAGCGCGCGTAGGATCTTCGCCTGGAGCGCCAGCGGCAGTTCGCCAATCTCATCGAGGAACAAGGTGCCGCGGTGCGCCAGCTCGAACCGGCCCGGCTTGCGCATGGCGGCGCCGGTGAAGGCGCCCTTCTCGTGGCCGAAGAGCTCGGTCTCGAGCAGCCCCTCGGGAATGGCCGCGCAGTTGATCGCCACGAAGGGCCCTTCGGCGCGCCCGCTGAGCGCATGCAGCGCGCGGGCGAAGAGCTCCTTGCCGGTGCCGCTCTCGCCGAGCAGCAGGACGGTGGCATCGGTGTCCGCCGCCCGGTGCAGGTGCTGGGACACCTGGCGCAGCGCCGGGTCGTCGCCGATGATGCGCGGCGCGCCGCGCCGCTCGGCCAGCTCCTCCTTGAGGATGAAGTATTCCGTCAGCATGCGGCGCTGCGCGAGGGCACGCTCGACGAGCAGCAGCAGGTGATCGGGGTCGACCGGCTTGGCGAGAAAGTCCATCGCGCCTTCCCGCATGGCGCGGACGGCGTCCTGGATGCGGCCGAAGGCGGTCATCACCACGACCGGCAGCCCGTGGTCGAGGTCTTTGGCCGCCTTCAAGACGCCGAAGCCGTCGCCGACCGGCAGTTTCAGGTCGGTGAGGACGACGCCGGGACGGGCGAGCCGGAGCTGCTCCGCCGCCTCGGCCTCGTCGCGCGCCTCCACGACGATATGGCCCTGGGCTTCAAGGGCGTGGCGCAGCATGACCCGCAACGAGTCCTTGTCCTCCACCAACAGCACCGGCAACGACGCAGCCACGCCCGCTGATTCTACTGCCGGTACTCACGCCAGCTGACGAGGCGCACGGCATCAAATGGCGCCCGCTCGATCGCCAGTTCGATCATCCGCCGGGTGCCGGCCGGGCCGTAGGCGTGCGCGAGGATCAGCACAGCGCCGGGGCGGTCGGGATCCGCATTCACCCAGGCCACGGCATACATCGGCGAGTTGATCTCTCCCGGCAGCAGCTGCGCAATCGGGCCATAGGCGAATGGACGCCAGGGGCCGTCGCCGGTGCTCCAGCCATCGACCTCGGCGGTCAGCACGCCGAGGTCGAGTGACACCGCGCCGAACACTCGCCCGCCGGATGGCGGCCCATCGACGAACGCCGACTGCGCCGACCCATCGAGCGCCGTGGCCCAGTCAGGCATCTGCGCCAGATCGGCCAGCGCCCGCTCGGCAACCGCCTCCGCGGCGTGAAAGGCCTCGCGGCCGCGATCCTCTGCGGCGGCCGCCTGGCGTTCCGTCGCCGCCGTCGACATCAGCGCGCCGCCGAGCGCGAGCAGCATGATGGTGCACAGCATGGCGATGATGAGCGTCATGGGACGGCGTTCCTCGGCGAGGCGTCGAAGTGGATCTCCCGATCGGGCACGTAGCGCGCCGGCGAGGTGGCGGTGCCGGGGCGGGCGAAAAGCAGTCCCGCGGGGCCGCGCACCGACGACTGCGTCGCTTCCAGCCGGATCCGGACACGCACCCGCCGGATACGGCGCGTGTCCGCGTCGACGCGATCCGGATCGCCCGCATCGGGCAGCCACGGGCCGTCGACAAACATCGCAGGGGCCAGGCTTTCCGGCGTGATGCCGTCGGCGGCGACGCCCGTGTACTCGAACGCCAGCGCCACCACGTGATCGAGCAGCGGGAAGTCGCCTCCGCCGCCGTCGTACTGCATCAACTGGAACGCGCCCGAGGACCCATCCGGCCGCAGGTAATAGGTCGCTGACGTCTGCCCGCCCGGCGGGAGCGGCGTCAGGAAGGTCGCGGTCATCGTGTCGGGGCGATAGAAGATGCCGCTCGCAGGGTCGTGGCCGATCGCGCCGATGCGGTACGGCAAGACCGTGGCGGCGGCCACCAGGTCGCGCGCAATCGCATCCACCGCGTACCGCAGGCGCTGCTGAAGATCGGCAGCCTCGAGCTGCGCCTGCAGCACCGCCTGCGACGGCTGCACGACGAGGAAAATCGCGCCGGTGACCGTCATCGACAGCCACATCGCGATCAGCGCTTCGGGGAGCGTGAACCCGCGCATCGCCGGCGGCGGCAGCAACAGCGCTGCCGGCCGGCGACATCGACAAATTCAGTGGAATCGCCGCGTCAGCGGCGGAAGGTACGCAGAACCTGCGAGTCGATCAGCGGAGCCAGCCGGCAGGAACTCCCGCCCGGCGACCCTCTTCCTGGATGTCGGTGATCTGCTTCTCGAACTGGGCGATCTCTTCCTTCACCCGATCGAGCTCCGCCAGCGCGGTCTGCCGCCTGGTCGAGATCTGCGCGCGCTGCGCTGGATCGTCACGCGCGGCGAAGTCGGTGTTCAGCCCGTTGATCTGGCTCTGGAGCGCCTCGGCGAACGCCTGCGAGCGCGCAAGGCTGTCACGCGCGGCGGTCAGGCGCCCGCGCCATGCCTCTTCGTCCTGAGCCGGAGCTGGAGTCTCGGAAGAGCCGGGCGCGGCAGCACTCTCCTGCCCGGCCGCGGCCGGGGCCTCGGTTTGCGCCGGAGCTGGGGTCGCCGCGGGCGTGGCCGGAGCAGCGGGTGCCGGCGGCGGGACGCTGCGCAGGTCGTCGTTGGTGAACACCCGGCCCGGACGGGTCACCGTCTTGCGCCGTGCCTCTTCCTGTCGCGCGACATCAGCCAGCGACTGCGCGCCGGCCTGTGCCGCGGCCAGGACCAGGACGACCAGGGCGAGACCAGCTGTCTTCATGGTGTTGATTGTACGGCCTCGAGCTGCGCGATCCGTTCCCTGATCGTGTCGGCCCTGGGGGCCTCAGGCTCCAGGTCGAGATACCGGCGATAGGCGGCTGCCGCCTCGAGCGGACGCCGGGCCAGTTCGAGCGCGGCCGCGTGCGACAGGTGGAAGTCGGTCTGCCCCGGGGCGAGCCGGATGGCACGCTCGTAGCTGCCGATCGATGCCGAGAGATCGCCGTTGGCCTGCTGCGCGCGGGCCAGGTTGAACACGGTCGCGTAGTCGTCCGGAAACAGCCGGTCGGCCTCGCGGTAGCCGGCTATCGCCTGCGACCACCGCCCCATCTCGCTGTAGGCGCGCGCCCGGTTGAAATGAGAGGCCCAGGCGGCGGGCGCCGCCGCAATCGCGCGGTCGAAATACGGAATTGCCTCCTCAGGCCGATCGAGGCGCACGAGCACCTGGCCGACGTTGTTGAGGGCGATCGGGTTCTGCGGGTCGGCGTCGAGCGCCGCGCGGTACCGCGCCAACGCCGCCTCGACGTTGCCGGCGTTGTAGGACACCTCTCCGGCGCGGATGGCATCGACAACCTGCGCTTCGGCGGCCGGTGACGGCATGGTGGGCCCTTCCATCACCGCGACGCCGGCAGCGGACGCGGTGACAGGCGCGGCTACGACTGGGGCCGGCGGCGCGGCGGCGGCCGGCTCGCTGGCGACCGGCCGGCCGAAGAACATGGCAAAGCCGCCCAGCGCGACCACGGCGGCGGCGATCAGGGCCACCCGCGTCACTACCGCACTTCCCGCCACGACAGGATGCGGACGCCGACCTGGCCGACGCCGTTGTTGTAGTCCTCCGGATCCCCGAACATCTCGACGTTGGCGCCGGTGCCGAAGGCCAGGTGCTGATCGACGATGAATGGCGACGTGGCCCTGGCTCCCGCCGTCGTCCGGACCCGCGTGCTGTCGGTCTTCCCCAGCTTGCCGTCGCCGGTCGTGTCGTAGGCCGGCCCGCCGATGAAGGTGAACGCGTACAGGTTGGCGCTGGTGTTGGGGCCGCAATAGACGGTCGGCGAGTAGCTCGTGGTCGAGAAGAAGACGATGTCGCCGGCGACCGCCGGGAAGGCGGTGACCTTCTCGTCCTCACCCGAGCCGTCGACCTTCGTCAGCGCAATCTCCGCCTTCTTGCTGCCGCTGGTCCCGTTGTCGAGCACCACGAACAGCTTGTACTGATCGTTGATGCCGGTCGACGGCAGCAGGTCGCTGCCGCCGCCCTGGAAGAGGTACTGCTGCGAGCCGCCGATGTTCACCGTGGCCATCGACGAGAAGAACGGCTGCTTCGCCCCGGCGTCGTAGATTTCGACCAGGTCCTTGATCACCGGCGCGCCGCCGTCGTCGAGGCCGATGTCGAAACGCCAGAGCGTGCCATCGAGGTCGCCGACGTACGCCTTGGTGATGAAGCGCGAGTCCGGCGGGCCGGTCGCAACCGGGTCCGCCTGCAGCGCGTTCTTGAGCGCGGCGCACGACCCGGCGGCGCGGCAGTCGTTGCCCGCTGCTCCCGTTTCGGCGACGCCGTCGGAGCCGACGCTGCGGCTGTCGAACACCTCGCCGGTCTCGACGTCGAGGAGGTAGAACGTGGTCCCCGCCTTGATGCCCTCGCGCGACGACTGCTCCACCGAGTACGGGAGGAAGCCGGAACCGGTGAGGACGGCGAACCGGCCGCTCGCGCTCTCAATCTGCCCGACCGCCGGGTCGGACCAACTCTGGCCGATCGTCTTCTCCTCGGCGCTCGCCGAGGCGCTGAGCTCGCCGTACGTCCCGATCGTGGTGTCGAACATCGAGTAGCGCGGGAAGGTCCACTTCAACGCCACCGCCTCCGGCGCCTGAAAGTAACTGAGCACCGACGTCGCCACGTCGCTCTTGGAGTCCACCGTCGCCGCCATGTCGTCGAGGGTGACGTCGAACGTCTGGTAGAAGGTGCCGCCGGCGCCCTGCCCGAGGATCAGGTAGGTCCGCCAGGTGCCGTCGATCTTGACGTCGGAGACCTTCGGCGACCCGTCAACGGTGAAGAGGAAGTCGCCAACAGGCTGCCCGTTCCGCAGCGCCCCGAGCTTCGGCAGCATGTTGAACGGCACGAACGCCCAGACCTCGACGCCGAGCCTGGCGTCGATGCCGTGCAGCATGCCGTCGTTGGCGCCGACCCAGATCATGCTGCGGCGGCCGCTGTTATCGGCGGCGAAGCCGGGATAGTCGGCATCGGGCGGCGGATCGAGCGACGGCGGATCCATGATCGCCGGCGTCGAGCTGACGATGGCGCCGAGCGGCTGGCTGCGCACGAACGCGATGATCCGCTCCGCATCCGCGACGGTGACGCCGGAACCCATGTACGGCTGGAACTGCGCCGCGTTAGCCACAGTGAACGGCACCAGCGTCGTGCTGTCCGGCAGCACGGTGTAGATGTTCCGCGCATCGGTCTCGAGCGGCTCGCAGGGACCGGTCGTGGTCGTCCCAGGGGCGCAGCCGACCCACAGCCGCGTGCCGTCCTGCACGAACTTGTAGCCGGATGGCTTGGTGCTATCAGCTTCCGGCTTGTAGACGCGGAAGGCGCGCAGCTTGCCGTCGAAGCCGGGCAACGAGAAGCCGGCGGTGACGAGGACGTTGGCGCGCTGCGGGATGACCGTATCGACGCCGCCCTCCACCTTGGTGATGACCGTGTCCGGCAGCGACGCGCCGGTGATGTCCTTGGCGCTGGTCAGGTCGACCGTGCCGACGATCGGGCTGGTCACCTGGTGCTCGGCGTAGGCGCCAATCGGCACGTCGACGCTCGGCGCAACGTCGAATTCCGACTGCGACACGAACGTGTGCTGGACGGCGGTGTTGACGGCGCGGACGAACTCGGCCACGACCTCGCCCTCGTCCTCGCCGTCGAGCATCGCCGCCGTGATCTCCGTGTACTGGCCGCCGCTGTTGGCGGCGATCGCCTGTAGCGACGCCACGTCGGCGGCCGGCGGCGCGATGGCGATCACATAGACCGGCACGCGATGACCACCGTACACGTTGAGGAAGGAGGTCGCCTGCGTCGCCAACGTCGCCGCCATCGACGCGTTCGTGTTTCCCTGGCCGCCGCCGACCACGAGGATCGCCACCGTGTTGCGGCAATTCGGTTGCTGGAGCAGCGTTGTCGCGTGGCTCTTGATGTCGTCGAGCATCAAGTCGAGCGGCGAATCGATGGTCGCGGCGCTCTCGCGGCCGAAGGGCATCAACGCGTTCAGCCGGCTGACAATCGACAGGTTCGAGGTGTCGCTCACGGACAGGTCGAGCCCCGAAGAGGCGACGGCGCCGTTGGCGGTGGCCGGAAACTGCGGCCGCGAGATCGCGTAATTGCCGTCGACACCAGGGGCATACAGCCGCTGCGCCACCGCGTCGGCGCCGGTGCCGACGATGTCGACGGTCGGGCAGCCGCCGGGGAAGCTGCACAGCGCGGGCGTCGCCGAGCGGCGCGTCCGGACGAGGCCGAAGCGGGCGACGCCGGAATTCCGCGCAATCGCCTCGGTGAGCGCCAGCCGGGCGATGCCCAGCCGCGTGGCGTGGTCGAAGTCCGCGAACGCCGCATCGCCGCTGTCGACGAACTCGATGTGATCGGCGCTGAAGGTGGTGCCGTTGGCGCTGGTATGCAGCAGGTCTACGAACTTGCGCCGGTAGCTGGGGCCGGTGATCCCGAGCGACGCCTCCCAGCTCTCGTCGACGGCGTACACCCGCGGATCGCGATACGCGTCGTCGACGTCGCGCTGCATGCGCTCGCTGGTGTCGACGGCGAGGATGACGTTCGGCAGCCCGTTCGCTTCCCGCTTGACGAACAGCAGCGGATCGAGCTGCGCGGCGGCCGGGCGCGGCAGGAACGCGAGGACAACGGCGGCAATCAGCAGTCGGCGCTTCATAGGCAACTCAGTTCAATCCACCGGTCTGCAGCCCCATGACCGATCGGCTCAGCGCCTTGCCTGGCGTCTGCACCGCCGCCTTGCGGGCGCGGCGGTTCTGCTCGTCCTGGCCCCGCTGGCCGGTATAGCCGCGCTCGATCTCGGTGCTGTCGGTGCGGGCCACGGTCACCTCGATGACGCGGCGCACGCCGTTCGGGCCGTAGGCATGCGCCAGCAGGGCGAGCACGCCGCGTCCGGGGTTGGTCGGGTACGTGTCCGAGTCCGCGCTGGGATCGCCGTCGTGCAGCGGGTTGTCGTCGGTCTCGGACGGATCGTCGGCCACCCAGACGACCACGTACATCCGCGAGTTGATCTCCTCGGTCGGCAGCAGTTCGTCGAGCGGCCCGTAGGCGTAGAGCTGCCAGCGCGGGTTGTTCGGCCCCCACGGCCGCTCGGCGGTGTAGGCATTCAACACCGAGTCGCTGCAGGTGCCGATTTGCCCGCAGCGCACCATGTTGGTGGCCTCGAGCAGGCTCAACTGCGTGCCGTCGCCCAGCGTGCGATCGCCCGACGCCGCGCCGTCGATGAACGACGAGGTCAAGGAGCCGTTGAGGATGTCGTTCCAGTCCGGGACGGTCAGCAGGTCCTGCATGACGCGCTCGACCGCGGCATCGGCGGCATACAGCGCCTCGGTGCCGTCGCTGTAGTTCGCCGAGATCCGCGTCTCGGTCATCGTCGTGGCGATGAGGGCCATGGCGAGCGCCAGCATCAGCGCCGTGGTCATCAGCGCGATGATCAGCGCGAGGCCGCGTTCGTCCGAGAGGCGCTGACGTAGCTGCGGAACTTCAGTTCCGCCCTGGGTCCGCATGATCACCGTCCCACGTTCATGTTGCGCGGCGCGATATCGAACCGGATTTCCTGGTCCGGCACGAACCGCTGGGCGCTGGTCGAGCTGCCGCCCTTGCTGAAGAGGACGCCGGCCGGCCCGCGTAGCGCCGCCAGCGCCGCCTGCACGCGCAGCGTGACGCGCACCTGGCGGATGCGCAGCAGGTCGGCGTCGAAGCGGTTCGCGACCGTGGCATTGGGACACCACGGGCCATCCGTCAGCTCGCTCGCCGTGAGCTTGACTCGCTGCGTCCCGCCGGCGCCGAGCACGGACAAGCGCGGCACGTGCTGCCCGTCGGATACCGTAAACGTGCAGTTCTCGCCCGTTGCGTACTCGTCCTGGCTATTGAGATCGGCACCCACCACCGGTGGCTTCGGCCCATAGGTTGTCCACGGGCCAACGGTGTCGGAGAGCGACTTGTTGGGGATGAGCCGCGGCGGCTGCGGGTCGCCGAAATACTCGAACTGCAGCTTGACGACGTTGTCGACGACCGGGATGTCGGTCTGATAGCCGTCGTACTGCATCAACTGGTAGGTCTGCGTCTCGTCGTCGCTCTTCAGGTAGTAGGTGCGCGTGGCGACCTGTGAGATGACCGCGCTGCCGCTGTCATAGGCGCCCGACAGCTTGCTGTTGTGCTGAAGGTGCAACGCCTCGTCCTGCACGTTGGTAATCGTTGTCACGTCCCACGTCCCCGTGACATCGAAGATCATCACGCGCATGCCCTCTTCGAATCCGCAGAGCGCATGGTGCTTGTTGGTGCCGCACTCGCGCTGCGCGTTCACGTCGATCTCCTGGCTGTTCCCCTTGCCCAGGACCTTGTTGACCGTCGTTTGGCTCGGGGTCGGCGGGATGAAGACCAGGCTGATCGCATCGTCCCGGAAGCTGTCCGGCTGGTCGGGATCGATGTCGCCGCGGCGGTGCGGCATGACCGGGGCGAAGAAGTTCAGCAACGCGCCCGGTGTGGCCCCCATGTAGGTGCCGGCGCCGGCCATCAGCAGATCGGCGGAGAGCACATCGGCGCCGACGCGCATGCGCTGCTGCAGATCGGACACCTCGGGCTGCGCCTGGAACGTGCCCTGCGTCGGGTTCATCAGCTGAAACACCGCGCCCGTCACCGCCATCATGACGATGGTGGCAATCAGCATTTCGACAAGGGTAAAGCCCGACGTCTTCTTCATTGAGCCTTCCTCGTCTTGACGGTGACGATGCGCGCCTCTTCAGGCAGGCGCGCCACGGTGCCCTGGTCCGCCTGGCCGCGCTCGCGGACCGGCGTCACCAGCACCTGGATGATCAGCGTGTTGTTCGGGTTGGTCGGCAGCGGATGGATCGACCAGCGGCGCGTGTAGACCGCGTCGCCGGGCGGCGTCGGGTCGCCGTTGCCGACCTTGCTGCCGAAGGCGTCGATGAAGTCGACGTAGCCGATCGTGTTCTCGCGCAGCGAGTCGGACGGCGACGGGCGCAGCCCGGTGCCGCCGTTGGTGTCTTCCGGATCGACGGCGGTGTTGGTCTGGAGGTCGCTGACCGGCAGCCCCTCGCTGTCGAAGCCCCAGGTGAGCGCGCGCAGCTCCTCGATCTTCTGCTCGGCGAGGATCGAGGCGTAGCTGACGTTGCGGGCGCCGAGGTTCATCCGCGTCGAGACGGCGAACAGCTGCGCCAGCGTCACGACCGCGGTGGCGAGAATGCCGGTCGCCACCATGACCTCCATCAGCGAGAAGCCGGATTCGCTGCCGCGCCTGACGAGGCGTGGCCTACTGCTGAATCTGAATCTTGCCAAGGCTGTTCACCGTGATGGTCCGGACTTCCTCGTCGCGGACGAGGGTGATCGCCGTGCCACTGCTCGGCACGAGCGGCCAGGGATTGCTGCCGTTGCTGTTCTGGTGCGCGCTGCCGTCGGGCCAGAACTCGATCGTCGACGCCGAGCCGAACGAAACGGTCGGGTCCAGCCGACGGATCGGGCCGTCATGGTTCGGCCGGGTCAGCGGATTGTCGTCGGCGGGCGTCGCCGGGTAGGCGGATTCGCTGCAGCGGTTGCTGGCGCTGTCGGCCGAATCGGGCGTCGTGGTCGTGCCGATCAGCTCCACCATGCGGAACTGCCCCGTGGTCGGGCAGTTGAAGCTCACGCGGATCGGCCGGTTCGACGTCACCGCCTTCAGCCGCGCGGTCTGCAACTCGCGCTCGACGTCGCGCAGCGCCGAACCAAGCTTCATCGCCCCGGCGACATCATTCAGCTGCGGCACGGCGCCGGCCATCAGGACGGCCATGACCGCGACGACCAGCATCATGTCGACGAGCGAGACGCCGGTTTCACCCTTGCGCACCTTGAAATACTCCTGAGCTCAACCCCAGCCGAGCAACGAAATTGCCAAGCTGTCGACTATGCCAGAGGTATCGGCGTAAGTGGCTGAAATATTAGTGACTTGACGGGAGAAGCATGGGCTCAGCCGGCGGTCCGGACCGGCCCGGCGTGTACCAAAGTGCAACGCGAGATAACAGCTCTGGTATCAGGTGGTCTTAATGATCAGCTGGAACCGGGCGCCTCCCTCCGGGGACGCGTCCACGGAAATCCGGCCATCGTGGCTCAGGACGATCTTCTGGACGATCGCGAGGCCCAGGCCGGTGCCGCGGGACCGGGTGGTGAAAAAGGGGCGGAACACCTTGTCGCGGGCGTCCTCCGGCACCCCTGGCCCGTTGTCGTCGACGAACACGGTGCAGCGCTCGCGCTCCCTGTCGACGATGGCGTGGACCCGCACCGCCGGCCTGACGCCGCCCCCTGCCGCTGCCTCGACGGCGTTGCGGAGCAGATTCGAGAACACCTGCCGCAGCAGCACCTCGTCGCCGTTCACGCGGGCGAACTGGCCCTCCACCGTGATCACCGCGTCGCCCGCTTCGTGGCGAAGATCATCGGCGGCGCGGTGGATGACGCTGCCGAGATCGATCGGCGCGAGCGCGAGCTGCTGGGGGCGGGCGAAATTCAGGAAGTTGGTGACGAGCTCGCCGAGCGCTTCGGTCTCCTGGCGGATGCCGGCGACGTATGGCGCATACCGCTCCGGCAGCTCCCTGGGATCGATCAGCCGGCTGTAGCCATGAATCGTCGCCAGGCCATTGCGGAACTCGTGCGCGATCCCGGCCGTCAGCTCGCCCAGCCGCGCGAGCGTTTCCTTCAGCCGCAGCTGCTCCTCGAGGTCGTAGACCGCCGTGAGGTCCGAGAACAGGCAGATGACGCCGGAGCGCTCTCCCGGGGCGCCAAGCGGCGACGCCGTGACCCCCAGGTGTGTCGCCTTCGAGGCCGGCGGCATCGGCAGCGAACGCCGGACGATCGCCTCGCCGGTCACAAGGCATTCGGAAATCGCCGCAGCGAGCGGGGGCGCCTGGGCGAGCACGTCCTCCATGGGGCGGCCCACCGTGTCGCCAGCCACGCCGAGCAGCCGCTCCCCCGCCGGGTTGAGGATCCGGATGCGGCCGTCGCCGTCGGTGACCAGCAGGCCGGCGGTCAGCCGCGAGACGATTTGCGCGCTCAACGCCTCGGACGCCGCCGCGCGCGCGCTCATCGCCTGCTCCTGGGCCTTGAGCGTGCCGACGGCTTCCTGCAGCGCCGCCGAGAGCAGCGCCGTCTCGGCGCCGGTCCCCGATTTCAGCTGCCGGTTGGCGTCGCGAACGCCGGCGCCAAGCCGCAGCAGCGCGAAGGTGAGGAAGCCGACCACCATCGCGACGATGGCGGTCAGTCCGAGGAGCAGGAACCCGTACTGGGTCATGCCAAACCCGCCCACCGCAGGTACGCCTCGATGGCGCGGTCGTAGGCCGCGGTCACGGCCGCCGGCGCGTACACGCAGATGAGCGCGGCGGCGGCGATGAAGGTCCCGAACGGGATGCGCGTCGCCATGCCGCGCCGCGACACGAGGAGCGCGCCGCCGCCGATGACGATGCCGAGCATGCAGGCGAGCAGGAGCGTGACCCAGACGAGCGGCCAGCCGAGGAAAGCGCCGACCATCGCCAGCATTTTGAAGTCGCCCATGCCCATGCCTTCGCGGCCCCGCACCCGGAGATAGGCCTCGGCGACGAGGAACGGGAACAGCCCGCCGGCCGCGAGGCCGATGAGCGAGCTGCGCCACCCGGGTGGCAACAGCAACGCCGCGCCGAAGCCGATGAGGACGCCTGGCAGCGTGATGACGTTCGGCAGGATCTGGTGCTCGAGATCGATCGCGAAGAGCACGATGAGTGCGCAGACGAAGATCAGGCGCACGGCAAGCAGCGGCGTCGGCCCGTAGACGAACCAGGCGGCCGCGAAGAGCGCCGCGGTCACCGCCTCGACCACCGGATACCGCGCGGTGATCGGCGCGCGGCAGGTACGGCAGCGCCCGCGCAGCAGCAGCCAGCTGACGATCGGCACGTTCTCGAACCAGGCCAGCGGCCGCTGACACGAGGTGCAGTGCGACGCGGGCCACGCGAGCGATTCGCGCCGCGGCAGCCGGTAGATGCACACGTTGAGGAAGCTGCCGACGCAGGCGCCGAACACGCCGAGCAGCGCCGCGGCGACACTTCCGCCTGAAGGCGGAAGCCACTG
>JBFWUM010000019.1:5140-23892 GCA_050247255.1 Vicinamibacterales bacterium | reverse complement strand
CGGGCCACGCGAGCGATTCGCGCCGCGGCAGCCGGTAGATGCACACGTTGAGGAAGCTGCCGACGCAGGCGCCGAACACGCCGAGCAGCGCCGCGGCGACACTTCCGCCTGAAGGCGGAAGCCACTGTAGCAGGCCTGAAGGCGGAAGCCACTGCAGCATGCCTGAAGGCGGAAGCCACTGCAGCAGGTCCGGCATCAGTTGGCGCCCGCGGCGCGAAACGGCGTCGGTGATACCGGCAGTGGATTGAGCGGCGAGTCCGGGTGCAGGCCGACGGCGCCGCGCGGCTCGATCACGAACGGATATCCCTCGGGATCGGCCGGCACGCCGCGCAGCATGCCGGAGCGCACCAACTGGTCCCAGCCGCGAAGCGGCACGCCGGCCCGCTGCTCGTACGCCGCGGCGATCCGTGACAGCTGCTCGATGGCATCCATCGCGTCGAGCTGCTGCAGGCGGCGCTCGGCGGTGCGGCGCAGCCAGTCCACCTCCGCCGTCTCGAGGATCTGCTGCCAGAGCAGGCGCGACGACGCGCGGCTGCCGCCCTCGGCCAGCACGACGGCGGCGAGCGGCGGCAGCCACGACGGCGCATCGTCGATGTCGGCGGCGCGCTGGAACCAGTCGGCCGCCTGGGCATAATCCTGGCGCCACCAGTAGTGCACGAAGCCGATGTCGTAGGCGAACTCCCAGCGCTGCGGCTGCGACGCGAGCCCTTTCATCAGCAGCGCAATCGCCTGGTCGGGCCGTCCGGCTCCCGCGGGGAACGGCTCGCCGAGGAAGATGGCGCCGAACCGGTAGGCGATGTTGAAGTGGGGGTCCAGCGACGTCGCCAGGTCGAGCATCGGGTACAGGCGATCGAAGTTGCGCCCGCGCTCAGGTGAGAGGCGCTGCCCGCCGTAGTACTGCAGGGCTCGGATCCAATAGGCATCGGCCGCCAGCGCGTCGTAGGACAGCGCCAGCCGTGACGCCGCAGAGGGCGACCTGAGGTACATGAAATCGGCGTCAGCCGGGGGCAGCGGCAGCGCCGGAAGGCGCTCGTGCGCGGCAGCGAGCCCGACGATGCCGGCAAGCATCACCATCAGCAGTGCCAGCCCCGCGATGAGGCGTGTCACCGGAACTCCCGCCGCTGAAAGATCAGCACCGCACCCGTGAGCACGAACGCCGTGTAGACCACGCCGTACAGCAGGGTCGTGGCGATGTACGTCCACGGCACCTCGAGTCCGTGCACGACCTGCATCTTTACGTCGAACGCCGCCATGTTGGGAACGACGTAATACAGGCTGTTCAGCAGCGCGATGGCCATGCCCGAATCGAGGAACGTGTCGGCGTTGCGCAGGTCGGCGCTCAGCGTGCCGATCACCCACATGGCCAGGGTCAGCACGATCGACAGGAACGGGCTCGAGAAGGTCGAGAAGAACAGCGCGATCGCCGTCACCAGCAGCAGTTCCATCGTCAGCAGCCCGATGGCCTTGAGCAGGAGCGGATCGACCGCCGGCCGTGGCCAGGCGACGCGCGCTTCCGGCGGAAACGTGGACCCGAGCCAGGCCAGGACAATGAAATACGTAGCCGTCATGATCGCCACCATGACGAGCAGCGTGAGCGAGAGGCCGCAGAACTTGCCGAGCACGAAATGCGTCCGGCGAATGGGCTTGGCCAGCAGGCTGTAGATGGAGCGCCGCTCCACTTCCTTCCAGACGAGGCCGACGCCGATGAAGACGGCAACCAGCAGCCCGATCAGCGAGATCGCCGCCAGCCCGAAGTCCTTGATGATCTTGATGTCCTGTCCGGCGGTGAGCTGGCCGATCAGCACCGACATGGCGATGAGCACCACCGCGAACACGACCAGCACGTAGAGCACGCGGTCGCGCACCGACTCGCGGAAGGCGTTGACGGCGACCGCGACGACGGTCGTCATAGCGTCACCTCGCCGGTATCGCGCTTCCGCGCGCCGCCGACCTGGCGGACGAACAGGTCCTCGAGCGTGTCCCGAACGGGGTGCAGCGAGACGACATGCCCGCCGAGCGCGGCAAGCTCCCCAACAAGCGGCTCCGGCGCCGCCTGCGCATCGAGTGAGAGCTCGTAGCGCTGCGGGCCAAGCGAACGGGCCGAGCGAATGCGCCCCTGCAACTGCAGCCGTTCCACGGCTGCCGCCTCAAGGCCGTTGACGACGAGGTCCCATCCCCGCACCTCGAACGCCTGCAGCTGCGACAGCGAATCGATGGCGACGAGCCGCCCGCCGGCGACGACGGCAACGCGGCTGCAGAGCGCCTCCGCGTCGCTCAGGACGTGGGAGCTGAAGAACACGGTGCAGCCGCGGTCGCGCAGCCTGAGGATCAGCTCGCGGATGTGGCGCCGGCCGAGCGGGTCCAGGCCCGACATCGGCTCGTCGAAGAAGACGACCTCCGGGTCGTTGATGAGCGCCTGCGCAATGCCGACGCGCTGCAGCATGCCCTTCGAGAACTTGCGCAGCTGCAGGCGCCGCTCGGCGCCGATGCCGACCTCGTCGAGCAATGCCGCCACCTTCTGCGTGCGCGCGGCCGGCGGCAGGCCGAACACGCGCGCGAAGTAGTCGAGCAGTTCCTCCGCCGTGAGGTAGTCGTAGAAGTAGGGGTTTTCAGGGAGGTAGCCGATGCGACGCCGCACCGCGAGGTCGCCGACCGGCCGGCCGAGGATTTCGGCGCGGCCGGCGGTGGGGAAAATCAGCTGCATCAGCAGCTTCAGCGTCGTCGTCTTGCCGGCGCCATTGGGGCCGAGGAAGCCGAACACCTCGCCCTGGTCGACGTCGAAGGTCAGGCCGTCGAGCGCGACGTAAGGGCGCGGACGCCAGAAACCGACCCGGTAGTGCTTGGTCAGTCCCTCAGTTCGGATCGCCTTCATCCGTCGGGTCGTAGCTGCGGAACGTCAGTTCCGCCAGCCCTACTCCTCGGCCCGTTTCAGCTCGGACGCGATGAGCGCATCGAAGTAGACGGCCCGCAGCGAGGGGACCTTGATGCCGTTGACGAAGAACGTCGGGGTGCCGCTGATGTTGAGGTCGCGCCCGATCTTTGCGTCGGCGCGAATGGCGTCGAGCAGCTGCGGATACTGCGCGTCGAACTCCGCTGGGGCGATCTGCGCCACCTGCTGCAGGCCGGCCTTGACGCTGTCGGGGGTCATCGTCGACTGGTTGGCGAACAGCCACTCCTCCATCTGCTCGTCGCGTCCCTTCGTGCGTGCCAGCCGCACGGCGGCGGACGCCTCGCACGCCGAGGGATGGATTGCGGCGATGTTGCACTCGGCTTCCAGCGGGAAGTCGAGCGTGACGAACTTGACCCGGCCGGCGTAGTCGCGTTCGTACTTCTGCTCGATGCCGCGGTACTCGACGTACGCCTGGCGGCACGACGGGCACTGGTAGTCGTTGAACTTGACGACGACGACGGCGGCCTCCTGCGGCTCTGGCAGCGGCACCTCGACGCGCGGCTGCGCCGTGATCCACTGCTCGAACTGCGCGCGCTGCTCGTCGGTGAGCGTCTCGGTGACCGGCGGCGGCGCGGCCAGCGTGCCGTCGGCGTTGACCGGGGCCGCCACGGGCTCGCTGCGCGGGAAGAGGACGACCAGCGCCAGCGACGCCGCGATCCAGGTGACCGCCATCGCCACGCCGGCGGCGCTGCCCCAGACGTCGCCGAGGTCGCGGCCGAAGCGGCCGGGGAGGCTCCCGAGCGACACCGACGCCGCGCCGCCCGACACGATGAACGTGCCGATCACCGACACATACATGGCGATACAGAGCGGGCACGCCTGCTGGATGACGAACAGCGACGCGTAGCCGAGGTAGAGGACCACGGCGAGGCCGAGCGTCGAGAGGATGAAGATGTAGCCGGCAACGGCCGCGGCCGTCTCGGACTTGGGGGCGCCCATGCCGCGCCAGGCGAGCAGCAGCACCAGCGCCGACCAGATGGCGCCGCCGGCCGCGACCGGCACGCCGAACACCGTGGCGTAGGAGCTTTCGAGCACCGACTGGCAGCTCACCGTCGCGCTCACGTCGCAGAAGCTCTGGTAGGCCGGGTCCTGGAGCATCTGGTAGTGCACGTAGAGCGAGGAGGCCGAGGCGATGAGGCCGAGGGCCGCCAGCGCGTGGATCAGCGGACGAGCGTTGTTTTTCATCTGGGTGACTCTCGGGCGCATCCTACCGAACAACCGGCGGAAACACAAAGTGGTGCCCGGCCGGGGCCGGGCACCTCTCACCGAGGAACCGAGGAATCGAAAGCGCTTACTGCAGGACGGTCGCGGCCGCCATCGTGTTGGCGATCGCCACGCCGGTGAAGTTCTGCCAGATCGTGCCCGATTGGTTGGTCGCGAACGCGCGCGTGCCCGTGTCGCCCACGTCGTCCGGCGTGCCGGTCGCGTGGTAGGTCGAGAACGAATTGGTGTTGTTGCAGGTGTTGGCAGCCACCAGGACGGCGACCGAGTTGGCACCAGCCGCGAGGGCGATGTCATAGCCGCTCTTGGTCACCGTGGCGCCGGTGCCGAGGTCGGGGCTGATGAACGGGGCGCCTCCAGCGATGGGGACAGCGGCCAGGTCCACCAGGCTCTGGGTGTAGCCGCCGCCGCCGCAGCTGGCCGCGTAGGTCACCTGGGCGCTGTTGATCGCGCGCATCGAGCCGATGGCCGACGCCTCGTTGCCCGACATGCGGGCGCGCAGCAGGCCCGGAACGGCGATCGCGGCGATGATGCCGATGATCGCCACGACAATCAGCAGCTCGATCAGGGTGAACCCTTCGTTCTTCTGCATCTTCTTCACGTGTTTTCTCCTTGAACGCTCGCGGGCTGCGCCCGGCAAACTCTCGTAACCGTTCGCCGCGGCTCGCGGCGCTGGGGGTTGAACGGCACAGTCAGGAACCAAGATCGATGCCGACTTTGCCAACCGCCGCGAAATCCAGCTAAGCCACTTACCTGGAGAGACTTATCGGATAAGCCCTGAAATCAGGATACGGACGCAGGACAAAAAGTGTCAAGCCTGGCGCTGCCACGATTTGTCGGAGTGACAGAAACTGTCAGCCTCGCCCCGCGGGCTTGAGGGCCTACTGCGCCGGCTGGTCGCCGTCGTCGAAGGGCTCGGCGGGAGGGACCTCCCCGTTTGACTGGAAGACGGCGCCGCGCTGGTTGGTGGCAAACGAGCGCTCGCCGGTGTTCCCCTGTGCGACCGGGGTTGCCGTGGCGTAGTAGGACGTCTGCGTCGCCGTGCCGTTGCAGTCGGCGCTTGCCGCGACGCCGTCCATGCCGCGCGCCATTCGGAACACGTAGCCGTTGCGCGTCGGCTCCGTCACGGCGGGGATGTCTTCGGACAGGTACGGCTGCCCGCCGCTGGCCGGCTTCTGGCCGAGCACGGTGTACGAGGAGGCATACCTCCCCTGGCCGCAGCCGCTCATGTAGGCGAACTGCGCGCTGTTGATGGCGCGCATGGCGCCGATGGCCGCCGATTCGTTGCCGGCCATCCGCGCCCGCTGGAACATGGTGACGGCAAAGACCAGCAGGATGCCGATGACGACGATGACGACGAGCAGTTCGACGATCGTCATGCCGCCGGTGTGTCGAAGCCGTCGCATCATCGCAGATTGAACTTCTTGGCGTAGTAGCGGAACGAGCGGAAGCTCATGCCGAGCATGTCCGCCGCCTTCACCTGCACGCCGCCGGCGCGCTCGAGCGCCAGGGCGATGTAGTGCCGGTAGAATTCCTCACCGCGTGCTTCGAGGTCAAACCCCTCGCCGAGATCGGGCAGCGGCGGCGCGGGTTCCGCGGCTGGACCGCCCAAAGGCATGCTTTCCGTTGCAGCCCGAACCTGCGCCGGGAGCGTCTCGGCCAGCACTACCGGTGTCTGTTCCAGGGCCACGGCACGCTCGATCACGTTTTCCAGTTCGCGCACGTTGCCTGGCCAGGCATAGCGTTCGAGCAGCACCGACGCCTCGTGCGAGAGGCTGCGGATGTCCTTCCCCATCTGCGCCGCGAACTTCTCCAGGAAGTGCTCCGCCAGCGGCGCAATGTCCTCGCGCCGGTCGCGCAGCGGCGGCAGGTGCATCGGGATGACGTTGATGCGGTAGAACAGGTCCTCGCGGAAGCGCCCCTCCGCCACCAGCTTCGCCAGGTCCTGGTTGGTCGCGGCAATCACGCGGATGTCGGCCTGCACTTCCTCGGTGCCGCCCAGCCGGCGGAAGCGGCGGTCCTGCAGCACGCGCAGCAGCTTCACCTGCATCGTCGCGTTCATCTCGCCGATCTCGTCGAGGAAGATGCTGCCGCGCTCGGCAACCTCGATCAGCCCCTTCTTGTTCGTGTCGGCGCCGGTGAAGGCGCCGCGGACGTGGCCGAACAGCTCCGATTCGAGCAGCGTCTCGGGCAGCGCGCCGCAGTTCAGCGCGACAAACGGCTGATCGCGCCGCAGCGAGTTGTAGTGGATGGCGCGCGCCACGAGGTCCTTGCCGGTGCCCGACTCGCCGGTGATGAGCACGGTGCTGCTGGTCCTGGCGATGGTCTCGACCATCTTGAAGACTTCCAGCATCACGGCGCTGCGCGCGATCATGTTCGAGAACTCGTGCCGCGTGCCGAGCGCCCGCTTCAGCGCCACGTTCTCTTCCTTCAGCCGGCGCGCCTCGAGGTGCTGGCGCACCTTCAGCCGCAGCTCGTCGACGTTGAACGGCTTGGTGAAGTAGTCGACGGCGCCGAGCCGCATGGCTTCGACCGCGGTGTCAGTCGAGGCGAACGCCGTCATCATGAACACGATCAGGTCGCGGTCGATCGCCTTCGCCTCGCGCAGCACCTCGACGCCGCTCATGTCGGGCATCCGGATGTCTGAGAGCAGCAGGTCGATGCGGCGGCCGGGCTGGCGCAGCAGGTCGAGCGCCTCGCGCCCGTTCTGCGCGGTCATCACGGCATAGCCGTCCTTGCGCAGCGCGATCTGCAGCCACTGCCGCATCGACGATTCGTCGTCGACGACGAGCACCGCCGGCGTGTCGGTCACGAGACGGCGCTCCGCGCGCCGGGCGCCGGCTGGCTGCTGCCGGCACGAATCGGCAGCCGGACGCGCACCGTGGTGCCGCTGCCGACCGTCGACGACACCTGGATCTGGCCGCCGTAGTCGGTGACGATGCGGTGGACAATGGCGAGGCCGAGGCCGGTGCCCTTGTCGAACGAGCTGCGGAACGGCTGGAAGATGCCGTCCAGCTCATCGGCCGGGATGCCGCACCCCTGGTCCTCGACCTCGAGCACGACCTCGCCCTGGCTGCCGCGCCGCTCCGTGCGGGCGCCGAGCCTGAGGTGGCCGCCGTCGGCCATGGCCCGCAGCCCGTTGGTGGCAAGGTTCCAGATAATCTGCCGCACCTGGTTCTCGTCGGCCTCGTACCACACCTCGCCCGAAGGCACGTCGACGTCGATCACGTGCCCTGCGCGCACGTCGGCGCTGTTGCGCAGCAGCAGCGCCGTGTCCTGCACCACCCTGGCGACGTCGAGCCGCGCGACGGCGAACTTCTGCGGCCGCGCGTACGCGAGGAACGAGCGGATGGTGTCGTTGAGGCGCTCGGACTCCTTGAGCACGATGTCCATCAGCTGCGCCTGCTCCTCCGACAGCGGCAGGTCCTGGCGCAGCACCTGGATGGACCCCGACATCGACGCCAGCGGGTTGCGAATCTCGTGGGCAATGCCGGCCGCCATCTCGCCGACCGCCGCCAGCCGCTGCTGCAGCCGCGCGCTCCGTTCGAGCCGCTTGACGTTGGTCACGTCCTGGAAGGTGTACAGGTAGCCGCTGCGGCCGTCGGGGAACGCCAGCGGCGCCACGGTGAGGCCGATGTCGATGACCTGGCGGTCGCCGACGGCGAACTCGAAATCGAAGCGCACGCCGCGTTGCTCGCCCACCGTCGCCAGCTGCTCCGTGAAGGCGTCTGGCAGCTGCAGCACCGCGGCGGCATCGCGGCCAATGGCCTGCGCCTGCGGCACGCCGGTGATCGCCGACGCCGTGCGATTGAACGTCAGGATGCGGCCGTCGCGATCGGTGGTCATCAGGCCGCTCAGCAGGCTGTCGATGACGTACTCGTTGAACGCCCGCAGGTCCTCGATTTCGTGCGAGGCATGTTCCAGCCGCGCGCCCGTGGACCGCACGTTCTCGGCCAGCGATCCCGACAGCAGCGCCACCGCGACGAAACCGAACAGGTTGATGGCCACCGTGTACTGCGCCAGCCGCACGCCCGGCAGCGGGTCCGGCAGCTCGACCTGCCACGACGCCGGCAGATAGGCCATGCCGCCGGTGTACTGGAGCGACACCAGCGCCAAATAGAGCACGGCACTGAGCGCCGCGACCTGCAGCGCGCCGCGGCGGAACCGGATGGTGCTGGCGGCGATGATCGGCAGCAGGTACAGCGACGAGAAGTAACTGGTGATGCCGCCGGTGACGTGGATGAACGCCGAGACGAGGATGGCGTCGGCGCCGAACTGCACGTCGGCCAGCCACGGCAGCCGGTCGACGAAGCGCAGCGTCGCGATGAACACGACGCTCAACGCGTAGGTCAGCCCAATCAGGAAGAAGAACGGGTCGATCGGGAACGCCCCGGGCCGGTTCAGCTGGACGAGGATCGCGGACCCGAGCAGCAGCGTGCTCGCGACGACGCGCACGGCGATGAGCGTCGACAGACGCTGGCGGAGATCCATTCAGCTACGAACTACCATCCACCATCTACCATCCAACCGTCAGCCCGTGAGCTTCGAAATCAGGCTGAAGATCGGCATGTACATCGCGATGACGATGCCGCCGACGATGCCGCCGAGCAGCGCGATCATCATCGGCTCGAGCAGCGTCAGCAGCCCGGCGACCGCGACGTCGACTTCCTCCTCGTAGAAGTCGGCGATCTTCGACAGCATCGTGTCGAGCGCGCCGGTCGCCTCGCCGACGCCGATCATCTGCACCACCATCGGCGGGAAAACGGCAGTGTCACGCAGCGGCGCCGCAATCGTCTCGCCGCGCTCGATGCTCTTGCGCGTCGTCAGGATGGCCTCCTCGACGACGGCGTTGCCCGACGTGCGCGCGGTGATGTCGAGCGCCTCGAGAATCGACACGCCCGACGCCAGCAGCGTCGACAGCGTGCGGCAGAAGCGGGCGACCGCAATCTTGCGCATCAGGATGCCGAGCACCGGCAGCTTCAGCACCACCGAGTCCACCACCTTGCGCCCGTTCGGCGTCTGGTAGTACGCGCGGAAGCCGAAGGCGAGCGCCGCCATGCCGATGATCACGAACGGGCCGAAGCGCACCAGGCCGTTGCTGGCAGCGATGACCACCCGCGTCGGCAGCGGCAGCTCGGCGCCGAGGCCGGCAAACAGGTTGGCGAAGGTCGGGATGACCTTCCACAGGATGACGCCGACGACGATCGCCGCGATGACGATGACGGCGATCGGGTAGACCATCGCCGACTTCACCTGCTGCTTCAGCTTGACGTTCTTCTCGATGTAGGTGGCGAGCCGCTTGAGAATGGTGTCGAGGATGCCGCCCGCCTCGCCGGCGGCGATCATGTTGACGAACAGGTTGTCGAACACCTTCGGGTGCTTCGCCATCGCGTCGGCCAGCGAGGCGCCGCTTTCGACGTCCCCGCGAGTGGCGAGGATCACCTGCGAGAAGTTCTTGTCCTCTTCCTGCGTGCCGAGGATCTCGAGGCACTGCACCAGCGGCAGGCCGGCGTCGATCATCACCGAAAACTGGCGCGTGAAGACGGCCAGGTTCTTCGAGTCGACGCTCTTGCCCTTCTTGCCCTTGATGACCTTGGCCGCCTTCTCCCTGATCGGGTTGATCTGCGTGACCAGGATCTGCTGCCGCCGCAGCGCCGCCACCGCGGCGTCCATGGTGTCCGCCATGTGCTCGCCGGTGACCGTCTGCCCCTGCCGGGTCCGCCCGCTGTATGCAAAAGTCGCCATAAGCCCCAGCTACCTAGCTGCCTATCTGCCCATCGTCGGCCGCGGCGCGACGCCGGTGCGGCCGAGCCCGGCGCCGGCCACCACGCCGACGCCACGGTTGATCATCTCCTGCAGCTCCTCGCGGTTCGACGACGCGCTGAGCGCGGTCTCGAGCGTGATCTGCTTCTTCATATACAACGTCGCCAGCGACTGGTTCGCCGTCTGCATCCCGGCCTTTTCCTGGCCGGTCTGCATGGCCGAGTAGATCTGGTGGATCTTGTCCTCGCGAATCAGGTTCCGGATGGCCGGCGTCGGCACCATGATCTCGAGCGAGGCGACGCGGCCGCCGCCGATCTTCGGCAGCAGCGCCTGGCAGACGATACCCTCGAGGACCAGCGACAACTGCGTCCGGATCTGGCTCTGCTGGTGCGCCGGAAAGATGTCGATGATGCGGTTGATCGTCTGCGCCGCCGAGTTGGTGTGCAGCGTCCCGAATGTCAGGTGCCCCGTCTCGGCGATCCGCAGCGCCGCTTCGACCGTCTCCAGGTCGCGCATCTCGCCAATCAGGACAATGTCGGGGTCCTCGCGCAGCGCGGCGCGCAGCGCGTTGGCGAAGCTCTGGGTGTCCTGGTGCACCTCGCGCTGGTTGACGAGGCAGTTCTGGTGCTGGTGCACGAACTCGATCGGGTCTTCGATGGTGAGGATGTGATCGTGCCGCTCCTTGTTGATCTTGTCGATCATCGCCGCCAGCGTCGTCGACTTGCCCGAGCCGGTGGGGCCGGTGACGAGCACCAGCCCGCGCGGCCGTTCGGCCAGCTTGGCGATGACCGGCGGCAGCCCGAGCTCGTCGAAGCCGCGGATCTTCTCGGGGATCAGCCGGTAGACGGCGCCGACTGCGCCGCGCTGGTTGAACATGTTGCAGCGGAAGCGCGCCAGCCCCTTGATGCCGAACGAGAAGTCGAGCTCCAGGTGCTCCTCGAACCGCTTCTTCTGCGCGTCGGTGAGCACGCTGTAACAGAGCTGCTTGGTCTCCGATGGCGTCATGTCTGGCCCCTCGACGCGCTGCAGGTGCCCGTGCACGCGGATCTGCGGCGGCGTCTCGGTGGTGATGTGCAGGTCCGACCCTTCGAGCTCGACCACCCTGCGGAGCAGTTCCGGTAGTGTCACTTCACCGTCTCCCTGACGACTTCCTCGATTGTCGTCACGCCTTCCTTCACCTTGCGCAAGCCGCTCTGGCGCAGCGTCAGCATCCCTTCGTCGATCGCCTTGCGCCGCAGCTCCAGCGACGAGGCGCCGACGAGGATCAGCTCACGCAGCTCCTCGGTGACCTCCATCACTTCATACAGGCCGACGCGTCCCTTGTAGCCGGTGTTGTTGCACTTGTCGCACCCCCTGCCGTGCATCGGGACAATCGAGTGGGCGTCCTCGGCGGCGAAGCCGGCCTGGACCAGCGCCGGCGCCGGCGTCGGGTTCGGCTCCGCGCAGCTCTTGCAGACGCGGCGCACGAGGCGCTGCGCGCAGACGAGGTTGAGCGAGCTGGCGACGAGGAACGGCTCGATGCCCATGTTCATCAGGCGGTTCACCGTGCTCGGCGCGTCGTTGGTGTGCAGCGTCGACAGCACGAGGTGCCCCGTCAGCGCCGCCTTGACGGCGATCTCCGCCGTCTCGAAGTCGCGGACCTCGCCGACGAGGATGATGTTCGGGTCCTGGCGCAGGAAGCTGCGCAGCGCCGAGGCGAAGTTCAGCCCGATGTTCTCGCGCACCTGCACCTGGTTGACGCCGACCATGTTGAACTCGACCGGGTCCTCGGCCGTCATGATGTTGGTTTCCGGCGTGTTGATGCGCGCGATCGACGAGTAGAGCGTGTTGGTCTTGCCCGACCCGGTCGGGCCGGTGACCAGCACCATGCCCCACGGCTTCTGGATGGCCGCCTCGAACCTGGCGAGCGACTCGGACTCGAACCCGAGCCTCGTCATGTCGAGCATCAGCTTGTCCTTGTCGAGAAGGCGCATGACCACCTTCTCGCCAAACAGCGTCGGCAGGCAGGAGACGCGGAAGTCGATCTCCTTGCTCGCCCCGTTGTCCTGGAACCGGATCTTGATGCGCCCGTCCTGTGGCAGCCGCTTCTCGGCGATGTCGAGCTTCGCCATGATCTTGATGCGCGACGTCATGGCGTCGCGGAACTTCATCGGCGGCTGCATGATCGTGTACAGCAGCCCGTCGATGCGGTAGCGGACGCGCAGCTCCTTCTCGTACGGCTCGATGTGGATGTCGCTGGCGCCCTTCTGGATGGCCGACATCAGGATGACGTTCACCAGCTTGATGACCGGCGCCTCCTCGCCCTGCTTGGCGAGCATCTCGGCGCTGATCTCCTCGAGCTCCTGGAGGACCTCCACGTCCTCGGCGCCGTCGAGGGTCGGCATCTCCTCGAGCGCCCGGCTGGCCAGCTCCAGCGCGCTCTCCGATCCGCCGGGCGGCGCCGCCGCCTTGCCGTAGTACTTCTGGATCGCCTCGATGACCGCCGTCTCGGACGCCACGACCGGCTCGACGTTGTAGCCGGTCATGAACTTGATGTCGTCCATGGCGAACACGTTGGTCGGGTCCGTCATGGCGATCGTCAGCGTGGCACCGGCGCGCGACAGCGGGACGATCTGGTACTTCTGGGCGGTGTCGGCGGGCACGAGCTTGACCACCGCCGGGTCGATCTCGAACTGGGCGAGCGCAATCGACGGGACGCCGTACTGCTTGCTGAGGAGCGCGGTGATCTCCTCGTCCTTCACGTACCCGAGCTTGATCAGGTTGAAGCCGAGCTTCCCCCCGTGCTGGCGCTGGTAGTTCAGCGCCTCCTGCAACTGCTCCGGTGTGATGCGCTTCTCCTTGAGAAGCAACTCGCCGATGCGTACCGCCATATCGTTTGGGTGGTGGATGGTCGGTGGTGGATGGTCGGTGAACCTCTTGGCCCACCATCGACCACCTACCATCCACCATCCATCAAAAGCTCACTCTCATTGCGGCGCCCCAGCCGCGCTCCTCGGGGGTCCCGCCGCGGACGACGTGCCCCTCGAGATACATGCCCGACCGCGCCGCCACGCTGATGCCCGCGGTGGCGCTCCGTTCCTCGGCGCCGGCGCGGTTGAACCGCGCGCCGCCGCGAATGCCCAGGCGCCGCGTGAACAGCCAGCGCTCGACGCCGACGGCGATCACCTGGCGCTCCCCCCACGTCGTCTCGTAGCTCGCCGCATCGCCGTCGATCGCGATGACCAGCGGCAGCCCCGCCGTGCGCTCGAAGTCGAGCGCGGCGCCAAGCCGGACCTGCCGCGGCACCTGCAGCCCGCGTCCGAACCGCGGCTCGCGAACGTTCTTCACCACCGCGCCCAGCCGCACGACCCCGGCCGTTGCCAGGACGCCGATGTCCAGGTCGAACCGCCCCTCCGCCTCGCCCCCTTCGAGCGCCTCCCCCTGTTCGAGCAGGTCGGACGCCAGCAGCGACGGACTGCCGCCCGCCAGGCGCACGGTTCCCCTCACATATTTCAGGGTGGTACCGACATGCACCCCGGGGAGCAGGGTCTGGACGAAGGTTGGCCCGAGCTGGCTGACCGATGTCGAACGGACTGCCAGTCCTGCCGCTCTATCTTCTCGGTCCCCGGCCGCCCCGTCTGTAGGGTCGAATGGTCGTATGTCTGTGAGCCGCAAGCGGTAATAGCTGAACCCCAGCATCGGCGCGGAGATAGCGAACCAGGACGCGCGGTCGCGGACCGGGGGCGCCGCCTCGGTGCGCTCGGTCGCCACCCGGGCCAGGGCCAGATCGACGAACGGCCCTTCGGCCAGTCCTGCGGGGTTCCACCAGGTGGCGCTGCTGTCTGAGGCGACGGCGACGAAGGCGCCGCCCATCCCCAGGGCGCGGCTGCCGACAGCCTCGACAATTTGTGCAGATGCCCAACCAGGGCAGCCAACCAGGAACACCACGGCCACGAGCAGGGTCCAACACGTCCGAGTGGTCATAATCGAAGGAGTGTAGCTGTAGGGCACCCCTTCACGGGGTGCCGCAGTGAACCCAGGCGAAAAACATCCGTATAGAGGGGTATCCGTGTCCACTCTCGCCGTTCGCGCGGCCGGCATCGTCCGCCGCCCGCGCGCGACCCTGACAACCGTGGCCGCCGAGCCGCGTTGGGTTGCCGTCCTTGTCGCGACCACACTCATCACGTTCGCGTGCCAGGCGGCGTTTCTTTCCACCGAGGTCGGCCAGCTGGCCCTGGTCGATCAGTGGGAGCGGACGGCCATCGCATTCGGCGGCAGCATCGGCGACGGGGAGTACGCGCAGTTCCATGAGCTGAGCCGCCAGGGGATCGCCTACGCCGCGCTGACGGCCGTCCTGAGCGGACCGGTGCTGACGATCGCGCTGGCGCCGGTGCTGCTCGGCGTCGTGCGCGCGCTCGGCGCCGCGGCATCGCTCACGCAGTTACTGGCCATCGTGTCGCACGCCGGCGTGATCCTGGCGCTGCGGCAGCTGATCGCGACGCCGTTGAACTACGTCAACGAGACGCTCGCCAGTCCGACCACCCTCATCCGCCTGGCCGGCGCGCTCGACGAGGGGTCGCCGCTGGCCCGCTTTCTCGGCGTCATCGATCTCTTCGTCGTCTGGTGGGTGGTGGTCCTGGCCATCGGGGTTGGCGTGCTCGTGCACCGCCCCGCCCGCCGTCTGGCGCTGGCGTTTGCCGGCGCCTATGTCGCGCTCGCGCTGCTGCTCGCGGCGGCGATGGCGCTGACTGGAGGAACCGCGTGAGTCGAAGGAAGTGGATCATCCTCGGGGTCGTCATCCTGCTCGTGGCCGGCGGCGCCGGCGCGCGTGTCTATTTCGCCGGGCCCGACCTGCCCGAGGTCACCGCCGAAGCGCTGCGGACGCGCGACCTCGAGGCCATCGTCTCGGCGTCGGGCAAGATCCAGCCGGTGCGCCAGGTGGACATCTCGGCCAACCAGATGGGCCGCGTCACCCGCCTTGCCGTGGTCGAAGGGCAGCGGGTGAAGGCGGGCGACTTCCTGCTCGAGATCGATCCGCGCTCGCTCTCCGGCCAGCTCGAACGCGGCGAAGCCAGCGTCGCGGCCGCGCGCTCGGCGCTGCAGCAGGCGCAGACCGCCGTCGTCCAGGCTAAGGCCAACCTCGATCTCGCGCAGCAGAACCTGAAGCGGCAGCAGGATCTCGCGCGCGAGGGGCTGACGCCGCGCGAAACGCTCGAGCGCGCCGAGAATGACGTCGCCGTCCGCGACGCCGAATACACGGCGCGGGTGCAGGAGGTCGAGACGCGCCAGCAGCAGATCCGCCAGGAGCAGGCGAGCCTGTCGACGACGCAGTACAACCTGAGCCAGGTGATCATCTCGTCGCCGATGGACGGCATCGTCACGCGGCGCAACATCGAGCAGGGCGAGAACGTGGTCGTCGGGACCATGAACAATGCCGGCACGGTGCTGCTGACGGTCGCCGACATGTCGCAGATCCAGGCTGAGATCGAGGTCGACGAAACCGACATCCCCAACGTGCAGCTCGGGCAGGCGGCGCGCATCACGATCGACGCGGTCCCCGACCGGACGTTCCGCGGCCACGTCACCGAGATCGGCAACAGCCCGATCCAGGCGGCCGCCGGCCAGGCGGCGGGCACGGCGACGGCGACCAACTTCAAGGTGGTCGTCACCATCGACGAACCGGTCCCCGATATCCGCCCCGGCTTCACGTGCACCGCGGAAATCACGACCGCCACGCGCAGCGGCGTCGTGTCGGTGCCGATCCAGTCGCTGACCGTGCGCGAGATGCTGTTCGACGAGACGGACACCCTGGTGCGGGAGCCGCCGCCGGAGCGCGAGCGCAGCTTCTTCGGCGGACGCGGCGGCGCGCCGGCGACGCGGCCGGCGCCGCCCGAGCCGCCGCCCGGGCAGGAGCGGCGCGAGACCGAGGGCGTGTTCGTCATCCGCGACGGGCGGGTCGTCTTCACGCCGGTCAAGGTCGGTATTGCCGGCGAGCGATACTTCGAGGTGCTCGAGGGCGCCGGCGCCGGCGACCAGGTGGTCACCGGGCCGTTTGCCACGGTCCGCGAGCTGGCCGACGGTGAAGCCGTGACGATCCAGGAGCCGCAGCAGGCGCGTGCAGCAACTCCTTGAGTCGGTCGCGATCGCCCTGCGGGCGATCTGGGCGAGCAAGCTCCGCTCGTTCATGACGGTGCTCGGCAACATCGTGGCGGTCACGTCGATCATCACGGTGGTGTCGCTCATCCAGGGCATGAACGCGATGGTGTCGTCCGCCATCCTGACCGACTTCGGGGCCGACGCGTTCACCGTCCAGCGCGTGCCGCCGGTGGCGACCACGGAAGAGGAGGTCGAGCGCAACCGCAACAACCCGCCGGTCACGCTGGCCGACGCGGCCGCGATCCGGGCGATGAGCCCGTCGATCGAGACGATCGCGGCACAGGTGCAGCGCCGCGGCCGCATCACCTATCGCGACGTCATCCTCGAGAACATCCAGATCCAGGGGGTCACCAGCGAGTACTCGGAGTTCTCGACGTTCAACGCCGAGCGCGGCCGGCTGATGACGCCGCAGGAAGTGGATCGCAACCAGCCGCTGGCCCTGCTCGGCTGGGAGATCGCCGATCGGCTGTTCGGCGACCTGAACCCGCTCGACCGGACGATCAAGATCCAGGGGGTCCACTTCCGCGTGGTCGGCGTCAGCGAGCAGAAGGGCGCCTTCTTCGGCAACTCGCAGGACCAGTTCGTGGTGATCCCGCTCGGCATGTGGCAGCAGATGTTCGGCTCGCGCCCTTCGCTCCAGCTGCTGGCCAAGCCCGCCTCCCCCGACCTGCTGCAGACGGCGATGGACGAAGCGATGGTCGCGCTGCGGGTCGAGCGCCGGCTGAAGGCCACCGAGCCGGACAACTTCGGCATGTTCACGTCCGACACGCTGCTCGGCTTCTACAACCAGGCGACGACCGGCATCTTCGCCGTGCTCGTCGGCGTCGTCGCGCTGTCGCTGGTCGTCGGCGGCATCGTCATCATGAACATCATGCTGATGGTGGTGAGCGAGCGGACGCGGGAGATCGGCCTGCGCAAGGCGCTCGGCGCCAGGCGGCGCGACATCATGTCGCAGGTGCTCACCGAGTCGGTCACGCTGTCGACCTTCGGCGGCCTGGTCGGCATCCTGCTCGGGTTCTTCGCCGCCCAGGCGATTTCGGCGGTGTCGCCGCTGCCGGCGCGCCTCGAGCCCTGGTCGGTGGCGCTCGGCATCGGCATCACCGCCGGCGTGGGGCTGTTCTTCGGCCTCTACCCCGCCTCGCGCGCGGCCCGGCTCGATCCGATCGAGGCACTGAGACGTGAGTAGTGTCGCGAGAGGCCGAGGAGGCTGCGGAGGTCACGGCCTCACACGGAGGCACGGAGCCGTGCGCTCCGCCCTCTCGAGACGAAGATGAAACTCGGCCTGCTCAAGGAAGTCGTCCACCTGGCGCTCGACACGCTGCGCACGAACAAGCTGCGCTCGGCGCTGACGGTGCTCGGGGTGGTCATCGGCATCACGTCGATCGTCGGCATGACCTCGCTGATCCGCGGCTTCGACCAGTCGCTGCGGGACATGATCCGGCAGCTCGGGCCGAACACGATCTTCGTCGCCCAGTTCAGCGGCGTCAGCGTCGCCGGCGGCGCCGACTTCGCCGAGCTGCTCCGCCGCCCGGAGATCACGGTGCAGGACGCCGAAGCCATCCGGCGGCTGGCGCCGTCGGTCGGCATGGTCGACGCCTGGCTCGGCGAGTTCGTCAACGTCCAGGAGCGGGTCAGCTACGACGGGCGGCGCACGACGCAGCAGCGGATCACCGGCGCCACCGAGCGGTTCACCGAGATCAACTCGATTGCCGTGGAGCTGGGGCGCGCCTTCACCGCGGCGGAGGTCGAGCGGCGGCGGCGGGTCGTCGTCCTCGGCTACACGTCCTACGACGCGCTGTTCCGGCGCGAGGGGCTCGATCCGATCGGCAAGAAGGTGCGCCTCGGCGCCATCGAGTACACCGTGGTCGGCGTGCTGGCGCCGCGGCCGAACGCCGGCGGCATCGCCGGCGGCGTCGACGATTTCGTGCTGGTGCCGCTGACCACCTACCAGACGCTCTATGACAACGGCCAGCCGCTGGCCGATACGGCGCTCGTCGCCGTGGTGCCGCGCGACGGCGTGCCGCGGGACCAGGCGCTGCGCGAGGTCGAGGAGGTGATGCGCATCCGCCACCGCCTGACCCTCGACCAGCCGAACGACTTCGACATCGTCACCCAGGACGCCATCCTGGCGGTGTGGGACCAGATCAGCGGCGCCACCTTCCTCGGCCTGGTCGTCATCTCGTCGATTGCGCTGATGGTCGGCGGCATCGGCGTGATGGCCATCATGACCATCTCGGTGACCGAGCGGACGCGGGAGATCGGCGTGCGCAAGGCGCTCGGCGCGCGGCGGCGCGAGATCCTGCTGCAGTTCCTGGCCGAGGCGATCGTCCTGACCTCGGTCGGCGGCGTCCTCGGCATCGCGCTCGGCAGCGCCATCGGCATCACCGTGAACCTGGCCACCGGGTTCCCGATCTCGCTGCCGTGGTGGTCGTTCGCGCTCGGCCTCGGCTTCTCCGCCGCGGTCGGCGTCTTCTTCGGGATGGTGCCGGCGTTTCGTGCCGCTCGCCTCGATCCGATCGAGGCGCTGCGCTACGAGTAGTGAGCGACGGTCTCTTCAACCACGACGTGCTCGCCGGCGCGGCGCGGGAACACCAGGCGCAGCAGCGGCGGTGTCACCATCGTCGTCACCAGGACCATGATGACCGACGCCGAGAAGACCTCCCGGCCGATCAAGCCGTTCGCG
>JBFWUM010000019.1:0-5040 GCA_050247255.1 Vicinamibacterales bacterium | reverse complement strand
CGCGCGGCAATGCCACTGCCGACGGTCTTCGCCACGATGGCCACCAGCACGAGCACGACGGTGAACAGCGCCTGCGGGCCGAGTTCGCGGCCGTTGGCCTGGAGCCCGATGCTGATGAAGAACACTGGGACGAAGATCGAGTAGGTCGCCGGGTGAATGCCGCGGTCGATGTCCTGCTTGAACGGAGTTTGCGCGATCAGGACGCCGGCGATGTAGGCGCCGGTGATCGCCGCCACTTCCCCGAGGTACTCCGCCGCCCAGGCATACACGAACGCGATGACCAGGGCCGCGGCCAGCAACGCCTGGCTGACGCCAAGCGACGAGGCGCACCGGAGGATCGGCGGGATGAACCGGCCCGCAAACAACGCGGCCGCGAAATAGGCGGCGATGCGCAGGCCGACGATGCCGATTTCGGCGACGTCGACGCCGCCCGCCGACGCCTTGGCGAAGGCAACCACGATCGACAGCACGACGATGCCCATCACGTCGTCGATGACCGCGGCGCCGAGGATGGTGGACCCTTCCTTGGATCGCAGCGCGCCGAGCTCGAGGAGCGTCTGCGCAGAGATGCTGACGCTGGTAGCCGTGAGGATGGTGCCGATGAAGATGCCCTGCCAGTAGAGCGGCAGGCCGAAGGCGACGGCGACGGCCGCGCCGCCGGCGAGCGGCAGCATGACGCCGCCGAACGCCGCCCAGAACGCGGCCCTGCCGACGCGCCGCATTTCGACCAGGTCGGTCTCGAGCCCGGCGACGAACATCAGCAGCAGGACGCCGATCTCGGCCAGATCGCGTGTGCTCTCCAGCAGCGGCGCGTCGAACACGCCGAGACCGAAGAGGTCAATCACCGTCGGGCCGAGGATCAGGCCGGCGAGGATCTCGCCGAAGACCGACGGCTGGCCCAGCCGGCCCGCGGCCGCCCCGGCGAGCTTGGCGGCCGCGACAACGAGGGCAAGCAGCAGGAGGAGCTGCAGGGAATGCGCCATGAGCCGACGACCAGGGTCCCGCCCTCCTCGTGCCCTCTACGATTCCTTCTCGCCGGTGCGGATGCGGTAGCTCTCCTGCACCGGAATCACGAAGACCCGGCCGTCGCCGATCTCGCCGGTGCGCGCCGCCTGGACAATCGCCTTGATCGCGTCGTCGGCGAGCGAGTCGGGGACCACGACCTCGATCTCCATCTTCGGCAGCAGGCTCACGTTGTATTCCTTGCCGCGGTAAATCGCCGTGTGCCCCTTCTGCTTGCCGTGACCGCGGACCTCGGTGACGGTCATGCCGGCGATACTCAGCGCGGCCAGCGCGTCCTTCACGTCGTCCACTTTGTTCGGCCGAACGATGCTCTTGAGCAGTTTCATGTCGGTGTGCCCTCCAGTGTGCGTTGCAGTTCGGCGGTCAGCGCCTGCTGCTCCGCCTCGGTGAGTTTGGCGCCGGCCTTGGTGATGTGGAACACGTCGATCGCGCGCTCCCCCTCGGTGGCGATGAGGACCAGGTCGACGTCGCAGCCGTGGCCCGAGATGACCCGGCTGATGCGGTACAGCAGCCCCAGCGCGTTCGGCGTGACGATGTCGACGATCGTGTAGCGGCTCGACGCCGCGTTGTCGGCATGGACGACGGTGGCAATGCGGCCCTGCGCCTTCGGCGCGAGGATCCCCGACTCGCGGCCGCGCAGCCGCTCGGTGACGTCGGCGCGCCCGGAGACGACCTCCTGCAGGACGCGCAGCACCTGCGTCTGGGCGTCCGGGTTGAGGTCGAGGAAGCGCTCCTCGTCGGTGAACTCGAACACATCCAGCACCAGCCCGTTCGGGTTGGTGAAGGCGTGGCCGCGGCGGATGTTCATGGCGAACGACGACAGCACGCCGCAGATGTTCGAAAAGAGGAACGGGCGATCGAGCGTCGCCACCGCCAGCGTCCAGACGCTGTCCTTCTGCTCCAGCGAGAGGTGGACCTCGTCGGGACGGATGTCACGCGCCAGCCGGACGTGGCGGTAGATCGCGTCCGACGAGAACAACAGCAGGTAGCGCTGCGGCAGCCCCTCGAGGAAGCCGGAGATCTCCGCCGGCGACAGGTCCTGCGGCCGCCCGGCCAGCAGCTCGTTGAGCCCCGCCTGGTTGCGCTCGATCAGCTCGTCGCCGTAGCGCTGCGTGAGGTGATTGTAAGTGTCCACGTATAACCGCCAGAGCAATTCCGCCTTCCACGCCGTGAGCGTCTCCGGGCTGACCGCCTCGACGTCCACGACCGTCATCAGGCAGAGCATCTTGAGCCGTTCCTCGGTGCCGACGAGCGACGCGAACGTGCGGACGATCTCCGGGTCCTCGGTGTCGCGGCGGAACGCGGCCAGCGACATGCGCAGGTGGTGGCGAATCAGGAAGAGCACCATATCGCGCTGCTCCGGTTCGAGCTGGATCCGCGCCAGCACGTCCTCCGCCATCCGTACGCTCTCGAGCGCGTGGTCGTCGTCGCGCCACTTGCCGACGTCGTGAAAGAGCAGCGCCAGCACCAGCAGCTCCGGCGACGGCAGGTCGGCGATGATCGACCGGAAGCGCACGCGGGCGGGGGCCTCCGTCGTCGTCAGCCGCTCCAGGTTCCGGATGGTGAGCAGCGTGTGCTCGTCCACCGTGTACTTGTGGTAGAAGTCGCGCACCACCCGCCACGAAATCGCCTGGAACTCCGGGAAGATCCGTCCCAGCAGCCCGCAATCGTGCATCTCCGACAGCCGGTCGTAGAGTCCGGGCCGCGGCTTCAGGAGCCGCAGCAGCGCCGCCCGGTCGGCCGCCTCCGGGAAGAAATCATCAGCCCGGTAGCGATCGACGTGCTGCTGGATGCACGACAGCGCCTCCTCCGACATCTCGGCGCCGGCATCGATCGCCGCCTGGAACGCTCCGATCCAGCTTGCCGGGTTCCGCGCCGCGGCCACCGGATCGACGAAGCGGACGCCGTCGCGACTCAGGCCCAGGTTCGGCCCCACCGGGAGCGGCGCCGACTTGCGCGCCCACTCGAACGAGCGGCTGACAATCCGCGCGTGACGGAAGTAGTCGCTCATCAGCCGCTCCACCCGCTGCCGCGGCTCCGCGCCGGGGTAGCCGAGCATCTCGGCGGTCTTCTCCTGCAGCTCGTGGCTCAGGACGTTCTGGTTGCGTCCCACCTCAAGGTGCAGCACCGACCGCACCCGCAGCAGGAAATCCTCCGCATCGTCGAAGCGGCCCGCGTCCGCCGGTCCCCGCCGCAGCAGCAGCGGGTCGGTGAGCAGCGCAATCGTGCGCGTCGCCGTCAGGTCCCGCAGCGCGCCGGGCGCCTCCTTGACGTCCGGCTCGAGCTGGTAGAGCGTGCCGTTGAAGCGCCCGTGCCGCTCGTCTACCAGCTGCAGCAGCGAGCGCAGGATCGACGCGTGCGTCGAAGCAACGTGAAACGCCGCGCCGAACCGGTCGAACACCGCACGCGCCCCGGCAACGTGCCGGGCATCGACGAGCGCCAGCAGGAACTCCGGGTTGTCCTGCTCGAGCCCCTCGAACTCCCCCAGCTCCCGAACCTGGTGCCCGACGACCACGCCGAGGTCCCAGAGCGGCGTCAGGAACGCGTGGACGAAGCGCTCTTCCACCGCGCCGATCGCCCCGTCGAACAGGAGCAACAGGTCGATATCCGAGTGCAGGCACAGGTGCCGCCGGCCGTAGCCACCGAGCGCGATGACGGCCACGGGCGTCTCGCAGGCGCCCGCTTCGGTGAACAGCTGGCGGAGCAGCGTGTCCACCCGGTCCGAGTAGCGCTCGAGCCCGGTCCGGCCACCAGCGCCGCGCCGGATGCCCGCCCGCAGCTCGTCCCTGGCCGCCTCGAACGAGGAGCGGAGCGCGGAGCCAATGGCCCCGCGCTGCGTGAAAGTCATACGACCCGGATCTTAGTCTTAGAACGAGAAGCCGATGCCGATCGAGGCAATCGCCGCCGGCCCGTCGCCGTCGTCGCCGAAGCCGTTGTAGTTCTTGACGTTCTCGCCGAAGGCCTGGAACTCGACGCCGCCGTGCAGGTTGAAGTTGTCGTTGAACGGCACCGTGACCAGGCCGCCGATGCTGAAGTACCCGAACTTCGAGTCCTCGCCGGTGCCGAACTCGTAGTAATCCTTCAGGCTGAGGCCGACCTTGATCGGGATGGCGAGCGAGGCGCGATCGCCGGCGACGCCGGGCGCGACGCCGAGCTCGAGGTAGACGCCCTTCTCGGCCCCCGCGTCGGCCTGCGCGTCGTCGAGCTCGAAGGCGACCAGCGCGTACGGCTTGAGCGATCCGCGCCCGAGCGCCGCACTGTCGTCGACCGTCGCCTTGACCGCCAGCTCCTTCACGTGGGCGAAGTAGTCGCCAGGGCTCGTGTACGAGGTGTAGGTGATGCCGAGGGTGGTGGAGCCGGCCGAGAAGCCGAGCGTCGCATACAGGTCCGACTCGTACCACTTGTTGTCATCGAGCTGGCTGTGGAGCGCGTTCCACGTGCCGAAGTTCAGGGTCGCGTTCTCGAAGCCGATCCCGAGATCGACGAACGGCCAGATCGAGACGCCCTCGGTGTTCTGCCGGATGCCCCGGAAGTTGTACTGGTTCGTGAAGTCGAGGCCACCAGTGACCGCCACGGTCGGCCCGTCGTCCTGGGCCTGCGCCGGCGCCGCCAGCATCGTGACGAGCCCGAACGCTCCCAGCCCCGAGAGACCCCACCGCATTGCACGCGTAAACGACATCGAGAAACTCCTCCGTTAGGGGTTGAGACACGGGCGGCGGCTCCCCTCACGCCGCCGCCCTGAACCGATCGCGCCTTAGATGACCTCGGCGCGGGCTTCCTTCGTCGGCGTGAAGCCGGGATACGCCTCCATGCCGTGCTCGCCCACGTCGAGCCCTTCGACCTCCTCCTCCGCGCTTACACGGATGCCGATCGTCGTCTTGAGGATCAGCCACGTGATGGCGCTGAGCCCGAAGACCGCCACGCCGACCGCCGCCACGCCGGTGAGCTGGGTCATCAGCTTCGCGATGCCGCCGCCGAAGAAGAGCCCGCCGTCGGTGGCGAACAGTCCCACCGCCA
>JBFWUM010000018.1:69576-74849 GCA_050247255.1 Vicinamibacterales bacterium | reverse complement strand
TTTCTCACGGCGTGGCATGCGCTGGTGAACGTCGCGCCGCTGAAGCCGGGAGAGCGGGTGCTGATTCATGCGGCCGCGGGCGGCGTCGGACAGGCGGCGATCCAGGTGGCCCGCGCGCTCGGCGCGGAGGTGCTGGCCACGGCGCACCCTTCGAAGCACCACGTGCTCGAATCGCAGGGCGTCGCTCACGTGTTCACATCTCGCGACTCCGCCTTCGGCGCGGCGGTGCTCGGCGCGACCGGCGGCCGTGGCGTTGACGTGGTCCTCAACTCGCTCAGCGGAGCGTTGATTGCGGCCGGGCTCGACTGCCTGGCGCCGGGCGGCCGGTTCGTCGAGATCGGCAAGAGCAGCATCTGGTCGCATGCCGAGGTCGCGGCGCGCAGGCCCGATGTGCGTTACGCGCCGTTCGACCTGGCCGACGTCGCGCGCGAGTCGCCGGATCGCATCCGCGACATGTTCAACGAGGTCGCGTCACGCCTTGGTGACACATTCGAACCGCTGCGCGTTCGCGCGTTTGCCTCATCCGATGTCGTGGACGCCTTCCGGCTGCTGTCGCGCGCACGCCACGTCGGCCGCGTCGTGGTCACCATGCCAGAGAGCGCCTCGAGCGGCGACGGCGTCCAGCTCGTGACCGGCGGGTTCGGCGCGCTCGGCCGCTCGCTGGTCCGCGACCTTGTCACCCGCGGCGCCCGCAGGGTGGCAATCGTGTCGCGGACGGTGGCGGATGCCGAGCGCGAGGCGTGGATGGCGGCTCTCCGTCGCGACGGGGCTGACGTCCGGGCGTACGTGTCCGCGTTGTGCTCCCGCACCGATGCGGAGCGCACGATCGCCGCGATCGAGGCCGGGTTTGGCCACCCTGTTCGTGGCGTGTTTCATCTGGCGGGCGCGCTCGCCGACGCGACGATTGCGGCACAGACCGACGAGTCGCTGGCGCGCGCCATCGACGCCAAGCTGACGAGCGCCCGGTCGCTGCACGAGGCGACCCGGACGCGCGACCTCCACTGCTTCGTGCTGTTTTCATCCGCCGCCGCGCTGCTCGGGACTCCGGGACAGGCCAATTACGCCGCAGCCAACGCCGGCCTCGACGCGCTCGCCACGGCTCGTCGCGCCGAGGGGCTGCCTGCACTCAGCATCAATTGGGGCCCCTGGGCGTCGGACGGCATGGCGGCTCGTCTGGCCGACACCGATCGCGAGCGCATGGCCGCGGCGGGGGTGGCGCCTCTCGATGCGAACACGGCCTGGGACACGATGCACGCGCTGGTCGCGACCGGCGGCGCGCAGGCGGCTGTCATCGATGCCGATTGGCGGAAGCTGGCCGAGCGGATGCCCGATGCGTCGCTGCTGCGATCGGTGGGAGCCTCCCGGGCGATCGCTGCCGACGGGCCGGCTGCCGCCTCCATCGTCGCCGCCGTCGCCGGGCTCGACCCGGCTGAGCGCCGCGACGCGATTGCGCGCTATCTCGAAGCGCGGGTGGCAGCGGTACTCGGCCGGCCCGAGGGGAGCGACGTGCCGCATGCGCGCGGCTTCTTCGCCCTCGGGATGGACTCGCTGACCTCGCTCGAACTGCGCAACCGCCTCGAGAAGGAACTCTCCCTGCCGCTGCCGCCGACGATCACGCTGGAGTACGGCAGCGTCGAATTGCTGTCCGGTTATCTGGCAACGGCGCATCCTGCGTGGACCACCGCGGCAGACGCCATGCAACCGGCCGACGCCCAGCCCTTTGCCGATCTCTCCGAGGCGGAACTGGCAACACTGCTGGCGAAGGAGCTCGAGGGGTAATGTCGTCGCCGCAGGATCCACGCGCCGACACCAGGGCGCTCATGGCCAGGGCGCTCGCCGAGTTGCGCGAGACACGCGAGCGCCTCCGTCGCCTCGAGGAGGCGGCGCGCGCGCCGATTGCCATCATCGGCATGAGCTGTCGGTTCCCCGGCGGCGCCGATTCGGCCGAGGCGTTCGAGCAGCTGCTGTGGAACAGGAGGGATGCGATCTCGCGCGTGCCTCCCGATCGATGGGACGCGGCCTCGCACCCGGACAGTTCTCCGTTCGGCGGCTTCATCTCCGGTGTCGCGCGCTTCGATGCAGCTTTCTTCGGCCTGGCGCCGCGCGAAGCCGAGAGCATGGATCCGCAGCACCGGCTGCTGCTCGAAAAGGCATGGCACGCGCTCGAACACGCCAACATTCCGCCGGCGAGCTTGCGAGGCTCCCAGACGGGGGTGTTTGCCGGCATCTGCACCTACGACTACGCGATCCGCCATCTCGCCACGGCCGGGACGCAGGTCACGCCGCACTTCGGCACCGGCAATGCGTTGAGCGCGGCCGCCGGCCGATTGTCGTACCTCCTCGGCTTCAACGGGCCGTCGATGTCGATCGACACCGCCTGCTCCTCGTCGCTCGTCGCCGTGCACCTGGCGGTGCAGTCGCTGCGGCAGGCGGAGTGCGACGTCGCGCTGGCTGCGGGCGTCAACCTGATGCTGGCGCCGCAGACGACGCTCGGCTTCTCGCGCGCCAACATGCTCGCGCCGGATGGCCGATGCAAGCCGTTCGATGCCTCCGCCAATGGCTACGTCCGCGGCGAAGGGTGCGGCGTGGTCGTCCTCAAGCGGCTGGCGGACGCCGAGCGTGATGGCGATCCGATCCTGGCTGTGCTGCGCGGATCGGCGATCAACCAGGACGGGGCGAGCAGCGGCCTCACGGTGCCGAACGGCCCGGCGCAACAGCAGGTCATCCGCAAGGCACTCGAGAACGCCGGCATCGACCCGGCCGACGTCAGCTACGTCGAGGCGCATGGCACCGGGACCGCACTCGGTGATCCGATCGAGGCCCGAAGCCTGGGCGAAGTGTACGGCCGGAGCCGCACGGGAGCGCCGCTGCTGGTCGGCTCGGTCAAGAGCAACATCGGCCATCTCGAAGGCGCGGCCGGCGTGGCCAGTCTCATCAAGGCCGTCCTCGCGCTGCAGCGCGCCTCGATCCCGCCGACGCTGCACGTGTCCTCGCCGAGTGCCGCGATCGACTGGAAAGCCGCGCGTCTCGAGGTGGCCGTGGCGGTGCGCGACTGGCCGGCGACGCCGCGCCGGATCGCCGCCGTCAGTTCGTTTGGCTTCACCGGCACCAACGCCCACGTCATCGTCGAGGCCGCTGCTGGTGTGACGGCCGACCCGCCGCGAACGGACGGACCGATCGTCGTACCGATTTCGGCCCCTGATCCGTCAGCGCTCGAACCGCTCGCGCAGCAGTACGGCGCATTGCTCGCCGCTCGCCCCGACGCCGCACGGGACATCGCCGCCGTCGCCGCGCTGGGGCGGCAACACTTCCGGCATCGCCGCGCCATCGTGGTCACGCCGGCGGCCGAGGCAGACGCGCTGGCCGCGCGCTATGCGGGCGGCGAGGACGTGGATTGGACGCGCCTGTACCACCCGGCGGCGCGCCGTCGCGTTCGCGTGCCGGAGTATCCGTTCGCCGGCGACCGGCATTGGCTTGCCGAGCCCGTTTCCGTTGACACCACGCTCGAGGCGCGCGGCGCGGAAGGGTTCGGCGATCACCGCGTCTTCGGTCAGGTCGTTGTTCCGGCGGCCGGATACGTCGACCTTCTGCTCCGCGCGGGCCGGCAACTGCTCGGAGACGCCGCGATAGAGATTGGGGCGGTGTCGATCCGGAAGCCGCTGACGCTTCCCGATGGCGGAGCTGCTGTCGTTCGCACGACGATCGAGCCGTCTGCTGGCCGCGTGTGGCGGGCGCGCATCGAGGCCGACGGATCGCTCATCGCGTCGGCTGAGATCCGGCAGGCATCGTCGGCGCCATCGCCGAGGATTGCCGAGGCCCGCGGCGACGAGTACCCCGTCGAGCTGGTCTACCGCGCGTGCGCCGCGCGAGGCCTCGAGTACGGCCCCGCGTTCCAGGTGCTGCGCCGCGTCTCACGCGATGGCGACGTGGTGTGCGCCGACGTCGCCGCCAACGGCGCGCCGGCGACCGGATCGCTGCTGTCTCCGGCGCTGCTCGATGGCTGCCTGCAGGCGGCGGCGGTGATGTATCCGGGGCTGCCCGACGGCCGGCTGCTGTTGCCGGTGAGCGTGCGCCGGCTCGCCGTCTATCGCGCCGCCGGCCGCGACGTGGTGTGCCGGGCCGCCTTGGTGCAGCAGGACGGTGAGCGCGTCGAAGTGCAGCTCGAGCTGCTGAACCAGGCCGGTGATCTTGTCGCGAGCGCCGACGGCGTCGTCCTGGTCGCTGCGGACAGAGCCGCTCTCACCGGGGCACGACCGGCAGCCACGCTGCGGCAGCTGGTGCCGGTGTGGCGAGAGACCGGGAAGGTTGCCTCTGCGCCGGCCGCCGGGTCTCGTGGGCGAATCGCCGTCGTGCGGCCCGGTGGGCCGCCGGCATCCACGCCTGCCGATCAGTGGGCCGTGCTCTGTCCGCGGGACGTCGCCACCGACCAGGCGCCGCGCGCGCTTGCGTGGCTGCGGGACAGGCTTCTCGCGGCTGCGAATCGTGCGCCGCGTCCATCACGCGTCATCGTCGTGACGGCGGGGGCGGAGGCCGTGAACGGCGACGCGCCTGTCCCGGAGCAGGCGGCACTGGCGGCTCTCGCGCGAACGGCGCGCGCCGAGCTCACCGGCCTGCGCATCGATTGCCTCGATCTGGCACCGGCCGAGGAGCCGACGCCTGAGTTGATGCACGCGGCGGCCGATATCGTCGCCGGTGATGCGGCGTATCGGGACGGGTCCTGCTTCGTCCGTGGCTTCGCTGACGCGGCGACGTCGACACAGCCGATCAGCGTGCGGCCGGACGCAACCTACGTCATCACCGGGGGGCTCGGCGACGTGGGGCTGCACATCGCGCGCCTGCTCGTCGAACGAGGAGCCCGGACGCTGGTGTTGCTCGGCCGCCGCGAGCCAGGCGCGGCGCAGCAAGAGAACATCGACGCGCTGCGCGCGCATGCCACGGTGCGTGTGGAGCAGGTGGACGTTGCGGACGGCCCCGCCGTCGACCGCCTCTTCGCGCGTCTCGCATCTGAACTGCCTCCAGTCGCGGGGATCGTGCATGCCGCCGGCGTGACCAGCGATGGGTCGCTTGCCAATCTCACGGGCGATGCCCTTGAGGCGACGTGGCGGCCCAAGGTCCTGGGTGCCACGCACCTGCTGCGTGTTGCCCGCGAGCGGTCGGTCGATCGGGTCATGCTGGTCGGGTCGATTGCCGGCACCTTCGGCGCGCCGGGCCAGGCGAACTATGCCGCCGCCAACGCGTGGCTCGAGGCGACCGCCACGGCGGCCCGCCGCGCG
>JBFWUM010000018.1:40508-69476 GCA_050247255.1 Vicinamibacterales bacterium | reverse complement strand
CCGGCTGACAGCGATGGTTGCGCGCCACGGCCAGCTGCGCCGCGTCTATCGACAGACGGACGAGGGTGTCCGCCAGCGGGTGACCGATGCCATCGCGGACGTGCTCCGGTGTCATGAGGCCGGCGGCCAGAGCGACGAGGCGCTCTTCGAGGCCGCGCGCGCGGCATATCGGGAACCGTTCGACCTGGCGCACGGACCGGTGTTCCGGGCTGACCTCTTCACGCGTGCCGATGACGATCACGTCCTGTTGCTGGCGATGCACCACATTGCCGGCGACGCCTGGTCGCTGTGGCAGCTGCTCGAGGAGTTGCGCGATGACGCCGGCATCCAGCCCTCGCTGCCGTACGCCGATCGCGTGGCCGAAGAGGCCGCGTTCCTTCGGTCGCCGGAAGCGGACGCCTCGTGGCACTACTGGCGGCGCGAGCTGGACGGTGAGTTGCCCGTTCTCAACCTGCCAACCGACCGGCCGCGTCCCGCCGTGCAGACGCTCAACGGCGCGTCGGTGCCGTTCAGCCTGTCGGCCGAGCAGAGCCGCGCCCTGCACACGCTGGCCAGGCGCGAAGGCGCCACCCTCTACGCGGTGCTGTTGGCTGCGTTCCAGACGCTGCTGCATCGCTGGAGCGGCCAGTCGGACGTCATCGTCGGCTGCCCGACCGCCGGCCGTGAACGCGCGGAGTCACGCGGCACCATTGGCTACTTCGTCAACCCGATCGCGCTGCGCGCGCGCATCGGCGAGAACGAGTCGTTCCAGGCCCGGCTTCGGGATGCGCGCACCCGCCTGATTGAGGGGATGGCCCACCAGCGGCTGCCGTTCCCGATCGTCGCCGATCGACTGGGCGTGCGCCACGCCGATCGCTCGCCGGTGTTCCAGGCGGCGTTCGTCATGCAGCAGCTCAAGGAGGGTTCCGAGCTGGCTGCCCTGCTCGCGCCTTCGACACCGCCGGTGCGGGTGGCGTGGGGCGACCTGGCGCTGGAGCACTACTTCCTGCCGCAGCAGGAAGGGCAGTTCGATCTCACGCTCGAGGTGGTGCAGGCCCATGGCGCGTGCCACGGCCTGTTCAAGTTCAACAGCGACCTCTGGGACGCCGCGACCATCGAGCGGATGACGCGGCACTTCTCGACGCTCCTCGACAGCATCGTGACGGATCCGGCTGCGCCGCTCGCAGCGCTCGATCTGCTGCCCGTCGACGAGCGGACGGCGCTGCAGGATGCCGCCCGCGGCCCGCGTCGCGACTACAGCCTCGACGTGCCGCTGCATCGCTGGATCGAGCAGCAGGCGACGCGGACGCCGGAAGCCACCGCGGTCGTTGCCGATTCGGCATCGCTGACCTATGCCGAGCTGAACGCCGGCGCCAACCGGCTCGCGCGCGAATTGAAGGCGCGCGGAGTTGGGCCCGGTGTGCTCGTGCCGATCTGCGCGGAGCGCGGCCTTGGACTGATCGTTGGTCTGCTGGCGATCGTGAAGGCAGGCGGTGCCTACGTGCCGCTCGACCCGTCGTATCCCGGCGATCGCCTCCGGTTGATGGTTGCGGATACGGGGGCGCCACTGGTCCTGGCCGAGGCGCGAACGCAGCAGGCTGCCCTGGACGCCGCTGCCGGCCTGCCGTTGCTGCTGCTCGATGATGCCGGCCGCGCATGGCTCCAGCACGACGCGGGCAATCTCGCGTTCGAGGCGACGACGAGCGCCGCGGCATACGCGATCTTCACGTCCGGCTCCACCGGCCAACCCAAAGGCGCGCTCAATTCCCACGCGGCCATCGTCAATCGCCTGTGCTGGATGCAGGAGGCCTTCGGCCTCACCCCAGCCGACCGCGTGCTCCAGAAGACGCCGTACAGCTTCGATGTCTCGGTGTGGGAGTTCTTCTGGCCGCTGATGACGGGGGCGCAGCTGGTGTTCGCCAAGCCCGACGGACACCGGGACAACGGGTATCTGGCGCGACTGATTCGCGACGCAGGGATCACGACGCTGCATTTCGTGCCGCCGATGCTGCAGGCGTTCCTCGACGAGCCCGACGCTGCGTCGTGCCGCTCGCTGCGCCGGGTCATCTGCAGCGGTCAGGAGCTGCCGGCGACGCTGCAGCGGCGCTTCTTCGACGTGCTGCCGGACGCCGAGCTGCACAACCTGTATGGGCCGACCGAGGCGGCGGTCGACGTTACCTGGCACCGCTGCCGGCCGGACGATGCGCGCGCGTTCGTCCCACTGGGCCGGCCGATCGCGAATACGGCGATCTACATCCTTGACGAAAGGCGCCAGCCGGTTCCCTTCGGCGTGGCCGGCGAGCTGTACATCGGCGGGGTGCAGGTCGGGCTTGGGTACCTGAATCGGCCGGAGCTGACCGCGGCGCGTTTCGTCGAGGATCCCTTCGGCGGACCCGGCGCGCGCATGTACCGGACGGGGGACCTGGCGCGCGTGCAGGCCGACGGCGAGGTCGAGTTCCTCGGCCGCACCGACTTCCAGGTCAAGATCCGCGGGCTGCGCGTGGAGCTCGGCGAGATCGAGCACGCGCTGGCATCGCATCCGGGCGTGCGCGAGGCGCTGGTGCTGCTGCGCGACGATCGCCCCGGGGCCTCGCGGCTGGTCGCGTACCTGGTCCCGGCCGGCGGCCACGATGCGGGCGCCGAACGGGAGGTGCGCGAGGCGATCGCCACGGCGCTGCCGGCCTACATGGTGCCCGACGCCTTCGTGTGGCTGGAGGCGATGCCGTTGACCGCGAACGGCAAAGTCGATCGGCGGGCGCTCCCGGCGCCGGTCGTCGATCGGGCGCCATCGCGTCCACCGGCGACGTCTGCCGAGCAGCAGCTTGCTGCGATCTGGCGCCGGATCCTCGCCGTCGAGGACGTCGGCGTCGACGACAACTTCTTCTCGCTGGGTGGTGACTCGATCAGCAGCACGCAGATGGTCGCGGCGGCCCGCCAGGCCGGCTTTGATCTCTCCGTCCGTGACGTCCTGGCGCATCCAACCCTCGCGGCGCTTGCTGGACGCCTGGCGCCCACCCCGCTGGCGATCGCGGCCGCCGCCAGTGACGATGGGGCCGAGGTGCCGCTCATGCCGATGCAACGGCGCTTCTTCGACGCGTCTGCGCCGCGGTTCGAGCAGGCGATCGTGCTGCACTCGGACGCGCCCCTCGATGCGGAGGCGTTGCGCGCGGCGCTCGCCGACGTCGCGCGGCGGCACGACGCGCTGCGGCTTCGTTTCTCGACCGCCGGTGCCGGCACGCCGACACAGGTTGTTGTCGATGCGGATCGGGCGTCGATTGCCTTCGGGCCGGCGGCGCTCGACATCGAGCATGGTCCGATTGCGTCTGCGGTCCTCGATGAGGACCGCCGGTCGCTGCGGCTCACGGTTCATCACCTCGCTGTGGATGGCGCGTCGTGGCGACCGCTGGTGCGCGACCTCGAGGTCGCGTACCGCGCCAGGCGCCAGGGCACCGTGCCTGACTTCGGCCAGGAGGCCGGGTCCTTCCGCGCGTGGGCGCGCGCGGCCGCGGCGTTTGCGGCGAGCGAGGCTGCAACCTCCGAGGCGCTCTATTGGCTGACCGAGCCCTGGTCGGCGGGGAGCCCGCTGCAGATTCCGCAGGCGGGTGGCCACGCAGGGCCTGGCGCCGGTGAGGCGATCTTTACCCTGCCCTTCGCCGCGGCGCGCGGCGAAACCGTGCAGGCCACGCTGCTGGCGGCCCTGGCAACGGCGTGGGCTGGTGACGGACAGCAAGCCACGCTGCGCGTGGACCTCGAAGGCCATGGCCGCGAACCGTTGCCGGGCGCCGACGGGACGGCGTTGGTGGGTTGGTGCACGGCGCTGTTCCCGGTGCGCCTGGATGTGGCCGGCGACAGCTTCGAGGCCCGGGTGCGCGCGATCGAGCAGACGCTTGCCGCGGTACCGGCGGGCGGGCGCGCGTTCGGGATGTGCCGCGACCTGTCGCCCAACGGCCGGCTGCGTCGCGCGCTGTCGGCGATCCCGCCGGCCGACGTCATCGTCAATTACCTCGGTCGCATCGACCGCCTCTCAGCGCAGGCTGCCGGCGTGTTCTCCAGTGTGTCGCTCCCGCCGGCCTGCGAGCTGCGGGACGATCGCGATCGACCGGCGTATCCGCTCGAGGTCAATGCGTATCACCAGGATGGCGCGCTGCACGTCGCGCTGCGCTTCGATCGGTCGCGTGTGCCGAGTGAGTGGATTGATGCGCTGACCGCGCGTTACCGCGCACTGCTGGAAGGTGTCGAGGGCGGACCGTATCCGCTGACCCCGATGCAGCAGGGGATCCTGTTCCACACCGTGCTGCAGCCGGATGTCGGCTCCTACATCCAGCAGGTGGTCGCGCGCTTCGACGGCGAGCCCGACGTGGCCGTCCTGCGCGAGGCCTGGGACGCCGTGCTCGCTCGGCACCCATCGCTGCGAAACGTCTTCCAGTGGACAGGGCTCGATGCGCCGCAACAACAGGCGATGCCGACCGCGCGGATGCCCTGGCAGTCCGAGGACTGGCGGTCGAAGTCAGGGCCGGAATTCGAAACCGGCCTGGAACGCTGGCTGGTTGCCGATCGCGCCCGAGGCTTCGACCTGACCGAAGGCCCGCTGCACCGAGTGCAGCTCTTCCTCGCTCGCGGCGGATGCACCCTCGTCTGGACGCACCATCACATCCTGCTCGACGGCCGCGGCATGTTCCTCGTGCTGCACGAGGTGCTCGAGCAGGCGCGGGCGATGGCTGCCGGCCGGGCTGTCGCCCTGCCGCCGCCGGCCTCCTTCCGCGCCTTTGCCGGGGCGCTCGGTCAGCCGGCTTCGCCGGCGGCGCTCGACTACTGGACGAAGGAGCTTGCGCCGTTCACCGAGCGGACCGAGATCCCGTTCCTGTCGCGTGCTGTTGACGGCGCAGCCTACGACTCGCAGGAGATCACGCGCTCCCTGTCGTCGACCGTGTCCGACGCGCTGCGCCGGCAGGCGCGCCAGGCCGGCGTCAGCCTGAACCTGCTCGTTCAGTCGATGCTCGCCCTGCAGCTGCAGCGCCTGACCGGCTCGTGTCACGTGCTGTTCGGCACGACCGTGTCGGCCGAATTGGACAACGAGGCGGCGGCCGGCCTGTACATCAACACGATCCCGGTGCCCGTCACCGTTTCACGCGACACTACGCTAGCCGACTGGCTGGCAGGCGAACGCAGCCGGCAGGCTGGACGGGCCCCCTTCGAGTTCGTCGGGCTGGCGGAGATTCAGCGCTGCGCCGCGCTGGATGCCGGCGAGTCGCTGTTCGACCTGCTGTTTGTCTTCGACAACTACCCGCTCGCGGCCGGCCTGTTGCAGCCGGCCGCCGGCCTGACGCCGCGCAGCGCACGCGTGGTGGAGCAGACGACGCTCCCGCTCGTTCTCAGTGTGCTGCCGGGCGCGGAGATCGAGGTGCGCCTGCAGCACGATGCGGCGCGCTACCAGCCGGAGGCGGCTGCCTCGTTCCTCAACGGCTTCGTATCGCTGCTCGAGCGGGCCGCCCGCCATCCTGCCGATACGGAGGTGGCCACACTGGCCCGCCTCGAAGGGCCCGAGCGCGAACGCGTGCTCAGAACGTGGAACCAAACCGCGGTGGCCGTGCCAGGCGATCGGTGCATGCACGAGCTCGTTGCCGCGCAGGTGGCCGCGGGACCCGATCGACTCGCCATCCGCGCGGCCGGCAAGGCGATGACCTACGCCGCGCTCGATACGCGTGCACGGCAGATCGCCGCGGCGTTGCGGGCGCGGAAGGTTGGACGCGGGTCGGTCGTCGGGCTCTGTGCCGGGCGCGCGGCCGACACGATCGCCGCCCTCCTGGGGATCCTCTACGCGGGGGCTGCGTATCTGCCGCTCGACCCGGCGTTCCCCGAGGATCGGCTCGCCTTCATGCTCGACGATGCGCGCGCGTCGCTGACGCTGTGCGACGCGACGGCACCTGCGGCGCTCCGCACCCGGTTCGCAGCCATCGCCCCCGTCGTTGACCTGGCGGACATCGCCGGTGGTGACACGAGCGGTCCGCACCGCATGCCGTCGCAGCCGTCGGACCTGATGTACGTCCTCTACACGTCGGGTTCGACCGGGCGCCCGAAGGGCGTCCAGATCCCGCACCGGACCGTGGTCAATCTCCTGAGCACCATGCGGGACGATCCCGGCCTGTCGGCAGAGGACGTTGTCCTTGCATTGACCACGTTCTCGTTCGACATCGCGGTCGTCGAGATCTTCCTCACGCTGTCGGTCGGCGCCACGATGGTGATGGCGGACCACGCCGCCGATCCACGGCACCTGCTCCGGCTGATTGCCGATGAGAAGGTGACGCTCGTCCAGGCGACACCGGCGACGTATCGACTCCTGCTCGAAGCCGGATGGGAGCGAAGGCCTGGCGTCCGCGCGTTCTGTGGCGGCGAGGCGCTCTCGAAGGACCTGAGCCACGCCATCCTGCAGCGATGCGATCGCCTGTGGAACCTGTATGGCCCCACCGAGACGACGGTGTATAGCATCGGCTGCGAGATTCCACGGACGGCTGCGCTGACGCCGGGCGCAGAACCCATCGGGCGGCCGCTGGCCAACACCCTGGCGTATGTCCTCGACGAGCAGATGGAACCGGTGCCTGTCGGGGCACCCGGCGAGCTGTTCATTGCCGGCGCCGGCGTTGGTGACGGCTATCGCGGGAATGCCGCGTTGACCGCCGAGCGTTTCGTGCCCAACCCGTTCGAGCCGTCGCGCGGCGCCGTGATGTACCGCACGGGCGATCGTGCGCGCTGGCGGCCCGACGGGACGCTCGACTATCTCGGGCGGCTGGACCACCAGGTCAAGGTGCGCGGCTACCGGATTGAACTGGAAGAGATCGAATCTGTCCTCGGCGGACACCCTGACGTCACGCACGCCGTCGTTGTCTGTCGGGAGGAGCCCGGCACTTCAGTGCGGGAGGAGCCCGGCACTTCAGTGCCGGCACCCTGGTCCGGAAGCACCACGCTGGTCGCCTACGTCACGCTGCGGAGCGGCCGCATGGACGAAAAGGCGCTGCGCGATCACCTGCGGACGCGTCTGCCCGACTACATGGTGCCGGCGCGCTTCGTTCAGCTCGACCAGATGCCGCGCACGCCCAGCGGCAAGGTCGACCGCCGGGCGCTGCCGGCGCCGGCGGTTGAGCGGCGTCGCGAGGGCAGGGCCGCGGGCACCCCGCTCGAGGAGGAGATCGCCGCCATCATCGGCGGCGTGCTCGAACAGGACGCCATCCCGGTGAACGACAGCTTCTTTGACCTTGGGGGCCACTCGCTCCACCTGCTGCAGGTGCAGACGCGCATGGCCGAACGGCTCGGCGTGAACGTCGAGATCGTCGAGTTCTTCCGCCACCCGACCGTGCAGGATCTCGCGAAGCTGGTGGAGCGGCTTCGTGAAGGCGGCAGCGTGGAGGTGGATCGCCGGCGCGATCGGTCCGATGCGCGGCTGACCCAGCAGGACACGCGGCGGCAGCAACTTCACGCGCGACGTGGCGCACGCGCAGGACGGCCACGCGCATGAGCGCGAACGCAATTGCCATCGTCGGCATGGCCTGTCGGTTCCCCGGCGCCTCCGATCCGGAGACGCTCTGGAAGAACCTCGCGGCCGGTGTGGAGTCGATCCGCCGCTTCTCGCGCGAGGAACTGATTGCCGCCGGGATTGCGCCGGCGCGCGCGGATCACCCGAACTTCGTGTCGGCCCATGGTGCACTCGATGACATCACCGGGTTCGACGCCGACTTCTTCGGCTACTCGCCCGGCGACGCAGCGCTCATCGATCCGCAACAGCGGCTGTTCATGGAGTGCGCCTACGAGGCGCTCGAGCGCGGCGGCATCGCGCCACGCGAAGAGAATCCGGTCGTTGGTGTGTTCGCCGGCGCCGGCGTCAACGTCTACATGATCCGCAACGTCGTGCCGTCGCTCGACGTCGACGATGTGGGCGCGATTTACCAGGCGGTGGTCGGCGGCGAGAAGGACTTCCTCACGTCGCGGGTCGCCTACAAGTTCGGACTGAACGGGCCGGCAGTGACGGTGCAGGCGGCGTGTGCGACGTCGCTCGTCGCGGTGCACGTGGCCTGCCAGAGCCTGCTTGCCGGCGAATGCGACGTCGCGATTGCCGGCGGGGTATCGCTGCGTGTGCCGCAGGCCAATGGCTACCTGTTCGTCGAGGGCGGCATCTACTCGGCCGACGGCTGCTGCCGCGCGTTCGACGCCGACGCGGGCGGCACGGTGGGCGGCAGCGGTGCGGCGGCCGTACTGCTGAAGCGGCTCGAGGACGCCCAGCGCGATGGCGATCGCATCGACGCGGTCATCCTCGGCACCGCGGTCAACAACGATGGCGGCGACAAGATCAGCTTCACCGCTCCCGGTGTGCGTGGCCAGGCGGCGGTGATCGCCGAGGCGCGCGCCGTGGCCGGCGTCGACTCGCGCAGCATCGGCTACGCCGAGATGCACGGGACGGCGACCGCGCTCGGCGATCCGATCGAGATTGCCGCCATGCGCCAGGCGCTTGGCGAGGCGTGGACGCCGGACTGGCGCTGCTACATCGGCTCGGTCAAGACCAACCTCGGCCACCTCGATGCGGTTGCTGGCGTCGCCGGACTGATCAAGACCGTGCTCGCGCTCCAGCACGGAACGATTCCTCCCTCGCTGCACTTCACGCGGCCGAACCCGAAGATCGACTTCGAAAGCGGGCCGCTGCGTGTCGCCGCCGAAGCGACACCCTGGCCCTCGAACGGCCCGGCGCGCCGCGCGACGGTGAGCTCGTTCGGCCTCGGCGGTGCCAACTGCCATGCCGTGCTGGAGCAGGCGCCAACCCCGGCGGCTGGGGTCGTGCGACCCGTGCCGCGCGCGGTGGTGCTGTCGGCGAAGTCGGATGCGGCGCTGGCCGCCATGCGGGCTCGCCTGGCCGATCACGTCGAGGCGCACGCTGACGTTCGCCTGGCTGATGTCGCCTGGACGCTGGCGACGGGCCGGCAGCCGCTGCCTCACGCTGAAGTGGTGGTGGCGGATACCCCATCGGACCTGGTCGCGGCGCTGCGTCGTGACCAGCGGCGCGCCGGGTTGCGACCCGCCGCCGCACCGCGCATCGCCTTCCTCTTCCCGGGTCAGGGGGCGCAGCAAGCGGGGGTCGGACGTGAGCTCTACGCACACGAGCCCGTTTTCCGTGACGCCTTCGACCGCTGTGCCGCTGCGCTCGCCGCGGCCGGCGTGTCCGATGTCCGCGAGGCGATGTTTGCGGAGGCGTCGACGAAGGCGGATGAACGGCTCCGCCAGACCGTCTACGCGCAGACGTCGCTCTTTGCCCTCGGCGTTGCGCTCGACGCGCTGTGGCGAAGCTGGGGCATGGTTCCCTCCGCCGTGCTCGGACATAGTTCCGGCGAGTACGCCGCCGCGGTCTCCGCCGGGATGCTGACGCTGGACGAGGCGGCGCGAGCGATTGCCGCGCGTGCCACGCTGATGGCTCGACTGCCGGCTGGCGTCATGGCCGCTGTCGGGCTGAGCGAGGCGGAGCTGTTCCCGCTCCTGCCTGCCGGTCTGCACATCGCCGCCGTGAATGCGCCGGCCCTGTGCACGGTGGCCGGGGACGAAGCGGCGTTGAAGGCGTTTGAGCAACGCGTGTCCGGACGCGAGCTGTTCATCCGCCGCCTGCAGACCGCGCACGCCTTCCACTCGCCGGCCGTCGACCCTGTGCTCGATGAATTTCGCTCAGCGCTCGCCACGCTCACGTTCCGCGACCCGGACGTGGCCTTCTACTCCGCGGTACTCGGCCGGCGAGCCGATCGCACCGACGCCGAGTTGTGGGCGCAACAGATCCGCAAGCCGGTCCTCTTCGGCCCGGCTGCGCGAGCCGCCCTCGACGATGGGACGACGGTGTTCGTGGAGCTTGGCCCGGGCACGACGCTCGGCGGCCTCGTGCGTCAGTGCGCATCCCCAAAGGAAGCGATCCTTCCTGGCCTTCCGCGCACCAACGAACACCGCGCGCTCGTGACGGCGCTCGGCCAGGCGTGGCTCGCAGGCGTAGAGATTGACTGGGCCGGTGTCTTCGCCGGCGATGAGCCAGCGCGCATCACGCTGCCGACCTACCCGTTCGAGCGCAGGCGCCACTGGATCGATCCCGTCGACGCACGCCCCGCGCAGGCGGCGCCGCCGCTTGCCGCCGGGAACCCCGAGCAGCCACGGCTGATGACCCTGGCGTGGTCGCGGACACCTGTTGCCCCGCCGCCACAAGCGCGGCCCCGCCACTGGCTGGTCACCGGCGGCGACGCCCTCGCGCGTGCCGTGGCCGCGCAGCTGCGGACGGCCGGCGATCGGGTCACCGAGTCGGCAGAATTGCCGGCGTCAAGCGACGCCGACGCCGTGGTGACCACCGCCGGCTTTCGCGGTGTGACCGCCATCGCCCGCGGGCTCGTCAGCCAGCTTGGCGTCGCCGAGGTCTGCGCGATCACGCGCGGTGGATGCGACGTCACCGGTGACGAGCCGCTCGATCCGGCGCAGGCGATGCCGATCGGTCCCGTCCTGGTGTTCCCGGCGGAGTTCCCTGGTGTCACCGCGCGCGTCATCGACGTGGACGGCGACGACGAGATGGCCGCCGCGGCGATTGCCGGCGAGCTGCGATCGGCCCCACGCGACCGCATCGTCGCCCTGCGGCACGGGCGGCGCTGGACACCGTCGATTGTGCCGGCGCCGATGCTCGAGGAAGCCACCGTGCCACGTGACGCCGTAAGGACCGACGGTGTCTACCTGATTACCGGCGGCACCGGGGCCCTCGGCCTGGCGATCGCGAATGCCCTGGCCTCGCGCACGCGTGTGCGGCTTGCCCTGGTCAGTCGCCGCGGCAACGAGCCGCGCACGGCGGCCGCGATCGCCGAACTCGAGAAGCGGGGCGCCACGGTTCATGTCTACCAGGCGGACGCCACGGACGCGAAGTCGATGGCGGCGGTGTTCGCCGACCTGGATGCCCGCTATGGGCGCATCCACGGCATCGTTCACGCTGCCGGCAGCGGCAGCGGCGCGGCATTCGGGCGCGCGTCCGACGCCGACATCGACGCGGTGCTGAGGCCGAAGACCTCGGGCGCCGACGTGCTCGGTACCCTCTGCTGCGAACGTGGCTTCCGCCTTCAGGCGGAAGGCTCGCTCGACTTCCTCGTGTTCTTCTCGTCGCTCGCCGCCTACATGCCCGGACCCGGGCAGGCCGCTTATGCCGCAGCCAACGCCTACCTGGACGTGAAGGCCGCGGCCCTTCGCCGGACGGGCGTGCGGGCGATCACGATCAACTGGGATGCGTGGCGAGACATCGGCATGGCGGTCTCGGCCGACCTGCCCGAATCGCTGCGCCGGAAACGCGAAGCGGAGCTGGCATCATTCGGTATCGATCCGGCACGTGCCTGCGACCTCTTCCTGCGCATCGTCGCGCAGGACGCCACGCAGGTCATCGTCACCAGGCGTCAGCAGTTCGCGGAAGAGCCGGCGGCCGACGAGCCGGCACCGGCGCTCGGCGCTGCGGAGGACGTCTCGAGCGGGCTCGCCGACGTGTGGCGATCGCTCCTCGGCGTCGGCTCTATTGCGCCAGGCGACGATTTCTTCGCGCTCGGCGGCCACTCGCTGCTGGCCACGAGCGTCATCTTTCACATCCGCCAGAAATGGGGCTGCACCGTCAGCCTTGACGATGTGTTCCGGCATTCGACGTTTGCGGCACAGGTCGCGTTGATCGAGGGACGCGTGCCGGCTGGCGACCGTGAGGCGTTGCTGCTGTGATTGCCGACCTGCTGGTGCGCCTGCACGCGCTGAGTATCCGACTCGCGGAGCGGGATGGCCGCCTGCTCGTCGATGCGCCGAAGGGAACGCTGACCCCGGAACTGCGCGAAGAACTGGCGGCTCATCGTGACGCGCTGCTGGCCCACGTACGCATGACGGCTGGCATTCCGGCGCAGCCGCGAACCGCGGCCGGCCTTCCCGTGTCACACGCGCAGGCGCGCTTGTGGCTGCTCGATCGCCTGGAAGGCGGAAGCCCCCGCTACAACCTCGTGGCCGCGACGCGAATCAGCGGTGCGGTCGATATCGAGGGCGCGCAGCGCGCGCTGGCGGCGGTCGTCGCCAGGCACGAGGTCCTGCGCACACGGTTCGCGATGGTGGACGGGGAGATTCGCCAGTTCCCGGTCGCCGATGCCGTGGTGCCGCTGGTCGTGGAGGACCGTTCGGCGGACAGCAAGGCCGGCGAGGACACGGTCGTCGCCGCGGCGTTCCGCGAAGAAGGCGACGTCGTATTCGACCTGGCGACCGCGCCGCTGATGCGCGCGCGCCTGCTGCGCTTTGCCGCCGATCGGCACGTGCTGGTGCTGAACCTGCATCACATCGTCGCCGACGCCCGATCGCTCGATACGCTCGCGCGCGACTTCGAGTCGGCCTACGCCGGCACGGCCCTCCCGCCGTTGCGGGTGCAGTACGGCGACTTCTCGGCGTGGCAGCAGGCCGCGTTGCCGGTGAACGCCGATGCCGGGCTCGACTTCTGGCGGCGCGAGCTCGAGGGGCTGGCCGCGCTGCTGCCGCTGCCGATCGACTTCCCGCGTCCCGCCACGCAGTCGTATCGGGGCGGCTCCGTCCAGGTCCACGTGCCGGCTCCCGTTGTCGCGGCGCTCCACCAGCTGGCGCGCGACACGGGCAGCAGCCTGTTCATGGTCACATGCGCCGCCGTCGCACTGGTCCTGGCGGAACAGTCGGGCAGCGACGACATTCCAGTTGGCGTCCCGGTGACAAGCCGGCCGCACCCGGACCTCGAACCCTTGATCGGCCTGTTTGCCAATACCGTTGTCCTGCGTTGCCGCGTGGCGGCGGGGGCAACGACCCGGCAGCTGCTGGCCGATACGGCGCGCACGGTGCTCGCCGCCTTCGCACACCAGGACACGCCGTTCGAGAAGCTGGTCGAGGCGCTCCACGTGCGCCGCGATCTCAGTTACTCGCCGATCTTCCAGGTGATGGTGTCGTTCCTCAACCGCGAGGGAGAGGAGCGCCCGAATGGCGTGGCCGGTGAACGGATCGCGTTGCCGCAGCGCCACGCCCTGTTCGAGCTCGACTGGCAGCTTCGGGAAACGGCGGAGGGGCTGACCGGGTTCCTGATGTACGCGGCCGACTTGTTCGCGCCCCCCACGGCCGATCGGCTGGCCCGCCGCCTCGTGCACGTGTTGCAGGCGATGGCGGCCGCGCCCGATCGACCGGTCGCCGAACTCGATCTGCTGCCACCGGCGGAGCGCCAGCTGCTCGTCGACACGTGGAACCGCACGACGGCCGGTGTCCCGCAGGGCGCCGTGCATAACCTCGTGGAAGAGCAGGCGCGGCATACGCCGGATGCGGTCGCTGTTCGTTGCGGCGCCGAATCGTGGTCGTATCGCGAGCTGGATGAACGCGCCAACGCCGTTGCTGCCGCCCTGCAGGCGCGCGGCATTGGCAAGGGCGCCCTCGTTGGCATCTCGGCAGAGCGCAGCTTGTCGCTGATGGCGGCGCTGCTCGGCGTCCTGAAGACGGGCGCGGCGTACGTGCCGCTCGACCCGGCGTTCCCAGCGGAGCGCCTGGCGTTCATGGCCGAAGACGCCGGCCTGGCATTCACCGTCACCGACGAGTTCCTTGCCGGCCTCGGTCGCGAACGTCCGGCTCTCACCGTGGAGGTCGGCCCCGAAGACCCGATGTACGTCATCTACACATCGGGATCCACTGGCCGCCCGAAGGGCGTCGTGCTCCCGCACCGCGCCATCGCGAACTTCCTTGCGAGCATGGCGCGCGAACCCGGGTTCGCGGCCGCCGACACGCTGCTCGCGGTGACGACGCTGTCGTTCGACATCGCCGTGCTGGAGCTGCTGCTCCCGCTCGTCACCGGCGGTTGCGTCGTCATCGCCCGCCGCGATGAGACAACCGATCCGCAGCGGCTGATGCAGCTGTTGCGGCACGAGCAGGTGACGGTGATGCAGGCGACCCCCGCGACGTGGCGGTTGCTGATCGCCGCGGGATGGCAGGGCGACGCGCGTCTCAAGGTGCTCTGCGGCGGGGAGGCGCTGCCACGCGACTTGAGCGTGCAACTGCTCACCCGCTGCGGCGAGCTGTGGAACATGTACGGCCCCACCGAAACCGCCGTCTGGAGCGCCGTGCATCGCGTGAGCGCGCCGGCGGGCAGGCTCGAAGGTGTCGAGCCGATTGGTCGACCCATTGCGAACACGCGGATCTATCTACTCGACGATCGGGGCGCGCTTGTCCCGATTGGCGCAGTTGGCGAGCTGTGCGTTGCCGGCGCGGGTGTTGCGCTCGGGTACTGGAACCAGCCGGGGCTGACCGCCGAGCGTTTCGTCGCGGACCCGTTCGGGACGCCCGGCAGCCGGATGTACCGCACCGGCGATCGTGCCCGCTATCAGCCCGATGGCACGCTCGAGTTCCTCGGCCGGGGCGATGCGCAGATCAAGCTGCGCGGGTTCCGCATCGAGCCGGGCGAGATCGAATCGGTGCTCGGGCGGCATCCGGCAGTAGCGCACTGCGCGGTCGTGGTTCGCGGCATGGCTGACGATCGGCGGCTCGTCGCGTTCTACGTCGCCAACGATCGCGACGCGGCCCCTGAGGGCGCGGTCCTGAGAGAGCACCTCCGGGCGTCGCTGCCGGAATACATGCTGCCTTCGGCATTTGTCCGGCTCGACGAGATGCCGCTGACGCCGAACGGAAAGATCGATCGGCAACGCCTCCCAGACGGGGAGCGAAAGACGGCTCCCACCGCGGCAGCTGCTGCGGACGACCAATCGCCCCTCGAACAGACCGTGCGCCGGCTCTGGGCGGATGTGCTCCGCGTGGACGCGCCGCCTGTCGACGCGAACTTCTTCGACCTGGGTGGCCACTCGTTGCTTGTGGTCCGCCTGCACCAGCGGCTGGTGGAGGAGTGCGGCGCCTCGTTCGAGATGCTGGACCTGTTCCGCCATCCGACGATTCGCAGCCAGGCGGCGCTGCTGGCAGGCAGCCAACCCTCGCGGCAGGCACAGCCGGTTGCAACGGCCCACCCGTCTCACGATGAGCCGATCGCCATCGTTGGCATGGCGTGCCGCTTTCCTGGCGCTGCGGACGTCACCGCGTTCTGGCGGAACCTGCGAGACGGCGTCGAATCGATCCGCTCGTTCCAGACCGGTGACGCGGATGGCGGGATCGTCGGCGCGCATGGCCAGGTCTCGAACATCGAGGCGTTCGACGCCGAGTTCTTCGGCATCTCGCCGCGCGAGGCCGAGATGCTGGACCCGCAGCATCGCGTGTTCCTGGAGTGCGCGTGGGAGGCGGTCGAGCACGCGGGATACACGCCAGACGACATCGGCGCGCGATGCGCCGTGGTCGCGTCGGCCGGGTTGAACAGCTACCTGCTGAACAACATCCTGTCGCGCCCCGACGTGGCGACGCCGGAGAACACGTACTCGCTGTTCATCGCCAACGACAAGGACTTCCTGCCGACGCGGGTGTCCTACAAGTTGAACCTGCGCGGGCCGAGCCTCAACGTCAACACCGCCTGCTCCTCGTCGCTTGTTGCCGTGCACATGGCCTGCGACCTGCTGCGATCGGCCCAGTGCGACGTGGCGCTGGCCGGCGGTGTGTCGCTCCAGGTGCCGCAGGACGCCGGCTACCTCTATCAGCGCGGCGGCATTCTCTCGGCTGACGGCCACTGCCGCGCCTTCGATGCCGGGGCCGAAGGCACTGTGCCGGGCAGCGGCGCCGGCATCGTCGTCCTGAAGCGCCTGCGGGATGCCCTGGCCGCGGGCGACACGGTGCACGCGGTCGTTCGTGGCAGCGCCATCAACAACGACGGCGCCGTGAAGGCGGGATACACGGCACCGGCTGTCGATGGGCAGGCGGCGGCGATCGGGACCGCACTGGCGGCGGCCGGCGTGCCGGCCGGCAGCATCGGCTATGTCGAAGCCCACGGCACCGCGACCGAGCTCGGTGACCCGATCGAGGTCACGGCGCTGACGCAGGCGTTTGCGACAGACCGGCGGCAGTACTGCTGGCTGGGCGCGGTGAAGACCAACATCGGTCATCTCGACACCGCCGCGGGCGTGGCCGGGCTGATCAAGGCGACGCTCGCGCTGTCGAACGAGGTCATTCCGCCGACGCTGCACTACCGGTCGCCAAACCCGCGCATCGACTTCGCATCGACGCCGTTCCGCGTGTGTGCGACGCCGACCGCGTGGCCACGCGCCAGCGAGCCACGCCGTGCCGGCGTCAGCTCGTTCGGCATCGGCGGGACCAACGCGCACGTTGTGCTCGAAGAGGCGCCGCGATCCGGGCAGACCCACGACCGGGGCGATGCGCCACGGCTCTTCGTCGTATCGGCGCGCACGCGCCCGGCGCTCGAACGATCACTGACACGGCTGGCGGCTTTCGCCCGCGAGACGCAGCACGCGGCTGCAGACATCGCATGGACGTTGGCGATCGGCCGCAAGGCATTCCGCTACGTCGCGTTCGTCGTTGCGTCATCGCCACGCGAGCTTGCGGACGCGATTGCGGCCGGCCGCGTGACGTTCGCCGAGCGTCCGGACGGCGTGCAGGGAAGTCCTCTGCGCATCGAGGGAGCCGTGAGCGCCAGCGCTCTCGAGCGCCTCGGCCGGCAGTGGACAGCCGGCGCCGCGATTGATTGGGTGTCGCTCTTCGCCGGCGCTCAGCCAAGGCGGGTGCCGCTGCCGACCTACCCGTTCGAGCGGACCCGGCATTGGATCGAGCCCGGCTCAGGACGACGCGAAGGCTCCACCCTCGCTCCCACCGTCAAGCAGGACGCACGGCGGGATCTGGCCGATTGGTTTTACGTGCCGACATGGACCCGATCGCGCCCACTATTGGGCGCGCAGCCCGGGTCGCTCTCCGGGCGATGGCTGGCGTTGGCGCGGCCTCACGATCTCGATCGCGCCTTGATTACCGGGCTGGCCACCGCAGGCGCCGATGTCACGGTGGTCGAGTCGGTGCACGACTTCGATACCTTGATCGCGGAACTCGCCCAGAACGGCAGCCTGCCGGAGCGGGTGCTCCACACGTGGACGATCGACACCGACGATGACGGCATCCAGGTGCTGGGCTTCAACGCGCTGCTGCAATTGGTGCGCGCGTGTGCGAGCCGCGGCCACACGGTCGACGAGATCGTCGTGATCACATCCGGTCTGGCCGATGTGGTCGGGACCGAGCGGCTGCGTCCGCGCAGCGCCGTGCTGATGGCGCCTGTTGCCGTCATTCCCGAGGAGTATCCGGGAACCAGCTGCCGCTGCATCGATGTCGGCGATGGCGAGACGTCGCTGGCGGAGGATCTCCTCCGCGAGATCGCCCGGCCGCCTGACGCGCGCGTGACCGCCTGGCGAGGTGGCTCGCGCTGGCTGCCGCGGTTCGAACCGCTGCAGCTCCCGCCAGTTGAGGATCGCCTCGAGCCGTTCCGGGAGCGGGGGACGTACCTCATCACCGGCGGCGTTGGCGGTCTCGGGCTGCTGCTCGCAGAGTTCCTGGCGGAAGAGGCACAGGCGAATCTTGTGCTGACCGGGCGGCGGACCCTGCCGCCGCCGGAGGAGTGGGACCGGCCGGGTGGCGGCAACCGCAGCACGGTTGGCGTGCCGCTGGCGACGCTCGCCACGGAGATCGCCGCGCTGGAGTCGCGCATCGACAATGAGCTGGCGATTGCCAGGCTCGAGGATCGGCCCGGGCTGCTCGACGCCGCCAACGCGCTGGCTGCGGCGTACGCCCTCGACTACTTCGTCGGTGCCCGTGCACTGGGCGAGGTCGGGGAGGAACGGACGCTCGAGCAGATCTACTCGGCCTGCCGCGTCATCGCGAAGTTCCGGCGCCTCGTCGATCACCTGCTGGTCAGCCTCGAGGAACAGGGCTGGGTTCGCGTGCGCGACAAGGTCGTGACGACGTTGCGCCCGCTCACTGGACGCGCGCCGGCGTCGTCGCTGCTCGCGGACGCGAGCCGCCGCTACCCCGGGCTCGCGCCCGAGTTCGGGCTGCTCGCGACGTGCGCGGCTGGATATCCGGCCGCGTTGAGCGGCGAGATTCCCGCCATCAGCGTGCTCTTCCCCGACGGCGGCCGCGGGCTGATGGTGGAAGCGGCGGAGAAGACCGAGGAGTACTCGAACAGCCGCGTGTACCGCACCCTGCTCGCCGAGTTCCTGGCGATGCTGGCGCGGCAGGCGCAGGGACGGCCGTTCCGTATTCTCGAAGTCGGCGGCGGCAACGCGATCATGACCGGGTTGATTGCCGAGCGGCTCGCAGCCTCAGGCGCCGACGTCGAGTACGTGTTCACCGACATCGGACGCACGTTCGTGACCACCGCGGAAGCGCGGGCGCGTGAGCGCGGCTACCGCTTCATGTCGTTCCGCACGTTCGACATCAGCAGGGACCCGGCGGAACAGGGACTCGAACCCGGCAGCTTCGACGCGGTGATCGGCCTCGACGTCGTGCACGCGACGCCGTCGATCGGCGACACGGTCAGCCACCTCACGGCGCTGCTCGCCGAGGGCGGGCTGATGTGCCTCGTCGAGAGTTCGCGCACCTACCGCTGGAACGACATGGTCTGGGGGCTGGCCGAAGGGTGGTGGATGTTCGCCGACGGCGAGCTGCGCAACCACAACTCACCGTTGCTGAGCACGGCGGGTTGGGAAACGGCGCTCGCCAACAGCGGCTTCTCGGCCGTGACGGCGTTCCCGCAGTCGGCCGCGGCGCGCGCGCGAACGCTGTGCTCGCTGATCGTCGCGCAGCGCGGCGCACCAGCTCCCGGCACTTCGACGGAGCCCGGCACTTCAGTGCCGGAATCCTCGCGCGACCGTCACGCACTCGCGTCGCTCGCTCGAATCCGGCGGCGTGCCGGTGGCCTGATGGTCCGGCAGGTCGACGTGGCCGACGCAGCGGCGATGGAAAGCCTCGTGCGCGATGCCGAAGCGCAGTTTGGCCGGATCCACGGCGTCATTCACGCGGCGGCAGTTGAGCACAAGTCGCTGATCGCGTCCCGGAGCGAGCCGGTGGAAACCATGGAGTTCCGGCCGAAGGTCGACGGCACGCTGGTGCTCGATCGCGTGTTTGCCAACCGCCCGCTCGACTTCATGGCGCTCTATTCGTCGATCACCGGGGTGATCGGCGGCGGCGGGCAGGTGGGCTACTGCGGTGCAAACGCCTTTCTCGACGCCTTCGCCAGCGAGCGGTCGCGCCGGCGGAGCGAGCCGACGGTGTCGATCAACTGGGGACGCTGGCAAAGCGCGGGTTTGGCGCGCGACTTCGAGTCATGGCACGAGGCGCGCACCGGCGAAGTCCTGCTGGGCGGCATGACGGCAGCTGAGGGCATCGATGCCCTGCGGCGCGCCATTGCCCACCGCATTGGACCGCGGGTCGCGGTGATGACGCACGAGTGGCGCCCGGATGCCGTGACCGCGCCTGCCGTGACTCCCGCTGTTCAGGTGTTGGCCGCACCCGCCGCGTCCGAGAGCGAAGACGTCGAAGCTCGCCTCGCCGCGATCTGGCGGCAGCTGCTCGGCGCCGCGCCGTTCGACCGGCACACGCCGTTCCAGGAGGTAGGCGGCGACTCGCTGGTCGGGATCCAGCTGGTGGCACGCATCCGCGGGCAGTTCGGCGTCCAGCTGCCGATCCAGGCGGTGTTCGACGCGCCGACTATCGCCGAACTCTCGGCGCGCATCGTCGCCGCTGGTGCCGAAGAAATCGAAGAGGGCGCCCTGTGACACCGCTCGCCGACCTGATCGACCGCCTGCGCGCGCGCGGCGTCGACCTGCGGGTCGAGCAGGGGGAGCTGCGCTTCCGGGCGCCGAAGGGGGCGTTCACACCCGAACTGCGTACCGAGGCGAAGGCGCGCGCGGGTGAACTGATCGCCCACCTGACCGCGGTCAGCCGGCCGCGCCAGGGACGCATGTCGATGGCGCAGGAGCGGATCTGGTTCCTCTACCGGCTCGAGGGCCCGAGCAGCACCTACAGCATCACGCCGGTGTTCCGGCTGACGGGGCCGTTGTCGCAGCCGGCGCTGCGCGCAGCGTTTGCCGCGCTGGCCGGGCGGCACGAGACGTTGCGCATGCGGTTCGCCGAAGTCGACGGCGTGGGCGTGCAGATCGTCGACCCGCCCGGCGACGTCCCGATCGACGTCGTGTCGCTGGCGGACGTCCCCCCCGCGGATCGCCTGGCGCGCGCCGGGCAGATCGTGCTCGACGAGACCGCCCGGCCCTTCGACCTCGAACGCGCACATGCGCTTCGGGTCACGCTCATCGCGCTCGACGATGAGGACCATCTGCTGCTGCCGTTCATGCACCACATCATCGCGGACGGCTGGTCGCTGGGCGTCATGCAGCGGGAGCTGAACCAGCATTACGCGGCCGCGCTGCGCGGGGCGCGGGCGTCGCTGCCGCCGTTGACGACGACCTACGCCGAGTTTGCGGCCGGGCAGCGGCACGCGCAGCACAGCGAGGCAGGGCGGGACGCCCTCGCGTGGTGGACCGCGCACCTGGATGGCGCGCCGCAAACCCTCGCGCTGCCGCTCGATGCCGAGCGCCCGGCGATGATGACGTTCAACGGGCGGGTGTTACATCGGCTTGTGCCTCCCGACGTAGCGGCGGCGATCACCGCGTGCGGCCGGGCGCAGGGGTGCAGCCTCTTCATGACGCTGCTGGCCGCGTACGGCGTGCTGCTGTTCCGGCACTCGGGGCAGCGTGATCTTCTGATCGGCAGCCCCGTGGCCGGCCGCAGCCGGCCGGAGCTGGAGGCGCTGATCGGCTGCTTCGTCAATACGCTCGTGCTGCGCCTGCGCATCGAGCGTGGCGCCACCTTCACCGATCTGCTTCGCCAGGTTCGCCAGACGGCCCTCGACGCCTACGCGCGCCAGGACGTGCCGATCGAAGCGGTGATCGATGCGGTGGCGACCGACCGCGATCCGTCCCGCATGCCGCTGTTCCAGGCGCAACTGAGCCTGCAGAACGTGCCGATCACCGCCGGCGCGGTCAGCGGGCTGCGTGTCGAGCCGATGCGCATGGATCGCGTGGCGGCCAAGAACGACCTCTCGTTCATCCTCGACAGCCGCGGCGACGAGGGAATCGGTGCGGAGGTCGAGTTCAACACCGACCTGTTCCGCCAGGAAACGATCGAGGATCTGTGGAGTGACTACGTCGGGCTGCTGAAGCAGCTTGCAGGCTCGCCCGATGCCGTGCTGACGGGCCTGCTGCGGACGCCGGGGGTGATTGAGGGCCCAAAGCCAGCCCCCACACGCAACAACCTCGTCTCGTGGTTCGACGCAGTGGCCGAACGGCAGCCGGATGCGGAAGCCGTCTGCGACGACACGACATCGCTGACGTTCGCCGGTCTTCGCGAGCGGGCAGAGGCGATCGCCGACGCACTTGGCGCGCTGGCGCTGCCCCCGGCGGCGCCGGTGGCCGTGCTCACGGGCAGGAGCGTCGAGCTGATCACCTCGGTGCTCGGCGTCCTCAAGTCGGGCGCACCGTACGTGCCGCTCTCGCCCGACCATCCCGAAGAGCGCCTGCGGTTCATGTTGTCGCACGCCGGCGCGCGGGCGATCGTGACCGACGCCTCGTGCGAGCCGCTGGCAGCGCGCCTGGCCTCGGCGTGCGGCGCGGTGGTCATCCGGGCCGACGTCGAACGTTCACGTGCCAGCGTCGCTCGCACGCCAACCGCGCCTGCCGACCTCGCGTACATCATCTTCACCTCTGGATCGACCGGGCGGCCGAAGGGCGTGATGATCGAGCACCGATCGGTCGTCAACCTGGTTGACGGCCTCGGCGACCTCGCCTACGACACGCCGGGACGGCGCCTCCGCGTCGCGCTCATCGCGTCGCCGGTCTTCGACGCCTCGGTGCAGCAGATCTTCGGCACGCTGCTGCACGGCCACACGCTCTGCATCGTTCCGGACGAGGCGCGACGAGACGGCGCCAGGCTGGGCAGCTGGCTGGATGCGATGCGCGTCGACGCCAGCGACGGGACGCCGACCCTGCTGCGCCTGCTGGTGGACACCGGCTTCGGCCTGAGGCCGACAACGCTTCGCCACATGCTCATCGGCGGCGAGCCGCTGCCGTCGGACCTTGTTGCCGCACTGCATGCGACGCCAGGCGGCCGGGACATCGTCGTGACCAACGTCTACGGCCCGACCGAGTGTTGCGTCGACGTCGTCGCACGACGGCTGACGGCCACCGATGCACCGATGATGACTGCCGTCGTGCCGATCGGCCGGCCGATGCCCGGTTGCGTCGCTGCGATCGTGGATGCAGAAGGACGGCTCGTGCCGGCGGGCATCCCCGGCGAGCTCGTGATTGGCGGCGAGTGCGTCGGCCGGGGGTATGTGAACGATCCCGCCCTGACCGGGGAACGCTTCGTGCGCCTGCCGGGAACTGGCGACGCGCGGGTGTATCGCACGGGCGACCTGTGCCGGCTCCGCCGCGATGGCGACATCGAGTTCCTTGGCCGCAACGACGACCAGGTGAAGGTGCTGGGCCACCGCATCGAGCTCGGCGAGGTGGAGCATCACCTGCGCGCGCACCCGGCGATTGCCGCCGTCTCGGTGCAGGCGCGACAGACGCGCAAGGGCCACCGCGAGCTCGTCGCCTACATCGTCGCGCGCGGCCGGCTGGAGGCGATCGAGCTGCGGGCGTTCGCGGCGGCGCGGATGCCGGCTTACATGATCCCGGCCTACTTCGTGCCTCTCGAGACGCTGCCTGTCAACGCGTCGGGCAAGGTGTCCCGGCAGGAACTGCCGGACCCGGAGACGGCGACGCTGCTGCCATCGGGGGCCGAGTATCGGGAGGCGGCGACCGAGGCAGAGGCCGCGCTGGTTTCCGCGTGGACGCACACGCTCAATCGCGCACCCGACGGTGTGCGCGACAACTACTTCACGAGCGGGGGCGATTCCATCAAGGCGCTGCAGCTTGCCTCGCGCCTGCGCGATGCCGGCTGGACGCTGGAGATCCGCGATCTGTTCAAGCATCCGACCATCGAGCAGCTGGCGCCGCATCTCCAGCGCCGCCAATCCGCGCCCGTGGCCGACGAGCCGCGGTCGGGGCGCGCGCCGCTCGGGGCGATCCAGCGCTTCTTCTTCGACACTTACGGCCCGGCGACCGCGTTCAATCAGGCGATTTTGCTCAAGGTGCAGCGCCCGCTCGATGCCTCCCGGCTCGAGGCGGCGTGCGCGGCCCTGATGGCGCACCACGGCATGCTGCGCTGCCGGTTCGTGCGCGAGGGCAGCGGCTGGGTGCAGGAGGTGCTCGAACCCTCCGCGTGCAGGCCGCGCGTTGAGCGCATCGACCTACGGACGTCCGCTGCGCCTGCGGATGATCTCGCGCGCCATGCCGCGGCGGAGCAGCTGCGCTTCAGGCTCGAACAGGCGCCCCTCTGGTCGGCGGTCCTTTACGACGTGCCCGACGGCCAGCGCCTGCTGCTCACCGCTCACCACCTGATCGTGGACGGCGTGTCGTGGCGCATCCTGCTCGAGGATCTCGATCGCCTGCTGTCGCACCCCGTGCAGCAACTGCCGGCGCCGACCGCGTCGTATGCCGCCTGGGTGGCACACCAGGAGCGCGCGGTCGAGACGGCGCTGTTGCCGGAGTTGCCGCGGTGGGAGCGATCGTCTGCGCCCGCGTCGCCTGGCCGCCAGGCCGACCGTCGCCGCATCTCCGGCAGCCTCTCGGCGGAGATGACGGCCGATCTCCTCACCCGGGCCCACCAGGCCTACGCGACCGAGATCAACGACCTGCTGTTGACCGCGCTGGCACGCGCGTGGACCGCGTGGACCGGCTCGCGGTCCTGCGCGATCACCGTTGAGGGGCACGGCCGCGAGCCGCTTGGCGAGGCGATTGACGTGTCGCGCACCGTCGGCTGGTTTACATCGATGTACCCGCTCGAGGTCGACCTGCCGCTGGAATCGGATCCTGGCCTGGCGATCAAGCTGGTGAAGAACACGCTGCGCGCAATCCCGAACAAGGGCGCCGGCTACATGGTGTTGCGGCAGATGAGCGCCGCGGGCGATCGGCTCGGTGCGCTGCCGCCGCTCGCCTTCAACTACCTCGGGCGCTTCGACGCCGCCGGTGAATCGTGGTTTGCTCCCGCGCCGGAACAGGGGCCGGTCACCGCGTTGCCGGACCTCGCGGCGCCGTGGCCGCTCGAAGTCACGGCGGTCGTGGTGGACGGGCGCCTGGACGTGACCCTCAGCTACGCCGCCGACGGTCCCGATGCCGATGGCGCCCCGCGGTTCCTGTCGCACATCCTGGCGCAGCTCGAGGCGATTGTCGGCCACACATGCGGACGCACATACACCGAGTTGACGTCGTCCGATTTCGACTACGCCGGGCTCAGCGAACAGCAGCTCGACGACTTCCTCGGGACGATTTGAGTTTTCCGATGGCCATCGATCGCGCTCAGGTTCAGAACATCTTCCCGCAGACGCCGCTGCAGGCCGGGATGTACTTCCATGCGCAGGCCGAGCCCGGCTCGGATGCCTACGTCGAGCAATGGTCGCTGCGGCTGCGCGGACGGGTCGATCCGGTGCTGGTCGCCGAAGCGTGGAACGAGCTCTTCGCGCGTCACGAAATCTTCCGCAGCGTGTTCACACCGGGCGATGGCAAGCGGCCCCTGCAGGTGATTCTGCGGACGCGTGCGGTGCCTGTGGAGACGTGCGATTTATCGCAGCTGGACGGCCTCGAGCACGAGGCCCGTCTCGCGGCAGAGCGCGAGGCGGATCGCCGGCGGGGTTTTGATCTCGCGCGCGATCCGCTGGTGCGCGTCCGCCTGTTCAAGCTGGCGGACCAGGAGTGGGAGCTGCTCTGGAGCCACCACCACATCGTCCTCGACGGCTGGTCCGTGGGCGTGGTCCAGGAGGAGTTCCTGCGGATCTACGCCGCCAGGCAGTCGGGACAACGGGCCGATCTCGCCGTGGCGCCGTCGTTCGCCGAGTTCGTCAAGTCGCTGCCGGCACAGGCCGACGCGCGTTTCTGGTCCGACTACCTGGACGGATACGTCACGAACGCTGACCTGCCGAAGACAACAGGCGGCGTTTCTGGCATTGGGCGCCGCATGGTGTCGCTGGCTCCCGGAGTGGCCGCGGGCATCGATACGCTCTGCCGCTCGAATGGGGTGACGCTCGCCGCCTTCACCCAGGCCGTCTGGGGCATCCTGCTGGCGCGCTATGCCTACTCGGACGATGTGGTGTTCGGATGGGTGATGTCCGGACGCGGCGCAGCGATTCCTGGCATCGAGCGGATGGTGGGGCTGCTGATCAACACCGTGCCACTCCGTGTGTCGTTGCGCGAAGGGGAGAGCTTTGTCGCGCTGCTGAAGCGCCTCCACGCTGCCGCCGCAGACCTGGCCACGCATCAGCAGGCACCGCTCGTCGAGGTGCAGCGAGCCTCGGGGCGTAGCGCCCCACTCTTCAGTCACGTGGTGGCGGTCGAGAACCATCCCGACGCCGGCCGCGCACCCGACACCGGCTTCACCATCGTCGACGCCACGAGCGACGACCGGACTCACTACGGCTTCGACCTCGTCGTCCTGCCACGTCCGGGCGCGCTCTCGTTCAGGCTGTCGTGGGACCGGGCCGTCCATGCGGACGATGTGATGGAACGGCTGGCGGCGCAGTTGCAGCACGTGATCGAGACCGTCGTGGACGATCCCGAGGTCGTACCGACGGCCATGAACGTGCTGCCCGCCTCGCAGTGGGCGGAGGTCGTGCAGGCGCCAAACCAGACGGCCGCGGTCTATCCCGAGACCACGATCGCCCGCCTGTTCGCATCTCAGGTGACGCAACGGCCTGATGCCCCGGCGGTTCTGGCCCCGCATCAGTCGAATGCCTGGGTGACCTACGGCGAGCTGCACGCGAGGGCGCGCGCGGTCGCCGCGCACCTGCAGCACGACCTCGGCGTGGCCGAGGGCAGCCGCGTGGCCGTCTACCTGCAGCCGTCGGTGGAATCCATCGTCAGCATCCTCGGCATCCTCGAGGCCGGCTGCGCGTACGTGCCGATCGATCCGCGTTACCCCGTGGAGCGCGTTCGCTTCCTGCTCGAGGACTCGCGAGCGGTTGCCGTGTTGACCTCGTCTCGTGATCGCGAGAGCCTGCCGCCCGGCGACAGGCCATCGATCGAGGTTGAGGCGCTGCCGCGTGTGGACGACCGCGACGTCCGCGGGGCTATCGACCCGGACGCGGTGGCGTATGTCATCTACACCTCGGGATCCACCGGCACGCCCAAGGGGTGCCTGGTCACCCACCGCAATGTCGTCCGGCTGCTCGTCAACGACCGGTTCGATTTCGACTTCGGTCCGGACGACGTGTGGGTGATGGCGCACGCGCTGAGCTTCGATTTCTCGGTGTGGGAGATCTACGGCGCGTTGCTGTACGGAGGCCGCCTGGTCGTGCCCACGCGCGACGCTGTCCGTGATGTGCCGGCGTTCCGTGATCTGCTGGCGCGTCATCGGGTCACGGTGCTCAACCAGACGCCGCTCGCGTTCTACAACCTGGCGGCGCTCGAGAAGCAGGCAGCGGTACACACGCTGGGCGAGCATCTGCGGGTGGTCATCTTCGGCGGCGACCGGCTGGAACCAGGCGCGCTGCGGCCGTGGGCCCCGCGGTATTCGCCCGAGACGGTTGCCCTGGTCAACATGTACGGCATCACCGAGACGACGGTGCATGTCACCTACCGACGGTTGACGCAGGCGGATATCGATGGCGGCGATCGGCGGAGCCCCATCGGCCGCCCGCTGCCCGAGACGACCGTCTACGTGTGCGACCGGCACCTCAACCCGCAGCCTGTCGGGGCGCCCGGCGAAATGCTCGTCGGCGGCACCGGCGTCTGTCGCGGCTACCTGGATCGGCCTGAGCTGACGCGGGCGCGTTTCGTCGACGATCGGTTTACGGGCCCCGGGCGGCTGTATCGCAGCGGCGATCTCGCATGGCGCGACGCCTCGGGCGCGCTCTACTTTGCCGGGCGCAATGACGATCAGGTGAAGATCCGCGGCCACCGCATCGAGCTTGGGGAAGTGCAGCGCGCCCTGCTCTCGATCGATGGTGTTGAGCAAGCCGTGGTGGTTGCCGACACCAGCAGCGAGACGGCTTCGTTGCTCGCCTGCACGGTCGGCCCCCTCGACGAGCAGGCGGTGCGCGAGCGGCTTGGGCTGCTGCTGCCCGAGTATGCCGTGCCGGCGACGATTCTCGTGGCCGACGCGCTGCCGCTGACGGCGCACGGCAAGCTCGACACCGCGGCGTTGCGCGCCCGGCGCGATGCCCGGCGGCGCGAGGCTCGCGTCGAGACTGAGCCGGCGCAGACCGCAGGCGAGTCGCTCCTGGCATCGGTGTGGAGCGACGTCCTGGGGGTCGACCGGATCGGTCGGCACGACCGGTTCCTCGCGCTCGGCGGCGACTCGATCAAGTCGATCCAGGTGCTCGCGCGCCTGCGCGCGAAGGGGATGACGCTCGACCTCAAGGACGTCTTCCAGTATCCGACCGTCGCCGAGCTGGCGCCGCGCCTGCGCCCGCACGAGAAGCGCGTCGATCGCGACACCGGCGGGGGCCGGCTTCAGCCGGCCCACGCACCGTTCCCGTTGACCGCTATCCAGCGGCGCTTCTTCGAGGAGCACCCGGCCGATCCCGCGCACTACAACCAGTCGCTGCTCCTGCGGTGCTCGCGGCGGCTCGACGCGGACGCGCTTCGCGCGGCGCTGCAGACGCTTGTCGACGCCCACGCCTCGCTCCGGCTGCGTTTCCACCGCGCCGTGGACGGCTCATGGCATCAGCAGGTGGCCAGGCCTGGCGCGCCGGTGCCGTTCTCCCTCGTCGATCTCCGCGCGGACGACGGCGCGGCGGATGCCATGTATCAGCATTCAGCTGTCGAGCAGCGAGCCATGCACCTCTCGGACGGGCCGGTCTTCCGCGCCGTCCTGTACCGCTGGCGTGATGCCGATCGCCTGTTCCTTGCCGCGCATCACCTCGCGGTTGACGGCGTGACGTGGCGCATCCTGCTGGAGGATCTCGACGCGGCGCTGGCTGGCACACCGCTGCTGTCCGCGACCGATTCGTACGAGGACTGGGCCAGGGCCCAGCATGCGGCGGCTGCAGGCGGCGCGTTCGACCGCGAACGGCCGCTGTGGATCCAGGTGGAAGCTGCCGCGGATACGCTCGAGCCTCAGTTGGGACGCCGCGGGGTGTATGCCGACGCCGTCGAGGAGCGATTCGACTGGAGCGCGTCTGATACCGCGGATTTGAAGCGCGCGTGCGACGCATATCAGACCAACGTCGGCGAGCTGCTCCTGACCGCGGCAAGCCGCGCCCTCGGCCGATCGACCGGGCGCGAGACCATGCTCATCGCCCTGGAAGGGCACGGGCGTGACAGCCTCGATGCCGTTGACGTGAGCCGGACCGCCGGATGGTTCACGGCCCTGTACCCCGTCGCCATCGACCTGCGCGATCGGCCGGTCCACGATCGAATCCGCGAGGTGAAAGAGACCCTGCGCCGTGTGCCATCGTCGGGCGCCGGCTATGGCGTCCTCCGCTACCTCACGTCCGGCGCGGGCGTTCGCGCGCTGTCGGCGCGGCCAGCCGCGTCGTTCAACTATCTCGGCGAACTCGATGGCGGCACGGACCGCCTGTTCTCGCCATCCAATGAGCGGACAGGCCCGGCGGCCAGCCCGCAGGGACCGCGCCCGTTCGCGCTGGAGATCGGCGCGATGATCGCCGCCGGTGCGCTGACGGTGGCTTTCACGTTCGACGCTGCAGTTGAGCGCGCGGCCATGCGGCGACTGCGTGACGCGGCCGACGAAGAACTGCGCGCCGTCGTCGCGCACTGCCTGGGCCGCCGGGCGCCGGAGCTGACGCCGGCCGACCTCACGCACAAGGGGCTGACGCTCCAGGACCTCGACGGGTTGTTTGATGACGATTAAGCGGGAAGACCTGAAAGACATCTGCCCCCTCTCGCCCATGCAGGAGGGGATGCTGTTTCACGCGCGGCAGGATCCGGCCAGCGTGGCCTACACCGA